>NZ_JBIPCM010000004.1:0-410649 GCF_044007415.1 Flavobacterium sp. FlaQc-28
AAAAGCAGTAAAAAATTTACCTAATTTTAAACCAAGAAAAACATCAGTAAAATAACTCTTCATTTTCTAAAGAATAAACTGTCCAGTTTAAACCGGAATTAGGTGTACACTTTCACCGGAATAATCACCTTTTAAATCTTTTTTATAAATTCGTATTATAGGATGATGTACTCGTCTTCCAAAAGTATCTCTTGAAATCTTGCCTTCGTAACCAAGTTCAGTCATTGAATTTTCGATTATGGAATACCATCTATACTTTCTTCTGTTCTCAAAATCTATTTCTTCAATAATTCCTTTTGTAATGTCAATGAGGAATTTATATTTCATACAAATACCTCTTGATACATTGTAATATTTTTTTTCTATGCTTTCAAATAATAATTGGGGATGTTGTTCTATTCTAGTATATGGTTTTATAATCTTTGCTTCTTGTAAAGCATTTAGGGCTCTTTTGTAGCGTTTATTTATCTTTTCCAAATAAGTAGATGGAACTGGGAAATATCCGTACTTATTTTGTCTTTTAGACATCAAACTCAATGCAGTATAAATTTTATAACCGCTTTTCTGTGCAGTTTTATTTCCGATTTTAGAAATACAATTAATGACTTCTTGGGGTATAATAACTTTCATATAATAAATTCTTTTTTATTATATATAAAAGTGATCTCGTTTTGTTTCCACTTATTTATTAGAAACCCACTATTAAATTTAAATGAGCAAGTAAGTCTATAAATATAAATTTATATATTTTGTATCATCTTATTGTTGCTCGCTTTTTAAACTTCGTGAAGCTTCAATATAAATACTTTATCGTGTAGATGAAATCAAAAAAAAGAATGGTAAAAAACATTCTTTTTTTGATTTTAGTTTAATCGTTCAATTTTTATTTTTAAAATGTCTATTTGAATTAAACACCTCAACTTTTCTTTCTTTTTAATATCGGTTTCCGACTGCAACTTTTCTTTATTTATAGCAATCTTATTTTTCAAGTTTTTAATTTTATAATAGTCAATCATTCATCTTTTCTAATTTTTCTATTAGAATTACTTCCATCAAGTTAAACAGAGTATGTTCGTTATAAAGATGTAAATTTTTATACTTGACTATTTCCGTAACCTGTTTTTTCAGTTCTCTTTGAATTTTAGACTTTGATACATTTAGAATTTGTCGCATTGTTTCAATATCATAATACTTCCTGTTTTGTTTAATTAAGAATGTTACCATCTGCTTTTGTTTTATATTGTTTCACTAATGAAAGATACTGAGTAATCAAGTCATCTATACTTTCACCATCATTTTCCACAGTTTCATTTTCTTCATCGCCATAATGCATTATTTCATCATATTCATCGCTGATATCTTTACGACAATTGGTTTCCTCTTCTGGGAGCTCTTGACTTTCTTTATCGTATTTCTCAACAATAAACTTGACGAAACTGGTGTGCAATCTTTTTTTCATTTTCTCTATTTATTTTTTTTGAGTTGATCTGATTCAACCTTAAATTATATATAAAACTGAAAATGCTTTTTTTTTAAAGATGGATTTTTTATAGTAAGACTGCCAGCTTTGTATATAATCATAAGGACAATTAAATCGTTCTTATGATTAAAAAATAGAATTGTATCTTTGACGTTTTAAGAAAATAAAAATGATTGTTTATTGAATATAAATCACACAACAAATCACACCACATTTTTTTTAAAAATCACAAATTATTTAAAATCAATAAATTACACAAGTGAATTACTTATCTGTAGAAAAAGTAATTTAAAAAAATTAAATATTTACTAAACTATTCTTTAACGTACTTCTTTTGTCTGCCAATGGAATTGTAAATGTAAAATTGCTTCCCTTACCTACTTCACTCTCAAACCATATATCACCATTGTTCCTGTTTACAAACTCTTTACAAAGCAGAAGTCCAAGACCACTTCCATTCTCATTTTCAGTTCCTCTATGGAGTATTTTTTTAGTGAGTTTAAAGACTCCCTGCTTTGTTTCTTCTGACATTCCAATACCACTATCTAAAATCGAAACAAGCGCATTTTTCTTGATAATCTGTGTTGCAATAGTTACTATGCCTCCTCTGGGAGTAAACTTTATAGCATTAGTAAGCAGGTTACGTACAACAATATTGAACATGTTTTTATCACCATAAACCCAAATTTGTTGAGCTGTCTTAAAAGTGATTGTTATGTTTCTATTTGAAGCAATATTTCTGCACAGCTCTTTATTTTCAATAATCAGATCTTGTAAAGATATTTTTACAGGTCTAGATTCGATACTGCCATTTTGTAAACCTGCCCAATCCAGTAAATGATCCAATAATTTGTATGTGTTTTCATTTGATTCATGAAGCATAACCATAGTATCTTTAATTTCCGTCGTACTGTACTGCTCAAAATCCTGGATAAATAAATCTGAAAGACGCACTGAAGACACTAAGGGTCCACGGAGGTCATGCGCTATTATAGAAAAAAACTGATTTCGGTCATCCAGCAGTTTCTGAATCTTTACATTCTGACTTTCTTTCGCAAGAAGTAAAAAACCGACTGTACCAACTAAAGTAAGGAGAAATTGGCAAGCAAAAAACAAACTTTCAAAAGAAGTGTAGGTAAAAAAAGCTTCCTGAGGATGAGTAACATTGTAAAACATTTTTACTACGATAATGATCTCAAAAAAAACGTAACAAACTCCATAAAATGTTCTGAAAAAATTATTCTGCCGTTCCCTGAAAAAATTAACTACAGGTATAATATAAATCATAAAAACCGAGACGTTCATACATAAAATACGCGCATTTATAGATTCTGTGCAAAATGCTGTAATATTAAAGATGAAAACTGCAGTTGCTGTAATAATGAATTGTGCGCGGTAGCATTTTTCAGGATTTTTTCTAATGAGCGACAATATTGCTGCAGACTCAAAATAACAAGACACCAGAACAAGTGAATTAGCACAATTGATAGATAACAAATCAGATAAATCACTTCGTATGTAAATGAGCAGCCATCCAACCGAAAGCAATAATTTTCCCCATCCAAATTGTTTAAGCATGTCTCTATTGTGGTTAACTGCATGAGAAAACCAGTAACTGAAAATAAGGATACAAATAAATAAATTACAGAAGAAATATAAAAAAAAAAAGGTTTTGGTATCTAGTAAAGCAATATGAGACATTCTATAATTGAATTAAAAAGCATGAAAAATCATGCAAAGTAAGGCAAAATTGATCAAATTGTAACCATACTTTTCTTCCTATATTATTTTTGAAATTTCACTGTTATTCAAAAAAAAATATAAAAACATAACAAGCTGAAAAACAAAACCATACAAAGTTAAAAAATCGAAACCAAATTATTTTGCTTAGCGTTAAAATTTCCATGGCAGATTAATACCATGATAAGGATCATTAATAAGCGCCCTAGCGATAGAAACACGCTGCTGCTGTCCTCCCGAAAGTTTGGAGGCGGGTTTTAAAGCCTGATCTTTCAGTCCCAGAATACTGAGTTTTTCATAAGCTCTGTGTTCTATTTCTTTTCTGGAATAACAACCAAGCCGTACTGCGGGTATCATCACATTTTGTAGGCATGTAAATTCATTCAACAGATAATGAAACTGAAAAACAAAAGCTACCACAGACTTTCCTCCTTTCTTTATTTTAGACTTTGTTTTCTTTTTTTAATTTTTTATTGTTGATTTTTGGTGGTAGAAAGACATAGTGAATTACGCAGATTAATTATTAAAAGAAAAAGAGCAAATTAAATGGATGTCTTTTTAGAAGTTTTCTTTAAGTTTTCAGCAAACAAGAAAGTAATCTTTTGGGGCTGCACCAAGTAGAAGAACCATTTTTTAAAATGGGCGAAAAAGCTATACTAGCAAAATAAAAGTCATAGCAATAAAATGTATTTTTTTGAAATTTTAAAATGAATTTATTTAGTTTATGTATATTTGATGTTTTAAATTTGCAAGGTGTAGAGTGTAATTTCTACACAGAGATGTTTTATTAGAATAATTGGTAAAGTATGTGACTTTTAGTTATTGTTCTAAGTTTAATAAAGTACATTTTAAATTATTATTTAAGGAACCCCAAGTCTTTAACCTACTATTAAAATGAAGATGAAAGAGCTAAACTGTATTAGTATTAGCTTTGCTTATCTAACTGAATTTTTAAACTGATTAATTGATTTAACGAATATGCAGCAATATGCTGTAGTGCTTTATTTTCTTATTATATGCGCCTAAAATCTATTTTTTTTCTTTTTATATTTTTGTTTTCTAGTGATTTATGTTATTCTCAGAAGTCTAAATATGACAAAGTTTTTAACGAAACTTCTACAGTACTGCTAAGTTCAAATCCAGAAAAAGCACTTCAAAATACCGCTTATCTTTACAAAATTTCAGCTAATAATGCTGAACGTATAAAAGCTTCTATGCTTAGAGCAAGTCTTTTACGCCAAAATGGTATGCGAAACGAGGCTGTTAAGGCCTTGAAACGTGCGGATAGTCTGGCTGTTATAGATAAAAATTATAATCTTCAAGCCAGAATAAATGGGTTTCTTTCGACAATTTATCGGGAATATGAAATTTACAGCCTTGGAAAAGTACATTTACAAAAAGCAATTTCAGTAAGTAAAAAAATCGTAGACAAAAATGAAATGTATAAATTTCAAGGAAATTTGTACCAGGAAAAGGCATATTATGAAATGGACTCATCGAATTATCTTCAGGCGATTATAGATCTTAAAGCTGGAAAAAAATTATTTGAATTGTGTGATTCCAGTATTGATAAAAAATTTCAGTTAGCGGTCAATGATGAGCTTATTGCTAAAAATTATCTTTCCCTCCATCAGGTTGATACAGCTCTAAACTATTATCAAAAAGCCGAGAAAGAACTTGCGGCATCGGCCTCATCAGAGAGTCCTTTAAAAGGTTTTATATTCAATGGTTTTGGAAACGTTTATGCTGCTGCAGGTGCTGATAACAAGGCACTTCTTTATTACCAGAAAGCCGAAAACATTGCACAAGCCTCTAATTTTTTTACTTTAAAACAAGAAGTATATACTTCTTTGATTCAGTTTTATAAAAAAACAAACTATAAAAAGTATATTTCGTATAATGAACTGAATTTGAAGTTAAAGCAAGATGAAGAAAAAAACCGTAAAATAAATACCAACGAGCTAATTACAACATTAAAAGAGGAGCAGGCAGTCAGTGAGTCCAAGTATGAAAATATAAAAACCATTGTCATTGGGTGCTGTATTTTTATCATAATTGTGACAGCAGCCTTACTTTTTTTAAGAACAAAAAAAAATGGACCAGATTTAGAAATAAGCAACGATACTAGTGCTGTCGATAGTTCTAAAGAAGAAATAAAAAGTAAGGCTGAACCTATTAAAGAATATATGTCGGAGGTAACAGAAAGTGCTATTTTAGAAAAAATTGAAAAGCTTGAAGAATCTCATTTTTATCTCGATAAAGATATCTCGTTAAATTATGTTGCCGCTAAACTTTCTATTAATCATCGCTACTTATCATATGTAATAAATAAAAATAAATCAAAAGATTTTGCTGGTTATATTAATGAATTACGAATACATTATATTACTGATCGTTTAAGAAATGACAGTGACTTTTTAAAATATAAAATAAGTTTTCTTGCAGATCTATGTGGTTTTTCGTCTCACAGCAGATTCACAACGACCTTTAAAAAAGTAACGGGAGTTTCGCCCTTAACTTTTATTACGGATCTTCAAGAAGGGTGTGATGAAGAAAGAATGAAAAATTAGGATTTTATATAAAAAAACAGCCGTTATAAAAACATCTATACGTTAAATCAAAAGCAATCGGTTCTTCTGATCTTTCTTTATTATCTTATTAAAATAAGAGCTGTGTATTTTACTGATAAGTGCGATTAATTTAGATATTAAAGCTACTTTTTTAAATTCAAAACCTAAATGGTAGTCCTTTTCCTATTTTATTTTAATTGGTAATTTATTTCTTTTTTTAATAAGGCGCTAGTATTTAGTTAGTTATTTTTTTTGTAATAGTTGAAGGATTTTTATTTTACGTAATCGGGCAAGCCTTCTTTAAAAATTCCGCACATGATTTCATTAATTTCGCCCGGCATTTGTATAAGGGACTAAAACTGCTATTTGCAGAGAGATTTTTTCTTATACATTCTCTCATCCAAAATAAAAAATCAAATTATTTTTTTTGCTTTTCAAGTTGCTTGAAACGGTGAATTTAGGACTCAAAATAAAAATGCAGTAAAAAATCTAAAATGCCTTTAGCATTACTTGAGTTTTTGTTTTGAAAATAGAGAGGAATTGGTTTGTCTATTAGATAAAACCATTTTACTGCTGATAACATATTTTACACGTAGGTCTAGGAAGTTACAAAACTGCCGATGACCTCTTGTTGGTTTAATTGTTAGTTTCTGTTTAAAATGAAATTGTTAGGAATTTAAATAAAGAAGATTTAAAAGGAAAACTTTTATAAAAGAACATTATTTTAAGATTATTTATGGGAAAAAACTACAAGTCTACACACAAAAAATCCAATTTTAATACTATACTTTCATGTTTCTTAGTATTGTTTTCGGTTCTTTTTTTTAACGAAAGCGCTTACGCACAAGATTGTTCTGTAAATGCAGGAATACCTAGCACCATTTGTGCAAATACTCCACTAGTTCTAAATGGTGTAGTAGGAGGAAATATAGTAAGCTATAAGTGGACTCAAATTGCGGGTCCTTCAGTAGTTATTCAAAATCCTAATAGCGCAGTAACAACAGTTTTAGGTGCTCTTGGAGGTAATTCGTATACCTTTCGTTTATCAGGAGTCTGCTCGATAGGAATAACTTTTCAAGATGTAACTATTACAGTAAATCCGATCACAATTTCAAAAGCAGGAACAAACATACAGGGCTGTCCAGGCTCTTATGCGTTGTCTGCGAATGCTCCTTTAAATCCTGGAGAAACAGGATTATGGGTTAAAACCGGTGCAGATAATGCAGGTGTAACGATAAATAATCCAAGTTCGCCAAATGCAACAATATCATTATCTCCAAGTGCTGCTGGTAATACTCAGTTAACTTGGACAATTAGTTCTTCTTCTTGTTCATCATCTTCATCAATAACTGTAACAAATTATGGAGGTGAGGTTATAGCAAATGCGGGTCCTGATCAAACGTTATCAGAATGCTACACTGCTACACAATCTACAAATTTAAATGCTTCAATAGGAGGAAATGGAACAGGAACACAGCAAGGAACTTGGTCATTTGTATCAGGTCCTGCCGTACCAACAATTACAAATCCTAATACTCCAACCGCAGGAGTTTCTAATTTAAAAGTGGGAACTTATGTGTTTAGATGGTCAGTTCAAGGTCCATGTGCGGTTGGTTCTGATACAGTAACTATAAATGTGCCAGCTGCAACACAAGACGTAACAGTTGCAGGAGGAACAAATACGACACAATCTTTTTGTGATAACTCAATTACTTCAACAATATTACAAGGAAACACGCCTTTGTATGCGGGAGAAACTGTTGAATGGACTACAAACTCAGGAGCAACTATCGTGTCTCCAAATAGTCCAACTACACAAATCACAGGGTTAAATTTTACTAATAATGCAACTTATACTTTTATCTATAAAATTAGAGGAAATAGTGCAGTCAATCCAAATTGTGAAACTCAATCTACTTTTACAGTACGATATGTAAGCAGTCCAACAAGTCTTATATTAAACAATGGTACGCCTACTATTGTTTTACCTGTTAATGCTACTTCTGGAAGTGTACCAATGAGTACAATTGGTGGGAATGCTAACGAATCTTTCTTTGTAAGTGGTCCTGCTGGTGTTTCACCTTCTTCAAATGCTAACGGCAGTAATTTTTCTTTTTCAAATTTAACAAAGCCTGGAACATACACATTTAGAGTAAGAAGATATACAAGTGGCAGTTTTGCTACTGGTTGTTCTGAAGCATTTGCTGATATCAATGTGGTTGTTTCATTAAGCCCTGAACCGTCAAATGCGGGTACTACAGTTGCTTTGCTTTGTGGTGTTACATCAACTCAATTATCAGGAAATAATCCAGCTTTGATGGCAACGTCAGGATTGTCAGGTTATTGGTCACAAGTAAGCGGACCAAATGCTGCAACTTTTGATAATATAAATAATTACAATCCGATTGTAAGTGCTTTAATTCCTGGAATATATGTTTTTAGATGGAATATATCTGGAGGAACAAATGCAGTTGACACTTACAGCGAAACATCCATAACAGTTTCACAAGGACCTGTTGCAAATGCGGGAACAACACCTGTAACAGTATGTGCAGGTAGTTATTTCTTAAATGCAGGTCCATTAGTAGAAGGTCAAACGGGACAATGGACACAAGTTCCAGGTAATCCAGGAGGTGCTTCAATTGTAAACCCAACAAGTCCGCAAACTTATGTTAACGGAATGCTGGAAAGCAGTTCATATACTTTTAGATGGACGGTTACTAGTGCCGCATCAGATTGTGCTCCTGCATCGAGTGATGTTGTGGTGAATACTACAACTACATTTTCTCCATCTCCTGCACAAGCAGGTTCAGACCAATGTCTGCCTTCAGGAACAACTACAACGACTTTATCAGCTACAGCTCCTGCAACAGGTACAACAGGAACTTGGTCTCAAGTTTCTGGACCTTCAACAGTTGTTTTTAACAATCCTAATGATCCTAATACTTCTATAATACTATCAGCAGATGGAGTTTATACATTTAGATGGACTACCTCATCTGATCCTGGGTGTTCTACTTTTTCAGACACTACAACTCTTACAATAGCTGCAACACCAACTTCTGCTGCTGGAGCTAACCAAGATATCTGTACAGATAGTTCTGGAAATAGTGTTACCATGAATGGAAATACCCTGACAGCAGGTTTAGTAGGAACATGGGTTCAGGTTTCAGGAAATAGTTTTTGGGCAGTTTCTGATATACATGATCCAAAAGCAGTATATAGTAATTTAGCACCTGGAAACTACGTTTTTAAATGGGTAGTTAACAGAGGTACTTGTGATCCTGCTTCAAGTGAAGTTAGTTTTAAAGTAAGCTTACCGCCAACTACAGCAGTAGTTACAAATTCACCTTTATCAGTTTGTACTACAAGTGCGAATTTAACAGGAAATACAATAACAGCCGGAGTAGGAACATGGCAGGTTGTTTCAGGTCCGAATAATCCAACATTTGCGAATGTACATAGTGGAACTACTGGAGTTTCTGGACTTACAACAGGAACTTATGTATTAAGATGGTCTAGTACAAACGGACCATCATGTGCAACATCAACTGCAGATTTAACATTAAATGTATATGCTCCTGCAGATGCTGGTCCAGATCAGGTTCTTTGTAATGCAACCGAAATTATTTTGCAAGGTACAAAAGGATCGACAGGTACTTGGAGTGTAAATTCTGGAGCTGGTGCAACAATTACAGCGCTTTCGTCTTCTACGGCAAGAGCTACAATTGTACCTGGAAATAATTATACTTTTCAATATGACATAGCAAGTGCTGGAGTTTGTGGAGCTACAACTGATACAATGACAGTTACAAATAGTGCTCTGCCTACAACACCTAATGCTGGAATTGACCAAGATATATGTTTATCTGCTGGTACTTCAATCACTTTAAGTGGTAATTCAATTACTTCTGGAACTGGTACATGGAGTAAAGTAAGTGGACCAACAGGAGGCGCGATAACCTCAGCTAATTCAAACAGCACAACAGCTACTGGACTAACAGAAGGAGTATACATTTTTAAATGGACAGCAAGCAATGGAAGCTGTGATAATTTAAGTGATGTTGTTAGAATAAATGCATATTTACCTCCAAGCCCGGCTAGTGCTGGAGTAGATCAAAGTGCTTGTCAGTTAGCGACTCAGCTTGATGCGGTGGCGCCAACAAGAGGAATTGGAACATGGACATTAACTACTGATCCATCTAATGGTGGAATTGTTATTGACAGTCCAAATAATCCAAAATCGACATTAACAATTGCTAATCCATATTTATTGCCAGTAGGAACTTATACTTTTACTTGGACAGTAAGAAATGGATCTGTTTGTGCTGTAAGTACAGATACTGTAAATATTACTTTTACAGGAGCACCTCCAACGCCAGCAAACGCAGGTCCTGATCAAAATTTATGTAATGCTACAAGTGCTGTAATGAATGCGAATCCTGTAAACCCAGGAACGGGAACATGGACTCAGGTTTCAGGACCAACAACAGCTATTTTTTCTAATAAATTTAGTGCTCAAGCTACAGTTTCAGGTCTTTCAAATGGAACATATGAATTTAAATGGTCAAGTTCTAATGGCGGAGGATGTAACTTAGAGGATACAATGCTGATAACAATTAATCCTGCTATCGCACCTGTAAATGCTGGTCCAGACCAAACATTAGGAGAATACGCTACTGTTACTATGGCAGCAACAAATCCTGCACCAAATACAGGTACGTGGTCATTTGTTTCAGGACCAAATACTCCATTTATTTTAGATGTTAATAGTCCAACTACACAAATTGCGGGAACTATTCCAGGTAAATATGTGTTCAAATTTACTGTTTCTAATGGTTCTTGTGCGGTTGATTCTGATACTGTAGAAGTTACATTAGTAGGTCAGACAGATTTAAGTTTGGTTAAAACAGCCAATTTTACATCGCCAAGAGTAGGAGATATTGTAACTTTTACTGTTGCCGTTACAAACAAAGGAAACCGTGATGCAACTGGAATTGCAGTAAGAGATAATTTACCAGCAGGTTTTAGTTTAATTACAGGAAGTGTTTCTAATCAGGGTACTTTTAATGCCGGAGGAAATGCAATAAATTGGACTGGATTATCAGTTTTAAATGGTGCTACTCTCAATTTAACTTACCAAGTAAGAGTAAATGCAACAACAGGAGCAACTAACGAATATACAAATACAGCGCAGATAACTGCAAGTGATCAAATTGATCCAAATTCAACACCAAATAATAATATTCCTTCAGAGGATGATCAAGATTTGCTAACGCTTACTCCAACTCAAAATGTTGATTTAGCGATAACGAAACAAATAAATAATGCTACGCCAAACGTAGGATCTACAGTTCAATTTAGCATTGAAGTGGTAAATAATGGACCTAGTACTGCAACGGCAGTAGTTGCAAATGATATTTTGCCAAGTGGTTATACATGGCTTAGTACTACAGGAGCAGGCTATAATAATGTGTCTGGTCAATGGATTATAGGGACTTTATTAAACGGAGCAAAAGCTACTTTAGTAATTTCTGCAAGAGTAAATGCAACAGGAAATTATATCAATACAGCAACTGTAACCGGTGCTGAAACGGATACAAATACTGCTAATAATACAAGCAGTGTTTCTAGTACTCCAAGAGCAATTGCAGATTTAAGTTTAACAAAAGTCGTAAGCGCAGGTCCATACAATGTAGGTAGTAATGTTACTTTTACGGTAACGGTTAGAAATGCTGGCCCAAGCGCTGCAACTTCTGTAAGTGTACTGGATTATTTACCTTCAGGTTATACGTATGTGAGTCATACAGCTACAGGAACAACATATAATAATGCTACAGGTTCTTGGAATATAGGAACTTTAAATAATACTGCTTCAGTAGTGTTAACTGTTGTTGCAAGAATAAATGCAACTGGTGATTACAGAAATGTTGCAGAAGTAGTACATTCCAACGAATTTGATCCTGATTCGGTACCAGGAAATAACAATGCTGCAGAAGATGATCAGCAGCAAGTTGTTATTACGCCAGTTCAGTTAGCAGACTTAGTAGTTACTAAAACTGTAGATAATGCAGCTCCAAAAGTAGGCGATAATGTTAAGTTTACAGTTGCATTAAGAAATGCTGGACCAAGTGATGCTACAGGAGTAATTGTGAACGATTTATTACCTTCTGGTTATACTTTTGTGAGCTATACTTCAACTTCTGGTTCTTATAATACAACTACAGGAGATTGGACACTTTCAGGAAGTGTTTTAAATGGAAAAACAGAATATTTAGATATTGTAGTTAAAGTAAATCCTATAACAGGAACAGCTAATGAATATAGAAATACTGCACAAGTAACAGCAAGTGGTCAAACAGATCCAAACCCTGCTAATAATAGTTCAGCGGTAACTACTGTTCCAACTGCTTTAATTAATTTATCATTAACTAAATCAGTAGATAATATTAGTCCTTTAGCAGGATCAGATGTTGTATTTACGGTAAGAGTTTCAAATGCAGGACCAAGCAATTCAACTGGAGTACAAGTTAGAGATTTATTACCTAGCGGTTACACTTTTGTCAATGCAACACCTTCAAGCGGAACTTATGTCAATGGAACTGGATTATGGACTATTGGAACAATCGCAAATGGAGCTTCAGCAGTTTTAAATGTAACAGCTAGAGTCAATGCAACAGGAAATTATACCAATGTTGCTGAAGTTATTCAGGCTAATGAAACAGACGTAAATTCTACGCCAGGGAATAATGTTTTAACAGAAGATGATCAAGATCAGTTAACAATATCACGCGGACCTTTAGTAGATTTAAGTTTAAATAAATCGGTTAATACTGTTACACCAAATGTTGGTGATGTAGTAACGTTTACTATTACTGTGAGAAATGCAGGACCAAGTGATGCAACAGGAGTTATAGTTACAGATAAATTACCATCAGGATATTCATTTGTTAGTGCAGCTCCATCTTCTGGAAGTTATAATAATACACCAGGTTCATGGACATTAGGAACTCTAATAAATGGAGGAACGGCTACTTTAGATATTCAAGCTAGAGTATTGCCAACAGGTAATTATAATAACGTAGCAGAAGTTACAGGAACGAATGAAGTAGATAGAGATTCTACTCCAGGAAATAATGATGCTACAGAAGATGATCAAAGTGAAGTTATAGTAACTCCAATACAAATTGCTGATTTATCAGTTAATAAGATTGTTGACGTGGCTGCTCCAAAAGTAGGCGATAATGTAAACTTTACAATTACAGTTTCAAATGCTGGACCAAGCAATGCTACTGGTGTTGTTATTAGAGATTTACTGCCTACTGGTTATGAATTTGTAAGTGCAGTTTCAACTGCGGGTATGTACAATAGAACAACTGGAGACTGGACAGTTTCAAGACCAATTGTTGCAAATACTACAGAAACCATTCAAATTACTGCCAAAGTTTTAAAAAATGGCAGCTATGTAAATAACGCTGAAGTAATTGCAAGTGATCAGCTAGATTCAGATTCTGCACCAAATGATGGAACTGGAGATGATTTTTCAACAGTAACTACGACACCATCTGCATTAGTAAATCTTGCAGTAGTTAAAAGAATAAATAATGCAACTCCAGACGTAGGATCTACAGTGGTGTTTACAATTGAAGTTGTAAATAATGGACCAAGTGATGCTACAACAGTAGTTGTAAATGATATATTACCTAACGGTTACACTTTTGTAAGCGATGATGCAGCAGGAAGCTACAACAATGTTTCTGGTAACTGGACAATAGGTAACTTGGCAAACGGAGCGACAAGAACTTTAAATATTTCTGCTACTGTAAGACCAACGGGTATTTACCTTAATACGGCTACAGCAACAAGTACTGAAACTGATGGAAATCTTACAGATAATACAAGTTCAGTTTCTAGCACTCCAAGAACTATTGCAGATTTAAGTTTAGTTAAAACAGTAGTAAATGCATCTCCTAATGTTGGTGAAAATGCTACATTTAATATAGTGGTTACAAATAATGGACCTAGTGCTGCAACTAATGTTGTTGTTACAGATAGATTACCATCTGGTTATTCATTTGTGAGCGCAACTTCTTTAGTAGGAACATTTGATAGTAATTCTGGAGGCTGGTCTGTTGGAAGTTTAGCAAACGGAGCAACTGCTGCTTTAACTATTACTGCCAAAGTATTAGCTACAGGAAATTATAACAACGTTGCAGAAGTAACAAGTTCAGACCAATTTGATCCTAATTCAATACCTGGAAATAATAATCCAGTAGAAAATGATCAGAGTGTTGCAGTAGTTACTCCAGTTAATGTAGCAGATTTGGTTACTGTAAAAACAGTATCAGCTGTTACGGTTGCAGGTATCTCTGCATCTAGACCTAATGAAGGTGACACTATAAAGTATAGCATCGTTGTTACAAATAACGGTGGACCTACTAGTGCTACAGGCGTAAGTTTAACAGATATTTTTCCTGCAGGTTTAACGTATGAAAGTCATACTGTTACTGCTGGAACTTATAACTATGCCTCTGGTTTATGGACTCTTGGAAACTTAGGAGTTAATAGCACTGCTACTTTAGAAATTACAGCAAAAGTAAATGCAGGAACTCAAGGTTTAACTATAATTAATAGAACAACTGCAGCAAAAGGAGATCAAACAGATCCTACAACAGCTGGAGATGATTTAGACGAAACAATTGTGGTTAGTTTACCACCAATTGCTACGAATGATATTAGTAATGGTAATACAACAAATCAGCCTTCATCTCCATTAAATATTCTAACGAATGATAGATTAGGAGACGGAAGCCTAGCGACTCCAGCTAATACTATTGTTGATTTAAATCCTAATACACCAGGAGTAGATACAGCATTTACAGTGTCTGGAGAAGGAACTTGGACTTACGATCCAACTACTGGTCTAATAATATTTACACCACAAGTAGGATTTACATCAGATCCAACACCAATAGTTTATAAATTAACAGAAACACAAACGGGCTTAAGTAATACTGCTACGATAACAGTAACGTATGTAGCGCAAGCGCCAATAGCAAATAATGATTTAAGCAGCGGAAATGCTATTAATACAGCAGTAACTGTAAATCCATTAGTGAACAACGGTTCAGGAGTAGATTCAGATCCAGACGGAACTATCGATCCTTCAACAGTTCGTTTATTGACTCCTGCTGGAGCAACAGCTATAGTTACAGATTCAAAAGGAATTACAAGTTTTGATGTTTCAAACGAAGGAAAATGGAGTGTTGACCCAGCAACAGGTGCAATTACATTTACACCGTTGCCAACTTTCCATAAAGATCCGACGCCAATTCAATATAATGTAAAAGATAATGATGGCAATCTATCTAACAATGCAACGGTAACAATAGATTATGTACCAGTAGCAACAAGTGATAGAAATACAACACCAGGAACACCAGGTTTGCCAGTAACGATAAATGTTGCTGTAAATGATACTACAGGAGATACAGTTGATGTAGCAACAGTAGTATTAGATGCATCAAGTGTCTTTGGAGGTATTCAGGTTTCTCCTAGAGAAGTTTCAGTATCAGGAGTTGGTACTTGGATTGCAGATGCTGTTGGAAATGTAACATTTACGCCAGAAGCAGGATACACAATAGATCCGCCAGTAATCAATTATACAATAAAAGACAATCAAGGTAATAGTTCGAATGCAGCTACTATAACAATAGATTATGCTCCGATCACTTCACCAGATTTATCAATTGGAAATCCGATTAATACGCCAGTAGTTGTTGATGTTACAGCTAATGATATTACAGGAGATTTAGTTGATACAACGACAGTAAGTTTGGTTAATCCTGGAAATGGAACCAATATAGTACAGGATCCATCAGGAGATATTACAAGTATAACAATTCCGGGAGAGGGAAGATGGACTGTAGATTTAGTAAATGGAAGAGTAACATTCACACCAAATCCTGGTTTCATTACAGATCCTACACCAATCAATTATAACATTAAAGATAATGAAGGGAATGTATCGAATAACAGCTTAATCACTATTAGAGTAATACCTCAAGCAGATTTAGTTGTTACTAAAACAGATAATAAAGACAAATATATTCCTGGAACAAATAGTGTTTATACTATTACCGTTAAAAATAATGGTCCAGCCGTAGCTACAAATGTAGTGGTGCTTGATGATATCACCGATCCAATATTGGAGGCGGTAACAACATGGACAGCCGTTGGAACAGGAGGAACTATATTGCCAAATGCAAATGGTACTGGAGATATAAACGCTGGTAACGCAACAATTAGCAGTATAAATGTAGGAGAAACGGTTACATACACAGTAACAATTGCAGTTCCAAGCAGCTATACTGGACAAATTGTAAATACAGCAAGCGCAACATCTTCTGTTCAAGACCCTAATACTACTAATAATAGTCAAACGGATATTGATACTGTAAATGCATTATCAGAAATAGCGCTTACAAAAACAATTGTAACCGCAGCTCCTCATAGAATAGGTTATAATGTTGAGTTTTTAATTACAGCAATAAATAACGGACCAAGTAACGCTACAGGTATTAACATCGTAGATAAATTACCAAGCGGATATACTTTCGTCAGCGCAACACCTAGCACAGGAACCTATAATTCATCTAATGGATTATGGAATTTAGGAAGTTTGACAAATACTTCAACAGCAACATTAACTGTTATTGCAAAAATCAATGCAGCAGGAAATTATACAAATGTTGCCGAAGTGACTAAAGTAGATCAATTAGATCCAAATGGAATCATTCACGGAAATAACACACCTAATGAAATTGATCAGTCAGATGTGACTGTAGTTCCAGTGAAAATTGTTGATTTGGTTACAACAAAAACAGTTGATAAATCAAATCCAAATCAAGGAGATATTGTACAGTATACAATAACAGTAGTAAACAATGGTCCAAGCATAGCTACAGGCGTAGGTTTAACAGATAATTTACCAGCAGGATTAGCGTATGTATCACACGTTGCAACAGGAGGAACGGTTAATACTTATACTGGTGGACAATGGAATATTGGAAACATCAATATTGGATCTTCTGCGACATTATTAATCAATGCGAGAATTACTGCGGCAGGAACTTCTGGTCAAGTAGCAATCATTAACACAGTGACTGCGGCTGCAGGAAATGAATCAGATCCAACAACAGTTGGAGATGATTTAACAGAGCCAATTATTGTAACAAGTTCCGATTTAGTAACAGAAAAAACAGTAAGTAAAGCAAACCCTAGCGAAGGAGAAACCATTACTTACAGTATTAGAGTTACAAATAACGGTCCAAGTGATGCGACGGGAGTACGTTTAACAGACATTCTTCCAATTGGAGTTACGTATGTAAGCAACAATCAAGGAGCCGACTATAATTATGGTTCTGGTATCTGGACAATAGGAAACCTTGCAAATGGAACAAGCAAAGTTTTAGATATTAATGTAATAATCAATTCTGGATCAGCAGGCAAAACAATTGTAAATACAACAACTGCTGCCAAAGGTGATCAATCTGACCCAACAACTGCTGGTGATGATTTAACAGAAACCATTATAGTTCAAAATGGTGCTGATGTAGTATTGAAGAAAGTAGTTAACAATAGCACTCCGAACATTGGAGAAACAGTAACCTATACCGTTACAGTAACCAATAAAGGAACAACATTAGTAACAAACTTAGTAGTTAAAGATGATTTACCGGCAGGCTTAACCTTTGTTTCAGCTACTCCAGGAAAAGGAGTATGGACAACTCCAAACTGGACAGTAGGTACATTACAGCCAGGTGAAGAAGGATCTATAGAAATTAAAGTACTTGTTGGTTTAGATCAAGGAGGTAATGTATTAACCAATACAGTATCGAATACGCAAGATCAATTTGATACCAATAGAACACTTGATGATCCTACTGAAACAATAACAGTTACAAACTTAGATTTGGCAGTTGTTAAAACAGTAAACAATGCTACACCAAACGAAGGAGAAATTGTTCGTTATACAATAAGAGTAACAAACAACGGTGCGAGTAACGCAACCAATGTAAGTTTAGTAGATAAATTACCTGTAGGAGTAACTTATGTAAGCGACGTCGTTTCAGCAGGAAATTACAACAATGGTTCAGGATTATGGACAATTGGAAATCTTGTAAACGGAGCAGTTGCAACTCTTACAATCGATGCAAGAGTTAATGCAGGAACTTACGGTACAACGATAACAAACACAACTACTGCGGTAAAAGCGGATCAGGCAGATTCTAATCCAGCAAATAATATTGGCAGTGTTGCGATTGTGCCAACGGCATATATAGATTTGAGTTTAACAAAAGAAGTTGTTGGAAACTTTACCAATCCAGCGGTAGGCGATGTAATTACTTTTGAAGTAAGAGTAATGAACGACGGACCAACAAAAGCAACTGGAGTTGAAGTAGTAGATTTAATTCCTTCAGGATATAAATTCATTAACTATAGTTCGACTATTGGTACATATAGTCCTGCAACAGGTCTTTGGAAATTAGGTTTTATAGAAACAGGAAACACAGCGGTTTTATTAGTTGATGTTAAAGTTCAAGATAATGGAAATTACATGAACTGTGCAGAAATTACAAAAGCAAACGAACCAGATATTGATTCTACTCCTGGAAATGGAAACGTTTCAGAAGATGATTATGCTTGTGCATCGGCAGGGCCTAATCAATCTGTAGATTTAGCAGTTGTGAAAACTATCTTGAAAAACATTACTAATCCAAAAGTAAATTCTGAGATTTCATTCGAGATTCTATTAACAAATAATGGAAATATAGATGCAACAGACATCGTGGTATCAGATTTACTTCCTTCAGGTTATACGTTCGTAAATTATAGTTCTACAAAAGGAATTTATGATTATGTAACAGGAGACTGGAAAGTAAGTAAGATCCTAAACGGAGAAACAGAGATTCTGATTGTTGATGTTATTGTTAACGAATCTGGAGATTATCAAAATTGTGCAAGCATAAAAGCAATGCACCAAGTAGATACAAATCCAGCAAATGATCAAAGCTGTATCACTGCAGCGCCTATAGCTGTAATAGATTTAGAATTGACAAAAGAAGTCGATAACTTAAAACCAATTGCAGAAACCAATGCTGAGTTTACTATAACATTGACCAACAAAGGACCAAGCAGGGGTACAGGTGTAGTGGTAAAAGATTTGCTTCCGTCAGGTTATAAATTCTTAAGCGCTACAACAACAACTGGAGCTTATGATGCAGTTACAGGAATATGGAATGTAGGAACTATTGATATCAATGGAGTACAAACATTAAAAGTAACAGCTTATGTATTGCCAGCAGGTGACTTTACAAACGTTGCAGCAGTTATAGCAGCAAATGAAACAGATATCGATTCTACTCCTGGAAATAATAAATTACAGGAAGACGATCAAGATGCAGTAACATTGGAGCCTACAGTTCCTTTAACAATAACAGAAGGATTTACTCCAAACGGTGATGGTATAAATGATGTTTTCGAAATAGAGCATTTGCAAGTATTATATCCAAACTTCAGTATGGAAATTGTAAATAGATATGGAAATCTTGTCTACAAGTACAAACATAATGGAGATAAGTTCACAACACCATTATGGTGGGATGGTTATTCGACAGGAAGACTTAATGTCTCTGGAGATATGCTTCCGGCAGGAACTTATTTCTATACTATTCACTTCAACAATAACGAAAGAAAGCCACAAACAGGCTGGGTGTATTTAAAAAAATAAAACAATTCTTTAAGGAGAGAAGAATTAGAAATCTTCTTTCCTTTCAAAAATTAAACTCATTTTATGAAAAAAATTAAAATACTAATTGGAATTTTTGTTTTGATACTTTCCACTAGTACTGTTTTTGCCCAGCAAGATCCTCAGTATACACAATACATGTATAACATGAATATTATAAATCCTGCTTATGCTGGTTCAAAAGGATATACAAGCATTGGAATCTTAGGAAGAACACAATGGGTAGGAGTTGATGGTGCACCTCAGACAGCTACATTGTCTATAAATGGTCCCGTTGGAAAAAATGTGGGATTAGGTTTTTCTGTGATTCATGATGAAATCGGACCTGTAAAAGAAGATAATGTATATGTTGATTTCTCTTATACTTTAAATCTTTCTGAAGAAGATAAGTTAGGATTCGGTATTAAAGCTGGAGCAACATTTCTGAACATAAGAGAATTTACGACAGTAGATCCGGATCCGTTAAATGCACCAATAAGTCAGGTTGCGCCTAATTTTGGTGTGGGTGTAATGTATTATAATGATCGTTTTTATGCCGGTTTATCTGTACCGAATTTTATCGAATCAAGATACCTGGACCAGAAGAACGGAATCTATTCTTCGGCTTCAGAAAAAGCACACTTTTTCCTTACTTCTGGATATGTGTTTGATCTGGATGAAAACTTAAAATTGAAACCTTCTACAATGTTAAAAGCAGTATCTGGAGCACCTCTTTCAGTAGACTTGTCTTTAAACTTATTAGTGCAGGAAAAAGTAGAGTTTGGACTTTCAGTTCGATTAGATGACTCAGTTAGTGCAATGGTTGGTTATAATATAAGTCAAGATATGAGAATTGGATACGCTTATGATTACACAACTTCTAATTATGGAGTGTTTAATTCAGGATCTCATGAGATTATGATATTATTTGACTTATACAAGAAAAAAATAAAAAGCCCTCGATTCTTCTAGATAAAAGATAAGATATGAAAAAAATTACTTTACTTATAATATTGTTATTTGGAGTTGTCGTTTATTCTCAAAATTATAATATTAAAAATATTGATGCCAATACTAAATATTCTGATTTTGGTGTAACGTATTATGGTGAAAACAGCGCAATATACGCTTCATCAAAAAAAACGAAACAATCTAGAAATAGAAAATGGTATTTGAACAGCCAGCCATTTTTAGAATTATACAAAGCAACTGTAACCGCAAATGGTGAATTTGTAGAATCAGAATTATTCTCTACTGATTTAAACACTAAAATGCACGAATCCAATGTAACATTTACAAAAGATTTAAAGACAGTTTATTTTTCTAGAGATAATTATGATAGTAAAAAATACAGCACAAACGATAAAGGCTGGGTTTTAATACAATTGTACAAAGCTGATATCGATGCTGATGGTAATTGGAAAAACATCACAAAACTACCATTCAATAGCGATCAGTTCGATACAGGGCATCCTTCATTAAATGCTGATAATACAAAATTGTATTTTGCATCAAACAGACCAGGTTCAATGGGACTTACTGATATTTGGGCAGTAGAAATAAAAAGCGATGGAACGTATAGCGAACCTTATAATCTAGGACCAGAAGTGAACACTACAAAAAGCGAAATGTTTCCTTTCATCAATGCTGAGAATGTACTTTATTATTCCTCGAATGGTATGAAAGACGGAAACGGCGGTTTAGATATTTATGCTATAAAAATTCAAGATAAAAAAGGTTTTGGAGAAGCAGTAAACTTAGGTTTTCCAATTAATACGGCTAAAGATGATTTCTCTTTGGTTTTCCAAAACGGAAAAAAAACTGGTCACTTTTCATCTAACAGAGATGGAGGAAAAGGAGATGATGATATCTATTCTTTTGAAGAATTAGCGAATCCGATTACTGCAAAATGCAGCCAATTCGTTCAAGGTATAGTCCGTGAAAAAGAATCAGGAGCACTTTTACCTGGAGCTTTAGTAACTTTATATGACGCAAAAGGCGATAAAGTTGAAAGTATAGTTGCAGATAAATTTGCTGTTTTTAATTTTAAAGTAAACTGTGATTCTTCATACAAAGTAAGAGCCATAAAAGATTACTATGATATGGATGAAAAGACATTTGCCTCAACCAATGAAGCAAATTTGGAGCTTGCTCTTAATCTAGATTTGGGTTCTAGCGAATTTGTTTACGTAAGAGGTAAACTAATGATCAAAATCAATCCAATATACTTTGATCTAGATAAATCATATATTCGACCAGATGCACAGATTGAACTTGACCGTGTGGTAAGAATCATGCAGAAATATCCAAAACTTAAAATTGATTTAGGCTCACATACAGATAGCAGAGCGCGCGATTCGTACAACTGGTCTTTATCTAACAGAAGAGCAAAATCTTCTAAAGATTGGATTGTAAGTCAAGGAATTGATCCTTCTAGAATCAAAGCTCAAGGTTTTGGTGAAACAGAATTAGTAAATAAATGTTCAAACGGCGTTAATTGCTCTGAAACAGATCATCAATTAAATAGAAGAACTGAATTTATAATTGTGAATCCCGAAGTAATTAAGTAAATTTTATCTAACCACAACAGAAAGCCTGAAAAATGTAGATTTTTCAGGCTTTCTTATTAACGAGATCTCTGAGATTTGCTGTATTGCTGAAAACACTAAAACACTGTTTCTAATATAGCATTGGAGTATTGATTACCACAGTGATTAGAAAATGCCTCCTTCTTATTTACTTTTAGGTAAACAGGTACAATAAGACCAAGGATAACTATGTTTAAATCATTCTGTAAATTGGCAGTTTAACTTTTAAATTACTTAAATTCTTATATTTGATTCTGACAGATGCCACAGAACCTGAACTTTTTATATTAAAAGCTTCGTAAGAATTTAGTTAAATTTTAAGATCTTTATTTTTAATTAAATAAAGTTTGAATTTTTATAATTTTAAATTCAAAAATATAGAACGTACCTAGGATTAATTTGTGAATAAAGCTTTAGAACTTACAGAATATGAAAAAAAATAATTTACTCATTTATATTTTTATAATAGTGCCGTTATCTGCCCAGGTGAAGCAACTCCCGACAGGTATTGAGGCTATTTGGGGGCATATCTGTTGAAAAGATAAAGGAAATGTGTGATCAGCAGGGAGCTCGTCTTGTTGAAATATATAAAGATCTCCATGCTAACCCCAACTTGCTTTTATGGAGGTAAGGACGGCAGGCGTTGTGAGCGGAGAACTGAAATCTCTAGGGTATCAGGTGATAGAAAAAGTAGGAAAAACAGGGGTTGTAGGTATTTTGAAAAACGGAGATGGTCCAGTTGTTATGTATCGGGCCGATATGGATTGTAATTCTGTAGCAGAAACTGTCAACCTGCCTTTTGCCAGCAAAAAGAAAATGAAGAATGAACAGTGCAAAGAGGTTCCGGTAATGCATGCGTGCGGTCATGATGCACATGTGACATGGATGCTCGGGATTGCAAAACTTATGTCAGATTTAAAAAGTAAATGGAAAGGAACTCTTGTCCTGGTAGGCCATCCAGCCGAGGAAACAGGTTTTGGGGCAATTGCCATAGCCAATGAAATGTATAAAAAAGGGGTTCCTGTTCCTAATCTGCTTTTAGGGATGCATACCGGACCAATACCAGTTGGAACTTATTTAAACAAGGCAGGAGACCGTACGGCGGGGGCAGTCCAAATGGATGTTACTTTTTTAATAATAGAGCGAATCCTAAAGTTTTTGCAAATGCACAAAAAGAGGGAAAGAAGTTTCCCTACTCTAACGATAATCCTGATTTTTGGATAGATTTATCTGCCATTCCATATGGCACTCAATTAGGATTGGCTGCTGTTTTGGAAGGGGTTAGTAAGTAAATTTTATATTTAGTGTAAGTGAAAAAAATATGATGGAATGTAAAATTTCTATTAGTTAATTTGATGATGCTTTTTTAACTATTGTATTTTAGTTCTATCCAACAATACTTAGAGCTGTGAGATATATTGAAATGTAAGGGAAATGGGAACTTTGCAGCGAGTGGCACAAAGCGGATAGCTTAAAAGTTTCTTCTAATGCTGATTTAGAGAATAATTAAAAAGACCCGGCCAATATAATTGATTACAACCTCTCCGTACGGCATCAAGTATATAATAAAATACGGGTTTATTTTACTATCATTTTAGGATACTGTTGATTTAGTTATTAAGGGCAAATAAAATGTTTTAATGAATATTTGTTGATATTTTAAATGAAATTAGCCTTAGCAGTAATAAAAAAAGGTGTAAACTTAAAAACTTAAGTTGTTTTTTTGATTAAACGCTATAATTTTATGCATATACATTGTGAAATTTTCCAATATTGCTAATGTCATTTAAAATGTCAATATCATGTTCTATTAACCTGAAATTATTGGTCATGTCTTTTTTAAGTACTTAAAATTATGGAATTCAGAATTCAATTCGAATATCAAATTTCTTTAATCTTAGTACTTCACTTTCTTCTTCACTTCTAATATAAGGTGAGGTTTTTTCAGCTTTGCTTTATCTAACTTGTTCACGGTATAAATTCTGTAAAAGGGACGACCCAATTCCGGTAAAATAGATTAATTGATTCGGGTCTAAATCCAGCACAAATTTTAACTCGTAAAAAAAAAAATACTTATTTTGGTTTTGTTTTCTTGGCTGACCTTATTTTCCCGTATCTATTTTCTTTTTTTCTCTCAATTATTTTGTAGGAATAAATACTGAGTTGAAATGAAAATGTGAGGACTGATAATTCGAAGATTAAGATTTACTTTTTTATTTTAACAGCAAATGTATAAGCGCACTAGGGAATTCTATCTTGGCGCAAGGTATTATAAAACTCAATAAAAACATTATATTTCGAATTTATTTTGTAAGTTAGAAAGTTATATGGCTATGGATATATATTCATTTGTGAAGGTTTCTGCTCCAATAGGGGAATCCTTTCATTATTTTTTTTCATTAAATCTCATGGAAACCTTTCAGGTGTCTCCGTTTTTTCCATATACCGTTTATGGATCTTTTAAAGATCAATCGGCCAAAAAAGGAATTGAACATCTGATTTGTTTCGAAGGAGGCAGTACGGCAAAATATTTATTGCGGGACTACATTCCAGAGACATCATTTACGGTAAATATCAGCAATTTTACTTCCAAGAGTTTTACTGCACTGTATTCAGTAGACTGTTACCTCTCTTTTTCAGAGATTGAACTTGGACGCACTAAAGTACATTGTCACTATAAAATCAATCTTCATTCCAACTTTTGGAATATTTTGTTTAATTTTTTTTTGCGTAAGGTAATTCAAAAAAAATTGGACTTAGTTATGATCCGAACTGCAAAAGAAGTTGGAGATTTCGTTGGGTGGAAAAGCTCTTTAGACAATACAAGAGATTAAGAGTATTATTGTGCGAGCCGTGGCTGTTTCTTTTTGAAATTTGTATTAAGAAGCCGTTGCTCATTAAAGTGTCTTCGTTTTGAGAAAGAAAGACGCAGCTTCGATTTTTAATTATTCATCCTAGCATTTTCTGCTTTTATTTAGTATGCTGCGAGTAATCTACTTACCCAACAGTGAAATTGATCATTCTATGAGTGCCTATACAACAGACTCTGCTGGCAATAATTCTGGGAATCAAAGTTCGAAAAATATTAAACGGACAGTACAGAATTTCTCTAATTACATAACACCTTATCTGGATTTGGAAAAAATATAAATTTTAAAGTGAATTTGCAGGTTCAATTTTATTGATGACTCTCAATAATTTTATGCACACGAGTTATAAAATCTTCCGTATTGCCATTTTTATTTAAAAATATAGACATCATGTCCCATTAGTCTAAAATTATTGATCATATCGTTTTTTAAATACTTAATTATAGAATTCAAACTTCGATTATCAAATTTCTGTGACAATTGTACTTCACGTTGCTTACTTTCAATATAAGCTAAAGATTCTTTTAATTTTGCTGTATCTAATTTTTTCATGATTTAATATGAATTTATTTAAAGATAATACTCAAATTTATATGGGATTTTTCCTGTAAGGGCTGATTGTTGGTCGGTCAAAGATAAAATTTCCGAAGGCATAAATAGATAGATTCGAAATGCTAAAAACGTAAAAATCTGACAAGTCGATTTAAAAGTACTGATGTAATTTAAATATATCTGAAACTAGGTGTGATCTGCTTCTAAAACAAAGTAAAATACAGGTCGCAGTTTTTGCCATTAAAATAAGGAATCTTGATTGTTGCTCTTAAAATTAGATTACAGTTTTTATTATATACTACCAAAGAGTAAATTTAAAATAGAGTTTAGCTTCTTTTTAGATTAACTACCAGATCAGTTTGCTCAAATTGTCTCTTCAGTTTGTAATAATGGCAGGGTCACAATAAATTTACATCCATTATCTTTTTCACCGCTGGCAATGATTGTACCTCCATGTCTGTTAACTATTTTTCGGCAGATTGCAAGACCAAGGCCATTTCCTTCATAGTGGTTTTTTGAGTTCAGTCTTTCAAAAGCATCAAATATTTTTTCAGCGTGGATTGGGTCTAAACCTATTCCATTGTCCTGTATTGTTATTTCAATGCAGTCTATGTCATCATTTTTTATAATAGAAGAAGTTATTACTACCCTTGGCGGCTCCTCTGCCTTTGAGAATTTCAGTGCATTGTGTATCAGATTGTAGAAAAGCTGCTGAATCAGAATATTTGCCCCTTCTATAGGAGGAAGTTTTCCAGTAATCAGTATGGCGCCCTTTTCCTTTATTATAAGTTCAAGATCTGTTTTTATGTTTTCAATGACATGGTCGAGGTTTTTTTTCTCGACAGGCTGCGTTTTTTTATCTAGAGTAGAATACGCAAGAATTCCTTCTATAATAGACTGCATTCTTTGGGAGGACTGGTCTATCTTATTGATGTATTTTTCTGAATTTTCACTAAAATTGATTTGGGATTCATTTCTTAAAAGGCTGTTGAAGGTTTTTATTTTTCGAACTGGTTCTTTCAGATCATGGCTGACCACATTTGCAAAATGAAGAAGTTCATCATTGGACCGCTGCAGTTCTTTAGTGCTTTCATCGACTTGTTTTTTTAGCTCTTCTTCAAATTGTTTCTGCTTGTGGATATCCTGTATAATTCCAATAATAGTGATGGAATTTCCATCTTCGTCCTTGATGAATTTACCGTCTATTTTTACCCACCGAATAGAACCGTCATCGTGTACAATTCTCGCTTCATATGACATTTTTCCATTAAGCTGCGCTTCTTGATGAGCCTTTTCACGTAACTCCTGATCCTCAGGATGCAGTTTTGCAATAAGCTGTTCGTTTACAATCTCCCCTTCAATGGACCATATGATATTGAAATTCCCGCAGGTTGTGATTTTTTTTGTGGCAAGGTCTATTTCATAAGTTCCCATGCCTGACGAGTCAATAGCCATTCTCAGTCTTTCGTCAGAATTTTGGACTTTTTGTTTGGCCTGATGCAAATCAGTAACGTCTGCCCCGGTATTCATCACTCCGTAGATATTTCTGTCAGCGTCAAAAAGGGGAATGAAACTATAATTAAAATAATGTGATTTCATCTCGCCATTTATTACCAGATCTACTTTTTTGTCTTTGGCATGAAAAGCAATCCCCGTTTTAAGCACAGAATGTGCCTGTTCCGAGATATTCTGTGTTTGAATTTCGGGAAGAATATCAAGATACTTTTTTCCTATTACCTGATCTCCTTTTCCCCAGGTCATAATCATTGCAGGATTTGCAAACGCGACCATCAGATCTTCACCTGTATAAACTGCAATTGGTAAGGGAGTGTTGTCTACTATATCTTTTAAAAGCTTTAAATCGTGTTGCATAGCTAGTTTTTTGCGAATCTAGTTTTTTTTTAGTCAGCCTGGTTATATTAATTTGACTAAGGGTTTCATAATTCCAATATAGAAAACATAAATTTTAAAATGTCGTTTATATAATCTTAAAAAATCTTATAAAATGGAACTTTTGATCTCAAACTGATTTTTAAGCTCGGAGTTAATAATGCTATTTCGTTTAAAACTTATTTAGAAAATATTTTTTTTTCAGATTATTTATTTTTTCTTTACAAGTTTCATTATCCTGCTTGGCATTCTGGAAATAATAGGCAAGATAGTTTAAAATTTGCAGTTTTATAAACTGCTGTTTTGAAGCCAATTGATCAGCTTGTTTAAAATTCAAAGCATCGATATGTAATTGTTCTTCTTTTTTTAGTAGGTCGAGCTGCTTTTCAATTTTTTCAATATAAATGAGCAGTTCATTATAATTTAGGGTCATTTTTGTGATTTATTTCAAAAGCAATAAATTTTGTATTTCAACCGGAAGATAGGGGCCTTCTTTTTTATAGAATGTCTGTTAGAATTGACAATAAAATCAGAATAATCAAAATAATGCAAATTTTTTTAAAAGGCCTGTATTTGCGATCGATCTCAGCGAGTTCTTTATTGAGAATGTTATGTTCAGTACTTATAATTTGCTGAAATTTATTTTTCATAAAATAAAAATATTAAATGGATTGCCTTTGTTAGTGCTGTGTTCGGCAAGTGAATATATTTATATTGATTCCAATTTACGTTGCCAAGGGGATTTTTTATTTTTGATTAAGCCATATAGTAATAGCTGCGGTCATTTTATTTGTACTATAATTTGATAATTTAAAAGTTTAATTCGGCAGGTTTATAAAGAATAAGAAGCTACTGTAAAAAACGTTTTATTCGCAATAAAAGCTCATCTGGATTAAATGGTTTTGCTATAAAATCATCAACACCCAGTTTGAAGGCTTCCTCTACTGTGTTTTGTTCTTCGCCTAATGAAGAAAGCGCCACTACAGGGATGTTCTTGAAATTTTCTTTAATATAATGGATTATTTCCAAACCGGATTTAAACGGAATAATTATTGCGGTAATTACCAGATCGGGCATTATTGCCGGTATTTTTTTTTAGAGCATCTATGGCATCTTTTGCAATGTTTATTTCATATCCTTCGTTTGTAAGAATAAATTTTAGAATATTAGTGGTCATCTCATCACTATCAATAATAACGATTTTTTTGCTGCAGCTACTCATTGGTGTTTTTTTTAGGTTTGATACGGGGCAATTACAACCGCTTTTTTGACTTTTTTTAATACAATATTAATTAATTTTAAAATTAATTTTTGTGATTTATTTTTTATAATTTTATATTTTTGTGTTAAAGTATTGTGTTTATATTTATAAAAGGATGTATTTTGTTTTTAAAATGTTTTTTTTTATCGGTTCTGCGCTTTTAAATTTTTGGAAATGGGAAAGATAATCCCGCTTCTAGATCTAATTGCACCCGCAATTCTAAAAAAAATCATTGCAAAAAAAATTAAACTGACAAACTCTTTTTTTTTAGCCTATTTAATTATGAATGATCTGTAGGTATTACTGAAAAAATCAAATGAACATTTCACAATTTCGATATATTACTTACAGCTGCAAATCTATTGATATTTCCAAGACATTTTTTTGTTTATCCAGCAAAATGAAATGTACATTTTGCCGGATAAATAACTTTGGATAACTGGTATATAGGCGCTGTATTGCGCTTTAATGACTGTAATTTTGCTTATGGGGAGCCAAAGGGGTCGCCTAGTGGGCCTCTTCGATTTTAATGCTAGTACCTGATTTCTAGTTTAAAGAAAAAAACAAAATGCACATTTCATTTTAGTTTTGTGTACATTTCATTTTTTCAGCTTTATTAAAATCCGAAAATGAGACGGTAATAAAAAAAATAATCCAAACCAATGTTCAGCAGAAAAAATTTTACTGGGGACATTGAGAATTGAAAACTCAAGTTATATAATTATCAGTTTCCTAAAAAAGTTCATTTAAAAGATCTACGTATTTAATAAGAATGCTTTCTGGTTTTTTAATATAACTTGGTAATAATAATGTAATTATAGGTGTGAAAGGTATAAGCTTTCTTTTGTGATACTGTATAGCTTTGTAATGTAATTTTAAAAAAATGATTATGAATATTTCAAAGCACAATAGCAATGTTATAGACAGTAGCAGATGATCGGCTAAAAAAAGGTTCAAAAAAAACCTTCTTCAAGAACCATGAAAAATCATCTACTGAAATTAGAAAGTCAGTTTAAAAAAAATAATTACGCTCAATATTTTTATGTGCATTAGCCGTAAATATTTTAGATTGGATTAAAATAATTCAGCTATTCTGGTTGAAATTCTAGTTAAATAGCGCAATTTGACAAATTTTAAGATTTTATTTCTGCTTGATTTTATTACTTTATGGTATATTTGTCATGGTTGTATTTGTAATTCCTTAAAAATATATTTTACAGCTATATGGCGTACATGCCTGTTTTAGAAAATCGTTTTAGTATACAGTAGTTTAATAAATGAAAATAAGAAAAGATTTAAGGATATTATTGGTAGATGATCACAGTGTTGTTCGACATGGTGTTTCACTACTGCTGAAAAAAGCTTTTGAGGACGTCACTATATTGCATGCAGATAATTTTGATGAACTACTTGTCCAACTAAATCAAAAACAAGATTTACTTTTTCTTGACATAAACCTTCCCGGAGGAAACAGCACCAAAATGGTGGAAGAAATCAGGTCAAATTATCCTGATTTACTAATAATGATTTTTTCGGCTTATGACGAGGCGCGATATGCTTTGCGTTACATTCACGCAGGTGCAGATGGCTTTCTGAATAAATACTCTAAAGATGAAGAGATTATTAAAGCCGTTGAATTAATTCTTGAAAACGGAAAATATATTAGCGATGTTGTAAAAGAAGTCATTTTAGAAAATGCTTTACTAAAAAATCCTATTAATCCGTTAGAAAAACTTTCGGACAGAGAAATTGAAGTAGCAGAACTTTTGGTTGAAGGCGATGGAAATCTTGAAATTTCAAATAAACTGAATATTCAAATGTCTACTGTCAGCACTTTTAAAACCAGAATTTTTGATAAACTAGGAATCAATAATATTGTAAAACTGGTCGAAATTTTAAGAGTTTATAAAAACTAGTTTTTTCTCATTTTTACAGAATAGCCATTATTTTGATATTTTCTGATTTGTTTTTTTTCTCAAATTAGAAATAATACGACACCATTTTCCGAATTTTCTTCTGTTTTCTTCTTCAGCAATAATTAAACACATTTTACTCTAAATTTTATATTTAAAACAATCTAAGTAAATGAATTATTCATGTTGCTGATTTTGTGTGTTTTAAGGGTTTGTTTGCATAAAATTCTTTGTTCTTTTCTAAAAAAAGAAAATTAAAAAGAGCTTTTCCTCTTTCAAACAAAATTTTAAAATCAGAAATCCCTGTCGAATAAATTCTACAAATGATTTATAAATTGGCTACAAATTCATAAGCATATAAACGTCAATTTTGCACGTTCTTTTATTTTAAAATATAAAACTACACTATTTTTCAAGGTTAACAGATATGGGGCGTCGCAGCTTAATACAGTAAGTCGATGCACATTACTATTTTGCTAAAATATAATTATCGGAATTAATAAACCATAATTAGAAAAATTACGTAATTGATTGAAATACAAAAACACAAAAAAAAATAATAGCACGAATCGCATGAAAAACAAATACTTTTTGAAATTCTATTTTTTACTTTTTATTCTTTTAATCTCTTTTGGAGCATTTGCCCAAAAAAGTCTTTATGCAGGTATCGAAATAGGAAGTAAAGGCATCAAGATTTCGGTAATAGATGTCAATAATATTAAAAAAGGAGATTATGATATTTTGGCTTACTGGACAGAAAATGTCGGAATTGCCAAAGGAATTGCTATTGATGGTAATCTGGCTGAAGAAGATATTAATAAAGCAGCAGTTGTAGTTTTTGAAAATCTGGTAAAGATTAGAAATAAATACAGTGTTGATGATGAAAATATTTATATCGTAGGTTCTTCGGGAGTTGCTCTCGCGCAAAATAAGCAGGCTTTAATCGATAAAGTTAAAGCAGTGACCAATAAAGACCTTGAATATATTACTGCAGAAACTGAGGGCAAAATGCTTTTAAAAGGTTCTATTCCTCCATCAGATTATCAGGATGCCATTGTTCTGGATATAGGCGGTGGAAACACAAAAGGCGGATATGTAGATGTACTAAACGGAAACAAATTTGAATTCTTCCCTTTAAAATTAGATTACGGCACAATTACCCTTACCGAAGCAATCAATAAAACGATTGTAATTCCGAGGGAAACAAATGATATGGCGGTCTATAGAGAAAAATCATTTGAATACGTGCCTCTTTTAAGAGATAAAATTCAGGAAATGCTTAGAACCAGACCTTTACCACTTGAAAAAAAGAAAATTTACCTGTCGGGTGGAGCTGTGTGGGCATTTGTGACTCTATATTATGAAAATAATTCAGATGATCATTTTGTGCCTTTAAAAATGGAAGACATTGTAAATTATGATGCCATTTTGAAAAACAACTTTATTAAATACGAAAATCTGGCCAAAACAAATAAGGAAGCAGATAAAGTAATTAATACGTACAGTCAAAAGCATTTAATTTCCGGAAATAATATTTTGATTGCCTGTCTGGAAAGTATTCCTGATTTGAAATCAAAGAAAATATATTTTGCTAAAGAAGGGCAAATAGCCTGGTTGGTTTCATACGTTGTTGATCGTTCTAAAAAAATTAAAAACAATTTTTAATCTTAGAAAAAACAACCTTTTTAAAAATAAATTTAATCTCTGTTTAATTGTTTATCAAACCATTAGGCGCCATTAATAAATACAAACAATAATTTAAAAACAATTTAATATGTCAGATTTTTTACAACAATTTGGGGATGAAGTTAAAAAAAACATTCCTGGTTACGTTGCAGTTGCAGTAACCGAAATTAAAAGTGGTATTTCTTATTACAGTGATTCTTCTGTTTCTAGTTTTGATCCTGAGTTGGCTTCAGCTTTTAACTTAGAAGTAGTAAAAGCGAAACTAAACGCAATTAGCGCTTTAGGATTGGAGCAAAATATTGATAATATTATGATCACACTAACAAATCAAATTCACATTATTGATATCTCAGAAAATAATGAATACTTTATTTATCTGGCTGTTGATTCTACAAAAGCAAATTTAGGAATGACAAAAGCGCTTTTGAATAAATTCAAAAAAGATATTAAGGAAAAAATGTAAATCATTTAAATTCAATAATTTGCATGAGATTATTGATTTGAATTTTCAGATATAAATGAACAAAAAAACTCGTTGAAAGATAATTCAACGAGTTTTTTTGTGCAGTATTATTTCAATTGAAACAATTTTAAAACATCAGTACTATTTAGCGCTGGCTGTAAAAAATGATTCTACAATTTTCTTTTTAATAGTTTCTTTTTCTTTACTAACAATAAAAACCAAACGGTACGCCAGAATAAAACCGAAAAAACCTAAACAGGTCAAAAACAGCCAATTGGCTCTATATCCATAATCGGCAATAATGGACATTCCGGTTTTAGTACTCAAAATGTGAGCAACACTATAGCTCATTGTAAAAACAGCCATAAATTTTCCTTCTTGTTTTTTAAAAGATCTCTTTTTTACAAATGAATTTGCAAAAGGAAACGTAAACATAATGCCAATAGTCATAAAAACCATCATGGCAATAAGCGCAAAAATGCTATGTTCGATTAATAAAAACAGATAACTTACTGCCATGGAGAGTATACCATAAGATACTATTAAAAGTTTATTGATTTTTTTAGATTCTACATAACTCACAATTGAAAGTTCGAAAAGCAATATCAGAACTCCATTTAATGCTAAAAACAACCCGCTTTCTATACTCGTAAAATTGAAAACTTCCTTATAATAAAGAGAAAGAGTGGTAAACATTTGAAAAAATAAAATACCGGTTATCAATGTAACAATAAGGTGAATTAAAAATGGTTTATCCTGAAAAATAGAATTATCTTCTTTTATGTGCTTGAAAGTGTTGAGTTTATAAGGCAGTTTTTTCTCTTTTACATATATGGCAAATAATAAAATACTCAAAATACAAGTTAATCCGTCAATGTAAAACAGAAAAGTATAATCTAAAAGGGTGATAATAATTCCGCCAATCAGCGGGCCAAACATAAAACCAAGATTTACAGAAGACCGAACTAATGATAACGCTTTGGTTCTTTCTTTTTTACCGGCATAGGTATCTAATGAAACCAACATTGCCGGGCGGTACATGTCTGAAACCGTAGTGAGTAATAAAACTCCAAAACAAAAACTGTAAAAAGTGGTTAGGAACTGGAGCAAAATAAAGATAAGTCCGCTGGTGAATAAGCTAAAAACCATGACTTTATAAAACCCTATTTTGTCTGATAATTTTCCGCTTATCCAGGTTCCTATAAAAGATCCGATACCAAAAAATACCATAACCCATCCGATCTGACTGTAGCTAAAATGAAGTTCTTCCAACATATATTTAGAAAGAAAAGGAACCACCATCGCGCCTAATCGGTTGATAAAAGTAGTAATAGCCAAAACTTTAACTTCGACAGAAAACTGACTGAAATTTTTTAAATAATTTTTAAGTAATGTAATAATCATAAATTAGGTAGGTTTTAATAAAGAGTATTAAGTGTTTTTATGAATACTGAAACGTCAAAAGAAGTAAGAGTTACTCATATGATATTTTCATTTCGTAATAATAATAGTTCGATATAAAATTTTTCCGGATAAAACCAAAACTTTCATAAAGCTGATGCGCGGCATAATTTTCAGTATCCGTATTTAAGGAAATATGATCCACTTTTGTTTTTCGTGCAAAGTCAATACATTTCATTATAATTTGTTTACCGATGTTTTTTCTTCTAAAATTTGGTTTGACATACAGGTATGAAATATGCCAATTGTATTTTATTTTAGAAAGCGGACTTACTTTATAATATAGCAGTATAAATGCTACCGGAATATCATCTTCTTTTTTGATAAAAACTTTAGCTTTATTTCTGTCCAGTTTGTGCTTTATAAATTGCACAGCATTTTCTAAATTTAGCAGCTTTTCATCAATCAGTTTTGACTCAAAAATAATGTCTTTTACAGACTCAAAATTATGGGGATTTATTTCTAAAATTTCGTGCATATTTTTCATAAGAAAACTTTAAGAGAAATATAGAATAATTCCTTGTTTTACAAGGTGTAAATTATTTATTTGTCTTTTTTTACTGAGTTGCAAATTTAAGTTTTTTTAATGGAAAAAGCACTGTTTTTTGATGCGAAATTTGCTGTTTTTTTGCTCGCATTTTTGATGTGATTTTAGCACTTAAAAAAGTGAAAAAATCATTCTTTTTGTTAGTATTAAGATTGTTAATTTTTATCTTTTTAGTTCTGTAATTTAAACTTATTTGTAATTTTATTGTTAAGTTTTTTAGATTTTTCTCTTATCTTTTTGAAAAATTTCAAAGTATTATGAGTGAAAAAATCAAATGTACAATTTCACAATATTGATATATTAGCTACAGCTCCAAATCTATTGAGATTTCCAAGATATTTTTTTGTTTATCCAGCAAAATGGAATATATATTTTGCGGATAAATAACTTTGGATAACTGGTGTATAGGTCCTATACTGCGCTTTTATGAATATATTTTACTTATGGTTAGCCTCACGGGTAGCCTAATGGACCTCTTCGATTTTAATGCTGGTACCTGATTTCTAGTTTAAAGAAAAAAACAAAATGCACATTTCATTTTTGTGTACATTTCATTTTTCAGCTTTATAGAACTGTAGATTAAAAAAATACAACTTCAAAAAATTAAAGTGTTTTTTGAATTTGTATTTATATATATATAATGAAATTTATTCATCTTTGTAAAGCAGCATTTGCCAAAATGGAGCATTATACTTTGGAAGGTATGAATTTGAATTTGAAACGCCAATATCAAGTGATTAATAGTAAATGATATCAAATTTACCTTAAAAAATCTTGGAACTTGAATAAAGTACTCCGATCAACTATTTGGCAGTTAAAAAAATCAGATTAATTGCTGACAAATAAGAATAATCATTTTGAAACCTCTATCCTTTGCTTATAATATTGCATAAAGTAATGTAAATATCTTCATAAAGTTTTAAGTTCTAAATTGTATAAACTGTTTTAAAGGTAGAGCAACAACAAATTCAGCTCCATTGTCAAGTTCTGCTATAACCCTAATGTCACCATTATGTGCCACAATTCTGCCACAAAACTCTGCATACTAAATTTTTTAATAATTTGTAGAGCTTTCAGAAAGTCTCAATGTATCTCCAAGTTCTTTAAGCTATAGCATTGGCTGCTATTTTAAAAGAAGCTGGTTTACCTGAAGGATGGCTGCAAGTGGTTTTGTGTGATAATGAAACTGCAGAATTGTTAGTTATAGATCCAAGAGTAAATTTCTTCACTTTCATTGGTTCCGCAAGAGTAGGTTGGTCTTTAAAAAGTAAATTGTCTCCCGGAACCAGATGTGCCCTGGAGCATGGCGGAGCTTCACCGGTAATTGTTGAAAGTGATGCCTATTTTAGCGAAATGATTCCGGATTTGGTAAAGGAGGATTTTATCACGCGGGTCAGGTTTGTGTTTCCGTGCAGAAAATTTATGTAAATCAGGAAATATGTGATCGTTTTATTGAAGAATTTTCTCGGGCAACCAATAAATTAATTGTTGGATATCCGTTTGATAAAGCGACAGATGTAGGATCTCTTATTACACCAAAAGAAGTAAATCGCGTAGAAGAATGGGTGAACGAAGCAATTGAAAATGGTGCAAAATTAATTACAGGAGGAAAAAGAATTTCTGATACTTGTTTTGAGCCGACCGTTTTGTTTAATCCATCAGAAGATTCTAAAGTATCTGTTAATGAAATTTTCGATCCTGTTGTTTGTATTTATCCTTTTGCAGATAGGGAAGAAGCAATAAAAAAAGCAAACGCTTTAGATGTTCATTTTCGGGCCGCTGTTTTTACAAAAAATATTGATATTGCTTTAGAAGTAACAAAAAAGCTAAATGCTACGGCCGTTATGATAAACGACAATACTGTCTTTCAAGTAGAGTGGATGCCATTTGGCGGAAGAGATACTTCTGGTTTGGGAATGGGTGGGATCTCCTATACGATAAATGATATGACAAGAGACAAAATGATGGTTTTTAAAAGTAAGAATTTATAAAAATCATAATGGGTTCGAAAAAAAATCAGAATTCTAGTATTGATCCAAAATATAGAGTTCTGTAAATTAAGGAAAGTATTGAAATGGAAAAAGCACCTCAATGAGGTGCTTTTCGCGGAGAGCTGTAGGTGCACTTAGAAAATTGATTTCTAAAAGTTTCGAACCTAAACTTCTTATAACCTTATTTTATTGTGGTTTTGCTTTTTCAGAATGAAATTCGCCACGATTCTGCCACAAACTTAGACTTGTTATATTTCTGTAAAACCTGCGCTTTAGCAAATACTTGACTTCAGATGTTATATTAAAGCAGGCAGAGGAAAAAAAAGTGTACCTCGACATGTTAACAAATTTCTTTATGCAAATGTCAAATACTCTTGGAACTTAGAAGCGAAAAAACGCCAAAAGATAATTTCTTTATGACATTGTTATTTTCGGTTGGATTATTTGCAGGAGGAATGTTTTTGATTACCAGGTTTATAGCTATTTATTTATTTATTTATTTATGTAGATAATTAACAGATTATAAAATTACTGCATCATTGCAATTCAATCTTAAAAGCGGAATCTGGTCGTGTCCTGTTTTTTTACTATTTTCCCATGCTCAGAATTTTTCTCATAAGTTTAATGTACTTGTCTAGCCGCAGAATATTTTCTCAAAAAGTGTTTAAAATAAATGATTTTATAATTAATGTAGAAAGTTCATTAGAAATGGCAAGAAGTGCAAAATACACTGCTGTCAATACTAACGAAGACAGGCTGTTTAATAAAAGTTCTTGTTTAACCCCTAAAACAATTATATTTATCTTCTTCAATAATTTTCACAAACTCTTTTAGGTTATTTACTTTTTCATTTGGTTTGTAAGTATGCCATTTCATATCAGACTTAAACCAATATACTTTCCATTTGTTCTCGGTTTTCACAAACGTTGCTTTTGCTACATTATACTCCATTTTTTCGCTTGGATTGTCCCAAACGGGACGAATTTCAAAAATAATAATGCTTTGACTTTCTATTTTATAATTGATGTCAACTTGGTTTCTAACTTCCTATGGTGGACGAGAATTTATTAAGTAGCCTTCCATTACTTCAATAATTTCAATTTCGTTTTCAAATTCTAACGCCATTATTTTTCGTTTTTAAGCTTCTACTTTGAAAAGTATCATGCTATTTTTTATTTTAGGTTTATTTTCAGCTTTTGTGGCGTACCGATCAGCTAGCACATAACGTTTGCGGGTTTGCGAAGTGCCTTCTTTTTCCCACTCATGAATTAAAGCTAAAATAGCCAAATTTTTTAATTTGGACTATTTTATGCGATCGACAGGACCGTTAAAATTTCTAATGGTGGTATAACAGCTGTTGAGGAAAACCTGAGTGTCGGTAATCTTCGCCCACTGGGTCCATACAACTTCCTTCGGCGGCGGATTGTTCTCAAAATATCGTTTTATTTCTTCATGATTCATAGGGCAAAATTACTTAAAAAACCAGAACAGCACAAGGGCATGAAAGATGAAAACGCCTTTAAAGGGCGCCTTCATCTGCAAAAGAGTAATAGGTTTCGGGAGTTACAATCAGGTGGTCAAGCAACGGAATATCCAGCAGTTTTCCTGCTTCTCGGATTTTTCGGGTCATATTTCTGTCGGCCTCGGAAGGTGATGTTTTTCCTGAGGGATGGTTGTGGGTGATGATGATCCCGACGGCGGCAGCTTTCAGGGCTGCCGCGAAAAGCATGCGCATATCCACCACAGTTCCCGAGATGCCTCCTGAGGAAACCTCGTAGATTCCCAGAACCCTGTTGGACTGGCTGAGCAGCAGCACTTTGAACTGCTCAAAGAATTCTATTTTGCCGGGATCCCAGCTGTCAAGCAGTATTCGGTAAGCATCTCTGGAAGAAGTTATACACGGTCTTTCAGTGCTTTTTACTTTGGTTTTATAGATCAGTTCGATTTCTGATACTTTCTGCCAGTCTGTGTTTTGATGTTGATTTTTCATAATTGCTGTAGTTTTAAGATTAATTACAGCACCGCTGTGCGGGCAGGGACGAGCGAACGCAGAAAGCAACGCAATAAAGCAGGAGCGCAGCCCTGCATTTATGGGGGAATTTTTTGCGGAGAACCGAAGGACGTGCCCGAACTTTGTGGTGAAATTGACTTAACATTCCACAATAGCCCCTAAGCCGGGACTGCCCCGTGATCCTTAAAGTGTCTGCGCGCGAAAAAAAATACCGCAGTGTAAAATCTGCGGTATCAATAGTAAAATGGTTTAAGCAGGAGCAGTCTGCTTTTTTTGTTTTTTCAACCGCCGGGCAATCTCAGGCAGGTTTTTATTTATAATCCTAAGAATCCTGCTGTGATATTTAGTGGCTTTATTGCGAAGTCCCCTGCACTGGATAATTTCCATTCTCGAAAGGGACACTTCAATGGTTTCCACGGGTCTGTTTTCAATCTGCGCTGAGAGTATCAGGGAATCTTTCTTTTTATAATACTCATTGGTAAATACGCAGTGGTGGAGCGTGTCGCCCTCATAGAGAAAATCCTGCACACAGTCAAGGACTTTTACGGTAAGGTCATTATCGGTAAAAGAAAGTCCGAAGAACTGTTTTTTATCATTTTCATAAATCGGCTCTGCTTTCTGTATTTCAGCACGCATCTGCGAAAGATGCTTCCTGCGTTGCAACTCCCTTTTTTTGGCAACAAACCTGTCGTGCGCCTGGTCTAAATTTTCAGGGCAGACAAGCGCAGGGGAGTTGAGGTCTTTTTTAAACCATCGGAGCAGGGCAATATAATCCTCCCAAATTTTGATGTCCTGAATCTGATAACGGTGTTTAAGGCAGGTTTTTACTGCCTGCCAGTTTTCACGCAGGTGCTGTTCATGGGAATTCAGGTAATGCTTGAGCAGAGAGGTCTGCGAACTTTTTAAAAGGGTTTCTGCAATGGGGTCTTTTAAAAGAGCAGTAAAGAGTATCTGCGGTGCAATGCCGTGCACGGAAGTTTTAAAACCGTTTCTTTTCAAAAGCGGAATCACTTTCATGTGCGGATAAACCTTATAGGGATTGATGCGGAATTTTGGGGAGTTCTGAAAATCCTTTGGGCGGATTTCTAAAAGGGAATAGTACTGCCATGCATCATAGGCATTGGAAAAAACATTGGTGCTTCTTGAGATGGTGCGCACTTCCCCTTTTGGATTTATCCAATGCTGCATGACTTCGGTATGGGAATAGGCGGGAAGAATATTTTTTTTCATGTTTTTATGCGAGCAGATGATGCGCACCACCTGATACCCAGAGCAGGTATCGGTGAGGGCGAAGTATTCGATTTCTTTGAAATGCACCTGATTGTGCTGATGCATTTTAAGCCTGCCTTGACAGGCGTTGCAGTTAATATAATTTTTGCAGGACTGGCTTTGGCTGTCGGGTTTCCACGAATGGGTGCATTCCAGACAATGGAATTTTCCCCTTGAGAGCACCGCCCATTTCAGGAAAATGTTTTTTTCCGCCCACTGATGCATCTGCGCAGTAATGGGCGCAAGGGTGGTGCTTAAGGCGCTGATTTCTTTTTCTATAACTGTTTTGGGTATCATAAGTCAAAGAGTGTTAGGGTTTTTTGTACAGGATTCACGGATTGTACTATTTCTATTTTTTGAACTGTGCTTTGAGAAACTGCGGGAGCAGTGGAGAACAAATCAGGTTTGGCAGGGGGGCTTACTGCTACTCTGCATTGAACAGGGGCAGGCATTCCAATCGTGTCGTCTGTGTAGTATTTCACAGCCATGTCAAAGATTTCCTGATTGTCAAAGGCGCATTCCCCTGTTTTTTTGACCTCGCCAAAAATGTAATGGAAACAGCTTTCAAGGTTTTTGCTCTCTTTTTTATAGTCCGCTGAAAAAACGGAATCGTTCTGCGCTTTTTCGCTCAGGTAGCTTTCTATGGCGGTTTTAAATTTATCTGATGCTTTCATAAAGGAAGATTTAAGATTGAAAAAGCGTTATTCAAAACTGTTTCTGTAGATATCAAAACAGTATTCTTCAAAGCAGAGCCAGCATACAAAAGTGTAATGGGGCAGTCGGTGGCGGTTTTTGACAGATTCCCCAAGGAAATCTTCAATTTCGTATCGGATATTTTCCAAATCATCCAAATGCTGGATATAGAATTTTTTGCAGTCCGAGTTGTAGATAAACTCTGAAATCATCCCGCAGATGCATCCATTTTTCTGCAGGTCTTCCAAAAAAGATTTCAACTGCTCTTTTTTTGTCCCGTCATAGGAATCCATATTGGAGAGGACTATTTTTTTGAATTGGGCGGATACGGGATATTCTATGTAAACTGATTTTTCAAAGGCTTTCATGGCGTATAAATTTTGATGTGAAACGGTATATATTCCAATTAGAAAGGCAGGTCGTCAGGGGTGTCTTGATCTGTATTTTTCTTTTGAACTGCGGGAAGAGAAGAACTGTTTTCTGTTTTCGGGAAAACCAGTATTTTAATATTACTGGTGTGAAAGGTCAGCGAACCGAGCGCTTTGCCCTCGGCATTATTGTAGACATTCAGACCTATACGCCCGAAGAGTTCGACCACAGTGCCTTTTTTAAGCCACTGCGCCATTTTGGAACCCATCCAATAGGAGCAGTCGATGTAGGTTACTATCTTTTTTAGCTCGTCAGCCCCTTTTGGTCTGTAGCTGTCGTTTATGGCAATGGAGAAATTTACCACCTCCCTGTCTTTTGAAACTTTTGCCGTTACGGCATCTTTTGTAAGTCGTCCTGAAATTTCCATGATGTAAAATTTTAAGTGAATATTTTTTTTGTCTTTTCTAAAGCCCCGCATGAAATTTTTCAAAGAAAAAACGGGAAAAAAGAAAGCACAAAATCAAGCGCCCGATAAAGGATCCGGAGTGCTATAAGTCCCGAAGGGCGGCAAGGCCGTTATGCGCATGCAGGAGCCTGCGGGTGCTATTTTCGCGGCTCTTTTAATCCGTTTTTCATTGAAAATTTCCTTATCAATCTTTACAGCAGGCTGAACCCCTATTTCAGATGCCTGTTGTGGGACCGGTATTGAAATATTTTGTAATTTCAGGTGACAAAAAAGCAATGCAATGGAAAAGCAATATGATCTGGACCGTTTTTTAGAGGCACAAAAGGAAACGTACGGCAATGCACTGTGCGAGATCAGGCAGGGTAGCAAACAGACCCACTGGATGTGGTTTATTTTCCCCCAGCTAAGAGGACTGGGATTCACGGATTATAACATCTTTTACGGCATTGAAAACCTAAAAGAAGCCTCACTGTATTTGAATCATCCGATACTTGGCAATCGTCTGGTGGAAATTACTAATGCAATGCTAAAAATTGAAAATAAAAAGGCACTGGAAATTCTGGGCAGGTCAGATGAAAGAAAACTGAAATCCTGCATGACCCTGTTTGGACTTCTGCCTGAAACGCATGAATGTTTCAGGCAGGTGCTTGAGAAATATTACAATGGAGCGCAGGACGAAAGGACACTGCAGCTTATAAAAGAATCCGGCAGCTAAAAAATATTTCTTTTTTTACTGCCTCAAGAAAACATTTAAGGATTAAAAGTTATTTTTCTTTTTTGAGAACCAGCGATGAAAGTGCAGGATTTTTGATTATCCTTTCCATTTCACTGTGGATTATTTCCTGAATTTCAATTTTGATCTGCAGATAATTTTTCTGGATGATAACATTATCAATTGTCCGTATGATCGGAATTTCTTGGTAATTATCTGTTTCTTTTTTAATTTTTTCGTGGTCGTTGATGATTTCGCAGTGAAAGGTTTTAAGCTCAATTCTGCAGTCCGGGTTATCGGCTGTCATGCCTACAAATTCTCCCGAACTCAGCGAAGAAATCTTCGAAGGAGGCACTGCGGATTCCAGCTGTCTTGAACGGCTGATGGAGGTGTCGCTGCTGTTGATGGAAAGGCTCTCCCTGTCCTGCATTATTTTTCCGAAACGCTCTGAGAGCTGTTTTGCCGTATCCCCGCTGACTTGTCCGCAGACAATATTTCCGACTATATTAATGATCACATCAGCCTGCTCACGGCCGTAGTCTTTACGAAGCTGGCTGAAGTCCTGAATTCCAAGACAGGTGCTCACTTTGTTGCTTCTTGCCGTTGCAATCAGACTGTCAATATTATTGAGATAGATGGTGGGGAACTCGTCAAAAATAAGACTGCTTTTAAGTTTTCCCTTCTGGTTTACCTGTTTGATAAGACGGCTGACAAAAAGTGAAAGCACTGCCCCGTATGTCTGCATTTTCTGCGGATTGTTCCCCATTGAAACAATTTTCGGATCGGATGGATTATTGATATCGAGTGTAAAATCACTGCCCGAGAGTACGTAGTAAAGCTGGGGAGAGGAGAGTTTCGCCAGCGAGATTTTAGCCGATGCTATCTGACCCTCCAGCTGGTCGACTGCCTCATTCAGGAATGCGCTGACAAAGGGATTGATCAGCACTTCGATCTCTTTTTCTGTTCTCAGAATCGTGAAAAGGCTTTCATAGTCGGTCTGGATCATTTCAATGACATGGGGCAGGGTGCAGAACTCGCCATCGTTGTATTTTCGAAGATACCAGATGACGGCTGTCAGGAAATTTATAGGAGATTCCACAAAGAAGTCGCCCTGTTTTTTAATCCACTCCCGATTGAGTCCCATAAGGATTGTGCGGGCAGATTCAGCGGCATCGGTAATGTCTGTCATTGCCGCAGGATCAAGAGGATTACAACGGTGGGTTCTGGAGAGGTCGTCAAAATTTATGATGTAAAATTTGGGTTCCACGGCATAAAGATGACGGAATTCCAGCCAGGCATTATAGGCGATAACAGTGAGGTCGTCGAACTTGAAATCATAAATGAACATAGAAAAGCCCTTGGCAATATGCTGGGTGATTATATGGCGGATTACAAAGTATGATTTTCCCGAACCCGGCGTGCCTGGAACCAGAATGCCTCGGAAGGGATTTATAATGTTAATCCAGCTGCTGCGCACTTTGTCTTTGAGATGATAGCGTGCGGGAAGGTTAACGGAATATTCGTTTTCAATAAGCCTTTCCTCCTGAGGGAAAGTTTCATTTTCCTTATTAAAAATATCTGTTGAACCCAGCTTTCTGCGGATAATGCGGGAGAGCAGGGTGCCCCCGGAAAGCGTCATCAGATAGCCCAAAGAACACAGTGAGATATATAGTACGGAGCAGACCTTAGCATCTGCAAATATTACAAAAGCCAAATAGGATCCAAAGTAAAGCAGGAGACCCATTGAGATATAATAAAAAGCAGTTCTAAAATGGAGTTTTTCATCTTTTCTTCCCCTGGCCCCCATGAGGGAAATAACCAAGAGTCCAAGTGCAAAAAGCTTTGATTTATGGAAGCTGTCCAGAAGCCCCGTACGATAAATATTCTCCAGTATCCTGCAGGCAAAATCAGGTGCAAGATTCCACTGCCTGAAGGAATCGAAGCAGTAATAATAAAAATGGATGAGCAGCAGTGTGATGCCCATCAGTCTAGTCATATCTAAAATTTTTCTAAGCGCCTGTTCATTTTCTCCCGTCTGCATACTGTTGATTTTTATGTGTTAATTATTATCTGACTGTCCTTTTCTTTTTCTTTTTTTTCGCTTGTTTTTAAACTCTCTGGGAACGTAATCTGACGGCGTTCCGGCGTAAAGCACTTCATCAATTATCCGCTGCACTTCCCCTGCGGAAATAAAAGAGCCGTGCTTCTGAGCGGTACCATCAGCAACTGTATACTGCTTCTCATAATGGGAGGAATGGCCCAGACGCTGCAGGAGACCTTTGGCTGCATATTCAGGTCCGAGACTGCTTCCGTTGAAAACGCATCTGGTGTTATGATCTATGTAGGTCATGCCGTATATAAACCCCTGTTCATTTTTTCTGACAACTGCCGTAATGCCCTGGTTAGCCAGCCGCGTTTCAAGCTGCGAGAGCGTAATTGATGGGTATTTCAAAAGCAGCAGATCCACCGCATTTCGTGTTCTTTTCATGTTTATCATGCGAGAAGTTTTGGAGGCGGCAAAATTAATTTCAAGCCGGGAAAGGGTAGGCTTGGAATAAAAACTGCTGGCTTTTATAGGAACCCCGACCGTCTTTTTGCTCTCATCCAGAATCTGGTAGATCAGTCCTTTATTCTGAAACATTTTTGAATTTTCCTTTCCCCTTTCCGCCTTCACGTTATAGAGGTTCAATACTGAGTTCAGCTCACCGAGGGTTGTGTATTTGTAGTGCGGAATAACTGCACTCAATACACTTCCGATGGCTCTCTTGGAATCTATTGCCCCATATTTTATTTTTTCCGCATCAATGGCATTAATAAGCGCCGGACTCTGTTTTTTTCTCGAGTCCGCCCGAACCAGATTAAAGGAAATCTCCAATTCCTTCCGTGCCGTTTCGGACTGGTTTCTTCCAATATTGTGCATGTTAATCCTGGATCCGTCTGCCCGCACATTTATGGCCGCGATATGCAGGTGCGGATGTCCCGCATCGTGGTGCTGGTAGACCAGATAAGGCTGTGCGCCGAATCCAATTTTCTCCATGTAAGAAGAGGCTATCTGCATGAGTTTCTCTTTTGATAAATCCTTGTCCGAACGGTCAAAATTCAGCGAGATGTGCACTGCGCTGCGCTTGACATTTTCATTGAGCTGTAGCTGTTTTAAAAATACCCCGAGCTTAAAATTTTCTGACATTTTTTCAATATCGATTGGATAATTTCCCTCGCCGATGCACACAGCTGTACCCTGGGAAACTTTATTCTCATTGTAGATGAAGATGCCTCTAATCGAGTGTCCTGTGTTTATGACTGCAACCATTTTTGGGCGAGATTTTCAATGTGTTTTTTTATTTCTTCAACCAGCGAAAAATAGTTATTCCTGTCGGAATCAAAAGCCAGAATCCAAATTCTGAAATCTGAAATTTCAAAAAGGGTGTGGAGTTTTTTAACGCTCTGATTGAAATTATTTCCCATGAAATTAAGCTGTGTTCTGAGCTGGATAAGCTCCTGCAGCAGATTATCGAGCGACTCGTTTCTATATCTCATTACAATGGGTTTTCTTAGCAGATTTCTGCGGACGAAATCACTGCGTTTGCGGCAGGCTGATGCTTTGAAATTCTTATCAATAAAATCAAATTCTTCTTTGGTCAGCCGGATGTGCAGCCATCTGTTTCTGCTGCTGTTTTTCTCTTCCATAATCTTTTCTTTTTCATTGTTTCAATTTCATTCAACCTTAAAGTTTCACTGCCAGCGAGTTCCGAGCAGAGGGGCAGCAAGATTTTTGGTTGTGATACAACCAGACATCTTGCTGACTGCAGAAAACCGCAGTCCGAAAGCTTCAATAAAACCACTTTCAGCTTTATTTTAAGTTTATCCGAGAATCCTAAGCAGTTCATTAATCTAAATCATCCACTGTTAATCGCACCGTTTAATTGCAATAAAAAACAGCTTTGAAATTCAGTATAGGGCTTATGATAAAGCTAAATTAGAAAAGGAGTGCAAGCCCTGCAATCCTCCCCAAATTTTGAGTAGGGTGAATATGAAAGATCCTTTATAATTTTACACTGAGCGAGTATTAATTTTTTAATGATGAATTATGTTTACAGCAATTGATGCGGCCAAGGTTTTTGATACTGTTCTGAGTATCCCTGGCATGAATGAGACAGTGAAAATAGATCTTAAAATTTCACGAAAAAATGTACTCTTATTAAGCCATCTGATAAAAGACGGACTAAAGATCAGGGAAGGATCATCGGTTCTTCTGGAGAGTATAAACGAGCAGGGAAGGACAGAACTGGAGAGTCTCTCTGAGGAGTGCCTGCAGAAAGCGGGTCTAATTGAACTGCACGAAAAACTTGCCGGAATCAGCGCCTCGATAAAAGGCTGATCCCAAAAATAAGCACTATTATTTATTGCCTGCATGATTCTTACAAAGTGCAGGCATTTTTTTGAAATGATATGATAACGTAAAACTGCCTGATTTTCAAAGTTTTTGGCTTGATTTTTAAAGTGTATGTCAGAAATATCCCAATTACTTTTGTGAAATATTTTTATTGACCTCTGATTGAAGTTCACGCTAGTTTTTAATTGAAAAATAAAGATCATGAATTCAAAAACTAATGCAAAAAGTGTTATTGTTGAGATAATTTGTCTTCTATATATTTTGCTGTTTGTATATGCTGCAGCAAGTAAATTATTAGACTTTGAAAATTTTAAGGTGCAGGTGGGACAGTCACCGCTCTTAAGTGCATTTGCCGGATGGGTATCCTGGGCAGTGCCGCTTTCTGAGCTAATAATTGCTTTGATGCTGCTGATTCCAAAATTCAGAAATCCTGCATTGTTTGCTTCTTTTGGCCTTATGTCCATGTTTACGGTTTATATTTTTATTGTACTTCATTACAGTTCATTTGTGCCGTGTTCCTGCGGCGGCATACTGGAAAAGATGAGCTGGAATATTCATATGATTTTCAATATAGCTTTCCTCGCGCTTGCGGCCGGTGCAATAATTCTAAACAGGCAATTAAAAGCAAAGAATGGTGGATCTCAAAGATACAGGGACGTCTTTAAATGGTTTGCCGGTATTGCAGTTTTCAGTACTGCAGCAATAGTCATCTTATATATTTGGTCAGATAGGATAATGCATTACGAGAATCCATTTATAAGACGATATCCCAATCATGCAGCAACTGCTCTTGCTGAGAAAGATATCAAGTTCAACTCCTATTATTTTGCAGGCACTTCCAATGGCAGAATATACCTTGGAAATTCTACGGCGCCATTGCAGCTTTTGTCGTTCGACATGACCTTGAATAACAGCCGAATCGACAGGATCACATTTGATCCAGGAAAGATTCCATTCAAAATGGTTAGGATAGCTGTCAAAGACAAGTATTTTTATCTAAAAGATGGTTCTGTGCCAGTAATTTTCAGGGGCGTCACGGCGGACTGGAAAATCAATAAAAAGCTTGATGGAATCCATTATTTTGACCAGGCAGAACCAATTGACAGCACTGCAGTTGTATTTCGTTCCAATAATGGAAAAAATCTTGCCAATATACTTGGTGTTTTCAAAGCTGGAAGCCAAAAGAAAATAGAGTATAAAGAGACGCTGCTTCAAAAGCAGATTGATGGCGTTTTCGATACTGACGGAAAGTTGCTTTACGCTGAAAATCCGGATCGGATCATCTATCTGTACTATTACCGCAATGAATTTATCGTAGCGGGGAAAGAAGGAGACTTGAAGTTCAGGGGAAATACAATTGACACTATCACAAAAGCCAAAATTAAAGTTTCGTATCTGGAGAATCATACAGTGAGAAAAATGTCTGCACCGCCACTTATCGTAAATGCAAATGCGGCGGTCTGCCGAAATCTTCTTTTTGTTTATTCCAAGATAAAAGGAAAACATGAAATAGGAAAATTATGGGACCAAGCCTGCATAATTGATGTTTACGATTTAACAAAAAATACCTATTTACTAAGTTTTCCAGTCTATAATATAGGCAGTCAAAGACTGAAAAATTTTGTTGTAACCCCTTCGCATCTATATGGGCTTATAGGAAGTGAAATAGTAGTTTATGATTTGAAACCTGTACTGAAAAAAGAAATGAAAAGTGCTGATCTTATAAAAGATTAGCCAATACAATATACTGGCCGGTATCAGGAAAAAAAGATCGAATACCTGTAGAAAAAAGTAGATCAGAGTTTAATTTAATATTTATTATTATGAAAACGTTATTTTTAAAAAATGCAGGCCCATTTGCGGTAGTGATACTTGCACTTTCAGGAGCTTTTGCAACTACTTCGATGCAAAAAGCAAAGGATGCGTTGCCTAAAATTGGATATGTGCTTAATCCGGATGGCAGCTGTAGTAACATCACAAGAGATTGTGAGGATGAGCCAAGTGAATTCACGTGCCGCATAAATGATGTAGGAGCACAGGTTTGGGGAAAAGATCCCAATGGAGAATGTACAGAAAAGCTGTATCGTCCCGAGCAGCCAAATTAAACAATAATCAAAATGATAATGCCGTTCCAATTTGGAACGGCATTATTTTTTTAACAACAGTCTACCTTAATTAGAGAGTCCCGTTACTGATCCATTCGGTGGTTGTTTCTCCTTTGAGATAATATTCAAGCCATTGCAACATCCGTATAGTAGCATCTTTTTGATTGGCAGAATCTTCCAAGGTATGCCCTTCACCAGGATACTGCAAAAAAACACATTTTTTGCCCAGCCTTCGAAGTGCAAGATAGTATTCCATGCTTTGAAAAGGATCTACCTGGGTATCTTCTTTTCCAGACCACATGAGAAGCGGGATTTTAAGATTTTCTATAGACTCAAGCGGAGAATTTCGATCGAAATCTGACCGGTTGGTAAAAGGCGTTTTTTCTCCCATTCGCCAGCCTCCTGTGTTGAAGCGCCACATTTGGGGCTGGCCTCTATTAGTTCCCAAAGTCAGGAATTTTCGGGTAAGATCCACAATTGCTCCACTGGCTATTGCTGTTGCAAAAATATGGCTGTAGTTAATGACAAAAGCGGTTTCATATCCTCCAAAAGAATGTCCCGTAAGGGCAATTTTTTTCGGATCTACGAGTCCGAGCTCAAGTATTTTCTCTGTTCCGGAAACGACACAGTCTACGGTTGAAGGACCGACATTCTCCTTTTCGTGAACGATATCCGGCAAGAAGACAAAATAGCCTTCCGTTGTAAAAACCGTTACATTAAATCCTGATTCATTATATAGCGTCGGATTGATATAATTGTGGAGTTTCTGTGACTGTTTTTCATAGATACGTACAATCATTGGATACTTTTTTTGAGCATCATAATTTGCGGGATAGTATAAAATTCCTTTTAAATTTTGTTTTTTGGAATTTTGGAAACGAATTAATTCATTTTTCCCCCAGTAATAATTATGCTGCTGTTTGTTGCTCTGGAAGATAGTTTTGGCAGGCGACGATTTTTCTTTTGACATAAGTATTGGAGACAGGTTAAATCGCTGTTCAAGCCAGAAGAGTCTTTGCTTTTTTAGTCCAAAATGAAGGTCGTTTACAGACGAATCCCCGTAGGTTATTACTTTTTCTGCGGATCCTTTTTTCCAGACGGCATAACCTGTTTTTCCATCTTCTCCTGCGAGGCGGAAAAAAAGCTCCCTGTCTAAATTATATTCAGCAAGTTTTGGGCTTTCATAAATGTTTTTTACATCATCAACAAGATTCAGACGATACTTTATTTTTGATTCGCGTCCATGAGTCAGCTTTCTTGAAGAACTGCCGTCTGGGGCAATAGCCCATAGATCAAATTCATCATAAAGCAATATCTCTTTATCTTCAACGCTCCAGCCCGGGTTTCCAAATGCAAAATTATCTTTTAATTCATGAATTTTGCCAGAAAATGGCACCCCGAGGTTTCCAGTAATATTGCTGTGTTTTTTAGCCGCAACATCATAGACCCACCAGTTCTTATCCCTGAAGTAAGATATGTATCTGCCGGTCGGAGAAACTAAAATATCCAGACGATAAGCAGACTGTTTGGCAAGGAAAATATTTTTTTCTAAAGTAGCAAGATCCAGGATAAAGTAATCGCGGGGACCGTCATCTTCATATTGAGGTTCGTACGCTTTTGGATTTGACAACAAGGCGTACTTGTGGTCAGTTGAAAGGATTATCATAGGCAGCTCGGCAGAATTGATCTGATTTACAGTTCCTTTCTCGGGTTCCCATAATACTATTTTTGAGGCCTGCTCAAATTTTCCATGGCGCTGTTCGAAAGCATATACATATTTGTCGTTTGCATTCCATACCTCCACTTTTGAGTCTTCAGGATCAAGGACAGTTTTCTTGCTTTTTTTGATCGGAAAAAAAATCTTCTCAAGATCGTCAGAAATTATGATTTCGAAGGGGGCTTCTTTTATAATTGAATAGTCTTTTGGAAAGCCTGCCTGTCTTATGGGATCAAGCTCTGTCAATTGGTCTTTTTCCAGCTTGTAGAGCAATAATGACTTAATTGGCTTCTGAGCTGCAGTTTTGCAGTAAAAAGCGACTGCTTTTGCATCTTTCTGCCATGTAAAAGTTTCATATTGGGAATCAGCTGATTTCAAAATCCATTTTGTAGTGCCAGGCCTCAAGAGGTCAACTACAAAAATGGAGCTTTTGTCATTGAACAGAACGGTATAGAGAAGCTTTCGGCCATCGGGACTTATTGAGAACTGCTCGACGTCGGCAATCTCCTGAAGGGTTTTTCCAAGCGGAGACTTGATGATCATTGTGTTTGTCTTTCTGCCGCCGCCAATAGACATAACCAATAAATTGGCTGCATTTGAATAAACATACTGCTGTACAGCTTTGATGTTTTCATTTCTGCCTGTCTGCGGATCAAGAACCCGAAGTGTGTCTTGGTTTATGCACATAAAAAAATTATCCCTTGTAAAAAAAGGCTTCGAAGCAGAAGGGAATGTGAATGTTCTACCATTCGCAGCATTTTGCAGGTACAATGTGTCGGCTCCAATTTCGTAGTGCATTCCATAGCTGATCCATTTTTCATTTGGTGCCGCCGGGCCAGTTTCAATGCGGCCCCATAAAGGATAAGCTGCTGGAGCAAGGTGTTTTTTTTGTAATGCCTGCCCCGACAAGGGGCAGGCTACTAAATACAAAATACAAAATAAAACTAGAGGCAATGCTCTAAAAAACCGATTTTTGGACTGGGTTATTATAATTGTTGACATGGCATTTCAAATATTTTAATAGCCTGGGTTTTGAGGCTGCAGGTTTGGGTTGGTGCTTAATTCATTCTGTGGGATCGGTAAAAGGCTATCGGTGGATGTCCATCCCGGCTTTACCGATGAAAGTTCGGTATCCAGCCTGCCAAAACGTTTTAGGTCAAAAAAGCGGTGTCCGTGTTCTGTAAAAAACTCCCATCTTCTTTCCTGAAGCACGGCTTCCAGAATTTCTTCTTTGGTCGACGCTGGCGTCTTGCCAAGTCCTGCGCGGCTTCTTATTTTGTTCAGATCTTCCTTTGCACCGATCAAGTCGCCCTGAAAAGCCCTTGCTTCTGCACGTATTAGATACTGCTCTGCCAAACGGAACACGATTGAATATTCCTTGGATACGGCCGTAGTATTTTGTTCCTTGTATTTGAAGGCATGATACCAGGTGCTGGTTCCTTTGGAAACGGCCTTTATCCAGTTTGTCCTTCTTAGGTCGCCTGCGGAAAATGAATTTATAAGTACAGGGTTCAGCGCTATGGTGGTAGGAGGGCCTGCCTGAAAAATAAAGATGGAGCCTTCCTTTGTATTTTGCCCCGCCGATACTGACTGAAACTGCCAGATTGTTTCTTTGGACGCCAGTAAGAAAGTTTTGTCAAGATCCAATTCCAATGAGTAAGTTCCGGTCTGATTCAGGACAGCAGAAGCCTCATTTGCCGCTTCGGCATAAGATTTCCGATATAGAAATAGCCTTGCCAGTAATGCTCGGCAGGCCAGCTTGTTGGGGCGGATCCTGTCGTTACTGCTGTAGTTATCTGATAAAAGCAAGATAGCATTCTGGAGATCTCCGCTTATGTTTTCATATACAATATTGATCGGAGTTTTGACCACCGCACTGTTTTGGCGATAATCTGTCGTCTTGATGTAGGGAATATCCCCAAAAAGTCCCGCGAGATAAAAATGTGCCAGTGCGCGGATGAACAATGCTTCGCCAGTCAGCTTTTTCTTGTCTTCAGCAGAAAGGTTCTTGGAGTTTCCAATTCCTTCCAGCAAAGCGTTTGCGGCATAAATTTGATTATAGGTAGAATTCCAGTATCCTGCAATAATCGTGCTGGTTGGAAGCAGTGCGTTATTATAGAACGGCATGCTTGAATTGGATGCAGTACCATAAGCCGTTATTTCATCGGTATAGTTGCCCAGTTCATTCGATAATCCGGTATTTACACCTGTCAGGACACCTGTATCGCGCATTTTGGCATAGATGTTCATCAATGCCGCATTGGCTGTTTCATAATTCTCGAATACGGCTGTGTTGGTGAGCTGTGAATTTGGAAGGTCTACTTCCACAAAAGAATCGCAAGCACCGAGAATGAACAGGAGACATATTCCTGAAGCATATTTTTTAATAAGATGTATCATTGTCATTTTGTATTAAAAGTTTAATTGTACCCCAAGTGAAATGATCTTAAGCGGCGGCAGAAAGCCGGAGGTAACAAACTCAGGATCGCCCTCTTTGAACTTTGTGAAGGTCAGCAGATTCTGTCCCTGAAACATTACCTTGCAGCTGGTTTCCCTGAGGCTCAGCGGAAGCTCGTAAGTGAGCGAAATGTTTTTCAGGCGTATGTAGGAAGCATCAGAAATCATGGCATCGCTTTCCCAGTAATTTGAATTTGAATTTACGGCGGCGCTATTGCTGCCTGTGGTGGCTATCTGGTACTGGGAGAGATCACCGGTTTTTGTCCATAGATCAGTGATCCTGTCCTGCTGGTTTGACATCATTCCGGCAGGACTCATCGGAAGGAGCCTGTTTTTCTGCTTGACGAACTGAAACAGAAAGTCCAGATTCCAGCGCTTGTAGGACAATTGGTTCTGCAGGCCGCCGAAATATTTCGGGTTCATGTCCACCGCAGTCTGGCGGTCCAGAGGAAAAGAAATGCGGCCGTCATTATTAAGATCCTCGAACCCGTAGATGCCAGTCTGTGGATTGACTCCATCTGAGTTGTAAACCAATGCAATATTGAGCGGCATGCCTATTCTGTATTTCTGGCTGTATGTAGAAGTTTCCAGCGAGGGAAAGCTCAATAGCTTGTTGCGCATGAAGCTCAGGTTGAAGCTTGTCGACCAATGAAAATTTCCCTTATTGAAATTTACAGTGCGCAGGGTAAATTCCTGCCCTCTATTTTCAACGGTGGCATCTAGATTGGCCTGAATAGTAGTGAATCCGGTAGTTCCGGGAAGCGGTATGCCGACGAGCTGGTTTGATGACCTGTTTTGGTACCATGCCGCAGTTGCGAAAATTCGGTCGCCAAGTAATCCCAGTTCCAAAGCGAATTCCAATTTCTTGTTGACCTCCCATCCAAAATCATGATTAAACAACCTGGAGGGCTGCAGTCCGACAATCCCGCTGTACTGGACGCCTGTCGTGGTATAGGTATTCAGGAACTGATAGTCGCCAATCTGGTCGCTTCCTGTTGTACCGTAGCTGGCGCGTATTTTTCCAAAACTGATCCATCTTCTATTTTTCAGGAAACTTTCGTTTGAAAAAAGCCAAGCAGTCCCGATGGCGCCAAAATTAGCAAACTGATTACCTGGCCCGAAACGGCTCGAGCCGTCTCGTCTCGCGGTAAGGTTTATGATGTAGCGCTGCTGCCAGTTGTAGTTCAATCTGCCAAAAAACGCCTGGTATCTGTATTGGATCTCATCATTGGCAAGGACAGTGACGGTTTTGGCCGCCGCCAGATTATAGATTAGGTCGTTGGAGCTGAATCCGCTGCCGAATTGATATAGCGTTCTGTTGTTCTGGCTCTGAAAAGTTCCACCCGCCAGAATGCTGAATTTTCCTCCTGCAATTTCCTTTTCCCAATTGATCTGAGGCTCAATAATCCAGGACGACCGGTTGGTGCTGTTTAAGTAAATCGAGGAACGGCTGCTGCTGACATTATATATCGGATTATACACTGTTGAGGGAGAGGTACGCGTTTCGACGGTATTCAGATCGGTATACCCAAAACTGCTCTTGAGAGTCAGATCTTTTGCGATCTCATAAGACAAGGCAGTATTGGCAACCAGATCCTTGGTTCTGAATTTGAATACAGAATTGAGGGCGGCAAGAGGATTCTCCCATGTTTGGTTTTCCCAATTCAGCGATCCGTCGGAATTGTACAGTGTGGGAGCGTTGGGAGCAAGAGTCTGCGCAGAATAAGTGAGCTCCTGCGCCGGCTGGCTGTTGTCCTGTATATTGTAAACTGCAGAGAAATTCAGACGGAATCTATTGTCTTCCGAGCGGTGGTTCAGACTGAACTGTCCTCCGCCTTTTTTATAGGCAAAATGACCAGCATATACTGCAGTCTCCTTGTGGTAGTTTCCACTGACAAGAAACTGGGTATGGTCCGAACCTCCCGAAATGGTGCCTTGAAGGTCGTTCATCTGGGAGGTGCCTCCCAATAGCTCTTTTTGCCAGTCTGTATAGCGATTCTGGTCCCAAGTGCCGTTGACGTCGTAATCGGCTGTACCAAATGGGATCCCGTCATTCACAAAAGCCTGTCTTCGAATAGCCAGATACTGCTGGGTATTCATTAGATTCATAAATTTGGTGACCTTTCCTACGGCTGTGGAATTTGTAATGCTGAATTTTGTTTTTCCTGCCTTTCCTTTTTTGGTCGTTATGAGCACTACGCCATTTGCTCCTCTAGAACCATAAATCGAAGTTGCATCGGCATCCTTAAGTACTTCGATGCTCTCTATATTGTCCGGATTGATGCTGTTCAGCGGGCTGGTGGCCGACGGATATATGGTTGATGTCTGGCTGTATCCGATTGGATCGGAAGCATAGGGTACGCCGTCAATTATATACAGAGGAGCATTGGCAGTATTTCGGATGCTGTTTTGTCCGCGTATTTTAATATCAAATCCGCCACCTGGTACTCCTGTTGTCTGTGTGATACTTACTCCTGCCATTCGGCCCTGCATTGTGGCCAGTACATTAGTCACAGGCTGCGTCTCAATATCTTTGGAGGTAATTCGGGCAATACTCCCCGTTCGGTCACTTTCTTTTACAGAATAATAACCAGCATTTACCCGAACCTCCTGTAGGGTAGTAGTATCGTATTCCAGCTTAATGTCAATTTTAGATCTCTCATTTACTGGAATAAATTTAGTTTTGAATCCAATGAAAGATACTATTAATGTATCCCTCGGAGATGCTTCAAGTGAATATGAGCCATTGTAATCTGTTATTACGGCTGAATTCTTATTGCTTTTAAGAGTGATCGTAACTCCGGGCAGAGGAGAGGAGCCATCACTTACAATACCCTGAACCAGATTCCGCTGGTAGGGAAGCAATTTGGAGCTTCGAAAGTTTCTGGAATAAACGGTGGAAAAAGTCAATAAAATGCCTGTAAAAATAAGGCAATAAAGCACCTTCCCACCCTTGTAAAATGAAAAATAATTCATAATATTGGAATTGGTTAGTTAAATGGTATTTGATTAGCTACGGTCCTCTGCTCTAGTTTGGTCGCTGCAGTAGAGGGCCATTTTTTATGCATCAAGTAAACAGCTTAATGGTCATAATTACAAGTTTTTACTTCACGTGTAAATAGATTAAAGGTTCGACGTTAAATGCGAGACTTTAAATAATAAGGGAAAGATTTGCTATGAATTTATCTGATTGCTATAATAAAAAAGGCATGGAACTCAGCTTATCGAACAGAGGTACTGGCGGCACCAACCACAATAAGTGAGCCCACGCCAATGACGTGAGCATCTTACTTATCCTCTCGTGGTTTAAAAAACGCCAGTTTTCTGTTCGAGATTCAAAGCGAATGCTTCAAATATTTTTAATTGAAGAGTCGCAAAATTAATAAAATCCTATTTAAAATTTCTTTAAATAATTTTTTAGAATTCAAATATATGAAAAAAATCACAAAATTGTCAAATTTGACAATTTTTTTTGTTCTAATTGTCTCAATTTCACTCTATGAAGGAGATTAGAAAAAAATATTATATAGCATTTGGTCAGAATTTACAAAGGGTAATGGATGATAATAAAAAGGATGTCATGACTGTTGCTTCTGTTGGAAAGATTGAACTCAAGCAGGTATATAGAGTTTTAAACGGCGAACACGGAGCATCGTTAGGTACGATAATATCAATAGCAAAGGGGCTTGATATTGAACCTAAAGAATTGTTCAATTTTAATTTTGACTTAGAAAAGGAATAAATAAAAAGATGCTTCGGCATCTTTTTTTACTTAGTAAAAATTTAAAATAGGTATTTATACGGTAGCCTTTTCATTATTAAAAGGATTATTTTGCATCCTAATAATTAAGGCAGATTATGGAAAACCGTAAAATAAAACAAAAGCAGTTTTGTATGTTTGATTTTGAAATTTGGACAATTGCATAAAGCCAGCCAAAATATAACTTACTTAAGCCATTTTATTACTTAAATAAGTAAATTATAACCAATGGTAAAAAAAAACTAACCGTAATAGAAAACCAAATTGAAAATGACAATTAAAGAAGCTATTTTAAAAAGTCTTGAAGAAATAAATGCTTTGACAAACTATATGGAAATTTATAATCATATAGTTGAGAATAATTATTACGAGTTTATAGCCGGAAAAACTCCTGCATCTACGGTTTCTGCTTTGCTTGGCGACTTCATTCGTAATGGAGACACTAGAGTAAAGCGAATTAAGCAAGACGGTGGAACTTATGCGTACTACTTGACAAAAAACGAGCAAAACATTGGCGTTGAAATTTTAAGTGGAGACACGAAAGTACTTACTGTTAAACCTGTAAAAACGCACAAATCTAAAATTTACGAAGAAAGGGATTTACATAAACTTTTAAGCAGCTACCTCAAAAATACAGACACTTACTCAAAAACAATTTTTCACGAACAGTCAAACGGAAAGGACAACAACCAAATTTGGACGCATCCTGATATGGTAGGAATTAAATTTTTGAACTTACAGACAAAAGCAAGTCAAAATTTTCTAAAATCGATTAATCGTGTTGACACTTTTAAAGTGAGCTCTTATGAATTAAAAAGAGAAATAAACAGCGACAGCGAACTTAAAAAAGCTTTTTTTCAAGCAGTTTCAAATTCAAGTTGGGCGAATTATGGCTATTTAGTAGCTTTTGAGTTTAGCGACAGTTTAAAGGAAGAAATGGCAAGACTAAATCAATCGTTTGGCCTTGGAATTATTGAGCTTAATGCAAATCCATATCAAAGCAAAGTACTATATCCTTCAGTTTTTCGCGACTTAGACTTTAAGACAATTGACAAGCTTTGTAAAATGAATAAAGAGTTTGAAAAATTCATTGAACAAACTGAAAAATTAATGACCGCAAGCGAAAAATATGTTTCTGGTGCTGAAAAGGAACTTAACGAATTTTGCGACAATTATTTTGTAAATGACACGGAAGTTGAAAATTATTGCAAAGAAAAGTATATACCGACAAACGAGGAATAAAAAAAACACTGGCTATAATAGCCGTTGGGCGAGATTGGGGTTTTTGGCTGAATTTAAAGGTGGTTTTGTATTTGGAAGATTTGGCAAATCCGAATAATGGCTTAATTTAATCTCCAAACCATCAGATCATAGTAACAGAAGTAAAATTGAAAAGGGAGAAATAAATATTCAGCTATCTTCAATATTGCAATTGGCAAAAGGGTTGAATATTCGTAAGAAATTATTTAATTTCTAATGAATAATGCGAGCCAATATTGTTTAGAAAAAAAGCCTCAGAAGATTTTCTGAGGCTATTTATTTTTTTATAGTGCACCATTAATGCAAATGAAGAATAGGACACTTTAGTTTGCAAATTTACAAAATAAAATCGAATTAAAAAATACTGAATTAATAAATGTAACCTAACTTATCTTCGATTATTTTTTTCACTACTTCATTTTCTGAAAATGAATTAAATAGGTCTTCAATTGATTTTTTAAGGTTATCCTTTCGATTTGATGATATACTTTCCATTAGATATAATAATATTCTAATCGCGGCATCTAAATTATGGCTATTAGAATTATTAAACTTTACATCTGGCAGTTGACTTACTCCTTCATTAATGTGTAAATCATAAATTACACCACTATGAGCGCAACTATTCCTTACAAAAACTAGTGTATTTAAAAAATTTTGAAAAATATGAGGTTTCTTGACATTATATTTTAGTGAAATGTGTTTTCGTAAATCTTGATCCAATAAATTTTCGTACACTTTTACAATTGAACCAAAAGTATAATATTCAAAAGTTTTCCAACATGGAGCAAATTTATCCTCAGGATATTTTACGTGATGATGCTTTATTTGTAAGTTTTTAGTTTTGAAGTTTGTGTTATAATGAGATTTAATATCCTTCAAATAATCTTCGGATACTATTGTACTATCTGCGTACCAAATAGAGTTTTCTGTATACTTAATTGACGTCCAGTATATTAAGTTTGTTCTGAAATTTAGCTCTAATCTATTAATATATTTAATAAGTAAATACCTCAGATCTACATCTAGATAATATAACGAGAGTACATTTGAGAATCTTGTGTTTTCTTGAAAGTTATGCGACTCGTCAATTTCAAATGGATGCCAATAAAAACCTAAACGATAGTAACCAATATCTAAGAGAACTTCCTTAATTTTATTTTCTTCCATATCAAGTATCATTCCTCGTTGTTGAAGTTTTAAAAGTTGATCTTCTATACTAGTTGCTAGGTTTGCCATTATACGTTTAATTTTCTATTTTTTCAAATTTAAATATTACCTGAATAATATTAAATTTGAGATTAAATCTAATCTATATTAATTATTTTTTCCTTTATAATTCGTGACAATTTAGGTAAATTTAATTCTTTTGCAATAAGTATTTTTTGCTTGCCATTTTTGCTTCTTAAATATTTCAAAAACTCAGTATTTTTATTATGATAAAGACTTTGAACAATAATTAAATAAGGGGATAGATCACGAATTTTAGCACCTCTCCCTTGAGAAGATTCTTCTGTTATAATTTTATTTAAATCTTTTAACGAAATACCTAGAGCAGTAATTAAACTGATTATATTTTGTGCAAGTCTTCTTCTATCAGCAGGTAAGTCAACATCGTCCCAATGTTTCGACAGCATCGTAATCATAAGATTTATTTGTTTTACCTCTTTATTTTCTTTAGATATTTCTGTAACCTTACTTAGCTCTTCTACGCCGCTAATGGAAACTTCTGCATGCTCGAGGGTAGCTTTGACTTGATATGCGATGCGTTCTTTACTCCAATTAATTTTACTGGATTTATATATCAAATCATGGGTTGCAATACCCCAAGCGTGTTGAAGGAAAGTTTTTATTTGGAGTTCAAATACAAGATCATATATTTTTGATGCTAGTTTTCCTGTTCCTGGATCTTTAAGTGAAAGATAAAGACGTAAATCATCAAAAGGAAAAGAAAATGAATCTTTATGAGTAAAATTTTGATTTTGGGGTCTTTTAAATTTTACATCAAAATATGTTATGATAAACTGAATTGCAATATTTATCTCTGATAGATTTTGAACAACAATTGTTGACGCAAAGAAATCTTCGAAAATTTCATCTTTATTGAATCTTCCAGTTTCAATTTTCATTGCAAAACTTTCGATTTTCTTTAATCGACTAACATAATGCCACTCAGGTTTTTTATTAAGCATTAAAATTTCATCCGAATGCTTTTTTAAAATGTCATAAAAAACATAATGATCATTATACAAATTTTGTATTGATTGTACAATTTTCATATTAAAATATTGCTGACAATGCAGTAAGCCTTTGAAGCCTTTGATTGATATCTGTAACGGCACCTGTAGAATTACTGAAATAAATTAATACAAATTCGTCTACAGGTACTCCTTCAGCCTGTTGCTGTTTTACATTGACTACCTTAGTCATAAAAGCAGTATATTTTTCAGCAAAATCCACTGGATCTTCAGGACTAGTTAATTGGATATATGCCCATAAAGTGTAAAAGTTATTATTGGATCCGCTTGCAAAATTTGAAATACAGCCATTGTGTGTATCTGCTTCCAAGAGAAATTGTTTAATATAATTAAGTCTTGCAGTAAAATCATCGAGCGAAAATTCTCCAGTCTCTTGCATTTCTTCGATGTCATCAAATTGCGCATAAATGCTGTCAATATGGTCCTGATCGAAACCTACAATATTATTTTCAATAATAATCATCAAAAGTTCGGAAACAAATTGAACGTTTTTCATTCTTTTATCTCGACCACGTGTACTTATTTTGAAATTCCACCAAAAATCTTCATCTGCTTCGTTTTCAACAAAATTTATAAACCACCCATTGTATCTCGCATGTCGGAGCTCTTGAGGTAATAAATTTCTCGCATTCCTATTAACCCTATCAAAAACTTCTTCAATGTTATTTCCATTTATTGAATCTATAAAATCAACCACCAGAGTATAATCCCAAAATTTTCTTTTATATTCTGGAGATAATTGTTTAAACTTCTTACCATTTAAATTAGTATCTCCAAAATCTTGAGCCATAGCAATTTTATCATCAAAAAAATCTAAAATTGTTTCTAATCGTTGTTTGCCATCAACAACATGGTATTTTGAATATCCTTGATCATCAACTGACCTATGTATGAAAATAGGTGGAGCAGGGTAATTTCTAAAAATAGTATCTAAAAAAAATTTTTTATCTTTCGCGCTCCAAACACTTTTTCTTTGATAGGGCGGTTCTAAATCTAGTTGATTATTACGATATAAATCTAAGAACCATGTTACTTGTTGTGTTGTCGGTTGTCTTCTCATTTCTTTATTTACCTCTATTTAATCTTCTGTTAGATAATTTTTTCCAGATTTTATCTGCTAAGTTAATTTCTTTTTGAGTTAAACCATAGCCCTTTTTTAATATTTCAATATTAGTAATTTTCAATATATCATCAATGTTTTTTTTATCTCTAAGCATCTTATCGATCGTTAGTAATAATTTTTTATTATTTAATTGATATGGCAATAGAATACGTTCAGCTTCACTTGGCATTAATTCTAGTACACCACCTCCGTGGCTACGTCCAGTAACCTCAGAAAAAGCAAGTGATAAAGAATTATAATAACTAGCTGTAAATGCTTCAATTTCTGTATCAGGCTTGATAAAGATTCGGTGCATTGTGTCAGTACTATAAGCTCCTGCTTCATTAATTATAAGTCTAGGGTATAAGTTATTTCTACGAATAAAAAATGCATCTGAGACTTTGATAGAAGGAACTACAAACCAGTCATCTCTAATACCTGTTTTATAGCCTTTATTTATTCGCATGTCTTCACCAAACTTAATGTAAGCTTTTGCGCCTTTATGATCATTCAAATTTTTACTAGATGGGAATACTAACAAATGTGCTTTTGCATTTAAATTGCTATTTATTTCCCAATCTTGTTTATTAAAAATAGCACTATTTACTTGAACGCTTCTTCCAACCATTGGTTTTGCAAAATCATTTAGCTCATATTCATTAACTGTTGTTAGAGGTACTGTAAAGTAATTATTGGCACCAGTTGTAATACCAACTTCAACCTTTGCATATTTACCGATTGTTGGGATATTATGCTTTGTTGCAATGTTCTCAAGAAAATCAATTTCTTCCTGCTCAAGAAAATAATAAGTCCATTTATTAGATTTGAAATCTATTTTTTTTGAAGGGCTCTTTAAAACTTCGACATCAAGATTTTTCAAGTCGTCTGCATCTTTAAGTTCTAAATGTTCAATCAAATGAGAACCACTATTGTTTTTTTCGCAAAGAAGTAAAACCACTTCTTGTTGTATATCAGGAAAAACTAATTTTTCAAATGATATAATATTTATTTTATTATAAAAATGAGCTAAAAATTCTCGTAACTGTTGTGCATATGAAACTTGCAGAAGTTCTGCAGGTAGCACAAAACCAATTTTGCCATTCTCTTTTAAAAGTAGGCTAGAGCCAACAACAAATGAAACCCATGCATTGGTAAGTTTAGAATATTTTAATCCTGCACGATTAAAAATTTTTGCAGCTTCCATTTGTTGTTCTTCATCAAAATATTGAAATCTAATATAAGGCGGATTGCCAATAATCAGATTAAATCGCTGTAATGTTTCATTACAGTATAAATGGAAATCTGTATTTATTACTGTCTTATTATTTAGTTTAATTTTTGCAGCTTTTTTTGCTTCAACTGAATCAAATTCAACTGCAGTTATAGATTTATAATTATATTCACTATTTTTCAACTGCTCTATAAATACTCCATCGCCACAGCTTGGTTCGAGAATATCATCGTTATGATTGCCATTAATACCCCATTTAAGAATAAACGCAGCTATTGGTTCGGGTGTATAAAAACCGCCTCTAAGTTTATCTGCACTTGCATTCTCAATTAATTTCATATAATTCTTTTATTGTTGGTATAAGAGAATCGTCCGGTCCAAATCCGTATAATTCTTTAAGTATTTTGTTAATCTCAATTTTTGTTCTTTCAAATTGTCCAATAAGTGGAGTTAGTAATCTATTGTTTCCACTGTTTTTATCAATTTGTTTTTGAAGTTCAATTAATTGCTTTTGAGTTGTAGCAATGTCATCATGTAAAGTCTTTTCCTTTAAATTATTAAAATCTATTTTTCGAATTGGCAAATTATGTAAAACTTTTGTTCCTCTGGCAATATAACCACCACGGAAAACTTCTCCTTTAAGATGAATTATCCACTCAACGTATTTTGAATTTAAAACAGCCTGAATATAGTATATCGAATATAAATTATCAGTGGATAAAAAGATACTACAGTAACCCGCAGTTCCTCCGGCCGTATGTAAAGTTTGTGAAAAATCTAAAGGATATTTTTCACCAGACGACATAACACCTACAATTATTTTTTCAGAAATATTTCCCAGCTCAAGATATTGACTTCTTCCAAATCTATACCATTCATGTTCGGTTTTTGCGGGAGGACTAATATCTCTCTGAGTAAGTCTTAATTTATTTTCTTCCAGATATCTATACGCTAATGGATATAGTTTTTTTAAATCATCTGGAAAAATAAAATCAGTTTTACCTTTATTAAATTTATAGGGAAATATAACGTAAGAGTTTGGAATTATTGTTCTGTAAGTATTTAGTTTTTCACCGCCTTTAGTTCTATCAGTAGCATAATAAGGTTTCAGAATATTTCTTTCAATATAATATGGTTTTCCTTTTTTTACAAAGTGTACCAACCCATTTTCCTCTTTAGTTGCTTGTAATATAAACACGTCATTTGCACTTGTTTGTATACCGTTGTTTATGTTGTCCTTACCAACAATTTTTTTAAGACTTTCACTTTGTTTACTGATTGTATCATATGCTTGTTTAAGGTGAGGTGGAACTAAAAACCAAAGATCACTAGAAAGAGAATTTGTTTCAATTTCATCGGTAGGAATACTGTAAAAATCTCGAATTTTCCATTGAGTTAGATTACTTATTTCGTTATAAGTGAAGCTTTGTCTAGGACTTTTACCAACTATAAGAATACTTGTATATGTGGTTTTATCAGCAAATATTTGATTTGCTCCAAATGATACTAATGAATACAGATAACCATTTGCAGATAGTTCGTTTCGTAGTTTAATTCCGGATCCTACTTTAGTGAATTTACTCGGTACGATGTACCCTAGAATTCCATCATTATTAAGTAAATTAATGCCTCGTTCTATAAAAAGAAAATATTTGTCGAATTGTTTATGTGCTGATGTATAATTGTTTTTATAAATTGGAAGTTCGAGAGGTGTTATGTTTTTCATGTCCTCTGATTTCATATATGGTGGGTTTCCAACAATAACATCAAATTTAAGACTTCCAAAATCGAATGGATTTATTATGATTTGCTCCTCATTTAATAAAACTTGTGAAGGTTGAACAAGACTATTACCAAAGAAAATATTTTGATCTAAATTTGGAAGGATAGGGCTATTTCCAATAATTGATGTCGCATCCTCATTCTCTAACAATTTTAATAACAGACCAAATTTTGCTGATTCTACAGCGTTATAATCCTTATCCACACCGTAAATACAACTTAATAATAGAGAACGCTTAACTGTAAAGGGAAGTTTATAATTGTCAGGACCAGTTTGTACCAGCTGAGATATATCTGTTTTTAAAAATAAATCGATAACATTATCATTAAGCAACTGAAAAAGCTCCAATAGAAATGCTCCCGAACCACAAGAAATATCGGCAAATTTTAAATTACAAATTTCATTAAAGTCTTTATTATCGAATTTAGGCTGAACCGTTTTGCGTAAAATATCGCTAATAATAAAATTGGGGGTAGTTATGATGTCTCGATCAATATTTTCAGGTTTTTTTACAAGTATTATATCACCGCTTTTAATAGTTAGTTGTTCAGATAAAAAGATTTCATAAATTGAACCCAAAACATCTGACGAAAATACGGAGAATGAATAGGGACTGTCAGGATAATACAGCTGTTTTATAATCTTCCAGAACACTGATGAAACATTTTCAATAATTACATCTACTAATAATTGATCAAAGAGACCTGAATTATATTTTTTATCTGCTTGCTGGAACTTCTTAATGAGGGATGAAAAATCCTTTGTGCTTGCAAATTTCAAAAGTGTTTGATAATCCTCTAAATTTCGGTCTTCACAAACTCTCAGGAATAAAATTCTATTAAGATAGCTTTGTACAGTATCATTTAATTGCTGTTCACTGATGCTGGGATCATATTTGTAAATTTCTGCGCCTAAAGATGATCTCCATTCGTTAATTTGATTAAGAAACAGATCGTCAATTGAGTAAAGTTGAATTTTTGCTTCAATATCTTTCCATATTAAATCAAAATTACCACTATATACACTTTCCTTACTTAAGTAACTTTTTATCTCTTCAAATTTCTCTTCATATTCGGTATAGTGATATTTTTTAATTAAAGCCTTATGAAAATTGTCTGTTTGATCCACTTTTACTGAAACATCGTAGATCATTAAATATTCGAAATTAGACAAAACAGAAATTTTTAGCTTGGCTGTAAAACCATATCTTCTGATCTGTTTTGCCGTATCATCACTTGAATCAATTCGGACATGAGGTTTTTTAGCTTCCACAAAAAATTTGCGCTCCGAGAAAAGTCTGAACGTATAATCAGGTTTTTTAGAATGTTCAGATGCATTTGCTTTCAGGCTTTCTTCAAGTATTACTTCTCTCTCATTTGTAGATTTACCAGAATGGTTCTTTATATCCCATCCAAGAAGCTCAAATAAAGGATCTAAAAAGTCACTGCGTAGTAGTGTTTCATTATATTTATCAGACAAATAATAGTTTCTATCAGACTGATATTTTTCTATTAACCGTTTAATCTCCATTGTACTGGTTCCTTTTTAAAATTTTAACCCTTTTGTTGGCTATATTTAAAGCTTTTTCACCCAAATCTTCGTCTTTTATTTCGAGTAATATTTTTTCACACAAAAATAATATTAATAACTCTTCCGAGTTATACTGATAAATTTCTGCCAATTGCATTATAATATTCTTAGTAAGAGGCCTTTCTCCTCTTTCCATTTTACTAAGAATGGCAACATCTACATCCACAATTGCAGATATTTTTCGCAAAGGCAAATTATTACTTTCTCTTAATTCTCGAAGTTTTTCTCCTAAAGTTTTTGTTGACATATTTTCATTTGACACTAAGTGTCAAATTTAAAAAACGAATGCATTAAGATAGAAGAAATAATCAAAGTTTATCAACAGTATTATTTTACTCTAAAGAGTACTATAGTAGCCATTTGATATAACTTATTGTTAACATCTAAATTTATTTTTGTAAAATTAGTTTTGATTATATGAGAGTGTGTGCTTATCTCCAGCCCCGATTGCTTCACTAGTTCGCTTCGCTCGTATGCAGTGGAAATCCTTTTGTGCCGGGTTTTTGGCATAAAAGACTACTACACTTACTTTTTATCTCAATAGGAGTTTAGTGAACTTCTTTTGCAACGCAAAGCGGGAGAGGCTGCCTGCTAAAAAATAATAATGTTCCCTGCTTATAAAATTAAGAATATAGTTCCTCTTAAAAATAACATCAAGATCAAGCGGCAGAATCACTATCAAAAAAAAAAATCTAAAAAAAATGGGGTTTAAAACCCCATTCTCTTCTTTTAAAAGTAAGTAAGACTGCCGAAAATTATTTCTTTGACTCCTCAATAGAAACTTTTCTAAACTCTTTTAAAAGTTTTTCAATTTCCAAAGATGATTTACGTGCTCTAGCCCCGGCAGCTTTAACTCCTTTTTCAGCTAAAGCTTCAGATTCTGTTTTAAACGTGTCGATTTCAGCGTTGATTTTTGCAACTAGGTCTTTCATTATACAATTTTTTTAAATTAATCGGGCAAAAGTAAAATTTTGCATTAATTGAAAACGGTTTTGCTAAAAAAATATTTTCATGAATTCTCTTTCTTCAGCTCTTTAAGAAAATAACTGAAAGAAATCCCCGTTTTAGAGTGGAATGCATTGGTGAATCGGGGAGTGGAAGTAAAACCGGCTTCCTCAGCAAGAGAGCCTATGGAGTAATTTCTATGCATGCTTGAGTTTCGCAGCAGTTCCACCAGATAATCAATTTTTAGGTCATTGATATAATCAACAAAACGCTTGCCGCTGCGATGATATATCACTTTTGAAAGGTATTTGCTGTTTGTATTAAACCGTACAGTTAAAGTGGCTAGTGTCGCCTCTTTGTGCAGGAATTTTTTATCCCTTTCAAATTTTTCAAGGTGTCTTATTAGCTGCTGTACAGTCTCCTGCGAAATATCGGTAATTTCGAATTTATCGGGTGACTGTTTCTGGAAGGTGCTCTTTTCATTTTTTTCCAGTAGCAGATCAAATTTGATCTTATTGCGCTTTTTGGTTTCAAAGTGGTTATAGGTCCCGTAAATGACAGCGGAGAACAGAACGACAACCACGCTAATCAAAATAACATCATAATATTTCTCTTTTACAAGCTGCTGCTGTATTTTTTCTTTTTCAAGGAGAATTTCCTTCGTGTCATATTCCTTATGGATTTTGCCCATTAGGTACTTATTAGTATCTGTTAATATAGAATCTGCTTTTAAAAGCTGGTCTATATAATACAACTGGGATTTCAGGTTATTTTCTTTCTTGTAATATTTAATCATTAATTCAAAAACTTCTCTTAAATCCGGACGAATGTAACCTTTCTCAATAAATACTTTTTCCACCTTTTTAAAGTAAGGGACAGCTTTTGCCTGACGCTGTAGTTTCCAGTAGTTTTTTCCAATGTAAAAATTGGCGATTGATTCATTTGCAAACTCTGTCATGCTGTTTAACTGCGGCAAGACTTCCTGAAGCAATTGAATCGAAGTATGATAATTATTTAGAAAGAACTGATTGATTCCTTCGGAGTGCTTAAAAAATAATTCCATTTCCGGTATATTAAGCCGTTCACATTCTTTAATTCCAAGTACATTAGTTTCGGAGCATTTATTGTAATCTCCAATCTTATTGTAACAAACACTAAGTGAATGCAGTGAATTTAAATAGGGGCGGGGCTGATTTTTTTTAAAATATTCAATGCAGTCATTAAAAAGAGAAATGGCTTCATCATAAAATCCGAGGTAAAATTTAATTTGGGCAATATGATATTTGGTTTTGTAGATTAGGTAATCATTTTCGGTTTTGGAAATGCTTTCATTTGCTTTAATATAATAATCATAGGCTTTTACATAATTTTTCTGACTGTAATAGACTATTCCTTTGGATAGCTGAGCAGATCCAATCAGTTCAGGACTTCTTGACTTTACAGCTGACTGCACCATGCTGTCAGCGTATTTTAAACGGAGAGCCATAGGTGACTGATGCAGCATATTTTGATATGCATTAACTAACTCTTCATGATTCTTTTCCCTTCGGGCTTTTCTTAAATAGGCATATAAATATGGAGATGCTTTCAGACTGTCATTTTTGTATTGATAAATTTTATCATCCAGATATCCATAACTTTTAAAAATAAGGGAATCAGGAATTCTGTTCGGAGTATTCTGGGCAGTTAAAGATTTAATTAGAAATAGAAGCAGCAGTACCGATAAATTACATTTCATAATAAATAGAAATTTTGAGTTTATGCTCTGATGAAAGCATAAATCAGATTAATAAAAAAAAATGTAGAAGTCGCTATAGAGCAACTTTCAAAAATAATGTAATTATTTGAATTTCAATATTTAATGTAAGAAAAATACATTATTGATTTCATGGAAATCGATAGTGGATTTTCCGAAAATCCACATACATGGACTTGATTTATGATTTTTTGCAATTTAGATTTGCCTTGAATTCAACAGCGAAAGATTCAGTAAAGCACTGAGCAAAAGTTCTGCTGGCCCGGGTAAAATGGACTGAGACAAGTTCTCAATTAACCAAACCATTTTGCATTATGAAAAATTTACTATTAACTGGTTTAATTATTTTTTTAGGTTCATGTTCAAATGACGATTTTGACCATTCTGATTTAAGCTTGGTTTCCAGCCAAACAATCAGCAAAGAGAAAACTGCAGATTTTAAAAATGGGCCTGCTTTAGAGGAAAACTTTCAGGAAGTTCCGGCGGGAGATTACGTACTTCTAGTTCCTGCCCAATTAAAGGAAAAGATCATTTCAGTATTAAAAGCCCAACCTGGGCGAAATGAACTAAAGACTTTTGAGAAAAGCAGTTCTGCTTTAGATACAATTTCTTCTACGGAGGATCCTGTCTCAACATTATTTATAATTGTTGATGAAAGTACACTGGGGTCATCATTGAAACTTGATCTGAAGGGGTATATAGTTAATCTCGGAAATCTTCGGGGCCAGCAGTACTACATCGTGGATGATTTTATAATTGAATACGAGATTTCAAAAAGACAGGATTCAACACTTCTAACAGATGAAAAGGAATCCATTTTATCTATTTCCTCGATTTCGGAAGCAGTTTTATTTAGTGAAAAGGACAGAAAGGACAGAGATTGGGAGACTTCCACCACCAGTAGGGGTGCCAGACATCAATGATGTAAAGACGTAAATGAAGTTGAATCACTTCCTTCTTTAATATAGTTGATTAATAATTTTCTAATCTATCTGATTTATGAAAAAGAGAGCTTTGTTTTATATTTTATTGTTCCTTTTTAATCTTTGCAGCCTTTATTTTATAATGAAGCTTTTTGCTGCTGATCAGCTGGTTCAGTATGTACTTTACGAGGACAATATAATTGAGAGTCCGAGATTAACGGCCTATATCTTATATGTCTGCTGTTTGTCTAATTTATATTTCCAGTTTTTTACATGGATGGAATATTTTTTCAAGGATGAAATCTAATAGGAGATCTTAACTAAAAGAATAAAAATGATTAGAGAAATCTTAAATACTGAGATTAAAAGCATTGAAAATGATGGTATTGATGTAGTATATATTACAGACTATAGTGCAAAAAATATTGTACCGGTCCCATTTTCCGTTTCAAATTTTTCAGTGCTTTTAATCAAAAGTGGTAAAATGAATATCAGATTTCATGACGAAACTAATATGGTTAATCGGAAAGATTTATTGGTAATCCCATTTAATTCCATTTGCACCAGGCTTGAAGCGACGGATAATATCCAGTTATATCTTGTAAGGACAAATTTTGATTTTGCATTTAATAATTGTTATGAGAAAGAGCTTTCGGATGCTTTTAGTTTTCTAATGTTAAAATCAGATCGAAAGATTAGTCTTCAGGAAACGGATTTTAAAGTTTTGTCACTTATTTACAAATTAATGTATGTATTACAGAACAGCAATGACAAACCGGAAGTAATTACTAAGCTGCGTCGGATATGCTTTAATTTATTTATATATGAACTCAAGTTTATACATTCGAAATATAAACCCGACTTAAATCTTGACTTTTCAAGAAGGGAGAGCATTGTAATACAATTCCTGACTCTATTATCAATACATTTGAGAAAACAGCATCATGTTCAGTTTTATGCAGGAGCGTTATTTATCACTCCAGGACATTTGAATAAGATGGTAAAAGAAAGCACAGGTAAAACAGCTAAGGCATTTATAATTGAAGCTCTTGTCAATGTTTCAAAAAATCTTCTTACGGACTCAAGCTATTCCGTGGCTAATATTGCCGATGAATTAGAATTCAGCAGCGCTGAAAACTTTGGCGTATTTTTTAAAAGACATACCGGTATGCTGCCAACCGAATTTCGTTCTAATAAAAAGTAAGCTGCCAAGATAGCTCCATATTCTGCCAGAGATTGTTTAATTAAAACGATAAGACGATGATTAAAAATTATCCTTTGGAATGGTTTGATTCGTTGATTATAAATTCATTTGATGCTGATAATTCTTCTGTAAAAGTATCGGAATATGAATTGGAGAATTTGAGTAAAACAATAGTATCTGAATCAAAAAAAATTAAAATTCATATTAAAGATTCTTTTTTCGAGCTGAAAAGTAAAAGGCAGATTAGACTTCTTATAAGAAAATATCATTCTTCATTGGTTTTTTTAATAGACAGGGTAGTAGAAATAAGAATGATCGAAAAATTCAATTCTCCTGAATTTTTTAGAATATTTGACCTGATCGTTAGTTCCCTGGACGATTTGCTGTCATTTATAGAAATCAGATATTCGTCCTTTATGAGTTTGGACCAAAGGGTGTCCTACAGCTATTTTTCAATTTGGAAAAAAGAGACACTAGAGGTTTTAAAAAATGTGATTAAAAAAAAAGAAAATACCGGGGAGAATGATTTAGAATTGGAGTTTGTTGTCGATCTTCTTGCTGCGCCACTTCAAAACAGCAGAAAGAGCAAGTATACCTATCGCCAGATTTTGTATTATCGAGAGATCATCATCGAACTTGAAAAATTAAACGATCAAGTTACGGAATCTGAAGGTTTTTCAAATCTTGATCTTATGCTTATAAGAATGAATTTTAATTCCAGAGAATATACCGAGAGACTGGTTACTAGAATAGGCAGGTATTTAGAAGGTTTTGAGAATTTATCTGAAAGACTTGAAAAGCTGCTATACTTCTGCAAGAAACTGTCTAAAATAAACGCAGATTTAAAATTAACCTTTAATCCGTCTCAGCAGAATCTTATTTCATTTTTGGAATACTGGTTCTCCAGCGAAATCAGATTTGCTGAAAAAAAGGCTGCAATTCTAATGCAGGAACAGATTGATGCTTCTGTCGGAAGTGAATTTGTGGAGAAGGCAGATTCAAAACTTGAATGTATACTTTCAGGAGATCAGATTGGACTTATTTTAAGGGCTACAGATGAGGCGAGAATTATTAAGGCCAAGTCTATGAACTACATATTTAAAAGTATAGTACCTTATCTTTCTACTCCCGTAAAAAGAAACCTTTCTTACCAGTCAGTGAGAAGCAAGTCATATAATGCAGAAGAGCGTGATAAGGAAATTGCGATTGAAAGTCTTGAAAAAATAATCCGTAAGATAAAATCGTACTAGATTTTATTGTCGTGTATAATCTGACAACCCTTTAAATTCGGGCATTTTGAAAGGGTACAAAAAGGGTACAGAAAAGTTGTACTTGTAGAAAATTTATTCTTATCGTTCCTTTGACCTGTAGAATAAATCCCATCAAAATTTAACGGATGGTGATTTTCATAGAGGAGGATAAAATGTTGAACGATAAAATGAGGAGCTATGTTTACAAATATTTCATGGGGCAGTTATCTGACCGCGGCTGGTATTGCCATAATTTTCTGGTATCTAATAATCTTACTGAAATTTCACAGTAGTGATTTAAAAAAAATCTTATCAGGTGAAAAGAAACTGCAAATACCATTTCTAAAAAAAACTTCTAAAAATTTGCAGGAAATAAAATCGATATCCGATTCATTTCCGAAATCTTTTGATACCCTGGAAGATGCGGAAGATCTATCGCAGCGTATTAAAGAAGCAGTTAAAGGAAGTGCAGAAAAGAGACTAACAAAAGAGCAGTTTCAAAACTACCTGCGAATGCTTCTGGATGAATATCCTTATGTCAAAATTTCCTCCCTCAGAGAAAACATTAACCAACTAATGGTCTTTGAATCTCAAAAGCATCCCAATCTGCTTTTGACGCTCAGCGAAGCAGACAGTCTCTGGGAAGGACCGGTATTTTAAAAAATTCAGAGGAGGAATATTCCCCGTTCTCTCTGGTGCGGTATGGCTTTATGTGACAGGAAAAATAGAGCAGCAACGGCGGTATTCCTCTTCTTTTTATTAAAGAATAACTTTAAAAATGATTTGTGATGAAAAAATGCAGATGGAAATTAAAAAGTCTTTTTAGACGATTTAGAGCTATGGGATCGTCGCTCCTGATGATTCTGGTTAGTAATGTTATTTACAGCCAGGATGGTGTGGCAGGAATTAATGAAGCTAACCAGAAAGTGAGAAGTTACTTTGATGCAGGCACTGAATTAATGTATGCGGTGGGAGCTATCCTCGGGCTGATAGGAGCAGTAAAAGTATACCAAAAATGGAATGCCGGAGATCCTGATACCGGAAAAGTCGCAGCCGCCTGGTTTGGAAGCTGTGTGTTTCTGGTGGTGGTAGCTACGGTCATTAAATCCTTTTTCGGGGTTTAAACGATAGAAAAAAATGAGTAACAGTGTTTATTCGATCAATAAAGGAATCAATCAGAGTATAGAATTTAAGGGACTTAAAGCACAGTACATCTGGTATTTGGGCGGAGGTGTTGTAGGTCTTATGATTCTGTTTGCTGCCCTGTACATAATTGGAGTTTCTTCCTTGATTTGCATTGGTTTTATTGGAACGGCGGGAGGTTTTCTTGTTTTTAAAATATACAGAATGAGTAATACCTACGGCGAATACGGCATGATGAAGGCTCTGGCTAAAAAACAGATTCCTAAGTGGATTAAAGTTTACAGCAGAGCGGTTTTTATAAAGATATAGCTATAGGGCGTTAATGATAAAAGTGTATAAGGGATGGAGAAGCGGATGGAAGATCTGCTGCCGGTTATGGCAGTGGAACATGATTGTATTTTATCAAAACAGGGCGATGTAACTATAGTTTTTAAGGCAGAACTGCCTGAAATTTTTACGCTGTCAGACCAGGAGTATGAAGCTTTCCACCAATCCTGGATAAAGGCGTTAAAGCTACTGCCTAAGTTTTGTATTTTTCATAAACAGGATTGGTTCTTAGAAAGTGCTTATAAAGCTGATTTTTTAAGTGAAGACAGCAGTTTTCTGACCAGAAGCAGTGAGCGTTTCTTTAATGAGAGACCATTTCTGGATCATTCCTGCTATATCATGCTGACCAAGAAACCAGCGGGAAGAAGAAATGGAACCTCATTGTTTTCTAATCTGCTTAGAAGTTCCATAGTACCCGAGGAAACCTTAAAACCCCAGCTTCTGCAGGATTTTGCAGATACCTGCGGGCAGTTTAAAAGGATTATGGAAGACAGCGGATTTATAAAGCTGGAGCGTTTGAGAAATGAATCGCTTAAAAGCGAGAGCAGAAGAATCGGTCTTGTGGAAAAATACTGTTTTTTATCAGAGCGTGAAGATTCATTTGTTTTTAAGGATATCAGGTTTGACGAAGGATTAGCAGTAGGAGATAAACACTGCCAATTGTTTACACTTGGTGATGCAGCTGATCTGCCTGGATTATGCGGATCGAGAATCAACTTTGATCGTTATTCAACCGATAAAACCAAATTCAGCGTTGGTTTTGCTTCAACCCTTGGCCAGCTTTTATCCTGTAATCATATTTACAATCAGTATATCTTCATTGAGGATTCACAGAAAACCATCCAGAAGCTGGAAAGCAAGCGACTCAGACTGCAGTCACTCTCTGCCTACAGCCGGGAGAATATGATTGCCAGGGATGCGACGAATGATTTTCTGAACGAGGCATTATCACAGCAGAGGCTTCCGGTTAAAGCCCATTTTAATGTACTGGCCTGGAACACGGACAAGGAAGACCTGAAAGAGATTAAAAACAAAGTGTCATCAGCTCTTGCCCAGATGGATGCGGCTGCCAAGCAGGAAACTGTCGGAGCTCCTCAGATCTATTGGGCTGGAATGGCGGGAAATGAAGCTGACTTTCCAATGAATGACACCTTCGACACCTTTACGGAACAGGCGGTATGCTTTCTGAATATGGAAACGGGATATAAATCTTCGCTGAGTCCGTGTGGTATCAGGCTGGGAGACAGGCTGACTGGAAAACCAGTTCATGTTGATATCAGTGATGAGCCTGTTAAGATGGGAATCTGCACCAATCGCAATAAGTTTATATTGGGACCTTCGGGCAGCGGCAAGTCCTTTTTTACCAATCATATGGTGAGAAGCTATTACGAGCAGGGAACACATATTGTGCTGGTGGATGTCGGGCACAGCTATAAAGGGCTCTGCGATATGGTAAACGGTTATTATTTTACTTACGATGAAAAGAATCCTATCCGTTTTAACCCATTTTATATTTCAGAAGGAGACAGTCTGGATACGGAGAAAAAAGAGAGCATTAAAACGCTTCTGCTCGCACTCTGGAAAAAAGACGACGAAACCTTTAACCGGAGCGAGTATGTAGCGCTCTCAAATGCCCTTCAGCTTTATTACGAGAAATTGGATAATAATGCAGAGATATTTCCCTGTTTCAATAGCTTCTATGATTTCCTGAAGGTGGATTTTATCTCAATTTTGGAAGGAGATAAAGTAAAGGAGAAGGACTTTGATGTGAATAATTTTCTTTATGTACTCAGACCTTATTACAAGGGAGGCGAGTTTGATTATCTACTGAACGCGACAGAAAATCTGGACCTTCTAAAAGAAAGATTTATTGTCTTCGAGCTGGATAATATCAAAGACCATCCGATTCTTTTTCCAGTAGTGACCATCATAATAATGGAAGTTTTTATAAACAAGATGAGAAAACTTAAGGGTATTCGAAAAATGATACTTATTGAGGAAGCATGGAAAGCCATAGCAAAAGAAGGGATGGCGGATTATATAAAATATTTATTTAAGACTGTTCGTAAATTCTTCGGGGAAGCGATAGTGGTCACGCAGGAGGTAGAGGATATTATTTCTTCGCCAGTGGTCAAGCAGGCAATTATCAACAACAGCGACTGCAAGATCCTTCTGGACCAGAGCAAATATCAGAATAAGTTTGACCAGATTCAGGAGCTGCTTGGACTTACAGACAAAGAAAAGGCACTTGTACTTTCTGTAAATAAAGCCAATGATCCAGCCAGGAAATACAAAGAAGTGTTTATCTCTCTGGGAGGGATGCTTTCAAAGGTCTATAGAACCGAAGTTTCGCTGGAGGAATACTTAGCTTATACAACAGAGGAAAGCGAGAAAGTGAAAATGAATGCCTATGCGAAGAAGTTTGGCGGGGACATAAAGAAAGGAATAGCCGCAATGGCTCAGGATATGAGAAATGGAATTAAATGAAAAGGAATAATGAAAAAGAAATTAATAGTCTTGATGGTCTGCCTGCTGCTAGTGGGCACCTCGGCAAGACCTGCGGAAAAAGTTGCAGTATTGCCGATACTGGAAATTGTAAAAGCTGTTACGAAAAAGGTGATTAAAGCCATTGACCTGAGAATCCAGCGGCTACAGAATAAAACGATCTGGCTTCAGAATGCACAGAAGCAGGTGGAAAATGTCCTTTCCAAATTGAAGCTCGATGAGATCTCGGACTGGACTCAGAAACAGAAAGATCTTTACAAAGGCTACTATGAAGAACTCGCAAAAGTAAAGTCAATTATTACCTATTATCAGAGGATAAGAGAGATTACCAAAAAGCAGACACAGCTTGTTCAGGAATATGAAAGAGCCTGGAATCTTTTCAAGCAGGATACCCATTTTAAAGACAGCGAAATCCAGTATATGGAGCGCGTATATACAGGAATACTCGAGGAAAGTGTGAAGAATATCGACCAGATTTTTTTGATTCTGGATTCTTTTGCCACCCAGATGAGCGATCTCAAACGTCTTGAAATCATTAACAAGGCTGCTGATCAGATTGATGGGAACTACGACGACCTTACAATGTTTAACCAGCAGAACATACTGCTGAGTCTTCAGAGGGCCAAAACAGAAGCAGATGTAAACCAAGTGAAACAATTTTACGGAATTCCATAATTCAATAAAAAAAACATGAAAAAGATAGCTGTACTACTAGTAGCGCTCTGTGTTTTTAATCAAAGTATAAGCGGGCAGGCAAAGCAGAGGAAGGAACTAATCCTTCAAATAGCGGCACTTCAGGTTTATATTGACTATGCAAAGAAAGGATATTCGGCAGTATCAAAGGGACTCAATTTTATTGGGGATGCGAGAAAAAGTGAAGTCAACCTGCATGGTAACTATTTTACTTCACTTTTAAAAATCAATCCAAAGGTTCGGAATTATTATAAAACTGTTGAGATCATTTCCATGCAGTTTAAAATAGTGAAACTCTGTAGAAAGACTTTGTCAGATCTTAAAACTGTTGATTTGTTTCATGGTAATGAACTGGACTATATAGAGAGGTCTTTTGAGAAACTTCTTCAGAACTGCAGCCAGACTCTTGACCAGCTACTTGTCATTACCACCGATGCAGAACTAGAGCTAAAAGATGACCAGAGGCTTGAGCGCATTGATCTTCTGCACAAAACTATGCTGGAGGATTATAATTTCTGTCTTTCTTTCAGCAGGGATGCCAGACTGCTGTCGGTTTCAAAATCTGCCGATAAAAAGGATTCTAAGAATGTTGATGAATTATATGGATTATAAATTAAGCTACTATGAAAAAGATTTTGATTTTGACAATATTGATCACTTTGTTAATGATTCCAGTTAAATCAATGGGGCAGTCAGCAGAAATTCAGCAGCTGATTTTGAATATCGAAAAGCTATCCCAGTTCAAGAAAATTCTCAGTGATATGAAAAAGGGATATGAGCTGCTTTCAGGTGGATACAAAACGGTGAAAGATATGACTGAAGGAAACTTCAGCCTGCATAAAACTTTTCTAGATGCGCTTATGCAGGTAAGTCCAGCGGTAAAGAATTACAAAAGGGTATCAGAGATAGTAGAATATCAGATTTCAATAGTCAAGGAAAGCCGCAACGGAATGAACCGATTTATAAAAAGCGGAAATTTCAGCGGACAGGAAATAAATTACTTTGAGAAAGTTTACGGAAACCTGCTTAATCAGAGCCTGCGAAATCTCGATGAACTTACGATGGTCATAACAGCAGATAAGCTCAGGATGTCGGACGACGAAAGATTAAAGGCAGTTGACGATATCTATGAGCAGATGCAGGATAAACTGCTTTTTCTCAGAAACTTTAATACCACGTCGAACGTGCTGGCTCTACAGCGGGCAAGGGAGAAAAATGATGTTTACGCGTCAAGAGGATTACAGACATTTAAAGACTAAAGAATGAAGATGTTATTAAATAAAAAAGTAGTATCAGCGGTGCTTATGGTATTATTGTTTCCATTCAGGATCATGGCTCAGGGCCTTGGTGATGATATGAGTAGTCTTCATGGGGTCTTAGACCAGCTTTATGATGAAATGATGCCATTGTGTTCTAACCTAATTGCTGTAGGGCAGGGACTGGCAGGCTTTGGAACTATATGGTACATCGCCTCACGCGTGTGGAGGCATATTGCAAGTGCAGAACCTATCGATTTTTATCCGCTCTTCCGTCCCTTTGTAATAGGATTCTGCATTATGATTTTTCCGTCGGTTCTGGCACTTATTAACGGAGTTATGAAACCAACTGTTACAGCTACTGCAGCTATGGTAACAGGCTCTAACAATGCAGTTGCTGTTCTGCTTAAAGAGAAAGAAAAAGCAATTAAAGAAACCGATCCATGGAAGATGTATGTCGGGACTGCAGGTACGGGTGATCGTGACAGATGGTATAAGTATACGCATGACGGTGCTGATCCATCGGATGAGAGCATGCTCGCAGGCATAGGCAATGATGTCAAATTTGCGATGGAAAAAGCTTCTTACAGTTTTCGAAATTCGGTCAAGGAATGGCTGAGCGAGGTGCTGAGGGTTTTGTTTGAAGCTGCCGCCTTATGCATTGACACCCTTCGGACCTTTCAGCTCGTGGTGCTTTCCATTTTAGGTCCGCTGGTATTTGGAATCGCAGTATTTGACGGCTTCCAGCACACGCTTACTGTCTGGCTTGCCCGATATATCAATATTTACCTCTGGCTTCCTGTTGCCAATATATTCGGAAGCATAATCGGAAAGATTCAGGAACTCATGCTCAAGCTAGACCTCTCGCAGGTGCAGGCAACAGGTGACACTTTTTTCAGCAGGACCGATATGTCATATTTAATTTTCATGATAATAGGCATCATAGGATATTTTACCGTGCCTTCTGTTGCCAATTATATTGTTCACGCAGGCGGAGGAGGAGCCCTGGGTCATAAAGTGACAAGCATGTTTGGCAATTCAGCCAATTCTGTTGTGAGAACCTCTTCAAACGCGGTTGGAATGGCTGCTGATGCGATGGGAGATGCGGATCGCAGAATGACCAGCAGCATGGCTGCGACAGCAGGAAGCAGTCCTTATTTTACTGATAAAGGAAACTATATGAATGACAGGCTTAAAGGAAATTCTAAACAGACTTAATAACAGAAGCATATGTTTACCAAAATGAAAAACATTGATACGGCATTTAGATATGTAAGAGGTTTCACGATGCTTGTAATTGCAGGCTGCATCATAATAAGCTGCTATGCTGTCTATAAAAGTTTCCAGACAGTGAGCCTTATGCAGGATAAAGTATATATTCTGGCAAATGGTAAAGCACTGGAAGCTTACGCTTCGGAAAGAAAAGATAACATTGCTGTTGAAGCAAGGGACCATGTGAAAACCTTTCATAAGTTTTTCTTTACCCTTGATCCTGATGATAAGGTCATTAAAACGAATATCACAAAAGCGCTATATCTGGCAGACGACAGTGCAAAACGGATTTATGATGACCTGAAGGAAAACAATTTTTATTCGGGTATTATATCAGGAAATATCAGCCAGACCATCCAGATTGACAGTGTGAGCATTGATATCCGTGAATATCCCTACCGTTTTAGATGTTATGCCAGACAGAACATTATCCGTACTACCAGTATTTTAAAAAGAAGCCTGCTTACAGAAGGTGCGCTTCGCAATGTATCAAGAAGCGATAATAATCCGCATGGTTTTCTTATCGAGCGGTATAATACGATTGAAAACAAAGATATTTCCGCAGAAACCAGAAAATAGAGATTTATGAAATCCTTTTTTACAAGACAGACTGAGCCTTTTGTATATCACAAGTATTATCTGCTATTGCAGAAAAAATGGGCAGAAAAAATGAAGAGAGTCACAGATGGGCTCTCTAAAACAAAACTGATCTGGGGACTTCTGTTCTTTACGGTTTTGACATCTGGTTATTTAATTTGTAACCTGTATAGGACATTTTATAAAGAAGCTGAGGTTTCAACAGCTTCAAAAATTAAGACGATCAATTTAAAAAACTAAAATTATGCAAGAGAAAACATTATCTCCAAAGGAATCTAAAAAGAGAAAGATGCTTTTAATGCTCCCTCTTATAACATTTCCATTTCTCACATTCTTATTTTATTCATTAGGTGGCGGAAGAATGGAATCCAAGATGGCAGGGAAGGATGAAAAGAAAGGATTCAATTTTAATCTGCCTCTGCCTAAATTTAAAGAAGATTCAGCACTGGATAAGATGAGCTATTACGATCAGGCGGCAGTTGATTCTATAAAACTGCGCGAGCAGATAAAAAAAGATCCTAACTATATTGATAATAAAGTCTCGGAAGATAAAGCAGATTCTTTTTCCACAAGTGATTTTGAATCCCGCATGCTTCCAAAAAGCAGATCGGCTTTTAATTCTCAGTCTTTTCAGGACCGCAATGAACAGAAAGTTTATGAGAAGCTCAGGGCTCTTGAAAAAGTAATCAGCCAGCCAACTGTCGCGACTTACGGTCAGGACATGAGGGAATTTGAGAATTACGGCACTTCTGGAGGTGAAGCAGAAGAAATTAGAAAACTCGAAGGACTTATGTCAGCCATGAGCGCACCGCAGGAACCTGATCCGGAACTTCAGCAATTAGGTGGTATGCTGGAAAATATTTTGGATATACAGCATCCGCAGCGCGTGCAGGAAAGGCTTAAACAAACATCTGAGAGCAAAAAAGGCAAAATATATTCAGTGCAGAAAAAAGAAGCAGAGAATAACATAAGCTCACTTCAGCGGAATGCCGATTGGCAGACCTCTTTGAAAACAAATGAATTTTATTCGCTGGACGAAGCACAGCCTGCTGAAGAAATTCAAAATTCTATTGAAGCAGTTGTGCATCAGACGCAGACTATTGTCAATGGCTCGGTGGTTAAATTAAGACTTACGAATGATATTTTTCTCCAAGGAACAATGATACCCAGAAATACTTTTCTGTATGGTATGGCGGCTTTAAAAGGGGAGAGGCTTGAGGTAAAAATCACAAACATCCAGTACAATAATTCGATATTTCCCGTCGAGCTGGCAGTCTATGATATGGACGGGATTGACGGCATCTATATTCCCGGAGCAATTAACAGGGATGTGGCTAAAGCATCAGCTGACAGATCCATTCAGACTCTCGGTCTTACCGGGATTTCGGATTCATGGGGAGCACAGGCCGCAGGTATGGGCATCGAGGCAGCCAAAAGTCTTATGAGCAAAAAGGTAAAACTCATAAAAGTGGTTGTAAAGGCAGGGTATCAGGTGCTGCTGTATGATGAAAAACAAAAGAATTTAAAACCTTAAAAGAGAGAAAATATGAAAAGAGCGAATTATTTGTTTTTAATCAGTTTGCTGCTGGTTTGTGTTTCAGTTAATCCACAGTCAAACGCAAGGGAAACTGTGTTTTACGAAGACCAGTATAAAAATCTACAAATAGGTTTTTCTAAAACCACAAGCATTATTTTTCCTTATACAATCAAGAGTATAGATAAAGGAAGCGCAGAAGTGCTTGTACAGAAAGCAAAAGGAGTTGAGAATATATTACTTGTAAAAGCTGCTAAACAGCATTTTTTCCAGACCAATCTGACAGTTGTAACTTCTGACGGGAAATTGTACGTTTTTGTACTGAATTATGACGATTCGTGCCCTGACTTAAATTTTAAGGCTGAAAATGCAGTGGCTGCAAGCAGGGATGTGCTGTTTTCTTTAGAAAACGAAAATCAGAAAAGAATTGAACAGTGTGCTTTGGCTGCGTATTCCAAAAAGAAAAAAATCAGTGGTTTAAAAAAATCAAAGTATCAGATCAGACTGGAGGTCAACGGGATCTTTATCCAACAGGATGTTTTGTATCTGCGTGTTGTTTTTGAAAACAAATCAAAGATTAACTATGATATTGATCAGTTTCGTTTTTTTATCAGGGATAAGAGAAAATCAAAACGAACTGCCTCACAGGAAATTGAACTGCAGCCTTTGTACACGACTTCATCTTCTTCTGTAATTCCTTATAAATCTGAAATAATAAAAGTTTATGCGCTGGAGAAATTTACTATACCTGAGAATAAGTATCTAACGATTCAGATGATTGAAAAAAACGGCGGAAGACATTTGGAAGTAGATATAAATAATAATCTGACTGATCTGGTTTTTCCGATTTCCGAATTAAGCAGTGACACTTTTTAAGCTTTAAAATAAATTATGATAATCAATTTAGCTGACACTGAAATGATGCTGTCGTTTGCTGAGGAAATGGCTTATAACGGCCATCGATTTACCGCCTTTAATACCGATGAGGTGACTGATACCAACACAATTGAGTTTTTTAGAAACCCATTGGATGCGAAGGAGTACTGTCTGGTTATGACCAATGATGCGAATTATTTTCAGAGCCTGCCGGTTGAATCAGTTATTGATGACTTACGAATAGTTTTAGAGAGCGGAATTAATACGTCCGATAATGAAGCTTTTGAACTTACTGGATTTGCCAAACTGTTTAGGGAGAGCAAAGAAATATTAGATAACAATTTAAATACAAATATTATGAATCAGAAAAATTTTGAATTCCTGAAAGACCAGCTGAAATACACTGGCTTTGGAGAGACGTTTGATGCTGAACTGAGAGAGAAAATGATGAAAGGTGATCAGGATTTTAAAATTATGCACACCGGCATTATGAACAATGGTATTCCCAATAAAGATACCCTAACTGTAGATTTAAATTTTAAAAAGTCTGAGCAGACAGATATGTACTTTTTTAATTCCTATCATGTCAATCTCCAGAAAGAAGAGAATAAACCTGGTCTGGAACACACCTTTTACATCAACAAAGACAGCGCCAGTATTACAATGAAAGAGGCTTATAATTTGATGGAAGGCAGATCTGTCAATAAAGATCTTAAAAATAGAGAAGGGGAGAGTTATAATTGCTGGTTAAAAATGAACTTCAAAGAATCAGATTCTCAGGGAAATTTTAAACTTAATCAATACCATCAGAACTACGGGTATGATCTGGAAGCAAGTCTGGCAAAACATTCAATAAAGGAACTGAGTACTCCGAAGTATAAAGAAGACCTTTTGAATTCGCTAAAGAAAGGAAATCTTCAGTCGGCGACTTTTGTTGTAGGCGGTACTGAAAGTAAAATGTATGTGGAGGCAAATCCCCAGTTTAAGACTGTTAATGTTTATGATGAAAATTTACAAAGAATTAATCATCGAGAGAGCAAGGAAGAGAAGAAGGCTGAATCTCAAAAAGAATCAGTTTCTAAAGATCAAAAAAAAAATCTAGATTCTGATGAAGGTGATTCAGTAAGGAAAGATAATAAAGTAAAGAAAAGAAAAACTCCTACACTTTAAGAATTATGGAAACTTTAAGGCCTTTATCGGATTTTTTTTCTGCAATTAATAATGACTTTCGAATTAGCTCAACCCATATTGCTATTTACGTCTCATTATTGCATTACAGAAGAGATAAAGGCTTTATTAATCCTATTGAGGCGTTTGGTCGTGATATTGCAGCTTTAGCGAAGCTTTCATCTGTAAATACATATCACAAATGTATTCAGGAATTAGCTGAGTATGGTTATATCAGATATGTGCCATCATTCAAAAAAAACCAAGGGAGTAAGATCTTTTTTTTTGAATATTAATCATAATTATTTCTTTAGTTTCAGCCCTTTATGGGCTTTTTCTTTTTATAAAAATAACTGAGATGAAAAAGAAAAAAACGCAAAAAAAAGTTTTAAGTAAAGGTCTTTCAGAAAGTTATGGCGAACTTAGCCGGCTAACTGAGGAAAAGTTAGTAAATTTATTCATTCGAATAATAGTGTCTAAAACTTTAACAGAGCTATATGAAAAGGGCGATAAGATATCTAAGGTTCAGTCAGATTGGACAGAGTAACGGATCCATTGAAAGACAGGAAATGTATACCGACCAGTGGCTGAAAAATAATGCCGTGGAGCTGGTAGATACTTTTATAGACAGGGGGAAAAGTGCGAAAACTTTCGACAGGCCTGATTTTATCAAACTTCAAGAATTCATTGTCAAGCATTATAAAAATGTAGACTATCTTTTAGTGGATCAGCTGGATCGATTCAGCAGAAATGCTGGTGAAGCTATGAGCCTGGTTAAAACTCTTCAGGGGAAATATGGAATACAGGTAGTAAGCGTGACAGAAGGTATCATTTTTGATTATGATACTCCAGGGAGCTTCTTTAGAGCAGGACTTCAATTACTGCTTGCGGAAGAAGATAATATAAATAGAAGTATTAAAATTAGAGGAGGCCTATATACTGCCCGAGCTAAAGAGGGACGTTATGTGCACAATTACCCTCCGTTTGGTTATAGAAAAGAAGGCTTCGGTAAAGATCGTAAACTTGTCGTAATAGAAAGTGAAGCCAAAGTAGTACGTTTTATTTACGATTCTTATCTACGGGACGTTCCTCTTTACCTTATTTATGAAATGGCCTCTAAAATGGGTTTTAGAAGAACAGGAAATGATGCGATAAAGAGGGTTCTAATAAGTGCAGTTTATGCAGGTTTGTTGAAAGTGGAACCCTTTAAAGAAAATCCGGGCGGACTTTTTCCGGGGATACATGAACCGATAATTGATATTACAACTTGGAAAATGGTACAAAGTAAGCTAGCGAAACCGGAAAAAGTTAAAACAATAATTGATGACAATCTTCCCTTAAGAGGCATTCTTAAATGCCATTGTGGAATTCCTCTTACCGGCGCACCTTCCAGAGGTAAGGGAGGTACTTATTTTTACTATTATAAGTGCAAATGCCCTAAGCATAATAATATTAGCGCTATAAAATCTCATAACCAGTTTTTGCAGGCGTGTGAACTAATGAGTTTACCTCGTAATATGGTTGATTCGATTAGAAAAGGAAGCGAGAAATCGATAAATTTTGAAATAAAGAATAATGCAGAACAAGCATCATTAAAAAAAGAAGAACTAGCAGAGACAACAAAAAAATTGCAGATGCTGGAGGAGAAATGGATTAATAATGATGTAAGCAAGGATACATACGAGAGATGGTATGCGACTTATAAATTTTCAATAGAGAATATTAAAGACAGCATTACCAGGTTAAATGATGTTACATCACTAAATGCCTTTGCTATTCTTGAAAAACATTTAGAAGTTATGACTGATGTCGCCAATTTATACAGCACAGCAAATACAATGGAAAAACGCGAATTTGTAAATTTGGTGTTCGACAGCAATCTCTACTATCAAGACGGTATCTATCGAACACCTTCAATGCATGAAGTTTTCGCTGTTAATTCTTTGAAAATGAAGGATAAAGGGCTGCTTATCTACGAAAAAAAACGGGATAATTTTCCAATTATCCCGTTGAGTGGAATCGCCGGGAATCGAACCCGGGTCCAAACAAGCAACTAAAGAGCTTTCTACACGCTTATTTCCTGATTAGATTTTCGTTGTTGAGCTAGGCCAGAAACAACCACCCAACACTTATCTTCTTAATTTTCGAAATCCACCCGAAGCTCATGGAAATCTAGGTTTATTTTTACGGTTCCCCTTGACAGAACGCCACAAACCAAGGCTTTCTAGGAGAATCCAGCTTCTCTACCTTGTAGAGACGTGGCGCAATCTTACTATGATTCGGATTATGCAGCTAAAGCGTAATTATTTTCGCCGTGTAAAAGTGTGAGATCTTATATTTACGAGCAAGGTCTCAATGCTCGACGTGCTTACTGTTCAATTCGACTTGCTGTCAAAACCAGTCGACCCCAAAAATGAGTTTGCAAATTTATGCTATTTGAATTTACTATCTATTAAATTCTTCAGAAAAATTTTGTTACTCAATTTAGTCAAAAGTCAAAAGTTGTAAAGTTTTTAAAGTCAAATGTTTGCTTCCTGTTGCTTCTTTTTATTTTTCCGCAATTAGTTGGTGTTTAAAAAAGAACAAAGTCAATATTAGGAACTGCTTTACGACTTTCGGCTGTAGACTATTCGTATTATTCTTCGTCTTTAAAATTAAAAGGATAATCTCCAAAGATTGGTGCTAATTTACGTACAGCGTAAGTGTTTCTGTTCATTTTATTAGATAAAGCAATAATCGTTACATTTTCTTTCATCAAAGTAATGTACGATGAAGTATTACCATGCCACCAGCCATTATGAAAATAGAAGTTTTGTCCCGTTTCCCAATTAATCATTCTAATTCCTAAACCATAATTTTTAGTTCCCTTACGTTCGTTGCTGTATCCCGTATAAACTTGTTTTAATAGGGCAGGTTTTAAAAAATCAGGTGAGTTTCTCGCACGGTCAAATTTTAAAAGATCGCGTACAGTCGAGAACACGTTTTTATCTCCGTAAACATTATCCAGATAATCAAAACCAATTTCAACTCCGTTTCCTTTATACGATGGAACAATTTTTTTTCTGTCTTTGTCATCATCAAAAACATAAGTATTTGTCATACCTAAAGGTTTAAAAATCATTTCAGACATCGCTTCCTTATAAGTAAGCCCCGTGATTTTTTCTATAATCAGTGCCAGCATAGCATAATTAGTATTACAGTAGCTGAAACGAGTTCCAGTTCTTGATTCTAATCCAATATCTTTTGTAGCCAGAATATCTAGAATATCTTTATTGGTAAGCTGGTTATGTCTGTCCCAAACCGATTTATCTCTATCTGTGAAATAAGCATAGTTGCGCATTCCCGAACGATGATCTAAAAGCATTCTAATTGTGCAGTCTTCGTAGGGAAACGTTTTTAAAATTGTATTTACTTTTTGATCTAAGTCTGTTTTGCCTGCATTTACCAATTTTAAAACCGCAGTAGCTGTCAAAACTTTACTTACCGAAGCAATTTGTACAGGAGTATTGGCAGTAATTTTGGTTCCTTCATTTTTATTAGCAAAACCGTTGTATCTTTCAAATATAATTTGACCATTTCTGGCGACCAAAAAGCTGCCGTTCATGCTGTTGTTTGGCCAGTTTTTATTGTAAAAGTGATTTATTCTGCCTGTTACCGAGTTTTTATAGGCCTGTGATATTTTCTTTTCAGGTCCTAAAGGCTTCATTTTAGGTAATGTATCTTCGACTGTTGAGGTAGTAGCTGTATCTGTTTTTTTGTCTTTACCACACGAACTTAAAACTAGTATTGAAAAAAGTATTTGTGGTATCTTTGTCTTTTTAAGGAAAATCATTTGCATCGTTCTTTAAAAACAAATATATAGAATTCAATATTTATGTTAGGCCATTTTTTGAATGCAAATCAGCTTTCTTTAACTTAAAATTAACAACTGTTTTAGGTAGTCGATTGTTAGTCAGCTTTAAACGGTTTTTAAACATTCTAAATTGTATTTTTACAACAAAACTTTAACGGAATTTGTTATATTTGAAACAAAAACGATGTAAAAAGTTATATTAATTAATGTTTTAAACTTGTTTGAATGAAATTTGGAATTATAAAAGAAAGAAAAAACCCACCAGATCGTCGCGTTGTCTTTGCTCCTGATGAATTGGCTAAATTGAAACAACAGTATCATGAAGCAGTCGTAGAGGTAGAAAGTTCTGATATTAGGATTTTTTCAGATATACAATATAAAAGTATGGGAATTACGGTTTCTGATGACGTTTCAAACTGTGATGTTTTATTTGGAGTGAAAGAAGTTCCTGTTGAAAATTTAATTCCAAATAAGTCCTATTTCTTTTTTTCTCATACCATCAAAAAACAACCTTATAATAGAAAGCTATTACAGGCAATTTTAGAAAAAAATATTGATTTGTACGATCACGAAACAATTGTTGATGCAAACGATCATCGTTTAATTGGTTTCGGAAAGTATGCTGGAATGGTTGGAGTTTATAATGGAATTCGGGCTTTTGGATTAAAGTTTGAATTGTTTAAGCTTCCTAAAGCAGAAACTCTTTCGGGAAAAGATGCTTTGATTATGCATTTAAAGCGTATAACGATGCCGGCTTTGAAATTTGTCGTTACTGGAACTGGAAAAGTGGGCAGCGGAGCTAAGGAAATTTTAGACGCTATTAAAGTAAAAGAAATTACGATTGATAATTATTTGACTAAAAAATATGCACAGGCTGTTTATGTTCAGTTGGATGTTTTAGAATATAATAAAAGACTTGATGGTCAAATTTTAGATTTTAAAGATTTTGTAAATCACCCAGAAGAATATACCTCAGATTTTGAGAGATTTACTAAGGTTTCAGATATTTATTTTGCAGGTCATTTTTATGCTAACAATGCTCCTATGATTTTGACAAAAGAAATGTTGAATGCGAGTGATTGCAAGTTGAAAGTTGTAGCTGATATTTCATGTGATGTTAATGGACCAATTGCTTGTACAATCCGTTCGTCGACCATTGCAGAACCTTTGTATGGTTATTTTCCTTTGGAAGATCGAGAAGTTGATTTTTTTCATCCCGCAGCTGTTGCAGTGATGGCAGTAGATAATCTGCCTTGCGAAATTCCGAAAGATGCTAGTGAAGGTTTCGGAGAGCAATTTATGGAGCATGTAATTCCTGCTTTTTTCAATGGAGATAAAGATGGAATTTTAAAACGTGCAAAAATCACTGAAAAAGGTAAACTAACTGAAAGATTCAGTTATTTGCAGGATTATGTAGATGGTAAATAAGAATTTTTGTTTCAGGTTTCGAGTTTCACGTTATTTAAAAAAGGGGATAAAATTTTAAATTTTATCCCCTTTTTTAAATTCATTTTATTCGTTCGGTATTTCAGCTTGAAACTTAAAACTTAAAACCTGAAACAAAAAAATTAAACCATATCTTCAGGTCTAACCCAGGCGTCAAAATCTTCAGAGGATACATAGCCTAAACGAACAGCTTCTTCTTTAAGTGTTGTTCCGTTTTTGTGAGCCGTTTGAGCAATTTCCGCTGCTTTGTAATAACCAATTTTTGTATTTAGTGCTGTTACAAGCATAAGAGAATTGTCTACTAATTCTTTAATTCGTTTATAATTTGGTTCAATTCCCTGTGCGCAATGTTCATCAAATGAAACGCAGGCATCTCCAAGTAAACGAGCTGATTGCAGGAAGTTGGCAGCCATAACTGGTTTAAAAACGTTTAATTCGTAATGTCCCTGCATTCCACCAACTGCAATTGCCATATCATTTCCAATTACTTGAGCGCAAACCATTGTTAAAGCTTCACATTGTGTTGGATTTACTTTTCCAGGCATGATAGAAGATCCAGGTTCGTTTTCTGGAATATGAATTTCGCCAATTCCAGAACGTGGTCCAGAAGCCAACATTCTCACATCATTTGCAATTTTGTTTAAAGAAACAGCTAATTGTTTTAGTGCACCATGTGTTTCAACAATTGCATCGTGTGCGGCCAAAGCTTCAAATTTATTTTCGGCAGTTATAAAAGGGTGGTTTGTGAATTTTGCAATATATGAAGCAACTTTTACATCATAACCTTTTGGAGTGTTTAATCCTGTTCCAACTGCTGTTCCGCCCAAAGCGATTTCTGATAAATGTGCTAAAGTGTTTTTTAGCGCTTTTAGTCCAAACGCAAGTTGAGCTGCATAACCTGAAATTTCCTGACCGAGTGTAAGCGGAGTGGCGTCCATTAAATGTGTACGGCCAATTTTTACAACATTTTTGAATTCAAAAGCTTTTTTGGTCAGTGTAGCATGCAGTTTTTCAACTCCGGGAATTGTAGTTTCTACTACCATCTTGTAAGCGGCGATATGCATTCCAGTTGGGAAAGTATCATTTGATGACTGTGATTTATTAACGTCATCATTTGCTTTGATAAATTGTTCGCCTTCGCCAATTTCAAAGCCTTTTAGAACTTGTGCGCGATTTGCAATTACTTCGTTTACATTCATGTTGCTTTGAGTACCAGAACCTGTCTGCCAAATGACTAATGGAAACTGATCGTCTAATTTTCCTTCCAGAATTTCATCGCAGACGGCGGCAATAGCATCTCTTTTTTCGATTGCTAAAACACCTAAATCATAATTCGCATAAGCGGCCGCTTTTTTTAGATAAGCAAATCCTTCGATGATTTCTTTAGGCATCGATCCTGAATTTCCAATTTTAAAATTATTTCGAGAACGTTCTGTTTGTGCACCCCAATATTTATCGGCTGGGACTTGAACTTCGCCCATGGTATCTTTTTCTATTCTGTATTTCATTTTGTTGTAAATATGTTGTTTGTAAAATGTATTCGGTTAATGTGAAATGTAAAAGGTGTTGCTTTTTTGTTTGAAAAATGAGTTTCTTTTGAAAATGATTGCTCTAGCCCTGATGGAAGCGACATCCTTTTGTGGCGGTGTTCGACACAAAAGATACAGCATACAGCAGGTTTCAGCTCCTAGAAATACTCATGTTGTTCTACTTTAGAGAGTTGAATAACATTCTTGAAAAAAAGCTTATTTAAAATGAATATAAATATACGTATAAATGTTATTTCATGAAAATTGATTTAGATTTTATTGCCAAGGAAGAATTTATAACCTACATTTGTCGTAACATTCAAAAATTCCGGAAAACATGTTTGAATTTTCACAGTACTTAGGCTTTTTACTTTTCTTAACCGTACTAACTATAGGGTTTTGGTTAATGTTTTTCTTAGTTGGTTTCGTATCTTATTGGGTTACGGGAGCAAGCTGGGAAATGTTCAAAGAAAAAAGAGCCAAAAAAAGACAAGAAGAACAATCAATTTAATATTAGATTGATTTCATAAAAAAGAACCCTTTGGGTTCTTTTTTTTTGTGCCCCAAAAAAAAAAGGAAATTCCAATGCTTTGAGTTTATAATTTTATCAAAGTTTTAAACTTTAGGAAAGTTGGACAGCTAAATGAAAGACTGAAAATAAAAAAATCCAAATTCCAACTTAAAGTTGGAATTTGGATTTTTTAGTATTGGAGTTTAATATAGCTTATCCAGGGAAATCGCCGCCGCCGTCACCACCGCCGTCATTTCTTGGTGCTTTTTCTCTATCATTTTTAGGTTTGTTAAAACGATAAGTAAATGATAAATTGAATTGGCGTTTACGAAATTGCATTTCGCCATATGATCTCTGACTTTCAAGAGTGGTATCATTTTGAAGGTAAGTGTACGATCTCATGATTCTTGAATTGAAGATATCGCTGATGTTGAAAGCAATTGTTGCTTTATCTTTCATAACATCTTTGCTTAAAGCAGTATTCATTCCAAATTGACCTAAGTTTTTACCTTGAGCTGTTTTTTGTTCGCCATTGTAAGTAGCATTCAATTGCCAGTCAATTTTGTATGGTAAAGTCAGTTTAGAGTTGATTCTTGCAAACCAAGAATTAGCTTGATTGTCAAGATTTTGCACTACTGTATTGCCATTAGTGTCAACATAAGTATTTTCTCCTGTTGTTTTTACGTTGTAAAGATTGAAGTTACTGTTTACTCTCCACCATTTAAATGGAGTATAATTCAAGGTAAACTCAAAACCAAATTTTTGCTCTTTTCCTAAGTTTATAGGTCTGCTTAAAATAACAGGAATTCCATTTACTTCTTCGCCGTTTGGAGTTCTAACAAAGCTGAATACATCTTTAGTGTCTTCAAAATAAGCTGAAGTATTAAAAGTTACTTTGTCCCAGCGCTTGATATAACCAATGTCATATTTGTCTGTTAATGATGGATCTAAATCAGGATTTCCTTGAAAAATATTTACATTACTTGAGTAGTTAACAGCTGGATTCATAAAACGGCCTCTAGGTCTTGTTAAACGCTTGCTGTAACTTGCTGTAAAGTTGCTTTGATCTGAAATTTCATAACTGATAAAAGCACTTGGAAACAAGTTGTTGTACTTTTTAGTATTGAAATCGTTATTGTCTAATAAGTTTACTTGAATATTAGTGTCTTCCCAACGTAAACCAAATAAATACGAAAATTTATTTACTTTAAAGCCGTATTGGGTATAAAGAGCATTAATATTCTCTTTGTATTCTAAAGTGTTGGATAAGTTTGGATCTTTTGCTCCTGAATCATCTGTAACGAAGTATTCATTATTTAAATCACCAAAACTTCCTTTATATCCCGCTTCAAACTGACCACCTTTGCCTAAAGGTAATACATAATCTGCTTGTAATTGAACTTGTTTTTGTACTTGATCGTTTAGCGTTGTATTATAGTTTGGCGAAGCGGTAATAATACTGCTGTTATTATCTGTGTTTCTTGAAATCGATAAATCAGCAGTAAGTTTGTGTCCTTTATCGTTGAAATTTTTAATCAAATTCGAAGTGTATTCTATATTTTGACTATTGGTTTCTCCGTTATTTAAACGAAAAGAATTACCTGTAGGATTACTATTTGAGTCAAAATTACTGTAATTGATTAAATCTCTGGTGTCGCCAGAATTTTTTTGGTAATTGATAGCATTTGTCCAGAAAGCATTTGGCGCAACAGTCCATTCGATTCCAGCTCTTCCGTTAAATCCGTCAGATTCTCTTTTGGTATCACGATCTTCATCTAAGAAACCTTTTGGTGTACCATCAGCATTATAGTAAGAGGTGTTGGTTAAACCACCTCCCTCATTAGTTCTGTGGTTATAGCCTAGAGTAGTAAAGTAGTTTAGTTTTTCTGTTTTATAATTTAGATTTCCTGTTAATCCATAGGCCTCAGGAAGTCCGCCAGAAGCAATAAAAGTTCCGTTAAAACCTTGGTTTTTACCTTTTTTAAGAACAATATTGATGATTCCTGAGCCGCCTTCAGCATCGTAACGTGCTGATGGATTTGTGATAACTTCAACTTTATCAATTGCATCTGCAGGAAGCTGGCGTAAAGCTTCGGCAACATTAATGGCTTGAGAAGGTCTTCCGTCAATTAAAATTCTAATATTATCGCTTCCTCTCAAACTTACATTTCCTTCAGTGTCAACAGAAACTGATGGTACATTGTCTAAAACGTCACTAACAGTTCCGCCTTTTACAATCATATCTTGACCAACATTGTAAACCTTTTTGTCCAGCTTAATTTCTACTGTTGATTTTTCTGCACGAACAACAACTTCATTTAATTGAGCTGCATCTTCGGATAAATTTACAACTCCTAAATTAGTATCCCCTTGAATGCTTTTTTGTTTTAATTCGGTTGATTTAAACGAAATAAATTCAATTTTAATATCATAAGTTCCAGGTGCAACAGCTACATCAAATTCACCTTTAGGATTAGTGATTCCACCAGCAATAACTTTAGTATCGTTTGGAGCAGTTATTGAAATTGTTGCATATTCCAATGGTTGTTTGCTTACTTTTTCTAAAACTTTCCCAGTAACTTTTACCTTGTTTTTTGCAGGCGGTCCCTGCTGTGCATAGTTGTAAAAACTTGTAAAAAGTAATACAAGAATTACAGCGAATTTGATTTTCTTCATTTTTTTTTGGTTTCTTTGATTCTTTAGACCGCAAATGTAGCTTTTGGTTTAAAGTGTAAGATCATAAAAAAATGTTAATTTGGTATTTAGTATTAATCTAAAAAAGAAGCTACTTTATCTAAATCTCTCCCAATAATTGCTTTTCCATCTTTTATAACAATTGGACGTTCAATTAGAATTGGGTTATCAGTCATTGCTTGAATAATTTCATCATTAGTCAATGTCTTTTCTTTGTAGTTTTCTATCCAAATTTTTTCTTTGGTTCTAATCAATTCATTAGGCTGAAGGTTTAATTTTTCAATAAGTTCTTTTAATTCACTAAAGCTTGGTGTTTCAGTTAAATATGGAATTATTTCATATTCTTGATTTGTCTGGTCAATAAAAGCAAGGCAGTTTCTTGATTTTCCGCAGCGTGGATTGTGATAAATTTGTATCATTTTGTTATATTTAAAGTGTGCTGAAATAGGTTCTCTAAAAAAAGCGGTATTTTAGCAATAACAAAAATAGGATTTACTATTTAAATAGAATTCTCATTTTAAAAATTTTAAATATATGTTTTTAGAGCAAGGTGTTAAACCTGAAAATAAATTTTGGAAGTATCTTTTAGGATCGGTTTTTATTATAACAGCTTCATTTGTTGGGCAGGTGCCTTTTACAATTGCAGTTTTTTGGAAAAGTTTCTCCGATAAAACTGGTTTTCCAACCGATAATGATGCGGCATTAAAAATATTTGAACCAAATCTTACTCTGTTCTTAATAATGATTTCGTTTGTTTTTGCTCTAGCAGGTGTTTATTTTGTTGTAAAATACATACATCATCAAACCATGTTGTCAGTTACAACAGGGAGAAAAAAAGTCGATTGGAGTCGTATTTTGTTCTCTTTTATTTTATGGTCGTTTTTTTCTATTGCAAGTTTTTCTGTCTTGTATTTTCAAGCGCCTGAAAAATTTGTGTGGAATTTTAAGCTGATTCCGTTTTTGATTTTAGTAGTTATAGGCAGTATTTTAATTCCTATTCAAACAAGTACAGAAGAATATGTTTTTAGAGGTTATTTAATGCAGGGCTTCGCTAATTTAGCACAGAATAAGTGGTTTCCGCTTATGATGACTTCACTAATATTCGGGTTTATGCATATTTTAAATCCTGAGGTTACAAAAATGGGATACATTATAATGGTGTATTATATAGGAACGGGTCTGTTTCTAGGAATTATAACATTAATGGATGACGGAATGGAACTGGCTTTAGGTTTTCATGCCGCTAATAATCTTGTAGGAGCTTTATTGGTTACCGCAGATTGGACTGTTTTTCAGACGCATTCTGTTTTTATTGATTTATCAGAACCTTCGGCGGGTTTTGATGTCATTTTTCCAGTTGTAGTGGTGTATCCGATATTGCTTTTTATCTATAGTAAAAAATACAATTGGACCAATTGGAAAGAGAAATTAACAGGTAAAATTAATCTAACAGAATTATCAAATTAAATACAATCATGCAAAACTTAACACATAAAAATGTACACAATTATTTTAAATTAGATGGCTATCATTTGAATGCAGCCGATTTGTGTCAAATTGGATATAGTTTTATCAAAGAAGGCGATGCATACGAGCGATCTATTGGTGAATTTTTTCTGGATTGGTTTGATCATAAGGATTATATCGAAATGACTACTTCGGGAACAACAGGTCTTCCTAAGTTAGTTAGGCTTGAGAAACAAGCAATGATCCAATCGGCATTGGCAACAGGAGATTTCTTTGGTTTAAAACCGGGAGATAAAGCACTGCTTTGTTTACCAACTCAGTTTATTGCAGGAAAAATGATGCTGGTTAGAAGTTTAATATTAGGTTTAGAACTTGATGTTGTTGTACCAAGTACAGAGCCTTTGGCTTATAATAATAAGCAGTATGACTTTGTAGCAATGGTGCCTTTGCAGGTTCAAAATTCAATTGAAAAATTAAAAAACATTAAAAAGTTAATTATTGGAGGAGCAAAAATTGACAGTTCGCTTGAGGAAAAATTACTGCCTTTAAAAACGGAGATTTATGAAACTTACGGAATGACGGAAACCATAACGCATATTGCTGCCAAAAGAGTAGGGGAAAGTGTTTTTTCAATTTTGCCAAATGTAAAGATTGAAAAAGATGATCGCGGTTGTTTGGTTATTTATGTCTCTTCGATTTCTGATGAGCCTATTGTCACTAATGATTTAGTAGATTTAGTAAATGAGAATCAGTTTAGCTTTTTAGGAAGATTTGATAATGTAATTAACAGCGGCGGAGTAAAGCTTATTCCTGAGCAGATTGAAGCGAAGTTAACGGGAAAAATTAACAGTCGTTTTTTTGTAACGGGTGTGCCGGATACGACTTTAGGTGAAAAACTAATTTTAGTGATTGAAGGCGAAAAACAAGATTTTGGACCAGATTTTTTTGATGTTTTAGGGAAATTCGAAAAGCCAAAAGAAATTGTTTTTGTTCCGAAATTTAAAGAAAATGAAAACGGAAAACTGCTGCGTAAACCTAGTTTACAATCTTAAAAAAGCCAAATAAAAAAATCCCAAATTCCAAGTTTGAAAATTGGAATTTGGGATTTATCCTGATAGCTATCGGGATAGAATTTAATCTTATTTCTTTCTTTCTAAAAGTGCCATATAAAATCCGTCAAAACCAGATTCTGAAGCCAATAATTTACGATCTTCTACAAAAGTAAATTGCTGTCCGATTTCGGTTTTTAAGAACTTTTGTACTTGTTCTTGATTCTCAGATGGTAAAACAGAACAAGTTGCGTAAACCAATTTTCCGCCTGGTTTTACAATTTTAGAATAGCTTTCTAAAACTTCACTCTGAACTTTACGAATATTGTCGATAAACTCAGGTTGTAATTTCCATTTAGAATCAGGGTTTCTTTTTAAAACGCCTAATCCGCTGCAAGGCGCATCAATTAATACACGATCTGCTTTTTCATGCAGTTTTTTGATCACTTTTGTAGAGTCAATGATACGGTATTCAATATTAAAAGCACCATTTCTTTTTGCTCTTAATTTTAGTTGCTTTAGTTTGCTTTCATACAAATCCATTGCAATCAGTTGTCCTTTATTTTCCATTAAAGAGGCAATGTGTAATGTTTTTCCACCTGCTCCAGCGCAAGTGTCTACAACACGCATTCCAGGTTTTACATCTAGAAAACCGGCAACTAATTGTGAGTTGGCATCCTGAACTTCAAAAAGCCCTTGTTTAAAAGCATCTGTCAAGAATACATTTGCTCTTTCTTTTAAAACTAAAGCTTCCGGCTGATCTTTTAAATATTCTGTTTCAATATTTAAATCCATCAAAGTGTTTCTTAAGTTTTCTTTGGTACCTTTTAATGTATTGGTTCTCAGGATAACTTTAGCTGGCTGGTTTTGAGCTGTAATTTCTTTTGACCAAATTTTTTCTCCAAGTTCTTTTACGCCCAATTCGTCCATCCAGTCTGGAATAGATTCTTTTAAAGCTCTCACTTTCGAAAGTTCGTCAAAACGTCCTTTTATTTTTCTTTCAGGAGTCCCTTCTAATTGTCTCCAATCTGGGATTGGGTATCCTCTTAAAACAGCCCAAACAGCAAACATTCTCCATAGATTGTCTCTGTCATAAGGTTCTTTAACTTCTGCAATTTCTGCGTATAATCTTTTCCAACGAACAATTTCGTATATCGTTTCAGCAACAAACTTCCTGTCAGAACTTCCCCAACGTTTGTCTTTTTTTAATGCTCTGGCTACCACTTTGTCTGCGTATTCTCCTTCATTGAAAATTGCATTTAAAGAATCGATGGTAGTATAAACTAAATTTCTGTGTAATCTCATTTCTAATATTTGAGTTGCAAAGGTACTATTAATTGATTGAAAGTTAAATTTTTAATACTGAATCTTATTTCTGATTCTCATTAAAAGAAAAAACACTCTTAATTAGAGTGTTTTTTTGAAATATTTTGAACGTTTTTTATTCTTTAGGAACAATACGCGTTAATCCAATGTTTTCTGGAGCATGAAGCACCATTGGGAATTTCTCTACTTTAACAGAACTGCTGTCTAAACCAAAAGCTCTTTCTTCAGACAAACTTAGTTTCTTGATGAAGAAATACGAGTTCATGATGATGTTCTCGTGCCATCTTAAGTCATTATCATTAGATAAAAATTTCTCAGATAATACAAATTTAAAGTCTCCAATAATATTGTTTTTGTTCAATGATTCGTAACGACTTGTGATATCGACTTCACCGCGTTTTACCATATCTCGAATTACTTCTCTAAACATTAAATTGATTTTTGTAGGTTCTCTAAATCCTAAATTAAAATCGATTCTGTAAATGTCGTCTTTAGCAATTTCTGTAACCTTATATTGTGTTTTATAAGGTTCAGTAAGAATGTTTACGTGAACAAACCAATAAATATCGGCTCTTTTTGGACGTTTTTGTAAGATCGAATAAATTACTTTTTCCTCTAATTCGTCAACACGATTTGCATTAGTCATGTATACTAAGTGCGTAGCATATTTAGGAATAGAAAGGTCTTCGCTCAACTCGGTTAATACCTTTTTGTAATCGTCAATTTTGACAACTTTTGTATAGTTCTTGTTGATTTTTTTAGCAAGATACCAAATCGTCATTATAGAAATAAGTATACTCGCAATGATTAAAGTTACATAACCTCCCTCGGCAAATTTTGTAATGTTTGCGATAAGGAAACTGAATTCGATTAATAAGTAAATCGTAATAAGAGGCACCATGAAATACAGTTTTACACGTTTCATGATTAAGTAATAATTCAGCAAAATGGTTGTCATGATCATACATAAAATAATAGCAAGACCATAGGCATGCTCCATGTTTCCTGATTTTTCAAAGTGCAGTACAATACCAACACAACCAAAAAACAATAACCAGTTTATTGACGGAATATATAATTGTCCTTTAACTTCAGTAGGATATTTGATTTTTACTTTTGGCCAGAAATTCAAACGCATTGCTTCATTGATCAAAGTAAATGATCCACTGATAAGTGCTTGAGAAGCAATAACCGCTGCCAAAGTTGCTACAACGATACCAAATGGTAAGAACCAATGCGGCATAATAAGGTAAAACGGATTTCCGTTTTCACCGCCTAATTGTTGTAAAGTACTTCCTTCATGGTGAATAAGATAGGCTGCTTGACCAAAGTAATTTAATACCAAAGTCGTTTTTACAAACATCCAGCTTATTCTAATGTTTTTTCGACCGCAATGTCCCATGTCTGAATACAAAGCTTCAGCTCCTGTCGTACATAAAAATACAAAACCAAGAACAAAGAAACCATCAGGATGAACAGACAATAAGTGATATGCGTAATACGGATTTATAGCTTTAATAACCTCAGGGAAGTGCATAATCTGAATAAATCCTAATGTTCCTAACATCGCAAACCAAATCAGCATCATTGGAGCGAAAAACTTTCCAACTAGTTTAGTTCCAAATTGTTGTATCGTAAATAAGACAAAAAGAATGGCAATTACAATATAAACAATGGTTTGAGTTTCCATTGTTGGGTAGAATGCTCTAATTCCTTCAACCGCTGATGAAATTGAGATTGGCGGTGTAATAATACCATCTGCAAGCAGTGCGCTTCCTCCAATAATCGCGGGCACAATGAGCCATTGTATTTTGGTTTTTTTGACTAAAGCGTATAAGGCAAAAATCCCGCCTTCGCCATGATTGTCGGCACTTAAAGTTATAAGCACATATTTTATAGTGGTTTGTAAAGTCAAAGTCCAAAACACACATGAAATACCGCCTAATACAATGTCGGCATTAATGGTATGGTCGCCAAGAATGGCTTTCATTACATACAATGGAGATGTACCAATATCTCCATAAATAATCCCTAATGTTATCAATAAACCCCCTATAGACAACTTACTATGTAAGTTTTTATGCGATGCGCTCATGTATATTTTTATAAAAGACGGTTGCAAATTTACTGTTTTAAAACAAATTAGCAGCTATTATAAGTAAAAAGATAAAAAAAAGCACAATCCCCAAATTGTGCTTTTAGTTTTAAATAAAAAATAGAAATATTTAAGTTATCCTCTTCGTCCGCCTTCTCTTGAACCAGAACCGCTTTCTCTCTGTGGCTGGCTGCTTCTTGATTCCTGATTTCCTCTTGACGATTCAGAACGCTGTGCGCTTTGAGGTCTTGAGTAAGAGGAGTTGTCAGAACTACCTCTGTTTTGAGAATAGCTTCTTGGTGATTCTGTTCTTTGTACTGGTGCAGCTGATTGATTGACAGTTCTGTTTGTTGAACTTCTGTCAGAATAGCTTCTTGATGATTCAGTTCTTTGTACAGGAACACTTCTTTCAGTACTCATTCTATTGTTTGAACTTGCTCTGCTTTCAGAATAATTTCTTGATGGCTGATTTGATTGTTCAGAAACTCTATTTGTTCTAGTTTCATAAGAAGTTCTTGGAGAGGAAACATTCGAATTGTTTCTGTTATTTTCGGTTCTTACCGGATTTGATACAACTGTTGAATTTTCTCTGTTAGAATTTGTTGAACGATTCGTGTTGTTATAATTTCTATTAGAAGTTGATCTATTATCGTTATAGTTTCTGTTGTTTCCAGAATCGTTGTTGGAAGATACTCTGTTTGTGTTTGATCTGTTTGAATTATAAGTATTTTGAGATCTATTTGATTCTCTGCTTGCAATTCGTCTTTGATCTAAATCGTATCTGTTTCCAGTATTAGCATGTCTTTGTTCAAAACTATAATTAGGTCTGATTTTTTCGTAACCATAAGTACGTCTTGACTCGTAAAGTACTGGAGCTCTATAGCTTCTTCTATAGTTTACGTAGTTGTAGCTATTATTTACATTGATACAAACGTTGATGTTATTTCTATATCTGTAAACAGGATACGGACTCCAGGCAGCATAATAAGTTGGATAATAATTCCAATACCATGATGAATAATAAGGTCTGTAATTGGTAACCCAGAACGAAGAATAAATTACTGGAACGACATTGTAAACGGGCTCATAAATATAGTTTGTACCATATAAGTAAGAGTTTCCTACAATCTGAACGCTAACTTTATTGTAATTGTCTCTTTCTACATCAATAGTAGCTACATCTTGATAAACGTCGCGATCTAATACAGCTTGAATAATTACAACGTGTGTTCTGTTTTCTACAGATTCTATCACACGCAAATAATCTACCTGATCATCGCCATTTAAATCAAGATTTGAAATTTGATATTTAGGGTCATTTAAACGTCTTTCAAAATCTTGAAGATTTGCTGATTCTCCAAACATCGAAGCAACTGCTCTAAGATCTAAGTTGTCGCTAATATCTGAGTTTTTTGCGTAAACAGTAGCTTGGCTTTGTGCTGAACAAGAACCTAAAACTAGTGCTGCGAGCGCTATAAAAAGTAGTTTAGTTTTCATGATAAAATCTATTAAATATTAATATTGGGAGATATCCAATTACTGTGCCACAAATTTATTTATTGCTTAATGTGTTTTTAAGTATTTGTTGTTCAGTTAATTGTGTTTTATTTGATTAGAGATGTGTTTTTGTTTAATGGATATTAGAGGAGCAAAAAGTTGTTTTATAAAAAAGAGAAAACTTATTTGAAATGTTATAATAAATTGTATTTTAGCAACAGCCAAATCTTATTTTTATATGAAAAAACTAGTTTTATTTTGCAGTATTTTTATTTTATTGATGTCATTTAGAACATTTAATTATAAAACCGAAGTTAATTTTAGCAGTGGTTTTACATCAATGACAATAGATACTTTGTTTAAAGATAAAATAAGTATAAGAGCGATCTTAATTGATAAAAATAAAGTTTGGTATGGAGCTGATAATTCTCGTTTTGGCTATTATGATTTAGATAAAAAAGAAAAGTTTGAAGAACATATTTATCGCGATACACTTAAGTTAGAATTTAGAAGCATTGCACAAACTTCAAAAAATGTGTTTCTATTAAGTGTTGCAAATCCAGCATTGCTCTATTCTGTTGATAAAAAAGACAAAAAAGTAAAACTGGTTTACAAAGAGATTAATCCGAAAGTTTTTTACGACAGCATGCAGTTTTGGAATGATAAAGAAGGTATTGCTATTGGAGATCCAACAGAAGATACTTTTTCTATAATTGTTACTCGTGATGGCGGAGAAACTTGGACTAAAATATTATCGGATAAATTACCTACAAATGCAGTTGGAGAAGCCGCTTTTGCCGCAAGTAATACTAATATTGTTATTAAAGGAAATGATACTTGGCTTGTTTCAGGCGGAAAAAAAGCACGTGTTTTTTATTCAGCAGATAAAGCAAAAACATGGAAAGTTGTTGAGACTCCAATTGTGCAGGGAAAAGCGATGACTGGTATTTTTACGGCAGATTTTTATGATTCTAAACACGGCTTTATTGCAGGAGGTGATTATGAGATTCCGAGCAGAAAAGTAGATAATAAGGCTTTTACAAAAGATGGCGGAAAAACTTGGGAATTGATAGGACAGAATATGGGATTTGGATATGCATCATGCGTCCAGTATGTTCCAGGAGGAAATGGAAAAGAAATTATTTGCGTCGGCTCTGAGGGAATACAGTATTCTCAAAATGGAGGTGAAAATTGGACACAATTATCTACAGATACTAAATTTTTTACTGTTCGTTTTATTAATAGAAATACAGCAATAGCTGCAGGGCATAATAAAGTAGTTCGACTTAATTTTAAGTAAAAAACAAGAACCCTAAATAATAAAGTAAGTATTATTATATAGGGTTCTTATCGCTGTTGTATTTTTAAGAAGCTTAATTTTTTCCTGCTTTGTCTCGGTATTGTTTTAATAATTTTCGATTAAAATCATCTTCCGATTTTTTAAGCTTTAATATTTTCTTTGCCGAAAGTATTTTTTTAAGATTTGCTGTGTATTTTTCGCGCAAAAGATACAGTTCTTTATCTGTAGATTCAATTTGAGATAATAACGCAGCTGCTTCTTTTTCTGAAAGAGAACTTAGATTATCATCATCTAGTTTACGCAGGTAAGTTTTCATTTTGTTATGACGCAGTTCATACTGTTTATCGTCATAAGTATTATAAATAGGCCAAAATTTTTCAGCTTCAGTTGAAGTAAGTTCTAATTCAGTTGTTAAAAAAGAAACCTTATATGCTTTGATCTTTTCACGTTTATCATCTGCTTTGTCATTTTGAGCATAAAATGAAAAGCTTACTAAAAACAGAAGGAATGTTAGTATATTTTTAGTTTTCATATTTTAATTTTTTTGTTTTTTATTCAGAAATTAAATTTTCAATATTTGGATTAGAAGATAAAATGTCTTCTAGAGTTTCTTGTTCCAGTGCAACATTTTTATTCAGCTTTTCAATGTCTTTAGTGTCTAATTCTCGAATTAAATCGTATTGATTCAAATTTGATTGATAAGACAAATAGGTTTCTAAAGTTGCTTCATCAAGTTCTTTTGATGTTGCATTATAATTGTTGATAACAGGAATCATTAATGCAATACCTACTACAGCGGCAGCAATAAGGGTAATTGTTTTTTTGCGTTTGTATATCGGAATTACTTTAACTTCTTCTTCGTTTATCTGCTGTAAAACTTTTACCGAAATTGTATCAAAATAATTTTCAGGAGTTTTAAATCCTGATGATATTTTCGGTTCGTTTTCTAGTTTAAATGCTTTCATAATAACAATAAGATAAGTTTTGCTGTAAAAGGTTTAATTTGATGTAACATATATTTCTATTTTTTTTACAGCATGATGATAAGATGCTTTTAGTGCGCCAACCGATGTTCCAAGAATTTCTGAAATTTCTTCGTACTTTAATTCTTCAAAATATTTCATTTTAAAAACCAACTGTTGTTTTTCTGGTAATGTAATTATTGCTCTTTGAAGTTTGATCTGAATTTCATCTCCATCAAAATAAACATCTGATTTTAAATTATCAATTGTTTTATTTTGCAGACTTTCAGAAGTAATACCATTTAGTTTTGCTTTCTGATTTAAAAAAGTCAAAGCTTCATTTGTTGCAATGCGATACATCCAGGAAAAAAGCCTGCTTTCTTCCTTGAAGTTTTTTAGGTACTGAAATACTTTAACGAAAGTGTTTTGTAAAACGTCGTCAGCATCATCATGATTCAAAACAATATTTCGAATATGAGAATACAATGGTTTTTGATAATCAGATAGGAGTTTTTGAAACGCTGTATTTTGCGTTTTAGGATTTAATAATTGTTGTATAAATTCCTTCTCGTCTGTCAAACTTTTTGATTTATCAAACCTTTTATATAATGTTAGAATGAATTTTAAACAAAAGGTTTAATGACCTTTAAAAGTTTAAAATTCTGACTGCTCTTCTTCTTGAGTTTGTGTTGGTGGTGTGGCAGGTTTTGGAGCTGCCGGCTTTGGTGTTGCAGGTTTCGTTGCGGCAGGTTTTGCTGTTTCGGGTCTTACGGTGTCAGCACCTTCTTCTGGTTCAGACGAATAAACTGGTGAGCTGACTGGCGCTGCAGGAACAATTTTAGGAATAATAGGGAAATAGATTTCTGTTAGTAATTTAGATGGGCTTTTTACATCTAATTTACTGATTGATAAAACTTCAAGATGCGACCAGCTTAATTCTGGTTTTATCTTTTGATTATTAATATATGCTGTTGTTTTTGAAATAGCTTCGTTTGTATGCGAATAATCACCTTTTAAAGTTGTTTTTACAGCATCAAAACCATTTAGTTTCCCTGATAAAATATCACTTCCAGAGCTAATTGAGATTTCTTTGTTTATAGGAAGACATATCGAAATTTTTGCCAATCCTGATGCAGTGTCGTAAGTATGATAAATAATAAACGGTTTTCCAGTTGCAGTTAAGCCATTGGTTTCGCTAAACTGAATAAGTTTTGGAATAACAATTCTGGCATTTTTATTTACTTTTTGAATTTCGCTGGTAAAAGTCTGTTTGATATAAGGAGTTTCAGTTTTCTTTACTACTCCATTTACTTCCACAGCATAAGTTTTTGTTTCGTAATCTAAATTCTTGTCAATATTTGCGAGGCTTTTTTCGTAAATTGTTCCAATAACCTTGTCAGAACCGCCATTTAGCGCCGTGTATATTTTAAACAAAAAGCTCATAGTTCCTTTTGCTTTCCAGGTAACTTTTGTTTTACCTGCCAAAGTATCTTTAAAAGTCCAAGTTACATCAGCTTCCGTGCCGTCGTATTTCATTTTTTGTTCAATGCTTTCACCTTCTTTTGTTTTTAGGGTAATTGCATTTCCATTACCTTCATCACCTGACCAATAAAATGATGCTCCATTTCCGCTGGTTTTGTTCGGAAAAGTCATTTTTATTGATGGATCTTCTGTAGACCAAGATTCAAAATCTTCATAGTTTCTAAAATCATTTACATAATTATAGACTGTAGCTTTTGGCGAATTGATGACTTTGCTTCTTTCAACAGAAAAAATCCCTTTTTGGGTAGCAACAAAAACGGTTAGAGCGACTAAACTTAATAATAGTAAAAGAAATAAATATTTTAGAATCTTCATTGATGCAGGTTTTGCGTAAAGTTATAAATTTTATTGCGAGTCCAAACTAATAACAAAAATAAAAGTTGGATTCAATTTTTTTTCCAATTACTGGATTTTATAAAATAACGATTGGGGAAAGGTTAAATTGTGCTTTTCTTGAAAGTTTAAGTTTACTGCTTATCTTTTTAGAAAGACTTTGATGACGAATAAAATCGCAATAAAAAGAAGAAATGCAATAAGGACTTTGTAATTTCCTTTGTAAAAAACTTTATGCAGTGCTAGATCTTTACGGTAAGCAAAAATCATTATGATTACAAATGCGATAAAAAAACAGAGTCCGAAAATTAATTGTCCTTGACTAAACATACTTTAAAAATTATTTTTGACAAATTTAGAGAATTGTATACGATTTGTTGCTAATTTGCCATTTCATTTAATCAAATAAAAACATGAAGAAACAACTGGATGCAGTTACAGAATTTCATACTGCTTTTAAAATAGGTCACAGCCATACGCCAATTGCTGATTTAGGAGAAACTAAAAAACAGCTTCGTTATAATTTAATGAAAGAAGAAAATGAAGAATATCTTGAAGCGGTTCAAAATAATGATTTAGTTGAAATTGCTGACGCACTTGGTGATATGATGTATATTTTGTGCGGAACAATTATCGAACATGGCTTGCAGGATAAAATTGAAGCTGTTTTTGATGAAATTCAGCGTAGTAATATGAGTAAACTTGGCGAAGACGGAAAGCCTATTTATCGTGAAGATGGAAAAGTAATGAAAGGACCAAATTATTTTAAGCCTGATTTTTCGAAGTTGTTGTAAACAAGATTAAACGCAATCCCGATAGCTATCGAGTGCTAAGTTTTTTTTCTGCTGTTCTTATAAAAATGCAAGTTTACAAAGCTTTGCGTTATTTTTGTCATTTCGACGAAGGAGAAATCTTCGCAAGAAACTCCACATAGCAAATCAACAATTTTTGTAGAGCTACTCACGAAGATTTCTCCTTCGTCGAAATGACAAGATTGAGTTTAACTTTATCTCCACGATTTAATAAGAAAGAAAAATAGAAAACCCGATAAATTGTTTAAATCTATCGGGTTTCTCTTTTTATATGGTTTTGGATTATTGAACTTTAACTGTCCATCCATAAGTATCTTCAGAAAGTTTGTTTTGAAGACTTGTTAGTTTTTCTTTTAAGAATGAAGCGTATGAATTCTCTACTGGAGTCATTTCATAATATTCACCTTTATATGAGAATCCTTTAATTACACTGATAACTGCAGCAGTACCAGCTCCGAAGATTTCTTTTAAAGATCCGTTTTTAGCAGCTTCAACTAGTTCAGAAACAATTACTGGGCGAACTTCAACATTTAATCCTTCTTTTTCAGCCATTGCAATTAAACTTTTTCTGGTAATACCATCTAAAATTCTTTCGCTTGTTGGAGCTGTCAATAAAGTATCATTAATTCTGAAGAAAACGTTCATTGTTCCAGCTTCTTCTAATTTTGTATGCGTAGCATCGTCCGTCCAAATAACTTGTTGAAAACCATCTTTGTTTGCTAAGTTAGTTGGGTAAAACTGAGCAGCGTAGTTTCCAGCTGCTTTTGCAGCACCAATTCCACCATTTGCAGCTCTACTATAATGTTCAGCAATAATTACTTTTACTTCGCCTCCATAGTAAGATTTTGCAGGAGAAAGTAAAATCATAAATTTATATTCGTCAGATGGATTTGCAATAACTCCAGGTCCTGTCGCAATCATAAAAGGACGGATGTACATACTTGCACCATTTCCTCTTTGAATCCATTCTTGGTCGATTTTTAATAATTCATTCAAACCTTCCATAAATACGTCTTCTGGAACTTCTGGCATCGCCATACGAACAGCAGAATTGTTGAAACGCTTGTAGTTTTCATCAGGTCTAAACAACCAAACATCATTATTTTCATCTTTGTAAGCTTTCATTCCTTCAAAAATAGCTTGTCCATAATGAAAGACTTTAGAAGATGGATCCATTAAAATAGGAGCATACGGCTTAATGACCGGAGTCTGCCATTGTCCGTCTTTATAATCACATTCTAATAAATGGTCTGTAAATACAGCACCAAAGCTTAAGTTTTCAAAGTCTACAGAGCTTATCTTAGACGATTCAGCTTTTCTGATTTCAATTTTGCTTGTTTGAGTTGTACTCATAATTATGTAAAGTTTTTATCTAATTTGTATTCTTTCAAATGAAAATCTAACGTAATGATCTGATGAAGATTAGGTTTTGTTGAATGCAAAATTACGGAAAAATATATAATTTGTTTAGTAAAACTGCATTAATTCCTGTATTTGACTGAGATTTGTTTATCTTATAATAAACCTAAAATTTTAGCGAAGTTTTATAAAGATTTTATGAAAAAAGTGTCGTTTTTTAAGGCTTTACGCATTTGTTTTGACTAAATTTGACTAAGAAAATGGACTATAAATCAATGTAAAGTCATTGTAAAATTTGAAAATAGTGAAAAGAGAAATAATTAAAACGCTAGATGGTTCAACTACAATTCATTTGGAAGAATGGAACGAAAGTTACCATTCCAAACATGGTGCTATTCAAGAAGCAAAACACGTATTTATAAAAAATGGGTTGTCATTATTTGAAAGTAATCCGGTTTCTATTCTTGAAATTGGTTTTGGAACTGGTTTAAATGCTTTTATTACTTTTTTAGAATCAGAACAAAAACAGCAGTATATTAATTATGTTGGAGTAGAAGCGTATCCGATTGATGCAAGTGAAGTTTTGGCAATGAATTATGTTCAAGAATTAGAGGCAGAAAATTTTTCGGAAGTATTTAAAAAAATGCATGAAAGCGAGTGGGATCATGAAGCGACAATCAACTCAAGATTTTCGTTAACTAAAAGAAAACAATTTTTTGATGAAATTGACGATTTAGAAATTTTTGATTTGATTTACTTTGATGCTTTTGGATATCGAGTACAACCGGAGCTTTGGAGTACAGCCATTTTTCAGAAAATGTACAATAGTTTAAAGCCAAACGGCGTTCTTGTTACATACGCCGCTCGAGGAGTTGTTAAAAGAAGTATGATTGAGGTTGGTTTTACTGTTGAAAAATTAACAGGTCCTCCTGGGAAAAGAGAAATGTTTCGAGCTTTTAAAAAGGTTTAAATGAGTTGTTTAGAACGATTCTAGATTGATTTATGTGTAGTAAGAAAACGTATTCGCTGCTAAAGTTTTTAAAAAAATAAGTTAAAAATTGTCTTTATGAATGATATTTGCTTAAATTTGGCTCGAGTTTAAAATAATAGATAACCCCCGAAAATCTTATTTTATTATGTCAAAAATAATGTTTGATTACACGAAATCAATACTTGAAAGAGTAAGTTTCGATCCGATACTTTTTTGTAAAGAACTAGAAAAAGCTATCAAAACACTGTTGCCATACGAAATGGAACAATTGCAAGAATGGTTATTAAATTTTATAATTGAAAAACCAGAACTTAAACAAAGTCTACTACTAATTAAAGTATAAAAGAAAAGGAGCCAAGTTGGCTCCTTTTTTATTTTTATTTCTTTTGCAGCGGACTGATGATTTGCACATTTTGAAAAACAATGGCTCCTTTTACGACGCCGGCAATTGTTGATCTAAGTGCATCAATGATTTGCATTTTTAATTCGCTCTTAGGGTAAATTAAACTTACTTCGCGAGCAGGTTTTGGTTCCTTAAAATTTCGCAGCTTCAGTTTATCGGATTCTTTTAAATCTAAAGTGTGCAAGTACGGAAGTAATGTTGTGCCCAAACCTTCGTCGGCTAATTTTATTAAAGTTTCAAAACTTCCGCTTTGAATTTGAAAATTATTTTGTTCAGTATCAGCACTATGTTTGCATAAATTCAAAATTCCATCTCTAAAACAATGTCCGTCTTGTAAAAGTAAAATCTCATTAATGTTTAAATCAGCCACTTCGATTTCTTCTTTTTGAAAACTGCTGTGATGTTCTGGAATATAGGCTACAAATGGCTCAAAGTATAAAACGATCTCTTTTATTTTTTCATCTTCAAGCGGAGTCGCCGCAATTGCAGCATCAAGATGGCCGTTTTTTAATTTTATAATAATTTCATCTGTATTAAGCTCTTCAATTAAAAGTTTAACCTTTGGATATTTCTTAATGAAATTATTTAAAAACATAGGTAAAAGAGTCGGCATAATGGTTGGGATAATTCCTAATCGAAATTCTCCGCCAATAAAACCTTTTTGCTGTTCAACAATATCTTTAATTCGGTCAGCTTCGTTTACAATATTTTTTGCTTGGTTTACAATCTTTTGCCCAATATCTGTAAGCTGAATAGGTTTTTTGCTTCGGTCGAATATTAAAATATTTAGTTCTTCTTCAATTTTTTGGATCTGCATACTTAAAGTAGGCTGAGTCACAAAGCATTTTTCAGCAGCAAGCGTAAAATTTTTATGCTCTGCAACAGCTAATACATATTGTAATTGAGTTATCGTCATTTTAATAGAATTTTTTGATGCAAAAATAACTAAATATAATTTTTTTTTATGTTTTTTTTGAAGAAGTTGCCTTAAATTTGTAGTAAACACATTATAAAAACGAAAATCATGAAAACAAATATTTTAGGACTTCCAGTAAAAGAATCAGAGTTATTAGTAAAAGAATTAAATGTACTATTGTCAAATTTTCAAGTTTATTATCAAAATCTAAGAGGAATTCATTGGAATATTCGTGGAAAACGCTTCTTTGATCTTCATGTTAAATTTGAAGAATTATACACAGATTCTCAGTTAAAAATTGATATGATCGCCGAAAGAGTTTTGACAATTGGAGGAACGCCTTTGCACACATTTGAAGATTATATAAAAAATAATAAGTTAACTGTTGGAAAAAATATTTCAAATGATGAAAAAGCAGTTCATTTAATTGTGAGTTCTTTATCAGATTTATTAAAGATTGAGCGTGAAATTTTGAATAAATCTGCTGAAATTAACGATGAAGGTACGAATTCGATGATGAGTGATTTTATTGCAGAGCAGGAAAAAACGATCTGGATGATGAATGCTTGGCTTGATGAGGAGTTATAATAACTTGTTTTTAAATAAATTAAGTGGCAGAATGAGTAATTTACTTATTCTGCCATTTTTATGAATGTTAAATTTCTATGAAAATTTCAGCTTGACGCTTTGATTTTGTTTGTATAACGTTATTTTTGCGGGAATGAAATTAGTTGCTCGTATATTATTATTCATATTTATTGCTTTCTTATCGACCCCTACAATTGTAACGGTGATGAAGAAAAGCAGTGATACGTCTATATTTTTCAGTTTTTCTGAAGAGGAGCATTCACATAAAGAACTTAAGGCAGCTGTATACCCAGCAATATTGCAACATGAAGTTGTTATGCCTGTTTATATTGAAAAAAAGACAATAGCGTCTGAAAATATTGTAAAACTTGACAATATTTCACCGAGTATTTTTGCTCCCCCTCCCAACTTAGTATAATACTTCCGATTTATTTTGAACTAACTGCATTTTTGATTAAGTGCGGTAAATCTTTGATGAATAATTTATTTAGTATTGTATTATGACAAAAAAAATTAATCTTTTTGCCAACCTTAAATCTGACTTTGCTTCAGGTTTAGTGGTCTTTTTGGTGGCTCTTCCATTGTGTTTAGGTATTGCAATGGCTTCAGGAGCGCCTTTGTTTTCTGGAATTATTGCAGGTGTTATTGGTGGTATCGTGGTAGGTTATTTAAGCCAGTCGCATATTAGTGTTTCAGGACCTGCAGCTGGATTAACCGCTATTATTTTAACCGCTATTACTGATTTTGGTGCTTTTGATGTGTTTTTAATGTCTGTTTTTATTGCAGGACTAATTCAATTAGCATTAGGATTTTTAAAAGCCGGAAGTATCTCTAATTATTTTCCAACAAATGTTATCGAAGGAATGTTGGCAGGTATTGGAATCATTATTATTTTAAAACAATTACCTCACGCTTTTGGTTACGACGCAGATTTTGAAGGTGATCAGGCTTTCATTCAAAATGACGGAAGTAATTCATTTTCATTCTTGTTTGATGTAGTTAATCACATTCATTTAGGAGCAGTGGTAATTTCGGTTGTTTCGCTTGTAATTTTAATTTCTTGGGATAAAGTTCCTTTTTTAAAGAAATTAAAGTTAGTTCCTGGTGCGCTTGTTGCTGTTATCTTAGGAGTAGTTTTAAATGAATTTTTTGTTTCTTCAGGAAGCTCATTGGCGATTGCAAAAGAACATTTGGTTTCATTGCCAGTTCCAAAATCTTTTGATGAATTTAAATCTATTCTAATTACACCAAATTTTGCTGCGGTTACAAATCCTCAAGTTTGGGTAGTTGCTATTACAATTGCCATTGTAGCTTCTATTGAAACACTTTTATGTATTGAAGCTGCAGACAGAATGGACGTTCAAAAACGTTATACTAATACAAATGTTGAGCTTAGAGCACAAGGTATTGGTAATATTGTGAGTTCTCTTTTAGGAGGTTTACCAATGACTTCTGTAGTAGTGAGATCTTCTGCAAATAATAATGCAGGTGCAAAATCAAAAATGTCAGCGATTATTCACGGTGTATTATTATTGATAAGTGTGTTGTCGATTCCTGCAATTTTGAATAAAATTCCATTGGCAACATTAGCTACCGTTTTAATTTTAGTAGGATACAAATTAGCTAAACCTGCAACATTTAAACATTTCTGGGAGAAAGGAAAGTATCAGTTCATACCTTTCGTTGCAACATTAGTATTTGTTGTGGCTACAGATTTACTTAAAGGTGTGGCGTTAGGAATTATTATTAGTGTTATTTTCGTATTAAGAGGTAACTTAAAAAGAGCTTACAGCTTTAAAAAAGAAGAATACGAAGACGGAGATATTATTCATATCGATTTAGCGCAAGAGGTTTCATTCTTGAACAAAGCAGCGATTAAATTAACATTGAATGAGATTCCTGAAAATTCTAAAGTGGTAATTAGTGCAGAAGATACGGAGTATATTGCACACGATGTTTTAGATTTAATTCGTGAGTTTAAAGAAACTCGTGCTATTGATGAAAATATCGAAGTGAAGCTGAAAGGATTTAAAGAAGCATACGAACTTGAAAATACGCCTGAAAATAATAATCATGTTTCTATAGAGCATTATTACGATGTAGCTAAGAGAGAAATGGTACAAAAAGAAAAAGTTTAAGCAAATTATATTAATTAAAGGTATTTCTTCATGGTGAGAAGTATTAGAAAATTAGATAACTTTACCCTAAGTTATTTTTAATATGTTTAAGCATGTTGAAGTACCAATCAAAAAATCAAAAAAATGAAAGAGTTTTATAAGCAGTTACTTGAGAATAATAAAAAATGGGTTGAGAAATCATTAGCATTAGATCCTAATTTTTTTGCTGATTTAGCAAAAGGACAGACTCCACCTTTATTATGGATTGGATGTTCTGACAGTCGTGTTCCTGCAAACGAAATTATTGGAGCAAAAGCCGGAGAGGTTTTCGTGCACAGAAATATTGCCAATATGGTAGTGCATTCAGATATGAATATGCTAAGTGTACTGGATTATGCGGTTAATGTTTTAAAAGTAAAACATGTTATTGTTTGCGGACATTACGGCTGCGGCGGTGTAAAAGCTGCAATGGGTCAGCAGTCTGTTGGAATTATCGATAACTGGATTCGTCATATTAAAGATGAGTATCGTTTACACGATAAATATTTAAACTCAATTCAAGATGAAACAGAGCGTTTTAATGCTTTTGTTGAAATCAATGCTAAAGAGCAGGTTTACAACTTGGCAAAAACTTCGATTGTGCAAGGTGCATGGAAGAATGGTCAGGATTTAATGCTTCACGGATGGGTTTATGGATTAAATTCTGGTTTTGTTACTGACTTGAATGTAAATATTAGTTCAAACGAAGAGCTTGATGAAGTTTATCAACTTGATCTTTAATAGTTAAATAAAATTGTTAAAAAAATCGCCTCAAAAGGGCGATTTTTTTATTCGTTTTCGTCTAGATTTTCATTAAAAGCAGACGGTAATAATGTTGGAATGAACTTGATTAGAATGGGCAGTAATAAACTTCCGCCTGGAAGTAAAAAAATGGTAAGCGACGGAATGGTTTTGCAAATATCTAAAAGTTGTTTTTTTACTTTTTTCTTTTCCTTGGCATCCAAATCTCGGGTGGTAGAATAAGCCAACAGAACCATTAATTCTTTACTTTGGATAATTTCCTTGACCAACCTGTTTTTGTTTCTTACAATCAATTTTACAACGCTGTGTGTCATTTGATCGTAAAAATGTTTTACCGGATTGGAGTAGTTAAAATAGGGGATTTTCTTTTTATGAGTGGTAATAAAAGCATTTGTTGTAGCAATACTATTTGAAACAAAATCATCAGAAACGCCCATCATCGATCCTAATGAATATAAAAAGTAGGCTTCTTCATTTTCTACAACGCCATCACTCCATAAAGCCATTCCAGCCATATCGATTAGGTAATATTGCTCTAATTTATTGCTGAAATAGTCCAGTTGTAAGGTCTCTAAAGTTTCAACAGTAACTTTCGAGAATTTCGAGTAACGAATAGATGCTTCAAAAAGTTTAATTAACAAATCATCATGCTGAGATTTGATGGTTTTGGTTTTTAATGCCAGTGCAACAATTCCAAGAACAGTTTCTTCAATTCGTTTTAAATATTTTTCAGGTATTTCGCCATGCACTAAATATTGTCTAAATGCCAAAACATCAATAAACAAAAGGGCATTGGTAACTAAATGTGAAAAGTTTTTGCTGATAATACTATCGTTTGTTTGTACTCTTTGATCTATTATATTTTCTAGAGATAAAGAAGGAGTATCTTTTGGCAGTAAAATTTTAAACAAATTGAAACCTTCAGGATTCATTTGTTTGTAGAATTTTAAAACTTCGGTAATAAAATGCAGAGGTTCAAAATCTCTTTTTTCTAAACAAAAAACATTGTAAAGCGTATTTAGTAAAGCGACTTTCGAAATTTCGGTTTTAAACCAGCCTTTTATCGGAATTGGAATTCGAGAATCAATAGCAATAATATGTCCATAAATAAAACCAGTTTCTCTAACTTTATAGTAGAACGAATCTGTAGTCTCAAAAGGGATTGCTTCTGAAAACTTTTGTTCGCTAAAATACTTGTCTATCCAGCCTGGTGCAGATGGGTTAATCATTGACTTCAATTTATAGCTGCAAAGCTATATCTTTTTCTTGTTTTAGTGTGAATATAAAATAAAATAACCACTAGATTTTTGTGAAAAAATAGTGGTTATAGGTTTTATTTATTTGATAATTCCTGCACAAGCAACTCTTCCGCCGGCATTTCCAGTTGGTTGAGTAGTAAAGTCATCAGTACCTTGATGAACAATTAAACCTTTTCCTAGAATATTTTTTGTCTCATCTTCGCATCCAATACACCATTCATCAGTTGTCATTGCAATAGTCCCATTTCCTTTTTCATCAGCGGTGAAATTTCCAATATCACCTTTGTGATATTCTCCAACGCCCCATTTTCCATGCTTTTTAAAAGTTGGATTCCAGTGTCCGCCTGCAGAACTTCCATCAGCCGAAGTACAATCTGCTTTTTCGTGAATGTGTATAGCGTGAACACCTGGTGTTAATCCAGATATTTTTGCTGTAAAGGTCACCTTACCGTTTTTCTCTGTAAAAGTTGCTGTTCCTGCTACCTTGCTGTTGCTTTTTGGTTCTAAAGCAACCGTCAGAGTTTTAGCATCACTTGATTTTGTATTTGTTTTACAACCAATGACTAAAGCTGTAATTATAGCGAAAGACGCGATTATTTTTTTCATATTTATGGGCATTTAAATTAAATATTAAGTAAATTTAACATAAAATAACGACAAAGCTAGGTTGTAAAAGTTAAAAAAAAGTCAAACTATTCCTTGTAATTTATTGAAAGTACCAATACGAAACGGATTATAATGCGTAAATTAGTAGTGATTTTAGGCCCTATTTTTATTCAAAAAAAGGCTCAATTTGTTTAAATTTAATACTTTATTTTATGATGAAAAGAATTTCGATTTTAGCCTTTCTTAGTATAATGCTGATTTCTTGTAGTGTTTCTAAAGGCAAAAAAAGTGATGCAGTGGCTAAACTTGATGGAAGTTGGGAACTTAATTTTATTACGGGGCCAAGAATTGCTTTTGAAGGATTATATCCAAATAAGAAACCAACCATAAATTTTAATACAAAAGAAAGTCAGGTTTCAGGTAATAATAGTTGTAATTCCTATACAGGAAAACTTGTTTTAGATGGTAATAAAACAGATTTTACACAACCTATGGCAGTTACCAAAATGATGTGCCTTAACGGACAGGGAGAAAGTGTGTATATGAATACGCTTCAAAAAATAACATCATATGATATTACAGATGAAGGGAAAACACTTCTATTTATTTCTGGCGATATTGTCATGATGAGATTCACGAAAAAACAGTAAGGTTACTTACTGTTTTTTTTTGATTATGGTTTATTGTTAAACAATATAAATGCTGTTTAAAATGAAAACTAAATTATCTATTTTATTAGTATTGATGGTCTTTGTAAATTTTTCTGTCTCAGCACAGCAAAAATCTAAAAAAGAACTAAAGGCCGAGAGAGAACTACAAAAACAGAAAGAAATTGAGGCTTTGATCGATGCTAAAGATTTTGTTTTTGAAGCACAAAAAGCTACTCCTACAGGAGGCAGGATTATTGATTTAGATTATAAAACTTATTTTTTAAATTTTAATACTGTAAAGACAACTTGTGATTTACCCTTTTTTGGACGTGGATTTAATGTAGGATATGGAACTGACGGAGGAATTAAATTTGAAGGAGTGCCTGATAATTTAAAGATTGAAAAGAATAAAAAAAACTATGTTGTAAAAGCAACAGTTAAAGGAAAAAATGATGTTTTTGATTTGGTATTTACCATCTTTTTTAATGGAAATTGTTCTCTTTCTGTTAACAGTAACAATAGATCGTCTATTTTTTATGATGGTATAGTAAGCGCGCCTAAGAAGGCTGTGAATAAGTAGTAAAGAGTTATTATTAATGATGCCCTGAATTATTTTTATGCTAAAAAAGTCGTCTTGTTTTTTGCCCGCAAAGTTTTTGTTTACATTAATATTTTTTTTTGGGGTATTATATTCCTATAGTCAAGATTTAGAACCAAGAGTTTACGCTAATGTTGCTAAAGATTTGAATGTTGCAGCAATTGGTTATGTTTTTATGAATGGTAATGTGCTCACAGATCCTTCGCTGCCAATTACAGATTTTACGCTTCACAGCCACAATTTAGCAGTAAATTATATTCGAACTTTTGCAGTTTCTGATAAATTGGCTCGTGTACAAGTTGTTTTACCTTATACTTTTATGGATGGCTCGCAAACACGCACAAATGGTGATGTTTTAACGGGATCACGTACTGGATTTGCAGATATGAAAGTTCGGTTAGGAATTAATTTATTGGGTTCGCCTGCACTCGATAAGACGGAATTTAGAAATTTTGAGCAAAAAACGATTTTAGGGGTAAGTTTAGTAACCTCAATACCAACGGGCAGATATTATAATGACAAACAAGTTAATATAGGAACAAACCGCTGGGGATTTAAGCCTGAAATTGGGGTTTCAAAACGCTTTGCACATGTATATGCTGAAGTCTATAGCGGTGTTTGGTTTTATACTAATAATAATGATTTTCTTGGAAAAAAATTAGAGCAAAAGCCAACTTACAGTTTACAGGCACATGCCAGTTATTATTTTCAGAATAAAATGTGGGTAGGATTTAATACAAACTGGTTTTTTGGCGGAAAAACAATTACAGATGGTGTTTCTGATGACAGCCAAATTGATAATTGGCGGGTAGGAGCAACGTTTTCAACTCCTATAGCAAAAGGACAGTCTATAAAATTTCAGTATCATGTTGGAGCATATACTAATAACGGACTTAATTATTATGCTTTATCAGCTGCTTATCAATATTCATTTTTTTAGACGGGAAAAAAATGTACGATTAATGTGTTAAAAATCAGTATATTTGAGTATGCATAATCCACTAAGAACAAATTTAAAATTAAAATTATGAAAAAATTAAGTCTTATTTTTATTTTGGCTGCGGCCACGTTTTCTTCTTATGCTCAATCTTCTTTCAAAGAAGATTTAGATGTTGTACAAAGTGTTTATGGAAAATCGAAAAGTGATCTTGTAAAAGAATACATGAATTTATCTGATACTCAATCTGCAGCATTTACAAAAGTTTATGACAGCTATGAAGCGCAGCGTAAAGCTCTTGGTCAAACAAAATTTCAATTGCTTAATGATTATGCGGCCAATTACGCAACATTAACAGATGAAAAAGCAGATCAATTGGCAAAAGCGGCTTTGAAAAATGAAATTGATTACGAAAAGTTATTTTCAAAAACGTATGGTCAGGCAAAAAAAGCTGTTGGATCTATAAATGCGGCAAAATTTATACAGTTAGAAGTTTATCTTCAAACAACAATTCGTAACGAAATACAAAATTCAATTCCGTTTATTGGAGAATTAGACAAAGCAAAATTGAATTAAGAGATTTATATTCGCATAAAAAAGGCAGTTATTCTAATAACTGCCTTTTTTATGCTCAATTTTCGTTTTCGTCTTTGCTTTTATTTTGATCCTGTTTGATATAGATATCTTGCTGCGGAAAAGGAATCTCGATATTATTTGCTCTAAAAACTTTATCAATTTCAATAATTAAATCACTTTTTACATCACTTGCAAAATTTATATTTCCAACCCAATATTTAATAACAATGTCGATCGAACTGCTGTTGAAAGTAGTTATCCAAATAATTGGTTCTGGATATTGAAGTACCAAAGAGTGGTTTCTCAATATTTCATTCAACAAGGATTTTACATTTTCTAAATTAGTTCCGTATGCCACTCCAATAGAAATATCTGTTCGTTTTTTATTGTTTGAAAGTGTCCAATTCGTTAAATGCTGGCTCAACAAATCTCCATTTGGTATTATAACATCGGCGCCGTCAAAAGTTCCCACAACACTGCTTCGTATTCCAATAGATTTCATTTTTACCATTTGACCGCCTATTTCAATTGTATCATTTATATTAACAGGTTTTTCAAAAGCAATTATTAAACCGCTGACAATATTATTTACTAATGTTTGAAGTCCAAATCCGATACCAACACCTAAAGCACTAATAATAATAGTTAAACGGTCAACAGGAATACCAGATGATATAAAAGCAAGACTTATTCCGATACTAAATATGGCAATTTGTATGAAAAGCATCCAGCTCCCCAATTTATTCTTTTTAACACCAGAAGATGAATTAATAGAAGTACTGGTTAAAAATGCGACAATTTTAGCAATAATTACAGAAGCGATAATGATAAAGAAGAAAACCAAAATACTTTGATACGAATAATTGAAGTCACCAATATTTCGAGGTTCTGTAAAAAAGCCAATAATTGGATCGAGAATGGCTTGAAAAAGGTATGAATTTTTGCCTATAGACACCAGCCATCCAAGAACAAATAAAGTGTTTATTTTAGGATCGGTACTGATCTTTTCTAATTCGTTGCTGCTTAATAATTTCTCTTCGTTTGATTCTCTCAAATAATTGGAATAGTTTATAATGTCAGCAAGCAAACGATATGTTGTGGTGAATAAATAATACATTAAAACCGTTATAATACCGTTTATAGCTAGAAGCTTTCCTAAATTATAGTTTTTACCAATTAGGATAAATAATATGGAAGCGATCTCAAAAGTTATTAAAACATATAAGCTGTATTTAAAAAAGGGATTTAAAATCTCTTTATTCTTTTTTAGATTATAAATGGTAAATGCAATTGATGAAAAAGCTATTATTAAAATTAAAATAACCTCTTTTACTGAGTGTGTTAGAATATTATTATCATACAATCCTAGAAGAATAATAATGACATAAGCTTTCCATACAAACTTTTCTTTTGGCGTAAAATATTCTTTATTTACTATGGTTAAAGCAATTATCGATACCAGCCAAATGAGCGCTGTAAAGGCAAAAGGAGGGTAGGTGAAGAAAAAATTGAATAAGGTAAATGAAACTAATACAGCACACGAAACCGGGTGCCTGAATATTTGTTTGGAAAGTTTTGTGGTATTGTAAACACCCTCTTTTTTATACTTCTTTTTAAGGAACAACAGATAAATGACCAGAACTGCTGCAAGCAGAAGCATTAAAACAATTGTTTTAAAATGATTTGAAATAAAGAATATTAAAATGATCGATTCTTTAGTAAGCGAGTAAAAGAACGATTCATAAAAAGACATTTCACTTGAGTTGGTACTAAAAATGGTTCCATCAGAATCTAGTAGATTTTGAAATTCATTTTTTCTAATATTATCGGTTTCGATGATGTCGTTTTGCAGATCATACTTAAAATGTCTCGCAGTTATTTGCAGTTTACTGATACTGTCAAGTGCATCTTTAAAACGTTTATTAAGCGAGTTGACATTAGAGTACATTTGAGAATAACGATCATAATATAGAATCTTTCGCAATGAATCTTTTGGAAGTATAAACAGTGATTTTTGAATTGTTAAAGAGTCAATTTTCCCTTGTATTTTGCTTAACTCAATACTGTTGTTTTTGATTTTTGAAAGCTGAATTTCTAGACGCGTCTGCAATTCATTAAGCATAATCGATGTAACGGTTATGTTTCTAAGCGTTTGAAAATCATTTCGATTTTTGATTATACCATCAATCGCAGTTTTTTTTAGTTTGATAGCATAATCTAATTCTGTGGTAAAACCTTTGTAATCAATACCCGTTTTTAAAATGACATTGGCATCCTGAATGTTTTTAGAAATGGCATCAAATAATAAATTATGGTTTTTGGTTATTTTATTTTCGATATAAAGCTGCCTGCTTTTCTCTTCATCTAATTTGAGTAAACTTTCAATTTTAGTGTTTTTAGGAATCTTATTTTTTACTTTTAAACTATCTTCTAAAATTGAATTTTGAGCATAAGAAGTATAAACTGGACTTGCAGTTAAAAGTATAATTGCAAGTACTTTTAAAACAGTAAAGTTAATTATGATGTTTTTATAAAAAATAGTATTGCGAATTATAGTCGAAAATATCATAATACTTTGCTTTTGGGAGTTACTCCAAAAATACTATAAAAAAAAACAACCTAAAAAAAGTTTTTTTAGGTTGCTTAGTATTCTGATTTTATTTGTTTCTAGTTTCGTATATGGTATTTACCATTCCATTACGAGGCGCATCTAGAGGAAGTTCCCAGAACATAATACCGCCAAGTTTCTTAGCTTTTGCATATTCTGTTTTAGCTTTTATCGAAGTTAAATCGTCTCCAGTAGCAAATGTTTTTTCTTTTTCATTGTACCAGTAAGGCGCTTTAGCTTTATCATCCCAAAAATATTTCCATCCGTTAGCTTCCGTATAATAAGTAGAGAAGTTTTTAAAATCAACCCCTTGAATATGCTCTCCAGCTTGATAAAGACCATTGTTTACATTCGCTACGTTTTTCCATGTTCTCGTGTAAAAAGCACCTCCAATAACTAATTTTTCAGCAGGAATCCCAAGTTTTAGCAAGTAAGTAACAGCTCTGTCTGTTGATTCTTCTTTTGGATTTGTACTGTATAATGGAGTATGATGTCCAGTTACCTTAGAATAACCGTTTACTAAATCATAACTCATAATATTAATACGATTTACGTATGGCGCAACTGCTTTCCAGTCTATAGATTCATCCAGACATTTTTGAAAACCACCTGCAGCAAAACTTAGTTCATATTTTTTTCCTAATGTTGAGCGTAAAATTTTAAGAAGTGCTGTAAAATTAGGCTTGTCAGCTGCCTGATATAAATGACCAGGAAGACCTTCGATAGAAGGATATTCCCAATCTAAATCTAAACCATCAACTTTAAAATAATCACTAACTTCTTTTACAGATTTAGCAAAAGTTAATCTTCCCTCAGCAGTAGAAAATGCAGCAGAGCAAGGTTCGCAGCCACCCCAGCCGCCAAGTGAAAGTATGATTTTTAATTGTGGATTTTTAGCTTTTAAGGAAACTAAATGTTTAATAGTAATTGAGTCTTTAGGAGAGTCAACACCTAATTTTCCATCTCTTAAATGGCAAAAACTAAAGATAATTTGATCCAGTTTATTTACTTCGTATTCGTTTATTAGTTTATCATCGCCGGTGTAATAAGCTATGATATCCATTTTTTTGTTTTTTTGTGCAAAAAGATTTGTTGATAAACAGCACAGCAAAAGCATGGCAATCAGGTTAATTTGTTTCATTATATGTTTCTTTAGCGTTTTTAGAATGCTAAATATAAAGGAATACAATTGATATTTAACTATTTCATCGATCTTAAAAAGTTAATTTTAACGAATATTTTGCAAATCGTTGCAAAAATATTGCGCTTAATCATTGCATATATTTACCCAAAGAACAAAAAAATAAACCCGCACAGTTTCGGAGTTGTGCGGGTTTAAACAAATTAAAAGCTAAAAACTATTTTTATATTAGAAGCAGTAAGTATCTTCGGCAACTAATTTTGCGGCAATTTTTTCTCTAAGTGCCACAACATTTGGCAGGTTAGTATATTTAGTGAAACGTTTAAGTCCCATTAACATCATACGTTGTTCGTCACCTTCAGCAAAAGAAGCGATTCCTTCTTTTCCTCTTAAGTTTACGATATCAACTGCTTTGTACAAGTATAATTTTGCCATAGCGATTTGCTCTTGAACTTTATCTTCGCCTTGAGCTTTTGCTAATTTTTCAGTTCTCAAAATTGTACTTTCAGCCATGTAGATTTCGATTAGGATATCAGAAGCTGCCATCAATAATTGTTGGTGAGCATCTAATTCTGGACCATATTTTTGAACGGCGCTACCAGCAACCATTAAGAAAACTTTTTTCAAGTTAGCAATGATTCCTTTTTCTTCTGCAAATAATTCAGAGAAATCTGGAGTATCAAAAGATGGAATTCCCATTAATTCTTCTTGAACTTTCATTGCTGGTCCAAGTAAATCAACGTGTCCTTTCATTGCTTTTTTGATCAACATACCTACAGAAAGCATTCTGTTGATTTCGTTTGTTCCTTCGTAGATACGAGCGATACGAGCATCTCTCCAGGCACTCTCCATTGGAGTGTCTTCAGAGAATCCCATTCCACCAAAAATTTGAATTCCTTCATCAGAACAAGATTGAACGTCCTCAGAAACCGCTACTTTCAAGATAGAACACTCGATAGCATATTCTTCAACACCTTTCAATTCAGCTTCTTGATGAGAAGTTCCTTCAGCTTCACGAGCAGCGATTCTGTCTTCTATGTCTTTTGCAGCACGGTAAGAAGCACTTTCTCCAGCGTAAGCATTTGTTGCCATTTCAGCCAATTTAGAACGGATAGCTCCAAAAGATGAAATAGAAGTGTTGAACTGAATTCTTTCGTTAGCATATTTTACAGCTCCAGAAGTAACTCTTCTTTGAGCATCAAGACATGCAGCAGCTAGTTTAATACGGCCAACATTTAAAGCGTTCATTGCGATTTTGAAACCGTTTCCTCTTTCAGATAACATGTTTTCAACTGGAACTTTTGTTTCGTTGAAGAAAACCTGACGAGTAGAAGAAGCGCGGATTCCTAATTTATGCTCTTCTTCATTCATAGAAATTCCGTTTGAAGGATCGTTTTCTACGATGAAACCTGTAATATTTTTATCATCTCCAATACGAGCAAAAACGATGAAAACCGAGCAGAAACCTGCATTCGAAATCCACATTTTTTGACCTGTGATAGAGTAGTATTTTCCATCTTCAGATAAAACTGCTTTAGTTTTTCCTGAGTTAGCATCAGATCCTGCGCCTGGTTCAGTTAAGCAATAAGCTCCAAACCATTCTCCAGAAGCCAATTTCGGAACGTATTTTTTCTTTTGTTCTTCAGTACCATAAAGGGTAATTGGCATAGTTCCAATACCTGTATGCGCTCCAAAAGCAGTTGAGAACGAACCTGTTGCTCCAGAAATGTAGTCACAAACCAACATTGTAGAAACAAATCCCATTCCTAATCCGCCGTATTCTTCAGGAACTGCAACTCCAAGAAGTCCCAATTCTCCAGCTTTACGCATAGATGATTCTGTGTAAGCGTAATCTTTTTTCTCAAAACGATCTTTGTGCGCCCATAATTCTTTGTCAACGAACTCTTTTACAGAGTCACGCATCATTAACTGCTCTTCCGAGAAATCTTCTGGTGTGAAGATATCTTCGCATTTTGTTTCTTTAACTAAAAACTGACCACCACGAGTCACGTTTTTTTCGATTGTATCTGCCATTTTGTTTTTGTTTAGATTAAAAGATGCAAGAGTCAAGAAGAAAGACTTTGATCTAACTTACTTATGAAACCTGATGTCATCCTTTGAAATTCAATTATTTTGTTTTCTATTTCTTCTGTTTTTGTTTTAGATAGATAATCATTTTGAAAAGCTATCAGTAATTGCGTTTGTAATTCAAATGACGAACCTAAACTAATATTCAAATAATGCTGAAAGTGTTTATTTCCTCTGTTGGAACCTTCAGCAATATTAGAAGGCATTGAAACAGAACATCGATTCATTTGACTTGTCAAACTATAGGTTTCTGATTTTGGAAAAGTGGCAGTTAGTTTATAGATCTCATTTGTAATCTCCATAGCTAAAATCCAAATTTTCAAATTCTTAAAATTGTGTCTCATGTTTTTTGAGGCAAGATAAGAAGAAAAAATAAAAGTAAGTTTTTTACTACTTTTTAAAAACACACTTTTAGAATATCTACATTCCAAATGTAAGTCTTGCTTCTTGCTTCTTTCCTCTCAAAAAAACCTACAACACTTCGTAAATCCCCGCAGAACCTTGCCCAGTCCCCACACACATCGAAACGATTCCGTACTTATTACCACGACGTTTCATCTCATCAAATAACTGAACAGAAAGTTTAGCTCCTGTACATCCCAGTGGGTGACCTAAAGCAATTGCTCCACCGTTTACGTTTACGATTTCTGGATTTATGTTTAACTCGCGAGTTACAGCTAAAGCTTGTGAAGCGAAAGCTTCGTTTAACTCAATTAACTCGATATCGTTTAATGTTAATCCCGCTTGTTTTAAGGCTTTCGGAATTGCTTTTACTGGACCGATACCCATGATTCTTGGCTCAACACCAGAAGAAGCAAAGTTTACCAAACGTGCGATTGGCTCAAGATTTAATTCTTTAACCATGTCCTCACTCATGATTAAAACGAATGCGGCACCGTCGCTCATTTGAGAAGAGTTACCAGCAGTTACGCTTCCGTCAGCAGCAAAAACTGGTCTTAAACCTGCTAAAGCTTCTTTAGAAGTTCCTGCTCTCGGCCCTTCGTCTTTATTTACAACATATGACTTAGTTTCTTTTTTACCATTTTCATTGATGAAAGTCTGCTCAACAGTAATCGGAACGATTTGTTTGTCGAATTTTCCTTCAGCTTGTGCTTTCAAAGCTTTCATGTGAGAGTTGTAAGCAAACTCATCCTGATCTTCTCTTGAAATTTTATATTGATTGGCAACCGCTTCAGCAGTTAAACCCATTCCCCAGTAGTAATCTTCGTGACCTGCAGCAGCAACTTTATAATCCGGAGTTGGTTTGTAACCTCCCATCGGGATGTAACTCATACTTTCTGCACCACCCGCAATGATACAATCTGCCATTCCTGATTGGATTTTAGCAGTCGCCATTCCGATAGTTTCTAATCCAGATGCGCAGTAACGGTTTACTGTAACTCCAGGAACGTCTTCTACTTTTAATCCCATTAAAGAGATCAAACGTCCAACGTTTAAACCTTGTTCTGCTTCCGGCATGGCGTTTCCTACCATAACGTCGTCAATACGTTTCTTGTCGAAATTAGGCAGTTCGTCCATCATAAACTGAATGGTTTCTGCAGCTAATTCGTCAGGTCTTTTAAATCTAAAAACACCTTTTGGAGCTTTTCCAACTGCTGTTCTATATGCTTTTACTATATATGCTGTTTTCATTTGTTTTTGTTTTTTTAAGATTTATTAGAAGAAAGAGGCAAGAGGCAAGATAGAGTCTTGCTTCTTGTTTCTTGCATCTTATTATCTAGTTACGAAGCGGTTTTCCTTTAGTTAACATATATTGAATACGCTCCAGAGTTTTTCTTTCTGTACATAAACTCAAGAAAGCTTCACGTTCGATATCTAATAAATATTGTTCAGATACTAAAGTTGCTTCAGATAAATCACCACCCGCCATTACGTAAGCCAGTTTGTTAGCGATTTTTTTGTCGTGCTCAGAAATGTATTTTCCAGCTTCCATTTGATCCGTTCCTACTAAGAACATACCTAAAGCTTGTTTTCCTAGTACTTTCACATCTGTTCTTCTGATTGGTTGTGTATAACCAGCTTCAGCCATTATTAAAGCATGTTTTTTAGCTTCAGCAATCTGACGATCTTTGTTTACTACGATAATGTCTTTTCCATGTTGAAGAAGTCCAGTATCAAAAGCTTCATAACCAGAAGTTGAAACTTTAGCCATAGCAATTGTCAAGAAATACTCTTGAAGAACGTTCAATTCCACATCATTTTTGCGGAATAAATCTGAAGCTCTTAAAGTCATTTCTTTAGAACCACCACCACCAGGGATAACTCCAACACCAAATTCAACTAATCCCATGTAAGTTTCTGCCGCAGCAACCACTTTATCAGCATGTAAGCTCATTTCGCATCCACCACCAAAAGTCATTCCGTGAGGCGCCACAACAACTGGAATAGAAGAGTAACGAACACGCATCATTGTATCTTGGAACAATTTAATTGCCATATTCAATTCGTCGTATTCCTGCTCAACTGCCATCATGAAAATCATTCCGATATTAGCTCCAACAGAGAAATTCGCTGCCTGGTTACCAATAACTAAACCTTGATATTCTTTTTCAGATAAGTCGATTGCTTTATTGATAGCTTGAAGTACATCGCCACCAATGGTATTCATTTTAGATTGGAATTCTAAGTTCAAAATTCCGTCTCCTAAATCCTGAATGATTGCACCACTATTACTCCAAACTTTTTTGCTTTCGCGAATGTTATTCAGAATAATAAATGAATCTTGTCCAGGAACTTTTACTTGTGATTTTGTTGGAATATTATAGAAATAAGTCGCTCCTTCTTTTACAGTATAGAAACTTTCGCTTCCAGAAGCTAACATTTCAGTAACCCATGCAGCAGGTTCTAAACCTTCTGCTTTCATGATTTCAATTCCTTTGGCAACACCAATTGCATCCCAGATTTCGAATGGACCATTTTCCCATCCAAAACCAGCTTTCATGGCATCGTCAATTTTGTATAATTCGTCTGAGATTTCAGGAACTCTGTTTGACACATAAGCAAACATTCCGGCGAAACTCTTACGGTAGAATTCTCCCGCTTTGTCTGTTCCTTTCACTAAAACTTTAAAACGATTGATTGGTTTATCAATAGTTTTTGTTAGTTCAAGAGTAGCAAAATTCGCTTTTTTAGCAGCGCGGTATTCTAATGTATTTAAGTCTAAAGAAAGAATATCTTTATCTACTTTTTTGTAGAAACCTTGTCCAGTTTTGCTTCCTAACCAATTATTTTCCATCATTTTGTTGATGAAATCTGGAAGTTTGAACAATTCGTGTTGTTCGTCATTCGGACAGTTTTCGTAAATACCGTTGGCAACGTGTACCAAAGTATCTAAACCAACAACGTCAACGGTACGGAAAGTAGCCGATTTTGGACGACCAATTACTGGACCAGTCAATTTATCAACTTCTTCAATCGTTAATCCCATTTCTTTCACTAAATGGAATAAACTTTGGATTCCGTAAATACCAATTCTGTTTCCAATAAACGCCGGAGTATCTTTAGCAACAACCGAAGTTTTTCCTAAGAATTTAGATCCGTATTCGTTTAAGAAATCCAATACTTCAGTAGAAGTTTTTGGACCCGGAATAATTTCAAATAATTTTAAGTAACGCGCAGGGTTAAAAAAGTGTGTTCCGCAGAAGTGTTGTTGAAAATCTTCGCTTCTTCCTTCACTCATAAAATGGATTGGAATACCAGAAGTGTTAGAAGTAACTAAAGTTCCCGGTTTACGGAATTTCTCGATTTGTTCAAAAACCAATTTTTTGATATCTAAACGCTCAACAACAACCTCGATAATCCAGTCAACATTAGCAATTTTTGCCATATCATCTGTCGTATTTCCAGTTGTAATTCGGTTTGCGAATTTCTGACTGTAAATAGGAGATGGTTTTGATTTTAATGAATTCGCCAAATGTTCGTTTACCACACGGTTGCGAACGGCTTTACTTTCAAGTGTTAATCCTTTTTTAGCTTCAGCTTCGGTCAGTTCACGCGGTACAATGTCCAGAAGTAAAACTTCGACACCAATGTTAGCAAAATGACAAGCTATACCTGAACCCATAATTCCGGATCCAATTACAGCAACTTTTTTAATTGTGCGTTTCATAATTTGTTACTATTTGTTTTTTGTATGAGAATCTGAATTATCTCTTAAAAGAAATACTATTCTTTTTCTGCGTTTTCTGTTTGATTAAATATGTTTTTATCGTGAATCAGTTCATTTATAATTTCAGAAACTTCGATAAAATGTTTCAGCTTTTCGTCTGAGACATGTTTTCTAACGGTTTCATTAAATTTCAGAACTGTATTTTTAGATAAATCTCTTTTTTCTTTTCCAAATTCGGTGAGGTAAATCAAAACACCTCGGCCGTCGCTTGGGTTTTTCTTGCGAACAATTAAACCTTTTTCCTCCATAGATTTGAGCGTTCTGGTTAAGCTTGTGGCTTCCATTCCCATTCTAGGGCCTAAAGCGGTCGATGGTGTTCCTTCTTCCTTGTCCATACTCAAAAGTGCAAATCCGGTGGCCATTGTAGCATCGTATTTTGCAGCCTCTTCATTATACATTCTTGAAACAGCCTGCCATGTAGCTCTCAAAATATAATCTATTGTTTTGTCTTTCATAGGTAACTATATCGATTTCAAATATAATTAAAAAATACTATGCATGCATATAATTTTTTAATAAATTTTTGGTTAATTAAAAAACATCCCTGATTTAGAGGGTTTTGCTGGTTTATTTATAGTGAAATATACTATTCTTTTTTTAGATTTTAACACTTTTTATGTTGTAAAAAACTTTTTTTAGTTTTTAAAACGTTTTTTATTCTGTATTCTGTAAAAAATTATGCATTTAATTCAGTACCGTTTTCGGTTTCATATCTTGTGATTGCCTTTTTTAGAATCGTTTTCATACGATTTCTTAGATTTTCAGGCCTTAAAATTTCTATCGAATCTCCAAAACCTAATAAAAGCCGTTCCATTTCATAATTAGGTGAAATAAACAAATGCACAATAATACTTTTATCTTCATTTTCCCTAATCAATCGCTGCGAAGAATGAAGCGGTTTTGTCAACACATAAGGTGCATTTATTGCATCAATCCAAAGCTCAATGCGTCTGGGCTGTAAACCAGAATTTACAGTTACACCAATTATATCCTTATAATAAGTATCAGCATCAAAATGTTCTTCTAAATAAGGAATGTTAAAATCGTAATCAATTGCAATAATTCTGTCTAATGCTAAATTGGTAATTGGTTGTGAAGTTTTTGTTTTACCAATCAAAAACCAGCGATTGTTGAATTCCTTTAGTATAAAGGGATGAAAATGAAATTTACTCTCTTCTTTTGATTTGAATGATTTGTAAGTAATCACAAGTACAACTTTCTTAATGATCGCCTGATAAACTTCGTCTAAATAGTGTAGACCTTTTAAACTGGAATTGCAACTAAAAAGTGGAGACTTTTTACGCTACTAATTTTTCATTTTGCTGGTGTAATAATTCCATTTCGTTTGGTGTTCTGTATCCAATAGAAGAATGTATTCTTTTTGGGTGATAAAATCCTTCTATATATCTAAAAATTTCTATTTTGGCAGCCTCTCTATTTTCAAATTTTCTATGATATACGAATTCTGCTTTTAATGTTTTAAAGAAGCTTTCTGCTACTGCGTTGTCCCAACAGTTGCCCTTTCTGCTCATGCTTTGTTTTATTCCTGTTTCATTTAGCAGCATTTTAAATTCATCACAAGCATACTGGACTCCTCTATCAGAATGAAATATCAGTCCCTTTTTTACTCCTCTATTTCTTATAGCTGCATTTAAAGCTCTTACAGTAGTATTTGCTGCAGTCATATCATTACTAAAGGACCATCCGATAACTTTACGATCAGCAAGATCAATTACTGCGGTGAAGTACATCCAGCCACAGCCTGTTTTAATATATGTAATGTCGCTTACCCACTTTTGAGATAATCCATTTGCTGAAAAATTTCTTTGAAGGAGATTATCAGCAGTTTGATAGGTATGGTTCGAATCAGTTGTGATTTTGTATTTCCTGCGGACTTTACTCTTTAAATTCATTTTTTTCATAAGCCGGGCAACATATGATCTGGATACTTTTTTATGCTTCATGTTCAGCACTTGTGTAATCCTGGGACTTCCATAAGTCTGGTGGCTGTTCTCATATTCCTGTCTTATCAGAACTGATAGTTCAGCCGTTTTTTTGTCGCGATTACTCTGCGGTCTGTTGAGCCATTTATAAAAACCGCTGCTGCTAACCTGTAATATATTGCACATCTTTTCAACTGGAAAGATACCTGTGTTATTATGGATAAACAGGTACTTTTTCAGTCTCCCTTGGAAAAGATGGCTACCGCCTTTTTTAAAATTGCATTTTCCATTTCTGCATCACGCAATTTCTTTTTTAATTCTCGTATTTCTTGTTCCTCAGGCGTCAGTTTATTATTTACAGGCAGAACTGTGCCTCCGTTATAACGGGGATCCATGCGCCATTTGCTTAACCTGCTGGCATCCATACCCAGTTCTTTTGCTGCTTCTAATACTGATCCTTTTAAGTAAGACAGTTCAACTGCCATCTTCTTGAATGATTCGTCAAATACTCTTTTCATGATAAAACAAATTTAAATCTATTTTTTAAATATGTCTCCACTCAAAGGTAGCAACTCCAGTCAGACTATAGTGGTCAAACAGATAAAGTGGAATTTAGTGAGCCGCCATTTGCCTCGAGAAGAAAGATGGATTTGGAACTTATTAACCTATGGAAGGAAAAGGTGAATTTTAGGAAAATTATATATATCATTTAGAGATATTTCTCTGTTAAAGCAATGGTGCTTTTGAACTTTTGTGATATTGGATTTCTTAGAAAAGCCTTCGATTTCCTGAGATTCCCAAGAATTACAAAATCAAAATACCATGCAAAACAATACATTACAACAATATAAAAATGCAATTAGAAAAAAATACGAATTAGAAAAAGAAGGCAGATACTTTGATTATTTGTACAAACCTTCTCGTGGAAAACTTCGTGATTTATGCTGGTTGATTTTCGAAAATAACCCAACAAAAGAGGATTTAAATGTTTTTAGCAATCTATTGGGCTTAGATTTCGATCATAGTAAAAAGAATAAGTTTAAGGAGAAGAAAGATAAATTTAGACCTATCGAGACTTTCTTTAAAGGTGAAACAGATCCGTCAAATATCGATGCTATAAATATGGCTGCAATTTTGGTTGATTTTGAGCCTCGTCCTTTTAAAAAGTTTTACGAAAACTCTAAGACTGAAGAAACAAAACCAGTTAAACGGATGGAGAAAGCTAAAGCCGTTTTTAAAAAAAAGAGTTCTCTAAAAAAAGAAAAGGCTGAGAAAAAGTCTAAGAGAAGAAACTTCTTTAGGGATTTTAAAAGTATGTTTTTCTAGAAAACAGAAATTTGAAGCTACTAAAGCGAAATTTTGTAAATTGAAGAGATCTTCATTAAATAAAAAACGGCTGTCTAAATTTTAGACAGCCGTTTTTCTTTGGTTAATTATTTTGGAATTTTAATTGTGGTCGTAGATTTTTGCGTAAAGATCTTTATAGATTTCTTTAATGATTTTACGTTTTAATTTTAGAGTAGGAGTAAGCTGTCCGCCATCGATAGACCAAACATCTGGAGTAAGTTCAAAACGTTTGATTTTTTCCCAGTTTCCAAATTTTTCATTGATGCTTTCAACTTCTTCATTTATACGTTTGATTACATCGGCATTTGCACTAATTGCTGCATCTGTAGTTCCTAAAGTAATTTTATGAATTTTAGCCCATTCTTTTACGAACTCGAAATTAGGTTGAATAAAAGCACCCGGCATTTTTTCGCCATCACCAATTACCATAATCTGCTCAATAAAACGAGATTGTTTCATAGCATTTTCAATGATTTGCGGTGCAATATATTTTCCTCCTGATGTTTTGAACATTTCTTTTTTACGGTCGGTAATTTTCAAGAAACCTTCGCTGTCGATTTCTCCAATATCTCCCGTGTGGAAATAACCGTCTTGCAAAGCTTCGGCAGTTTTTTCAGGATCTTTAAAGTAACCCAGCATTACATTTGGTCCTTTGCAAAGAATTTCACCATCTTCGGCAATTTTTACTTCGACGTTACGAATTGGTTTTCCAACAGTTCCAATTTTAAAACCTCTATTTCTTTGGTCGTTTACGGCAATTACAGGTGATGTTTCAGACAAACCGTAACCTTCCATAACTGGAATTTCGGCAGCAGCAAAAACTCTTGTTAAACGAGGCTGTAAAGCGGCACTTCCAGAAACCATCAAATCTAAATTTCCTCCCAAACCTTCTTTCCATTTACTGAAAATAAGTTTGCGGGCAATTTTTAACTGAAATTCATACCAAGCGCCATTGGCTCCGTATGGTTCATATTTTAAACCTAAATCAATAGCCCAGAAAAATAGTTTTTTCTTGATGCCTGTTAATTCGGCTCCTTTAGCATAAATTTTATCGTAAACTTTTTCTAAAAGTCTTGGTACGGCTGTAATTACGTTTGGACGAACTTCTTTTAAGTTGTCGCTGATTTTTTCAATTGATTCTCCAAAATAAACTGAAATACCATAATACTGATAGATGTACAAAATCATTCTTTCAAAAATATGGCAGATAGGCAGGAAGCTTAAAGCACTGCTTTTTCCTGGATCAAACGGAATTCTTGGTGCACTGTCTAAAACATTAGAAACAATGTTTCTGTGCGAAAGCATAACACCTTTTGGGCGTCCTGTAGTTCCAGAGGTATAAATAATAGTAGCTAAATCGTCAGTTTTTATGCTGTCTTTTCTTGCTTCAACTTCGGTTTGATTGCTTTGGTCCTCACCAAGCGTTAGTAATTCAGACCAATGTTTACAGCCTTCAATTTCATTAAAAGAATAAACTTCTTTTAGAGTTGGCACATTTGCTTTGATAAGATTTACTTTTTCAAGTACTTCTACATCCGAAACAAAGCAATAAATACTGCCGCTATGATTCAAAATATATTCGTAATCTTCCTCAGAGATTGTTGGATAAATAGGCACGTTTTGCGCACCAGTCTGCTGGATACCAATATCCATAATATTCCACTCTGTACGGTTGTTTGAGGTGATTAGGGCAATTTTATCATCTTTTTGAACACCCATGCGCAATAACGCTCTCGAAACAGCATTTGCCTTTGCAATATATTCCTGGCTAGATGTTTTTTCCCAGACTCCATTTTTTTTAGTTGCTAAAGCAACCGGAAGATCGTAAGTTTCTTGTTGATAATAGGGAAAATCAAAAAGGCGTGTGATTGAAACCATGTTTAATATATTGAATTTTATCGCAAATTAAATAAAAATTAGGTATAATTTTTAATTTTATGGAATTTTATGGGAAAATTTATAGGTACTTTTAAAAATCAACGAAAACGTTTTCTTTTTTGTAGTAAATTTTAGAAAAAACAAGAATTATTTATTTTTTTAAGAGCGTTTTTTCGATTCAGAATCTTCAGAATAATCTTTGATTCGTTCGCCCATTATAAACATTTTTTTCTTGTTGAAATGAATTGAAAATTGAACATAAATCCAGTCTTCTTCATTATTAGGTTTGTACCACATAGTATACGAAGCACTGTTGTAACCTTCTTTGAAAATTGGAATACCGTCTTCAGAACATTCGATTCCCCAGTTTATACTTTTTTTGGATAAATCTTCATACTGAAAAGTTCCTGTTCCATTTGCATTCAATTGTACAAGTGGCTCGGTTTTTCCTTCGTATAAAAAGGTACCTTCAATTGGATAACCAATTTTTGTTGTAATAAAATGATCGTGAATTTTATATCTTATTTTGTCAATCTTAATTTGGGCATGCGATTGAGCTGCGACTAGAAATAGCGCATAAAGGAGTGCTTTGTAAAATTTCATTCTATGTAGGTTAATTTGTTTTTGGAATGGGCCAAAAAGTTCTTGGGCTCGAACTTTTTGGCGAATATAGTTCAAATTTCAGTAGAAATTAGAATCCAAATTACAAGAATGAGTATTTTTATTTTTGAGTAAAAAACTATTCTGTAGAGAATTGATTTTCTAATAGTTTTTCTTTAAAATCAGATTTAAAAGTATAAGCAAAAGTCAGCATAAATGCACGAGTATCTGATTTATTAGTTCTATTGTTGCTAAATAGTAAAGTATTGTTTTTATAACCGCTTTCGAGTGTGTTAAACATATCGGTAACAACCAAACCTAAACGTGCGTTTCCTTTTCCAAGTTTCTGCTGAAAACCCATATCTACATTATAAACCGGAATTCGTTTTCCTTGTGCTGTTGTTAAAGCCGAATTGTAATTTCCGATAATTTGGAGTTTTCCACCTTTCCAAGGAACAAAATTATTGATGATTTTTCCGTACCAGCTAAAAGCATTTTTCACCACATCTTGAGTTAGGTTTGTGGCATCTATTTTTTGTTCAAAAGCTGTTAGACTAATATTGGCATCATAAAAAGAGAATGGTTTTAAGGTGAAGATAGTTTCTAAACCATAAGTTATCGTACTTCCTATGTTTCTTGGCTGCAGTAAAATTACACCATTGTCCTGCAATTCGGCATATTGTCTAATCGCGTCTTTTGCATTTCGGTAAAAAGCATTGGTCGAAAAAGAATAATTTTCCCAGTTTTTATTGTAGCTTACTTCAGCAATATGAATAATCTCAGGTTTCAAATAAGGATTTCCGCCATGAGGATTTAACGCATCAGTAATATCAATAAACGGATTTAAATCGTCTAAATCTGGACGGTTAATGCGTTTGCTGTAACCAAATTTGATAAACTCATCTGGTTTTAAATTCATTTGCAATGAAGCTGATGGAAATAGTTTTAAATAATGGTTTGAAAAATTATCAGTATTGTTCTGCGTTTCACCATTGTTTGAAACCTGTTCTGCACGAAGTCCCAAGTTATATTTCCATTTAGGATTGTCTGTTTCGCCAATAAACGAATTCAGCATTCCGTAAACCGCATTTATTTGTTCGTTGTATTTAAAAGTATTGCTTGCCAAAGGATTAATAATATATTCGCCGTTTGTCAAATCAGCACTTTCAAAGTCTGAGTCAAAAAAACGAAACGTTCCTTTATATCCAGTTTCTACAATTGATTTTTCTGATACTGGAACCGTATAATTTATAATTGTATTCGAGATGTTTTCATTTGTATAATTATGAGTTCTCTGCCAAGCAGCATCGCCTATTTGTTGTTTATAAGCGTCATAATTATAAGTATCAATATCAGTGTTCTCCTTGTGTTTGTTGAATGAAGAAGTAATACTTGCGTTTAGACTTTTTCTGTCGTCAGAAAATTTTCGATCATAATTAAAAGCAAGTTCTCCCACTTTTGTGCGTTCCAATTCTAAAGAGTGACGTTTGTTGCTCGAAAAAAACTGATTTGCGCTTGTGTTTACCTGCGTGTATAAAGTTTCATCGTTATCTTGATTTTCTAAATTTCCGAGCGCTTCAAACGAAAAGCTGTTTTTGTCATTTGGAGTGAAATCGACGTTAAATTTTAGGTTTTGCAAACCTTCTGTACGAGCATCATCTCTGTTTTGATGAATGTAATGTTCATCGTCTATGAAAAAATTAGTTCGATCAGCATTTATCTTTTTTGTTCTGCCGGCAAAACGGTTATCATAGGTCAAACCAAAATTCCATTTTTCAGTTTTATGATTTAACAACACAGAGCTGTTGATTCTTCCTTTGGCACCAAAACCAGTTCCTAAAACTACCGCTCCATTTATCCCTTTTTGATTGTTCTTTTTAAGTTTAATGTTTATAATTCCGCTTTCAGCATTAGCATCATATTTTGCTGTTGGATTGCTTATGACTTCAATACTTTCGATACTGCTTGCCGCAATTTGATCCATATTTGTAATGGCCGAATTTTTACCATTAATCAAAATCATTGGCGATTTTCCTCTTAGTGTTATACCGCCTTCAGCATCTACTGCAACTGTCGGAATACTTTTTAGCATATCAGTTGCCGTTCCGCCGGACTGCGAAATGTTAGAAACTGCATTAAAAACAAATCCTTCATCGGTTTTTTGAATTTGTTTTCGCTGAGATTTTACAACAACATCATTTAATAAATTGGTATCGGTTTGCAATTTGATGGTTCCAATAGAAATGTGGCTGTCAGATACCTTTATTTTTTGAGAAACAGTTTTAAAACCTATTAGCTTAAATTGAAGTTGATAATCTCCAGACTGAACATTCTCTAAGGCAAAATTTCCCATAACATCAGTTACGGCATAATTGGCTGTTTTGGTAGAATCGCTGGCGCTTTTTAGAACCACATCAACAAATTCGACAGGAAGTTTTCCGTCAGTAATGTTTCCTTTTATAGCTGCGGTTTTTTGAGCAAAAGAAAATTGGCTTATAGTAAATAAGAGAATTAGCAGGGATAATTTTTGGATCATATTTTTCATGAAACAAAGATATTTACCAGAATGTTTATGCTTGCTTAAGCTGTCTTAAGATACCATTAAATTAATCTTAGAATAGTTTTAAATAGTTTTGTTTTATCTTCCAAAAAAATAATTAAGGCAAAGTTTGTCATTCCGAGGAACGAGGAATCTCCACAAGTAGCTCCGTCTAGAAAAGTCGCCAATCTTTGTAGAGTTTCTCGCGAAGATTCCTCGTTCCTCGGAATGACAAGATTACGGAAAAGTTAATATAGAAAAAGTATATGTGTAATAAGAAAACCTTTTATATTATTGTTTTCAGTAAAACTAATTCGCGAATTCGTGGCAAAAAAAAACGCCCGATAAAATTCGGGCGCTTTTTAATAAAAATATATTTTCTTAGTTTTTCTCAATCCATTTTCTGGCATTAACAAAAGCTTCGTGCCAAGGCGAAACCTCGTCATTTCTATCTTTTGGATAATGTGCCCAGTTCCATTGGAAAGTCGAACGCTCAATATGAGGCATCATAACCAAATGTCTTCCCGTTTTATCACACATCATTGCTGTGTTGTAATCAGAACCGTTAGGGTTTGCAGGATAACCTTCGTAAGCATATTTAGAAACAATGTTATATTGGTCTTCTGCATAAGGCAATTTGAATTTACCTTCTCCGTGAGAAACCCAAACTCCTAAAGTACTTCCAGCCAAAGTAGATAACATAACCGAATTGTTTTCTTGAACTTTTACAGAAGTAAAGATACTTTCGTGTTTCTGGCTTTCGTTATGGTGCATTTTTCCGTGAACTTCATGTTCTGGATTAATCACTTCCAATTCCATAAATAACTGGCAACCGTTACAGATTCCGACAGAAAGAGTATCTTCTCTTTTGAAGAAATTATCCAAAGCTGTTTTTGCTTTTTCATTGTATAAGAAAGCTCCAGCCCAACCTTTAGCAGAACCTAAAACGTCTGAGTTAGAGAATCCTCCAACAGCGCCAATAAACTGAATATCTTCAAGCGTTTCACGACCCGAAATTAAATCGGTCATGTGAACGTCTTTTACATCAAAGCCTGCCAAGTACATTGCGTTTGCCATTTCACGCTCAGAATTACTTCCTTTTTCACGGATAATTGCGGCTTTTGGTCTTGGTTTAGAATTGTCGATTTCTGGTTTTTTACCTGTAAAATGTGCAGGGAAAGTATAATTTAAAACCTGATTTTTATAGTTTTCAAAACGAGCTTTTGCTGTCCCGTTTTTAGATTGTTTTTGATCTAATAAATAAGAAGTTTCAAACCAAATATCTCTGTATTTCGCAATATCCAAATTATAAATTCCAAATTCCAAACTTGGTGTGCTTTGAACTGTACCTAATTTGAAAAATTCGATGTTGTTTGCATTTAGTTTCGCTTCAACAACTGCGTCAGATTTAGCTTGGAAAACAATTCCGATGTTTTCTGCGAAAAGGATTTTCAATAAGTCTTTTTCCGCGAAAGCGCTGAAATCAATTTTTGCTCCAAGATTTACATCAGCAAAACACAATTCTAATAAAGTAGTAATTAAACCACCGCTTCCGATATCGTGACCCGCTAAAATTTGGCTTTCGCCGATTAATTCCTGAATGGTATTAAATGCATTTTTGAAGAAAGAAGCGTCTTTAATTGTAGACGTTTCGTTTCCGATTGTATTTCTGATTTGTGCAAAAGATGAACCTCCAAGTTTGAAATCATCTTGAGACAAATTGATATAATAGATAGAATCTCCGTTTTTCTGTAAAACTGGTTCCACTACTTTTCTAATGTCAGTACAGTTTCCTCCAGCAGAAATAATAACCGTTCCCGGAGCAATTACTTCGTCATTTGGATATTTTTGTTTCATTGAAAGTGAATCTTTTCCTGTCGGAATATTGATTCCCAATTCGATTGCAAATTCTGAACAACCTTCAACAGCAGCGTACAAACGAGCGTCTTCACCTTCGTTTTTACAAGCCCACATCCAGTTTGCAGATAATGAAATACCTTTTAAACCATCTTTAATCGGCGCCCAAATAATATTTGATAACGATTCTGCGATAGCATTTCTACTTCCTGCAACCGGATCAATCAAAGCTGCGATAGGAGCGTGCCCAATAGAAGTTGCAATTCCTTCTTTTCCTAAATAATCCAGCGCCATAACGCCGACATTATTCAAAGGCAATTGTAACGGACCTGCATTTTGCTGTTTCGCTACTTTTCCTCCAACACAACGGTCCACTTTATTAGTCAACCAGTCTTTTGATGCAACAGCTTCTAAACGTAAAACGTCTTTTAAGTAACTTTCGAAGTCTGCAGCGTTGTAAGCAACATCAGCATATTTTCTATCGATAGTTTTATCTGTCATAACCGTTTTTGGAGAACTTCCGAAGAAATCTTCTAAAGCATAATCCATCGGTTTTGAACCATTTGATTTTGATTGGAAAGTAAAACGGTGATCTCCCGTTACATCTCCAACCTGATACATTGGCGAACGCTCTCTATCAGCGATTCTTTGTAAGGTATCGATATCTTTTTGACCAATAACCAATCCCATTCTTTCCTGAGATTCGTTTCCGATAATTTCTTTTGCAGAAAGTGTTGGATCTCCAACCGGTAATTTATCTAAATCGATTAATCCTCCAGTTTCTTCAACTAATTCAGAAAGACAGTTTAAGTGTCCACCCGCACCGTGATCGTGAATAGAAACAATTGGGTTATTGTCGCTTTCTACTAAACCACGAATCGCGTTTGCAGCACGTTTTTGCATTTCAGGATTTGAACGCTGAATTGCATTTAATTCGATTCCTGAACCGAAAGCTCCAGTATCTGCAGAAGAAACCGCAGCACCACCCATTCCGATTCTATAATTTTCTCCACCTAAGATTACGATTTTATCGCCTTCTTGTGGTTTCTTTTTAATTGATTGATCTAATTTTCCGTAACCAATTCCTCCTGCTTGCATGATTACTTTATCGTAACCAATTTTGCGGTCGTTTTCTGAATGTTCGAAAGTTAAAACAGAACCTGTAATAAGCGGCTGTCCAAATTTATTTCCGAAATCAGAAGCTCCGTTTGAAGCTTTGATCAAAATATCCATTGGTGTTTGGTACAACCATTTTCTTTCTTCAAGAGCGTTTTCCCATTTTCTGTCGTCGTTTAAACGAGAATATGAAGTCATGTAAACTGCAGTTCCTGCTAATGGCAATGATCCTTGTCCTCCTGCTAAACGGTCACGAATTTCTCCTCCTGAACCTGTTGCAGCTCCGTTGAAAGGCTCAACTGTTGTTGGGAAATTGTGTGTTTCGGCTTTTAATGAGATAACCGAATCGAATTCTTTTATTTCGTAAAAATCAGGTTTGTCTGCCGATTTTGGTGCAAATTGTTGCACTTTTGGTCCTTTTACAAAAGCAACGTTGTCTTTGTAAGCAGAAACAATATCGTTAGGATTTTCCTGAGATGTTTTTTTGATTAATTTGAAAAGAGAAGTTTCTTTTTCTTCACCGTCAATAACAAATGTTCCGTTGAAAATTTTGTGACGGCAGTGTTCTGAATTCGCTTGTGAGAAAGCAAAAATCTCAGAATCCGTTAATTTTCTTCCTAATTTAGTTGAAAGATTGTTTAAGTAATCTACTTCTTCGTCACTTAAAGCTAAACCCTCAGCTTTATTGTAAGTTGCAATATCATCAATTTCCAGAATTGGTTCCGGCTGAATGTTGATAGTGAAGATTTCTTGATCTAATTCGTTGAATTTTTGAAAAAGCATCGGATCAAAATCAGTGAAATTTTCCGTTGCTGGATGAAATTCCTCAATTCTGATAATGCCCGGAACACCCATGTTTTGAGTGATTTCTACAGCATTTGTGCTCCATGGTGTGATCATAGTGGCGCGAGGACCAACAAAAAAACCCGTCAATGCGGATTTTTCGATCTTATTCGAGTCGGCAAAAAGCCAGTTTAATTTTGAAATGTCTTGAGCTGAAATTTCGTTTTGCGTCTGTACGGCAAAAACAGTTTTGCTTTGGTTTTCAAAGAAATGGATCATTGTTTTGTGTAGTTTGTTGTATTGAGGTGCAAATTTAATGTAAATAAATAGCAAGCGCAAATTTGATAACAAACTCTTTTGAAAAAAATGAAGTTGAAATGGTTTACCGCTAAGGCGCTAAGGCGCTAAGGCATGAAGTTTTTTTTAATCTCGCAAAGTCGCAAAGACGCAGAGTTTTTTTTTAAGCTTCATAATTATAAAACTTTGCGTCTTTGCGACTTTGCGAGCAAAATTCACAATTCAAATCTTTACAATAAAAAAACTTCGCGCCTTCTTGGTAAAATAAATTATTTCGGAAAGTCTTTACTCTGATAAGCACCCAAATCTGGTGGAGAAGTTCTTGTGTTTCCTAAAATATCTAACGGAATTATATAAGACTGATTTCCTTTCGCGAAAGCGGCAGAAGTTTTATCGATGTTGAATTTATTCTGATTGACATTATAAAACTTCGGATTTTCATTCAGAATGATATTGCTGTAATGTTCCGTATCCGTTTTAAATTGATAATCAGGATTTGTTGTTGCGCTGTTGAATTTTAAAAGACAATTATTTAATTGATAAACAAATGGTGTGTTTGGTTTTTTACTTAAGTTAAATTCGTTCGTATTTGAACCATAAATTATGCAATTATTGAAGGTTGCCTGCGTCAGTGCATTTGTTTCGGGCATTTTGCCTGCTAAACTATTGCTTACATTAACTGCAAATTGCGAACTGTTTTGCCAATTGTTGTTAAAAGTGCAATGTGTAAAATTATAATTTCCGCCGTAAACACAGGATAAACTAACTAGGCCGGCATAATTTACAACTAGATTTTCTCCATTAATTCGGGCGTTTTGTGCTAAAATTCCATATTCAGCACAATTATAAATTTGGGTATTTTTAATTTGAATTGTGTTAATTGAATTTCTAATATCTAATCCCGTAATCGCATTTTTTAAAGTTAAATTTTTGATTGAATGGTTGTTACTGTCGTTTTCAAGAATAACCGATTTCCATTGTCCAGGAATATCCGAATAAAGAGATTCTAATCGATCGCCTTCAAAAATAACTTCATTTTCTAATTTTTCTGTAGTTGAAGTAGTTCCGTTAATTTGAAGAGAAGCGTTCTTGCCAACATATAATCCTGAGTTGGTATGAAAGTGAATTCTTGCGCCAGCTTCAAAAGTGACTGTTTTGTTTTCTGGAACTCCTGCGTAACCATAAATTACATAAGGTTTTTGTTTGGTAAAAAGTAATTCATTCCCATTTACAGGATCATTTTCACTAAGATAAAATCCGTCAACATCTTTGTCGTCAATTTTGATTTTCTCTTTTGTTCCGTTTGGATTTTGATTAGGATATAAAAAAACAGCGTCCTGAATTAAGGTTACCAAAGCGACTTGCTGCAGATTTGCGCCGCTGTCAAACTGAATTTCATCGGTATATAAAAAATCTGCTGGATTTGTATCTGTAATATCTGCAGTGGTTTCGATAAAAATGTACAAACTGTCTTTTGCAAGAAGCGTAACATCTTTAAAAATTTTTCCGTTGGTTCCAGTCATGCCGTCAACCGTCATTCGATATTTTGAATTTAGTCCTTTTTTGAATTGTACGACTGGAATTGATATGTCGTTTTTGCTTCGATTGTAAACTTTTAGTTGATAAGTGCTTGAACCAATATTTTTAAAAACGGTGTCCAAATAAACGGTGTCTTTAGAAAACTTTAAATCTCCAGAACTGGCAACGGTATCAAAGTCAGTTCGGCAGGAACTAAAAACTAAAATTATACCCAGAACGAAGATTGCAAAGTATTGACGCATTTAAAAGTTTTTTTTAGCCACAGATTAAGAGGATTAAAAAGATTTTCCGCATTGGGTTAAAAAATAAATCTGTGTTAATCTGTGTAATCTTTGGCTAAAATAAATCAGCCAAAGATTTGATTGTTTTTGTAAAAATAACAAAAAACTTACATGTTTGAAGTTGAATTTTAAATTTTAGAATTGGATTTTAGATTTATGTCTTATCTTTCTTTAATTTTACGATTTTAAAGTTTATTTAATGAATTATACAAAAGAACAGATTTTAGCGTACTGTAATGAGTTTTCTAAAAATACATTGATGGAAACGCTGAAAATAGAATATATCGATGCTGGCGAAGATTTTTTAACTGCAAAAATGCCTGTAAATCCAAGTGTTCATCAACCAATGGGGTTATTGCACGGCGGGGCTTCTGTAGCTTTGGCAGAAAGTGTTGGAAGTGCGGCTTCACATTTTTTTATTAATGCGAAGGAACAAGAAGTTCGCGGTATCGAAATTTCGGCAAATCATTTAAAAAGTATTCGTGAGGGTGTTGTTTTTGGAACTGCCCGAATTATTCATAAAGGCAGAAGTCTTCATCTTTGGGAAATTAAAATTACGGATGAAGGAGGAAATTTGATTTCGCTTTGCAAATTGACGAATATGGTTTTGGATAGAAAGAAAAGTGAATAAATTATGAATCCATTTTTCTTAAAAATTAAAAAACATAAAGAACTAAATTTACCTTTTGTACTTTATTCAAAACCCAATACTACAGATCTGATAGGGATTTTACAGCAAAATAATACGTTATATACCGTTTCAGATTACAGCGAAAAAGGATTTGTGTTCGCTTCTTTTGATGAAAAACAATTGATTCTGATTCCTGAAAATGAATCGGAAATTATTACTGTCAAAAAAGAGATTACTTCATTTGAATCGATCGAAGTTGATGATTTAAATTTTGATGCTGAAGCTAAATTTCAATACGAATATTTGGTTGCAAAGGGAATTCAAGCCATCAAAAATGAAGAGTTCAAAAAGGTAGTTTTATCACGAAGTGAAGAAGTCCCTTTGATTGAATTTGATTTTGCTGCAACTTTTCAACATTTGGTTCAATTATATCCGGCAACTTTTTGTTATTGCTTTTTTCATCCAAAAATAGGACTTTGGATGGGAGCGACGCCTGAAAAACTGCTTAAAGCAAATGAAAATGTTTTTGAAACAATGGCATTGGCGGGAACACAGAAAGATGATTTGCAAACTGAAATTGTCTGGCAGCAAAAAGAAAAAGATGAACAGCAATTTGTAACTGATTTTATTGTAAAAAGGCTTAGAGAATTTACAGCTTCGGTTGTAGTTTCTGAACCATATAGTTTAAAGGCGGGTTCTATCTGGCATATTAAAACGGATATTTCGGGAGTTTTAAAGGATAAGTCGACTTTGGAAGAAGTTATTGATACACTTCATCCAACGCCGGCAGTTTGCGGTTTGCCAAAGAAAAAAGCAAAATCATTTATTATTGAAAACGAAAATTATGATCGTACTTTTTACAGCGGATTTCTAGGCGAGCTTAATAGTGGTTTTACAGGAAAAAATGTAAGCTCTGATTTATTTGTAAATTTGCGATGCATGCAGATTCAGGAAAACAAAGCTATTTTGTATATGGGCTGTGGTATTACAAAAGAAAGTGTTCCAGAAAAAGAATGGGAGGAAAGCGTCAATAAATCAATGACGATGAAAAGAGTTTTAAAAATATAGTGAAAGAATAGTTTTAAGTTTCAGGTTTCACGTTCTATGCGTAACCTGAAACTTGAAACCTGAAACAAAAATTATGAAATTAGATATATTAGCCTTTGGCGCACATCCTGACGATGTAGAATTGGGTTGTGCAGGGACAATTTTAAAAGAAGTTTCTCTAGGTAAAAAAGTTGGTGTTGTTGATTTAACACGCGGCGAATTAGGAACACGCGGAACTGCTGAAACGAGAGATGAAGAAGCAAAAGCTGCAGCTAAAATTTTAGGAGTTGTCGTTCGTGAAAACTTAGGACTTCGTGACGGCTTTTTTGTAAATGATGAAAAACATCAATTAGAAGTCATTAAAATGATTCGCAAGTACAAACCTGAAATTGTGTTATGCAACGCCGTTGATGACCGTCATATCGATCATGGAAAAGGAAGTAAATTAGTTTCTGATGCTTGTTTTTTATCGGGATTGGTGAAAATAGAAACTTCTATAGATGGAGAGCAGCAGGAAGCTTGGAGACCTAAAGTGGTTTATCATTATATTCAATGGAAAAATATTGAACCAGACTTTGTAGTTGATATTACTGGCTTTGAAGAAAAGAAGATCGAATCAATTTTGGCTTATAAAACACAATTTTATGATCCAAATTCAAATGAACCTGCGACACCAATTACAAGTAAAAACTTTTTAGAGAGTGTAAAATATCGTGCGCAGGACTTAGGACGTCTAGTTGGTAAAGATTTTGCCGAAGGTTTTACTGTTGAAAGGTGTTTGGCAGTCAATAGCTTAGAAAATTTGATTTAATTTTTATGAAAATTTTTCATTTTTTTCTTTGTAGAACTGAACCTTTGTTCTATATTTGCACTCGCTAAGCAAAAATGGTGGTTGTAGCTCAGCTGGTTAGAGTAGCGGTTTGTGGTGCCGCGGGTCGCCGGTTCGAACCCGGTCAGCCACCCAGATTTAAAGCCTTGAAGAAATTCAAGGCTTTTTTTGTGCGTTTATTTTTTTTGAACCATATAAGTGATATAAGTTCATTTTAGATCAAAGCTGAATATTACTAAGGTTAAAAAGCAAAAGCTTCAAAAAAAAAAGCTAATATTCAAATAGTGCACGCGGTTTCAACCGCTGGCTATGTTTTCTAATAGGATCTATTTGATTTTGTTGAAATAGGCCCAAAATCTAAAATGAACTTATATATGGTTTGAACAAAAAAAGCATGACAATTACGTCATGCTTTTTGGTTGGTTATTATATTTGGTTGGTGTATTATCGAATTTCGTCAAATGTATTTCCTTGTTTAATATCGCCGGTTCTAAAACCTTTTTTAAACCAGTACATTCTTTGTTCTGATGTACCGTGTGTAAATGAATCAGGAACTACCTGACCTTGCATTTTACTTTGTATTGCATCATCTCCAACAGCATTAGCGGCGCTTAAGGCTTCTTCGATATCTCCTTCGTCCAGCGTTTCCTGATTGTCATGTGCCCATACTCCGGCATAAAAATCAGCTTGCAGTTCTAAGGCTACCGAAAGTTTATTAGCTTCGGCTTGACTTTTACCTTCTTGTGCCTGATGCATTTTTTCAGAGGTTCCTAATAATGTTTGTACGTGATGGCCAATTTCATGCGCTATAACGTACGCAATGGCAAAATCACCACCCTCAGCACCAAATTTAGATTTTAGTTCTTCAAAGAAGCCTAAATCCATATATACTTTTTGATCGCCTGGACAATAAAATGGTCCGGATGCTGATGAAGCTCCGCCGCAAGCAGTATTTACAGAGCCTTTAAAAAGTACTAATTTTGGATTTTTATAAGTCATGCCATTTTCGGCAAATATTTTGCCCCAGGAATCTTCAGTTTTAGCCAAGACAGATCTAACAAAATGTCCCATTTCTTCATCTTCCTTACTTAATGGAGCGGCTGCTTCAGTTTGTGTCTGCTGTCCGCCTTGCATTTGTTCTAAAACTGGCGTGATAAACTGCGCATTTTCGCCGCCAAAAACATTTACTAACAAAATAATGATACCGATAATTCCGCCTCCAACGGCTACCTTTCCACCAGAAATTGATCTTCTGTCTTCAACGTTATCACTTTCTCTGCTTCCTTTCCATTTCATACTTTGCTGTTTTTAAAAAAGTTATGTTTGTTGTACGAATTTATATATTTTTTGGGAATTACATGTTATTGGAGGTAATTTACTTTTTTTATTTCAACCATTTTGCCAAAATTTCTTCTACAATACCTTTCATAATAGGCTTTGAGATATAGTCGTTCATTCCTGCTGTTATGCATTTATTTCGTTCTTCTTTTTCGGCGCCTGCCGTTACGGCAATTATTGGCGTATGCTCTCCCGCTATTGTGCTTCTTATAGCTTTGGTGGTTTCATATCCGTTCATAATTGGCATTTGAATGTCCATAAAAACAAGTGTCGGATTAATGCTTTCAAATTGTTTTACAGCTTCGTAGCCATTTTCACATTCGTAAATAATAGAATTGCTGTATAAATTTGAAATGATGGTTTTTAGCAGCAGCATATTAACTTTGTTATCCTCGACAATTAAAAACCTAATTTTTTCATTGTTTGAACTATTGTTGATTTGGTCGTGCTCTGAGTTTAAAGTTTTGAGTTTGGTGTTATTTCTTTCTGTCCCGCTTTGGTTTCTGGTTTTTAAATTTAAATCGAAGAAAAAATTACTTCCTTCGCCAATTTTACTTTCCAGCTGCAGTCGGCTGTCCATTAAAGCTAGTAACTGATTAGATATGGTTAATCCCAATCCGGTTCCTCCAAATTTTCTAGTTGTGGAGCTGTCTGCTTGTGAAAAAGCTTTGAATATTTTTTTCTGATTTTTTTCAAGAATTCCAATTCCTGTATCTATAACAGAGAAGCGCATTATACAATTGTTGTTCTTTGTTTTTTTAACAACAGAAACATTTAGTCTGATAGAGCCTTCATTGGTGAATTTTACGGCGTTTGAAAGCAGGTTAATTAATATCTGTTTTAATCGGACAATATCTGTCCAGATGTATTTAGGAACTTCTGGATCGATATTTAATTCAAGTTGAAGATTCTTTTGATTAGATTCAAAAATAATTAAATCAAAAACTTGTCCCAGTACTTTTTTAATGTCGTATAAGTCGATAAAGAGTTCCAGTTTTCCGGCCTCAATTTTAGAAAAATCTAGTATGTCGTTTATGATTTCTAATAAGGAATGGGCAGACTGATTAATAGTTGTGGTATATTTTTCTTGAATTCCTTCGAGTTTAGTTTGCATCAATAAATGCGTAAAACCAATTATACCATTTAGAGGTGTTCTGATTTCATGTGATATATTAGCAAGAAAATCTGATTTTGATTTGTTTGCAGCTTCTGCCAGTTGTTTTGCTTTTATGGCATCTTCAGTCACTTTTTTGTTTGTAATGTCAAAATAAATACCGCCTACAAATTCTATTTCGTCTCCTTTTTTTATTACATCACCAAATTCTTCGATCCAGATATATTCGCCGGTTTTTCTTTTAATTCGGTAAACATTATGAAGCGGAATTCCGTTTTGAAGATTGTGGATTTGATTCTTGATTACTTTTTCACGATCGTTTTGGTGAATAAGTGATAAAAAGGATAAGTTGTTTTCTATAAATTCAGCTTTAGAATAGCCTGTTAAGTTTTTTATCTCGTCGTTTAAGAAGATTTTGGTTGATATTGCGTCAAATTTTGACAAGTAAACTGTTCCAGGAATATTGTTAGCAATTAACTTAAATTTCTCTTCGCTTTCTAGGATTTTGGCTTCATTTTGATTTCGCTCGAGAGCTGATGAAATATTATTGGCTAAAACCTGAAAGATGTAAATTTCTTCTTCAGACCATTTTCGTTCAGAAGTACAGTCGTCAAAGCCTATAAAGCCAGTAAAAACATCATTAATATACAAGGGCAGAATCAGAATTGATTTTATTTGGTTGTCAAGTAAAAGTTGTTTGAAAAAGGTTTTTTTGAGTTTACGTGTATACGTTTTCAAAATACTTTTGTTAAGTACAGCCTTATGAATTTCTTTTAAATTGTCTTCGGTTAATTGTTTTAATGGTGTTATTTGATGTTCTACACCGTTTCTCGACCACTTGTATTTTTGAGTAAAAGTATTGGTCAAAAAGTCTTTTTCATAATAAAACATATGATCTGCTTTTGAGGCTTTTCCTATTAGATCATAGGTTTCCTGAAACATTTCTTCCGTAGATTTGCTAAGTAAAAATTTTTCGGTACAAAGAGAAAGTGCTGAAAGCAGCTGACTTTTGAATTCTAGTTTACGTTCTGCATCTAATCTCATTTGCGACGAAATTGCAAGTGAAATTACATCTGAGATGGTTTTCGCGTAATTGATGTCTTCATTGTCCCAATCTCTTTTTTCTTCTGTGCTTTCAAAACAGACTACACCAACCAGTTTTCCGTTCAAGAAAATAGGAACGTCCAGCATTGATTTTATGTTGTTTTTTGTAAAGTACAGTCTCTGAAATTCTGATGTTTCTAATTTATTAAAAACATCTGGAGCGTTTATGACAACTTTATTTTTTAGTGTTTCAAAATAGATCGGATAAGATTCCTGATCTAATATATTTTTGTCACTTGGACTTTGATTGTCGCTGCTGAATAAGTTTTTGCAGGTAATTAAGTCTTTTCGGTATTTCCAAAAGCTGACTCTATTTGATTTGCTTACTATCGATGCTTCTTTGATAATGTAGTCAAGAACAGTATTTAAATTGTGATATTTACTAAAGTCAGCAGTTGATAGTTTCTTGGTTGAGTTATTGTATGCTTCAATTTTTTCGAGACGTCTTTTTTTCTCGTTTTCAGCATTTTTAGTTTCGGTAATATCTCTTGCAATTCCGGCATAACCAGTTGTTTGGCCTAAATCATTTTTACGGATAATGATATTTTGAGAAATCCATATTTCCTGCCCATTTTTCTTTAAAATCGGAATCTCGATGGTAGGGAATTTGTTTTCATTGACTACAATATTTTCATAAAAGTCTACGGCGCTTATTGAGTGGCTTTCGTGAATGAAATTTGAATAATGATGTTTTAATATTTCATTTTCTGTGTAGCCTAGAAGTGTGTAAGCAAATTCATTTATGAATGTAAAATTACCGTCGGCATCAATTTCAAAAATAATATCTCTTGCTGTTTGAATTAGGTTTTTGTATTGGTCTTGTACATTAAATTGTTCTGTAACGTCCTGTCCAATACTTATAATTAAATCTTCAGTAAATTTTTTATCTTTCCATTGAATGTGTTTGTATTCGCCGTTTTTACTTTTCAGCTTCCATGTATAAGTTTTGTTTTCTTCCCGATCAAGTATCGGTTCTTTTTCATTTTGCTGGTTTTCTTTTGCAAAGTGCCAAAAGTTTAAGCCAATAACTTCTTCTGGCTGATATCCTAAAATAGAAGAAATGGTCTCGCTGCAAAATAGTATTTTGCCTTTTTGGTTTGTTGCAATTGTTAGCGAACTTCCTTTTTGAACAATTTCATTTGCAAATCTATAGTTGTCATCATTGTTTGATAAAACGGCATATTTTACATGGTTAACAATGAAAATTAAAATGCAAAAATTAATTAATAAAACAGAAGATTTTATTGGAATTAAATGAAAGGAAACGGTAGCAAGAAGAAATATAAACGTGAGGCCTACAAAAAACCAATATATTTTTATTGGTTTTAAAATGTTGTACGAGAAGAAAAAGGAAATTAAAAAAACAATAACAGGAACAACATCGTTACTGAGACGAACAATATTATAACATACATAGCTTATGTATATAAAAAAACAAGTAATAAATATGTTTTGAATTTTGTCGCGCAGCCATTTTATTTTGTCTACCAGCAGATAAATAAACAAAACGAAGAATCCAATCGAAACATTTGTGACTAATAAGCTTTTCGGGCGGATTTTGAAAATCTCATTAATGATCTCGATTACAATAACCGCAATTCCAAAAAATAAAATGTAAAGCTGGTATTCTTTTTTAGCTGTTTCGGCTTCTTTTGTTTTTTCAATAAAATACCCAATTTTAGTTTTAATTTTAAAAAACTGGTAAATTAATAATGCTAAAAAAGCAGCTAATGAAAGTCCGAGTATGATAAGTTTTGGACTATTGAAAAAATTAATGTCGGGGCTCAGAGCGTATGATTTTGTCATGATTGATTTCAGAGAATTACCAAAAGCGGTAATTCCTGAAATCAATACATTGAAAAAACTATAGCTTTCCGTCATAGATTTTGAGAGAGTTAGTTTTCTTAAACAACATTTTAAAAAATTCAAATAAAAAGACCTGTTTGAACTCTTTTTATTTGAATTTTTTGCTTTTTATTCGAAATCTGATTGTCCTATAGAATCAATTGAATCTTGCTCTTCTTCTTCGCTGAAAATTGAAAAATAAGTCGCATAGGTAATCGATGTATTGAAAACAGCTGTAAAAATAACACCAACACAACAAGCTACAAGACCTACTAATGATCCAAGAAATCCAATTATAAATAGGCAGAATATTATAACAGGGTTTTTAGTTACCAAGATTATACTTGATTTAATAGCATCGATGGCTTTTAAATCTCCAAAAATGATTAGTGGAATTGTAAAAAATGTGAAAAAATTGATGAATAAAGATACTCCTGTTCCTAAATATCCTAAGCCTAAACTTTCTGTAGAGTAAGAAATTCCATTAGTAACAAGCCCTATAATAAAAGCAACTGCAAACAATTGAAGAAAATAAGGAGCTCTATAATAAGTGAAAATTGTTGAAACATTAAATTCTTCATCTTTATCTGCACAATCAGCCATTTTTAAGAATCCTGCGCCCAAAGGAGCAAATACAGCGGTCACTGCAGCAAGTGAAACAGCAGTTATTACTTGTTGAATGTAGCTTAAGTTTTGAATTTGAAAATTTTCTAAGAAATTCTCAGATAAGCTTTTAACGCCATAAAAAGTTACAGCTAATCCCATAACTACAATTACTACTACGACTGAAAATACTAGAATTATAAGCCCGGAATACAATGCAATTTTTTTGAAATTTTCAAGGGCATAGTTGAAAATAGTAGAAAAATCTATTGAATAGCCATTTTTTTTGATGTCTTCAATTTGGTCAAGTGTAGCTTTCATTTTATGAGTAAAATTGTTAAATATAGTTTGTTTTTGGTACCAAAATAGTCAATGGTAAATATAATATATTTAATCAATTTCGTCTAAAAATCCTAAAATTGTTTTTGCTTCTTAAATCCAGCTTAATACCCTTTTTATTGAAGCTAATTTGTCTTTGTAAGGAGCGTAACGCATTGGTAAATCAAGCCAGTTTGCTTTTTTTACAATTGCTTTATGATGAGAGAAAGTATCAAAACTCATTTGACCATGATAAGCCCCGATACCGCTGTGCCCGACACCGCCAAAAGGAAGTCTTTTGTTCGAAAAATGAATTACAGTGTCGTTGATGCATCCGCCTCCAAAAGAATAGCTTGTGATCATTTTTTTTGCAAAAGATTTATCGTCGCTAAAAACATAAAAGGCTAGAGGTTTTTCGTAACGACTGATTACGTTATGAATATCGTCTTCAGTCTCATAAATAAGAATTGGCAAAATTGGACCAAAAATTTCTTCGCTCATTACAGGGCTGTCTAAACTTGGTTCTTCAATTAGGGTAGGAGATATGTAAAGCTTGTCGGCATTAGTTTCACCTCCAAAAATTACTTTATCACGTTCAATCATTTGATCTAAGCGCACCCAGTTTTTGGTATTAATAATACGTGCAAAATCTGGAGATTTGTCCATTTTTTTACCGTAAGCTTTTATGATTTCTTCTATTAAGAAAGTAATAAAATTTACTTTCATATTTTTTTGAATCAAAATATAATCTGGTGCAATACAAGTTTGTCCCGCATTAATGAATTTTCCCCATACAATTCGCTTTGCTGCTAATTTTAGATTCGCTGTTTCATCAATTATACAAGGGTTTTTTCCGCCCAGTTCAAGAGTTACGGGAGTAAGATTTTCGGCAGCAGCTTTAGCAATTACTTTTCCAACAGTAACACTGCCGGTAAAGAAAATATAATCCCAGCGTTTGGCTAGTAATTTATTAGAAACTTCTACGCCGCCCTCAAAAACTTCGACATGATTAATATGGAAAGTCTTTTCAATAAGTTTTGCAATTATTGCAGAAGTATGCGGAGTAAGTTCTGAGGGTTTTAAAACCACTCTGTTTCCTGCTGCAACTGCAGCAATAAGCGGACATAAAGCTAATTGAAAGGGATAATTCCAAGGAGCAATAACCAGTACATTTCCATAAGGTTCTTTGTAAATGTAATCTGTAGAAGGAAAATTAAGCAAAGAAGGAAAAACTCGTTTTGGTTCTGCCCAATTATTAATATTTTTGATCGTATCTTTTAGTTCTGAAATGACATAATTTGTCTCCGTCAAGACAGCTTCAAATTCAGGTTTTTTAAAGTCATCGTACAAAGCTTGTACAATTAAATCTTCGCTTTTTTGAATGTTATACAATAACTTTTTGAGCGTTTCTTTTCTGTACCCGATGTCGTTTTTATAGTCCATTTTATGATCAGCTTGTTTTTCTCTATGCAAGTTAATCGATAAAAATTAAAAAATTAACAATTATATCATAAAAATCAAATGGCATTCCAAACCGTTTCATCGGGTGTTGGCGCTATGATAGTTATGTTTTCTTTTGATACAGGATGAATAAAAACCAATTTTCTGGCATGAAGATGAATGCCTCCGTCAGGATTACTGCGATCAAAACCATATTTCAAATCTCCTTTTATGGGAGATCCAATTGCAGATAATTGTGCACGAATTTGATGATGACGTCCTGTGTGAAGATTAATTTCCAGTGCCGTATAATTCTGAAGTTCTTTGATTATTTTATAATCTAAACTAGCTAGTTTGCTGTCTGGAACCTCTTTTAAATGTGCTTTTGATGTATTGTTTTTTTCGTTTCGTTTTAAATAATGAACCAATTTAGCAGACGCTTCTTGAGGTTTGTTTTTTACAACTGCCCAATACGTTTTTTGAGTTTCACGATTACTGAACAATTCGTTCATTCGCGATAATGCTTTACTGGTTCTGGCAAAAACAACAATACCAGTTGTAGGGCGGTCTAAACGATGAATCACACCCAAAAAAACATCTCCAGGTTTATTGTATTTGTCTTTGATGTATTCCTTTACAATATCAGATAATGGTTTATCTCCTGTTTTATCGCCTTGAACAATATCGCCTACGCGCTTATTAACCACAATAATGTGGTTGTCTTCGTGAAGAATTTGGAGATTGTTTTTATCTGAAATAATTTTCATTTGAAAATTTGAAATTTTAGTGTAATAATTTGGCTAAAGTCCAATAAATGAGCTTAAAAAATATACCTCCAGCTAAAGCTGGAGGCTATTAAGTTTTTAAATTTTCAAAACCTTTGAATCTCTGCTACTTTGAACCTTTGCACCTTTTTAAAAAAGAAACCTTAGAATCTAAGTATCTTAGAACCTTAGCTTCTCAAAAAATTAATATTGTTCATTAGAATTTGGGAAATCACTAGACTTAACATCGGCTGCATATTGACCGATTGCTGTTGTCATTTGTTCGTATAAATTTAAATAACGACGTAAAAAGCGCGGGCTAAATTCGTTGTTCATTCCTAACATATCGTGGATAACTAAAACTTGTCCGTCAACACCTCCTCCAGCACCAATTCCTATAACTGGAATTGAAATACTTTCAGCTACTTTTTTAGCTAAATCGGCAGGGATTTTCTCCAGAACAACTCCAAAACAACCAATTCTCTCCAGCATTTTAGCATCTTCAATTAATTTTTCTGCTTCAGCATCTTCTTTTGCGCGAACGCTGTAAGTTCCAAATTTATAAATTGACTGAGGAGTTAAACCCAAATGTCCCATAACTGGAATACCTGCGTTTAGTATTTTTTTAATTGATTCTTTAATTTCTTTTCCGCCTTCAAGTTTTACTGCATGTCCTCCGCTTTCTTTCATAATTCTGATAGAAGAGCGTAAAGCTTCTTTAGGGTCAGATTGGTAGCTTCCAAAAGGTAAATCTACTACAACCAAAGCTCTTTCGACAGCACGAACTACAGACGAAGCATGATAGATCATTTGGTCTAAAGTAATTGGCAAAGTCGTTTCGTGACCTGCCATAACATTTGATGCAGAATCACCCACTAAAATCACATCGACTCCTGCAGTATCAACAATTTTAGCCATTGTATAATCATAAGCGGTAAGCATAGAGATTTTTTCTCCGTTGCTTTTCATTTCTATTAATGACTTTGTTGTGATTCTTTTATAATCTTTTTTTGCTACTGACATTTTATTTTTTTTTGATGATGTAAAAGTATTGAATAATTGTAAATTGAGAATCAGCAATAAAAGAATATTTCGATGCTGTATAGTTTCCCATCTTTAAATTCTATTCTAAATTGACTGTCTTCCATTAGTATAGAATAGATATGAGGCCATTTTAATGAAGCTTCAATATAAGTTCCATATTTTTCAATGAAAGCTTTTTCGGACATGGTATGGTCTAAAACCGAATTTGGGTTTATAATAAGTTTATTGTTTTCATTGATAAAAACCTTAACAATTTCGGCTTGATTTTGTTTTTCATCTACAGAGGAGTGTAAATCTGGGTAGTAATAAAATAAATCACTTAAGTAAATACCGCATTCGTCGCCTACACTTGCTTTTTTTGCAGGCTCTCCAAATGTTTTTACTAGATCTTTTTGAGTTAAATAAAGTGATTTTGTTTTGGTGCCTTTTAATGAAAATTCGGCTTTTTTAATAAATGCATTAATTTGTTCTGGCAGCTTATGTTTGGTTAAACCTTTTGCAAGAGCCATATTCAATTCAGTATCAGCAATGAGTTTAGGATCATTTAGCTGTTTGACAACTTCATAATATCGTTGATAAGCTGGAACTAATTTGTCATATTCGCTATTCCATGCTAGCTCAACAAGGCGCTCGCTTATCGTTTTTCGTTCAGTTACAGCATTAACATCAAGTTTATCGAAGTCTTTTAATAAAGTTTCAAAGTTTGGTCTTGCGCCAAGGAATTTTCTTAAAGTGAATTTTGCATATTCTTCATCAAAATTACCATTGATGTTAACCCATTCTTCTGAATTTTTAGGAAGATAATTTACTGGTACCGGATCTCCTGTAAACAAAATTTCTCTGATTTTTGAATTTTTATCAGGTAAAGCTCTGGCTTTTAAACCTGCCGCTAAAACAAATAAGTGATTACCACCATAATAAGCGTCGCCGCCTTCTAGAATTGGGTTTTCAGTATCTTTAATCTTAACATCTCTAGCATTTAAACTTTTTGCTACGAATTTATCAGGAACATAACCTTCATTAAAATTATCGGCTTGTACTTTATACCAGCCATTTTTACTTTCTGATAATAAACGAACTTCGGCTCCATATTTAAAATAACCTAAAAAATCAGCAGCAGTACTAGTTGTAGTATAAAGTCTCGTATCTGAGTTAAGAAAATAGCGCTGTTGCGAATGCAATAAAACAGAGCAGAATAGGGCAATTATGAAATTGAGCTTTTTCATGAAGTTTTTTTATTTGACACAAATTCCATCAATTTACACTAATTTCTATCCTGCTTGGTTAGAAACAATTCGTGTAAATTGATGGAATTAGTCGCAGACTTAATAAATTTTAACAATCAGCCATGTTTACAGCAACAGCCAATCCACCTTCAGAGGTTTCTTTGTATTTTGAATTCATATCTTTTGCCGTCTGCCACATCGTATTGATAACTTTGTCAAGAGGCACTTTTGCATTTTTAGAATCAGTTTCAAGCGCTAACTCGGCTGCATTTATAGCTTTTATGGCACCCATCGTATTTCTTTCAATACACGGAATTTGAACTAATCCGCCAATAGGATCACAGGTTAAACCTAAATGATGTTCCATAGCGATTTCAGCAGCCATTAAAACCTGAGCAGGGGTTCCGCCCATTAACTCGCATAATGCTGCCGCTGCCATTGATGACGAAACGCCAATTTCGGCTTGACAACCGCCCATTGCAGCAGAAATAGTGGAGCCTTTTTTGAAAATACTTCCAATTTCTCCAGCAATCATCAAAAACTGTTTAATTTCTTTTTCGCCTGCTTTGTGGTTTTCGATTACCAAATAGTACATCAAAACAGCTGGAATTACGCCGGCGCTTCCATTGGTTGGAGCAGTGACAACACGTCCTAACGATGCATTTACTTCATTTACAGCAAGTGCAAAACAGCTTACCCATTTTAAGATTTGACGAAATTTCACTTCCGTTTTTCTTATTTCTTCAAGCCAGGATTGCGGATCGGTATAGTTGGATAAACCAATTAAATTTTGATGCATATCAAAAGCTCTTCTGCGTACATGTAATCCGCCCGGAAGAATTCCTCCCGTATGGCAGCCTATGTACATGCATTCAAGCATAGTATTCCAAATACGCATAAGTTCTGAGTGAATTTCATCTTCAGAACGCATTGACTTTTCGTTTTCATAAACAATTTCCGAGATTGATTTTTGCTCGGTAACAGTATAGTTTAGAAGCTCAACGGCATTTTGTATTGGAAACGGAAAGGCACATTTTATTACCTCTTTAATTTTGGCATTTTCGCGTTCTTCTTTTACAACAAAACCGCCGCCAATAGAGTAAAATGTAGATTCGTACTCAGAGTCATCAGCTTTATAAGCTGTAAATTTCAGTCCATTTGCATGAAAAGGAAGAAACTCTTTATTGAAAACAATATCTTGAAGAAAATAAAAAGGAACTTTATATTGATCTGCGAGGATGATCTCGTTTGTATCTTCAATGTTTTTTATAATTCCAGCAATGTTCTCTACTGGAATATATTCAGGATCTTGACCGCTTAAGCCCAGCATTACGGATAAATCAGTAGCATGTCCTTTTCCGGTTAAAGAAAGTGATCCATACAAATCGACTTTTACTCGAGTAACTTGATCTAAAAGCGATTCGTTTTTTAACTCTTCTAAGAAGCGTTCGGCGGCTCTCCAAGGCCCCAAAGTGTGTGAGCTCGAAGGGCCGACACCAATTTTAAGCATATCAAAAACAGAGATACATTCTTCCATTGTTCAATTTTTGTTATGACAAAGATAATTGAATAATGCAATGAAGTTTTACTTTCAATTAGAAATCTTGCGATTTTGTTAAAAAAGATATTAAATTTTAATAATTTGACAAGGAACTAAATTTAATTAGTTAATATAAGCCTTTAGTAAAGAGTTTAGTAATTTTTTTTAGGTATTTTTGTAATAGATGCAAGTGCAAAAACAATGTGTTTTGACTTTTGCTAAAACAAAATTAATTATATCTTCAGATAAAAAATATTCTAATTTAAGACACCATTTTGAGAGAAAATTAAAATACCACAATGAAGATTAAAATTACACTATGATAGAATTTTTCAAGCATTTTTTACAAGAATTCGAATTACCATTAAGCAACCCAGTATTGATTTTTTCGTTAATACTTTTTATTATCTTGTTGTCTCCTATTTTATTAAAAAAAATAAATATTCCTGGTATTATAGGTCTTATCATTTCTGGAGTAATCATTGGTCCGCATGGACTTAATATACTTGCCAAGAACTCAGCAATTGATTTGTTTTCGACCATAGGACTTTTATATATAATGTTTATTGCGGGTTTAGAATTGGATATGAACGAGTTCAAAGCCAATCGTAATAAGAGTTTATTGTTTGGTTTTTTTACATTTATTCTGCCGCTCTCTGTTGGTTTTCCCGTTTGTTTTTATCTTTTAAAATATGATTTTAATGCGAGTTTTTTAACAGCAAGTATGTTTGCAACACATACTTTGGTTGCATATCCTATTGTGAGTAAACTTGGTATCGCAAAAAATCAAGCGGTTGCCATAACGGTAGGTGGAACAATTTTAACAGATACTGCCGTTTTGATTATTCTAGCGGTAATTATGGGAAGCGCTCAAGGAAGTCTAAATCAGGCTTTTTGGATAAAACTGGGAGTTTCGCTGGCTATTTTTTCGGCTATTATGTTTTTAGTAATTCCAAGAATTGCAAAATGGTTTTTCAAAAAATTAGAAAGCGAAAAACACGCCCATTATATTTTTGTACTGTCAGTAGTTTTCTTTGCGGCGTTTTTAGCTGAAGTTGCAGGAGTAGAGCCTATTATTGGTGCTTTCGTTGCTGGTTTGGCATTGAATCCTTTAATTCCGCATTCGTCAGCTTTAATGAATAGAATTGAATTTATAGGAAACTCATTATTTATTCCGTTTTTCTTGATTTCTGTGGGAATGCTTGTTGATATAAGTGTGATTTTAAGCGGACCAACAGCTTTAATTGTAGCGGCAACTTTGAGTGTTGTGGCTATTTTTGGAAAATGGATTGCAGCCTTTTTTACTCAAGTTGTTTTTAAATATACTAAGACTGAAAGACAACTTATTTTTGGCTTAAGCAGTGCGCACGCTGCTGCAACTTTGGCCGTAATTTTAGTAGGCTTTAAAGCTAAAATTCTTGATGAAAATATTCTGAACGGAACTATTATTCTGATTCTGATTACTTGTATTGTGGCTTCATTTGCAACTGAAAAGGCAGCTAAAAAAATCGCCATTTGCGAAGAAGAGGTTTCTACAGAAGATGCAGATAAAGATCAAATATTAGACGAACATATTTTGATTCCGCTGGCTAAAACTTCGGCGACAGCCAGTTTATTAGATTTTGCACTTTTAATAAAAGACAAAAAATCAGCTAATCCGGTTACGCTTTTAACTATTGTTCCTAATAATGATCAAGCTGAAAAGAATATTTTAAAGTACCGAAAAGCAGTCGATAAATTTGTAATTCAAGGTTCGGCTTCTGAAGTTAAGATTAATACAATTGCTAGAATTGATCATAATCCTGCAAGTGGTATTGCAAGAACTTCTAAAGAAATCATGTCGGATATTGTGATTGTGGGCTGGCCGAGAAAAACGGGATTTTTAGATAAAATTTTTGGAGAAAATGTAGATTCGATTATTAATAATGTTGATAAAAGTCTATTTATCTGCCGTTTTCAAAAAACATTTATAGAAGATAAAAGACTGGTATTTATTTGCCCGCCATTTTCTGAAAGAGGTGTTGGTTTTCAACTTCTGCTTCAGAAAATTTCAAGATTATCACAAGAATTAAGTATTCCGATTGTAATTTATGCGGAGTATAAAACACATCAAACTATTCAGCAGATTGCTAATAGTTTGAAGCTAAATGCTAAATTCGGCTTTAAAAGCATTTTAGATTGGGATAATTTTGAAGCGATTTCAGATGAGATCAAACCAAATGATTTAATTGTTTTTAATTTATCTAGAAAGGGTTCTGTGTCTTACCAATCTATTTTTGAGAGACTTCCTCAGAAATTCGAGAAATTCTTCGGAGATAATAACATTATTTTAGTTTATCCGCAGGATGATCGAAAAGAAAGTTCTATGGACGCTTACGAAGATTTTACCGCAACACCGTTAACCAAAAGTTTAGAAGCTATAGAGCAGATTGGACGTGGCTTGGGAAGTATTTTGAAAAAAAGTTAGGCAATTTTTAAAGTTATAAATCGCATAGATGACACGAAATTTTCTATTAATTTTAATGATATGTTTTACTTACACAGTAAGTGCACAGAACAAAATGAAAAAAGCAGAAGAACTTATAGATAAAGCTGATCCGGGCTGGCCGGTTGTTGAAGATTGGATTAAAACGGCAAAAAATAAGGTGGAGGTTTTACCTGTTGATGTGGTAAAAGCTAAAGAAGTTTTGTATAAAACTCAGGTAACTACACGTTCGACTATGGGAGCGATTGTTTTTATGACCGGCGGTCTTTTAGTCGATGATGGGTGGATAAGAATTTTAGGTTCTGGAAATTCAAAATTTAATAGAACATTAGCAGACTGGAATAAAGGAAAATCGTTTAATGAGTTTGGCGAAACGCCTTCATTTTTATTAATTGCGGATGACGCAATTGGAGGTTTTTATTTATTGAATGGCGGCGGACTGGGAAATGATTTAGGGAAGATTTATTATTTTTCGCCTGATAATTTAGAATATGAACCGCTTGATATTACTTATTCTGAGTTTCTAGGTTTTTGTTTTAATAATGATTTGGATAAGTTCTATGAAGGAAACAGATGGAATGGATGGCGTGAAGAGGTTTCGAAATTAAAAGGCGATGAGGTCTTTAATTTTTATCCTTTTCTTTGGACGGCTGAAGGAAGTGATATTAATAAAAGTGCAAGGAAAATTATTCCAATTCAAGAACAATACAGCCTAAATTTAGAATTGAGAAAACAGCTGGGTTTTCAGTAGTTAAAAACGTTATACGTCAAAGTTTTTTAAATGAATTGTATTTTCTTTCCTTTGATACCAATCATTAAAGACTAGTTCTACTTTATCCACTTTAAAAAAACCAAAATTGTAATCGCGAAACTCTTCAGTAATTTCAATTAGTTTTTCGGGATTTACAAGTTTTTCTGTAAAACGCATTACCGTTGAATGTGCTGTAGAAATGGAATATCGGCTGTCGATGCTTTGTTCTAAAGCTGAATTTTTGAAGTTTTCTCGAAGCTTATTTCTTAAGTTATTCAAAGAGTCATTAATAGGGAAACCTTGAATCATTATTGCTGAGTTTGAGGCTGTAACGCCCCGAAATTCGATCGTGATTTCATTTAGATCTATTAAGCTTTTTTGAATCGTTTTGATATAATCTTCAACAGCAATTTTATCTAAGCTAAATCCTTCGTAACATGAAATAATAGAAAGTACGGTAATGTGAATATCTGAGTTTGGATAATAATACTGAGATGGTTCAACGGCTTTTAATTTCTCTAAAAACAGCTGAATTTCTGTATTAACTTTTTCGTTTGGACGAGCAAGAAGTGTAATTCCAAATCTAGAATCTGAACTATCATTAATACAAGGATCTAAATTATATTTTTCGCTTAAAATAGCTTCAGAAGCACTTTTATAAAGTTGATTATAATGTTCTGTTAAATTCATTTAGACTTATTTCTTTTTCGCTTTTTCAAGGTTTTCTTTGACTCTAAATTTTACAATTTTAGTAATCAAATCGTAGGGCATTTTTTCTTTTAAAGGAAACTGAACAGAACCTTTTCCTGATTTATATTTTGAAAGTTCCTCGGCAAAAGCTTCGTGACCGCTTGGCAAAGCATACAAACCTATATGATTTTTAAAAGCAGCAAAATAAACCACGATTCCATTTTGTTCAAAAGCAGGCATTGAATAACTGATTTTTTCTTTGGCATCTGGTGCCGCTTTCTGAATTGTCATTCGAACTTTCTCTAAAATTTCTTGAACGTTATTTGGAAATGCGCCAATATATTCGTCGATATTTTCTGGTTTTTTTGTTTCCATTGAAGTGAAATTAGTTTAAAGTTGTTTTCTTTTTAATCTCGCAATCCCAATAGCTATCGGGTGCGAAGCCGCAAATATTTTCTCATTTTATGTCATTTCGACTGAAAGGAGAAATCACACAAGAAATTCCGTTCCAAATATTCACCAATCGTTATCGAGTTTCGAGTGTGATTTCTCCTTTCAGTCGAAATGACATAACTGGACGTTATTTTTTTCGTTTATAAATTTTGCCTAAACCTTTGCATACTTTGCGGTAAAAATAAAGTGTTATGCCAATCCTTTCGGAAAACGATCTAAAACTAAATTCAATTGTAAATTATGCTCTAAATACGCTTTTGCTCCTGCTAAAACCAAAGTAAAACCTTCGGTTGAATTGCGAACCTGATCGATTATTTTATCAGTATCTCCCTTAAAACCTGAATTTGTAATACTTACAAAAGTCTCATTTTCGTTTAATGGCGTAAAAAGCCATTCGACTAAAGTTGTTTCGCCTGTATTTCCCCACTCAATAACGATTTTTTTATTCTCTTGTAAAACAATGGTTGTGACCGAAAGTGTAAAACCATACATTTCCCAAGTCCATTCTGTTTTTTGGTTTTCTTCTAATTTTCCTGACCCTTTTGTAAACCAAAATTTACTTGTTAATTGAGGATCAATAAAAGCTTTGAAAACTTCTGAAGCAGGTTTTCGAATCAGCATTTCGGCTTTTGCAAATTTGTTGTTTTCCGTTTTCATTTTTTCTCGAAGTTGTATGTTGTTTGTTAGAGCGGGATTGATTCGTAAATGTAACTTTAATTTTTTACTTGTAACTCTAAATATCTAACTCATAGTTCTTTTTTGTCTATCCATTTCCCTACAGTTGGAGCGACATAATTTTTCATTTGATAAAGTAAATCATCAATAGTATTACTAACCAAAAGCATTTTTTGATTGACTTCTTTCAGTAATCCTTTTTCTGTCATTGTTTGCAGCAATGCTATCAGCGAATCATAAAAACCATTTACGTTTAAAATGGCAATTGGTTTTTTATGTAATCCTAATTGTGCCCAAGTCAGCATTTCGAATAATTCTTCCAGGGTTCCAAAACCGCCGGGGAGTGCAATTACGCCATCACATAAATCATTCATTTTAGTTTTTCGTTCGTGCATACTTTCCACCAAAATTAATTCGGTTAAGCCTAAATGAGCTATTTCTTTTGATCTTAAAAAATTAGGAAGCACACCTATTACTTTTCCTCCTGCGTTTAAAGCTCCATCTGCAACAGCGCCCATTAGTCCAACATTTGCGCCGCCATAAACTAATTCTATATTTTGTTCGGCTAAAGTTTTTCCTAAAGCAATTGCTTGTTCTTCGTAAATTTTTTCGGTTCCAAAACTTGAAGCGCAGAAAACAGTTATTCTTTTCATTGTTATTTTTTTGATGTGAGTCTTAAAGATGCAAGAAGCAAGTTGAAAGACTGCCATTTTGTAATTTACTTTTTCTTCAATTCATATTCAAAATACGGTACTTCGATACTATTAATGTTAAATATGATATCATTTACTTTTTCTGCACCTAATTTTAAAACGGCTTTTTGTGAACGAAAATTTTCTGCCCCAACATGAAAAAGGATTGAATTAACGTGCTGAAAAGCATAATCTATCAGTAATTTTTTAATTGAACTATTGTAGGGACCGCCCCAGTATTTTCTTGTAATAAAAGTGTAGCCAATTCCAACATTGGACTTTTCGGGATTGAAATCATAGAAACTTGTGGTTCCCATTATTTCATTGGTTTTTTTATCTAGAATTAAGAACGGATTTTTTGTACTTATGATTTCAAAATAGGTTTTAAAACCTTCTCTTTCATTTCGGTTTTTTACAGGATTCTGCTCCCAAATAAGCGGGTCGGAAGCGGCTTCAAATAATGCTTCAAAATGATTTTCTTCTAGCGGAATCAATTTTGTGATCTCATTTTCTAAGAAATCGGGTTGTAAATTAAAATTTGATGTTGTCATTTTTAGTTTTTTTTTATCGCAAATTAATTAAGTTGGATTGTGTTTTATGAAACAATAGGTAATCTAAAGCCAAATACAGCCAGTTCTCCCTGCATAAAATCTAGATCTTCAGATCTTTTAAAACCAATGTTTTCATACATCTTCCAAGCTGTTTTCATAGCTAAAGTAGAATGAATTATAAGCTGTTTTCGATTGTTTTCGGCTGCTTTTTTTATACATTCCTGTGTCAATAATTTTCCAATTCCTTTTCCGCGTGCCTTATTGTCAACACCTAATAAACGAAATCCTGCCGAGTTTTGTTCTTGGGTTGCAATTCCGCCAGAACCATAATATTGCATATTATTAAAGTAAACAACAGCTCCTAGAATTGTGTTTTTTTCATCAACAGCCACAAGAAGTTCAGTTTCTGGGTGTTTTGTAAAATCGCCGATATTTGCCAGCATTTTATAATAATTGGGCTGTTCATTTTCTTTAGGAAAACCTTCAAGTTGTGAATAAACCTGAATTAATAGTTGTCCTATTTTTTCAAATTCTAAAGGAACAGCATTTCGAATTATATAGTTTGAGGTATTCATGTTTTTTTGAAGTAATACTAATTTAATTTATTCCGTTCCACCATTGTTTAAATTTTTGATGTTCGTTTTTCAATTCCACTATTTCTCCAATTAAAGGCGTTATTAATGGGAGTGGTTTTTCATGTAAACGATTCAATTCGGTTACTTTTTTTAAAGGCTCGTCCCAAGCGTGAAGTGCCAATGCAAATTTTGAAGAATGAACGGGAAAAACTCTTTTTGCTTTTAAATCGTGCATTGCTTTTATGACATCTTCGGGCATATTATGAATGTATTTCCAGTTTTTATTGTATTGACCGTTATCGATTAAAGCAATGTCAAAAGGACCAAATTTTTGACCAATTTCGGCAAAATGAGAATCATAACCGCTGTCGCCGCCCAGATATATTTTGAAATCTTTGGTTTCAAGAACAAAAGAAGTCCAAAGAGTGTTGCAGCGTGTAAAACTTCGACCAGAAAAATGTCGAGATGGCGTGGTGTGAAGTATTAAGTTCTCATCAAGTTCTATTTTTTCATACCAGTCTTTCTCAATAATATTTTCTTTCTGAAATCCCCAAAATTCAAAATGCGAACCTACGCCAAGTGCTGTGATTACTTTTCTTGTTTTTGCTTTTAATTTTAGAATCGTTTCGTAATCTAAATGATCGTAATGATCGTGTGTAATCAATAAATAATCAATTTCCGGCAGATCGTCAACAGTATAAACATCTGTTCCTTTAAAAGCTTTTGTTGTGCCCGAAATAGGAGAGGCATTTCCGCTGAAAACAGGATCTATTAAAAAACGTTTTCCTTCTAATTGAATAAAATAGGAGGAATGTCCAAACCAAGCTAATACATCTTGATTAAGTGGAATTTCGTGCAAATTAGTCTTAATAGAAGGGATTAAATCGGCAGGGATTTTTCTCTCTACTTTTTTGAAGAAGAATTCATAAGAAACCGAAAAGTAATTTGCTCCTTCGGCTAGATCCGGCGTAAAGTTTTGATTTTCGAATTTTCCGTTTTTATATTGTGGAGATTTCTGTATTAAAGCCAGTCTTTCGCCCGAAGGTTTTTTTCCAAATTTTGGATGCCGTAAAAAATTATAGGCTATAAGTACTAGTACGAAAAGTAAAATTAGGAATGTAACCATTTTTAAGAATTGTGGTATTTGTTGATTAAAGATATATTTATAATAGTAGTTTCATTACATAGTTATAAACGATTGCTATGGCAATAATAAGTACAAATAATAAATTTAAATAAAGTTTAATATTTGGAAAACCGTTATAATCTTTCGATTCCTTGAGACGCAGGTATATTTTTTTGCGTTTAAAAAAACAGTAAACAAAGGTTACAATGATAATTAGAAAAACGATACTCTCAAATGCAAAACGATCATTGAGATGCTGAGAGCTATTTTCGGGTAAAACGGAATTCATTTTTTTATTTTGTTGGATATAAATTCTGCACTTCTTTAATCGAAATCAGTATTACATTTTTTAAGATTTCGAGGTCAATATCAGTCAATTTTTTGATGTAAATACACGCTTTTGATGATTTATGTTTTCCTAGTTTTGTCAGTTCCTTTTCGGTATTTTCGGATGAGAAAAAGTAAACTGTGGTCGCTGATTTTCTTGGAGAAAAAGCGGCCAAAGGAGCATCACCTTCATGTCCGCTGGCATACTTATAATGATACGACCCGAAACCTATAATACTTGGTCCCCACATTTTAGGTTCAAAACCAGTTATTTGCTGCATTATTTTAATAAGCTCAAACGCATCATTTCTTTTCGCTTCGTCTTCAACTGTGTTTATAAAATCAGTAACGCTGCTTTGAGTTTCTGTAGTTTTATTTTTTGCCATTGTGTTTTTTTTTTGAATTCTATTCTCAGTATCAGTTTTAATGATTTATTTAAAAATCTAACTGTAAGTGAGTTAAAACATTCCATTTTCGTTAATAGTTTCTGTGGGAATTGATTGACCTAAATCCCATAATTCTATAATTTTATCAGCTTTGAATTTTAAAATATGAACTACTGCGAAACCTATATCTATTGGGGTTTGTTTTAAATGTGAATGTACCGCAACTAATTTTTCGTCTTCTAAAATATGATGAATTTTAAAAATTTTGTTAGGGTTTGTCCTTGCCGATTCTTCCATTGCCAGCATTAAAGTGTCGGCATCACCTTTGAAATAAGCATTGTGATGTTTAAATTTTTTGCCCACATAAAGCCGAAATGCTTCGTGTGAGTGACCGCCAGCCGCAAGTTTTAAAAAATTTTGCGCAATTTCTTTCCTAGTCATGATATTGTGATTAACAGCTAACTAAGTTATGAAATTTAGAAGGATTTAAAGAAAATAGAAACGGAATTTAGAGAATGTACTATAATTTTTCAGGTTTTATCTGGCTGAGGTCGATGTCTAGTTTTGTAAATTCTGTTAAGCCCAAATCTGTAATATAGAAATGTTTATCAGCCGGATTCTTTTTTGCAATCCAGCCTTTTTCTGCAAAAGTTACGGCAAGCAGCTGACCAAGTTTTCCGCCAATATGTTCGTAGCACATTTTGGCGGGTTTTGTTTGAGTTGATTTCTCGTCCATTTTTTCCAAATTTAGGATTTCCTCGCGACTAACTTTAATGCCAAATAGGTCATTGGGATATAAGCAAAAACTAAATCGACAATTGTAAACCATATTGGAGACGGTAAAGAACAAACGCTCACAATTCCTCCTAATAAAAAGAAACCTCCGATAACTAAGGCTAATTTTGTTTTATGATTTACAGCGATTAAAGCTGTTGTTAATGCACCTGCAAACGTTCCGAGAGCATGTGCAAGAAAAGGAAATAGAAAATGTTTGGGTTCAAATAAATGCATGGTGGCTTGTAAACCTTCCATTGTTGTATTGTCTGCTCCATTTGGAGGCGGAATTATAGAACCGCTGATCAAAATAATACTCATATTAACAATGCTTCCAACAATAAGGCCGGCAATAACGGCAAGTATATTTCTAAAAATAGGATTCATAGATTCTGGTTTTTGTACTACGAATTTATGAAATTTATTTTGATGATAGTTTCTTTTCGTTTTCGGTTTGAGGTTTTCCAGCTGCATTGGGTTCGCCTTTGCCTGTTGTGATTAACTTTTTTAAACTGTTTTGGATATAATTTGTCCAGGCATCCTGACAGATTTCAAAACATTCGTATTCTGGAACTAAACCAAAATGCGTAAAACGAAGTTCTGTTTTTCCATTTTTTTCTGAAATCTCAAAAGTCGGTTTTGTGTTCGTCCACTCCGTTTTGTCTTCTGTGAATTTAAAGTAGTTTTTCTCAATCAGCCAAACGATTTTTTGATTGGGAATAACTTCAATTAATTTTACTTTGCAGCGATGGATATCTTCAAAATGATAATCAAATTCATCATTTAATTGCGCTGTGTTTCCTTCAATTTCCTGCGACCACCAATTACGAACATTGGTAACGGCATTAAAAACTTCTTCTGGAGATTGATCGACTGCTATTGTTGTGGTAAAATCTGCTGCACTCATAATTGTTAATTTTTAATAGTTGAATATCAAAGTTATTGTTTAAAAATCAATATGTTAGGGTGTTTAAAAGACATTTTTACGGTGTATTTCAGACAGAGAGGATCTCGATTTATGATTTTGGATTTTGGTGTTTTAGATTTTTGAGAGTATTTGTGTCTGCTTTTTTCTAATAAGTCCAATTAATAAGTTGATAATGTATATTGGTATTCCTGCAAAAGTAATTATCAGTAACTCTAAGACTAAAATCGAGTTTATAAATTGATACTCACTAAAGAATAAGGGAAATTCAGGTTTTGGCGGAAGCAGTTTGACATAGATTAAAGCAATCCAGTAAATTACAAAACTGCCAATAAAAATTAGGGAATGAAGTATAGTTAAAGATTTTACAAGCTGTTTTTTAAATACTTTTTGGATAAGCCAATAACCAAATCCCATTATAAAATAGCAAATAAATAAAAAGATAGTACTGTCAAAATTTCGTGTAACGATATAAGTATCGTAAATATTGATGTCGAGATTAGCCGTTGGATGATCGTTATTCTGAATGAATCCGATAATTAAAATGAGCAGCGCAACAATCCAAAATATATGATAGACTTTTATTTTATTGGGATTCATAGTTCTTAGTTGATAGTTTTTTGCTAATACTTTGTTGTTAATGATTTATTTAACTCAAATAAAATATAAGTTCCGTTTTCAGATTGTCCTTTTCTTTTTTCGATGAAGCCTTTTCTTTTATAAAAGTCAACGGCTTTTAGATTATTTTCTAAACACTTTAAAGTGAGTGGAAAATTAGTTTTAGAGACTGCGGCATTTAAAAGTTTAGTGGCGATACCTTTATTTTGATATTTATGGTGAATGTATAAATGATGCACAAAATTAGTAGGTGCCCAGATTGAAATAAAACCAATGGGAATATCTTCCTGCAGAGCCGTTAAAATTAATTCGCCTTGTGTATATTTTTCGAAATCGTCTAATTGAAAATCCGAAGTGTTAAGCCATGTGAACGTTAGTTTTCTTTCTTCAAAAAATAAAATTCTTAATGCTTCATAATCTTTTTTTCGAGCTTCTATTATTTTCATTCAATTATAATTTCATGCTTTTATCTCAAAACTTTAGATTCATTTTCGAGCATTTTTTCGATATTAAAATAGATGCCGTCAACTTGATATTTGCCTTTTTCAAAGCTTAAATAATCACAATGATTTACTAAAGATTGTGATTTACTTTCTAGTTCAAAAACATTAAGCAGTACATATTCATGCTCAACAAGAAGAACATGAAATCCTGTCTCGCATTGTTTTCCGTCGCCCGAAGATAAAATAGCGTTCATGATGCTGTGAAATTTAAAAGAAGCAATTTTTGAATTTACTTCATCGCCTTTTAAGTGATAAGTATAGGCTAGGAGGTTGAGCTGTCTGAGATCAAATGGAAATTCGCTTAAACTATTGTTGATTAGTTTGATAATTTCATCGTAATCTTTGTTTTCCAGTTTTTCTTTACCATAAATTTCATTTAGTTTTTTTTCATTTGGCGATTTCCAAAAAGCATTGTATTTGGGCTGAAAAACGTAACCAAAATACAAATGGTTGAAATCGTCGTGTGTTAGTAAAGTATCGTTTTTTACTAATCGCTCTATTAATTGAGGATAATAAAATGTTGATTTTTTATCTTGAATTTCTTTTTCAATCGCCTTGTAATCCGGAATTTTGAAGCCTTGATCTTGAGCAACAGCTTTTGTCCCCAATACTAAAACGGCAAATAAAATTATTTTTTTTATCATGATTTGAGATTTAGATTTCATTATTTAATTTGATCTTTTCAGGGTTAGTATAGATTGCATGTTTTGGTCTTTTATTTCAATGTTTTTAATAAAAACAAATAGATTTGTAAGGCAGTTCTTAAAAATCAAATAAAAGAAAAAAAAGGGTAGATATGCCGAATATATCATAAAAAAATCTGATCTGTTCAAACAGATCAGATTTTTATGGTAGAACATTTTAGTTTTCGTTATTTAACTTTTTCTAAATCAGTTAATTTCCAGCTTTGATCACGTAAGGCAGGTGTGGGTCCGTAAAAGCGTGTTAAGATTTCGAACTTGCCTTTGGGATCTGTGGGCACCCAATTAGACTCACCGCTTGCAGGCGGAGTTGGACCAAAGAATAAATCGACAGAACCGTCACTATTCGTTTTTAATCCTGGACTTTGCGACGAACGCCCTGCACGTTTTTGGTTTCGAATAAAGGTGTGCGTGTCTCTATTATAAACTGTCATTGACCAGTATTGTTTTACAGGAACATTGGCAGGAACATTTACTTTGTAATTACTATTGCCATCAAGTGGATTGCCATCTTTGTCTACAATCTGCATTAAATAAAATTGTGATTCACCAAGATGCTTAGCGCTAAAAAAAGCAATCATATAACAAACGGCTCTATTGTCGATAGGATAAATTTCTGAGATTGAGTATTGGCTTTTTACGCTTTTAATATTGTCTTCATCTGCAGGAAAAAACCAATGTGTGTCTTTGTAAAAAGGAGGTGTTATTTCGTAATTATATAAAAGCCATTCTTTAGCTGTTTTTACGGCTTGTGTTAGAATTTCTTTAGTACGGGCGTCAGGAGCAAAAGATTTCCCTCTTTGAATACCTAATGTTTTTAAAGGATCAATCATTACACGATCTCTTGTAAGCCAAGGCTCTGTTTGCACGATTGAATTTAATGTTTCATAAAAAGTATGGTCGTACCGAATGTTTGAGTCGTACACATCATTACTCGCATCGATAAAAACAGTTGTGGGATTTTTTGAAGCTTCGTTGAGCGGATAAACTTTAATGCGTTTGGCGTATGCAACGGCAGCAGCAACATCAGCAGCACTGCCGCTTTTTAATACTGAGCGTAAAAGAGCATAACCTCTGTAAGTATCAGATTGCAAAGGGATATAACCTGCTGGTATTTTGCTTTTATCGTAACCAGGAGGTAAAAAAAGATATTTTCCGCCTTTTCCTTTATCAACTCCGCCTGGACCAACATCTTCAATTGCATTTTGCCAGTAGGTCATCACACTGCCATTAAAAACGCCATTGTCTGCTGGTGGAATTTCTAATACAACAGGACCTGCTTTTTCTGTATTGAAAAAAGGCATTAAATAAATTACATCAGGATTTGGGGTAAGAGTTTGATTTTTCCAATCTAACAGTTTTGGCCAAATAACAACTTGATTGTAATTACCGTTTATTTTTGCAAGTGCATCGTACATCAATTGAAAATTAACTGCCGGCATTCCCCATATTGCAGCTTCAACTGCGCGTTGATACAAAATTTGTTCTTTAATATTTGCAGGTTTAAATTCAGTTCCAGCTGTATTTGAATTGTCGCTTTTCTCTGGATTACTGGTTTGATTATTATTGCAGGCTGTCAGGAGAAACACTGACAAGAAAGAAAGAAGAATTTTTTTCATAACATTAATTTATTTAGTGGATATAAATTTTTATTATTTTAATTTTTCAACATCCTGTAGATTACTCTTTGCCAAAACCGGCTCTGAAAAACTTAGAAGTTGAAAGTAATCTTTCTGCTTAATACTTATAAGAAATCAATGTTTCTTATGAAAGAGATAATAAAGTGTAATTTATTAATCTAATTAGTGTATTATTTGGTTCGAGGATTTTTTGAATTAAATTTAGTGTTAAAATTATGAAAAAAAAGAATAAATAAGTGAGTTTTTTAAATAATACGACTAAAAATCAATTGTTTATGTTTTTTGTTTGTTGAAGGCTGCTGCTTAGTTGTGCTTGTAAGCAGATCTAGGTTCTAATAAAAAATCCGATTGGTTTATACCCAATCGGATTTTAGATGTTTCCTATTATAATAAAGGAATTAAATGTTCCCAGTTTAGTTGTTTTGCAAAATCGAGCGGGGTTTTGCCGTTGTTGGTTTTGGCCTTAGTATCTGCTCCAGATTTTAGCAAAACTTCAACAGAGGTTTTATTTCCTGCAATTGTTTCGAGATGCAGAAAAGTATACCCTAATTCATCTTTTGAGGTAAGTTCTTTGGGATTGTTTTTTAGAAAATCAATAAGGCTGTCTTTCATGTTTTTGCTCATTGGATGTTCTACAAGGTTTTCTGGCTTTTCTTTTTGATCTGAAACAACTTGAATATCATCGAAATCTCCAAATTCTAAGCCCCAAGCTTTGTCGTGTTCTTTTCTTTCGTCTTCATCCATTTCTGAACGCATTGCGTGTATTGTAAAAGCTCCGTAGGTTTTACCTTGAATAGCAAATAACCAATCGCTTATTTGGTTGACTGGTATTTGTACTTCGTCTCCGTTGTTTACATTGGTTAACTCATCGGGCTGATTTACTAAAACGCCATAAATAGTATCACCGTCAAAATTGATATCGTTGATCCACATATGTTCGACTAGAATTTCACCATCTATTTCCTGAGTAAAAGCAAGTTTTACACATGCAACATCAAGTCCGGGAACTATTCGACGGTATTCCCACGATAATTCTCTCCAGAAATATTTAAAGGTTTCTTGTGCTTTTTTGTGTGCTTCGATCATTCTTGGATTTTCTCCGTCGGCAAAGAATATTGGTGTATTTTCCATTCTGTATTATTTTTTGAAGGTAATTTTTTAAAGAACTCTGAGAGATTTTAAACGAATAAAAAACCGATTTGTTTTTGTAAATCGGTTTTTTATTATCAAAGGAAAGTCAATTTAGAAATTTACATCGTCTGCGATATTTCCACCTTGTTCCGCCGCAAATTTTGCAGCATATTCTTTTTGTTTTTCTTGCTGGTAATTAGAAAATTCAATAATGTCTTCAGAATTCCAGTTTTGGTTTTGCTCAGTCATCCATTGCATTGCTACAGATTGGAAATCGGCAAGATTGATTCCGAAAGTATCTAAAATCCATTGTGCACCGTCAATTCCGTATTCGTAAGCGGCTTGTCTTGCCCCAGCTAATTCTTCGTAAAAATAGCGATCTGTTTTAATTCTTTCTAAGTTAGCAGCTCCTTCTTCTGAAATTTCAGCTTTAAGGTTTTCTAATTGCGGAACGGTAACATTTTCAGCATAATATTGTCCAAATAATGTAGTAACGGTAAACGAATTATCTTCGCCCATACGCTGAGGCCAAATCGTGTTTAATTCTTCCCAAATTACAGGTTCGAATCCCATTGCTTTGCAAACTTCTAGATAATCGATTCCCGCACTGATTTTAAGACACATTGCTGTATAGGTTCTTAAATCTACACCGTGTACGGGCTCAAGAAACAGATTGTTATCATCAACTTTTACAAATCCTGAAGTTTGGATCCCGCTGTATTTTAAAGAATTGGCGTGTTCAAAACGAATCATTTGATCTGAATCACAGTTGTTCCATTCGGTATAAACTTCTCTTCTGTAGTTAAAATAGATGTTTTGAATGTCTTTTTCTTCAAGATTTTCCCCGCTTGCTCTTTCATCAGCAATCCAAGTATCTGCTCTTTCAGCAACTTCGGCATCAAAGTCTTCTACTGAATAGTGGGTTCCGTGAAGTGTTTCAGGATCGTATTCTACTTCCTGATAATTCTCTTCATAATCATTTTCATAATTATCATTTGAAGTCTGTGCTTCATAATTTTTATTTTCTGGTTTATTGTCTCCACTTAGAGCTCCAAAAAGTTTTTTAAACATTTTTCAAATTTTAGAGTTAATAAATTATAATGATTGTAATTGATTTTGATACATTTTTTCGTTGTGCTCTTTTAAATCAGGTGTGATTTTATTCCATTCATCATACATTGCCCTTAGATAAATTTGATACAATTTTGGAGCGTTTTTAATAACAAATTGTCTTTGCTCTTCGATATTGTTCATTTTTGTCTGAATTTCATTTAGAATCTTTTTATCAGATTCATGAATTTTACTTAGACTTAATTCATGATTCTGATGATACAATTCCCGTTCTTTGTTGTTTTCGGTTTCAAATTCATTATACAAATGGACAGTTCTTTGTTCGGCTAAACTTCTAGCTATATTCTGCAGGTTTCTTGCCTGTGTGCTTGGAGCAAATGTATTTTGTGTTTTGCAATACGGACATGAAATATAAGTTTCGATTAAAAAGATTTTTGCAATTTCGATATTACCGCCGCATTGTGTACAGTTGAATTTGTTTTTGATGGCTTCGTATTCGGTTAATATTTTTTGATATTCGATTTCGAGATCGCGTTCTTGTGTTTTCTCGATTTGCTTTCTCCAATACTCATATTTATCGTCAAAATCATTATAGCGATCAGAGCAAAAGGTTCTGAAATCAGAAACGAGATTGTGATGTTTGCTTAAAACAGAAATCTGAGAATTGTAATTGTAATAAACGTTAAGTATTTTTTCATCATAAGTGTCTTTGGCCTTTTCTCTTATATTTGACAATTGACCATTTACACCAGAATATACTCTTTGAAAAGTTCTTTTATATATATCATCATCACTTTGCAAGATTTCTTTCAATTCTGGAATTGCGGCGGCTGCAAATTCTTCCATTTTTGCTTCAAGTTTTTCTAAAAATGAAAACCATCGTTCTTGCGATTGCTGAAGTTCTAAATACCATTCTGGAATGGATTCTTCGTCTTTTTGCGTATTATTAAATAATCCTAACACTATTTTTATATTTAAATTGAATTATCCTCTTTCTTGATATAAACTCCGTCTGTAAGCTTTACACTTATAAATTCAAATCCACAATAGGCACAATGTGTTACACCGTCTTGTTTTGCTCGCCCAGCACCACAGTTAGGGCAGTCTCTTGCATTCATTTTTGCATTGTTGATTTCTGTTTCGCCCCCGTAATTAGTTTGGCTTTGTGCTTTTTGCTTTAGTTTGTCTAAAAATGAATTGACTTTTTTTTCTTCCATTATAACTGACTTAATAATTCGGATTTTTTAGTTTTAAATTCGTCTTCGTCAATTAAACCAGCATCAAATAAAGATTTTAGTTTTTGAAGTTTAGCCGTCAAATTGTCTGCGGTTTCTTGTTTTGGAGTTTCTTTGTTTTGCTGTAATTGATTTAAAAGAATTCCCATGCTTAAGGCGTTTTGAGTTGCGTCGTGTAAGGCCGTTCCTTTATCTCCAATTGCAGTGGCAGTATTAAATTTGGTAAACTTATCCATGTCTGTTACCATATTCATATTGGTAATTTTATCGTAATGTGCTGTAACTTCTTCGGGTAATGTTATGCTTGTGATAACAAATTGGGTTAATTCGATCCCGAATTGTTCAAAATAAGGCTTTAAATAGGGTTCTATTTTTTTACCTAATTGTGTAATATTTCCAGCAATGTCTGTAACGGTGATATTTTCGTTTGCGAGAACTTCACCAAATTTTGGAGCAACAAAATCTCTCAGCTGATTTTGTAGTTCAAAAATTGTAAGCTGTTTGTAAGTTCCTGCATATTGACGGAAGAATTTGGCCACATCGACAATTTTAATATCAAAACTTCCGAAAGCCCGAATTCTGATTTGCCCGAACTGAGGGTCATTAAGCAGAATAGGAGCGGGAGTTCCCCATTTATTATTGATGAATTGGTGTGTATTGAAAAAGTAAACATCGACTTTAAAGGGACTTTCGAAACCGTATTTCCAACCTTTTAGTTTACTTAAAACGGGAATGTTTTCTGTAGATAAAGTATGAAGTCCTGGAGAAAAAACATCTGCAAGCTGTCCTTCGTTTAAAAGCATTACGTGCTGACTTTCACGAACGGTTAGTTTTGCTCCGTTTTTGATTTCTTTATCTTCATCATAAAATTTCCACATTAACAAGTTGGGATCACTTGTTGCGGCTTCGATTATTTCGATAAATGGTAGTTTCATAATTTCTTATTTCTTGGCTTAAAAATAAGAATTATATTACTATATATGTTTTTTTTAGATCACTTTTTTGAATTGTTATTGTGTTAAATTATGAGTATGAAGGTATATTGCTATTTTGTACAAAAGAATATAAAAAATAAAATTTCTAACACATAGTTTTTTTCTGTGTGTTAGAAATAAGAGGATACCTTTTTTAGAGTGTTTAATCTATTTTTCAATGTGCTGAGATATATTCTCAACAGGTTAATACATTTAGTTTTATCTGGATTTAATTTGCTTTAAGATATAAAAGTCAGCAAGAGGGCCGGTTATTATTTTATTTTCATTATTGAGTTGTATTAATTTTTTTTCACCAATGAAATAAGATTGTGATATGCTTTTATCTTTTGGGATAGTTGTAATTGTGTTACCTTCTTTATTCCATGTAAAAGTACCTGTTTCATCAAATTCTTCCTTTTTCCCCTTACCAAGATAAGTAGATTTTAAAGAATAAGTATTATCTTCATTTATTTGAATTATTTTTTCTATTCCTTCACAGTCTGCACATGGTAAGGTTCCTTTGTAGGTTCCTGGCCAGTCTAATGAATTTTGAGAAGTGTGCTCGTCTGTTGTAATCTCTGTTTTTTGTTCGTTACTATTTTTGCAACTTACAAACAGTAGTATAACAAGTATAAGTACTGCATTTTTTTTAATTTGATTCATTTTTACTAAATTTAAAGATGAGAAAGATATTTAATATTTAAAACGCATTTGTAATTTTTTTATTACAGTATGTTTTTTATTTATCAGTATTTTAACTATTGTAAAAATAAATTTACTAACAAAAAAGCCCAATTTGCGTAAGCAAATCGGGCTTTTTTAAATTGAAAATAATATGTAACCGAAGAGATGCAAATGCGTCTCTGGTTATTGTTACAAGTGAATTACTTCGCCGTATGCATCAGCAACAGCTTCCATAACTGCCTCGCTCATTGTTGGGTGAGGGTGGATCGATTTAAGGATTTCATGACCTGTAGTTTCTAGTTTACGAGCTACAACTGCCTCAGCAATCATATCTGTAACACCAGCACCAATCATGTGACATCCTAACCATTCTCCGTATTTAGCATCAAAGATTACTTTTACGAATCCGTCAGCAGCACCAGCAGCTTTTGCTTTTCCTGAAGCTGAGAATGGGAATTTACCAATTTTTAATTCGTAACCTTTTTCTTTTGCTTGTTTTTCGGTTAAACCTACAGAAGCGATTTCTGGAGTAGCATATGTACAACCTGGAACGTTTCCGTAATCGATTGGATCTACATGTAAACCAGCAATTTTCTCCACACAGTTAATTCCTTCAGCAGAAGCTACGTGAGCTAAAGCCTGTCCCGGAGTAACGTCTCCAATTGCATAGTAACCAGGAATGTTAGTTGCGTTGTAAGCGTTTACTAAGATTTTATCTCTGTCAACAGCGATTCCAACTTCTTCTAAACCAATATTTTCGATGTTTGTTTTAATTCCAACTGCCGAAAGTACGATGTCAGCTTCAAGAATTTCTTCTCCTTTTGCTGTTTTTACAGTTGCTTTAACTCCGTTTCCTGTAGTATCAATTTTCTCTACAGAAGAGTTAGTCATGATTTTTACACCAGCTTTCTTCATAGAACGCTCCATTTGTTTAGAAACGTCTTCGTCTTCAACAGGAACAATGTTTGGCATAAATTCTACAATAGTAACTTCAGTTCCCATAGAGTTATAGAAGTGAGCGAACTCAACTCCAATTGCTCCAGAACCAACAATAATCATAGATTTTGGCTGAGTTGGCAACGTCATTGCTTGACGGTATCCAATTACTTTTACACCATCTTGAGGTAAGTTTGGAAGCTCACGAGAACGAGCTCCAGTTGCGATGATAATATGATCAGCGCTGTATTCAGTAACTTTATTGTCTTTATCTGTAACGTCAAGTTTTTTTCCTGGTTTTAGTTTTCCAAAACCTTCGATAACGTCAATTTTGTTTTTCTTCATTAAGAATTGAACTCCTTTGCTCATTCCTTCAGCAACACCACGGCTTCTTTGAACAACAGCAGGGAAATCTTTATCAAATTCAGAAACTTTCAATCCGTAATCAGAAGCGTGCTTTAAGTAATCAAAAACCTGAGCTGATTTCAATAATGCTTTAGTTGGGATACATCCCCAGTTTAAACATACACCACCAAGATTTTCTTTTTCAACTACAGCTACTTTAAAGCCTAATTGTGATGCTCTAATTGCTGTAACATATCCGCCAGGACCACTTCCTAAAACAATAACGTCGTATTTCATTTTTTTGGTTTTTAGTATTTATTATCGAAAAGGAGGTTTATAATTCCGAAACTCACTTGACGATTTTTTCTTTTGTTATTTGTGATTGCGAATTTAAGGAATTATTTTAAAAAACGCTTGAAATTTTATTTTTACCCCTGCTGATTTTGACCTTTTCACAGAAATTGAATGAATTGTGAATTGTAAATTGTGAATTATGAATTGAAAATTCAGATTTAGAAATTTAAATCGAAATTATACCCTTTACCAAAATAAGCGAAGTCGAAGTCCTTTCTTGTAGAAAAGGACTTCGACTTCGCTCAGAGTGACATCAGTGCTGAATTAATAATTTACAATTTATAATTATACTTTGACGTGTCCCCAATTTTCACCGCTTGCAATTCTACGTATCTGCATTTCGCTTACGCCAAATTGTTTGGCGATCATTTTTAGACGTGTTTTTTGTTCTGGCCTTGCTAGTATTTTCTTGATTAACATGACTTTTGTTGTGGTTAATTTTCTTCCATCAGCTTTTAAGTTATGCTCGATCAGGTTTTTTTTGGCTTGAATTACACGCGGGCTTTTACGGCTGTGCGCCATCATTTCGGCTTTTGTAGCCCAGCATAAATTGTGTACATCGTCATTACTTCGATTGTAGTCTAAGTGAAGTACATAAGTTTGTTCTTCTGATTCTTTAGGAATAAAATACTGGGCAACTAATTTGTATAAAAAAAGGTATTTGTTAACGATTTGATCGTCTTTTTTTACCTTAAATCTAAAAGTAGGATAACCATCGCTTAAACCGCCTTTTAAAAGACGTCCGTTTTCAATTTCATCAGTGAAGCTTATTAATCGGCCTCTGTTTGAAATGGCGTATTTAAGTTGTAATGAGGCATTTATTTCTATTTCTTTGAATTTTTCGTCAGGGTAAAATCTGTGTTGTGGCATTTTCGTTTACATTTGATTTTTGAATCTCAAAGATAAAGAATTGATCAAAAATGATCGCTATCGTGCTGGTTATGAAGCATCAGTTTTATGATTCTTATAACGCTAATTTAACGTTTTCTAAATTTTTTTGGCAATTTGTAAAGTCCTTCTCTATCAAAAAATGCGAATGATACACTTTTTTGATTTTAGATATTCTAATAAAACCACATTTTAGAACTCAAAAAAAGGATCTGAATTTTATTGATCGAGCCAGTTTTTGAAATTATTGATTTCTTTTTTGCTTATGATTATCGAGTCATTTTCAATAGAAGGAACGGTAAGAATCAATTCGATTTTTTGGTTAGAGTGTTTCAAGACTTCTTTTATAGTACTTCGATTTACAATGTATTTACGATTTATCTTAAAAAATGTAAATGGATCGAGGTTGTTAATAATATCTGTCAAGGTGCTATTGTATAAAAAACTGTTTCCAGAATTTACATATATAAACAAATGTTTTCCAGATGCGGCAAAATAGGTAATTTCGGCTTCGTTTATAGAGATAAGCTTATAACCGTGGTTTACTAAAAAATGACGTTGTATTTTGCTTGTTTCGGGGTTTTCGATTGCAACTAATGATTGCAGTGTTGCATCGCTGTTAAAAGTTTCTTTTATTTTTTTGAATTTGATTAGAGCTTCAAATAATTCTTGTTCTTCAAAAGGTTTTAAAAGATAATCAATTGTAAAGTGTTTAAAAACTGAAATGGCGTAGGAGTCGTAAGCGGTTACAAAAATGACAGGGCAGGAGATCGTTGTTTTTTCAAAAATTTCAAGACTTTTTCCGTCGCCTAAATGAATATCCATAAAGGCCAAGTCGACATTATTTTCAGAAAAAAAGGCCACAGCTTCTTTTACAGATTTTAAAACTGCAATTTCGGCTATTTGCAAAATGTCCTGCTGTTCTAAAATAGATTTTAGATAGCTTGAAGCAAGATATTCGTCTTCAACAATGGCAATTTTCATTTTTAAAAGCTTCATTTATAGAACCAGAATTCTAAAGTTGATTTTGCAAAGATAGTTGACTCTGTTTTTAAATGCAAAAAGGCCCAGTTTTTTGAACTGGACCTTTTTTCTGATTTTGAACGAACTTATAAATTCGGATTGTTTAATCTTGCGTCTGCTGGATAAATAATAGTGTAACGCGGATCGTTTTGTATTAAAGTATACTCTATATTCATAAATTTATGAACAATTTGTTTTTGAGTACTTCTTCTTAAATCAAACCAGCGGTGACCTTCTACAGGAAATTCTCTGCGTCTTTCTTCAAAAATGAAGTTGGTTAGATCAGTCGCATTCATTGTATTGATGCTGCTTGCAAGCTGATCGTATCCTGCTGGTGTATATCTGTTTTTAATAAAAGTTAAAACGGTTGCTTTTGCATCGTTAATATTATCAAGTTTCAACAAAGTTTCAGCTTTTGTCAAATACAGCTCTGAAGATCTGAATGATGATTTTTGATCGTCATTTCCGCCTTTTAAAATTCTAAAACGGCTTCCGCTTGCTGCAAAATAAAGCGGGAAACGCAAATCTGTTGTTTTATTGTAAGCCGCAATTAAATCAGCAGATGCATAAGAAGCCCTTTTTATACCAACGATATAACCATCTTCAAGGGCTAAAATAGATTCTTTTCCATCATATTTTGTAGCTAAAACTGGTGTTGCTTTTAAGTCAATTAAAGTATTTTTTAATTCTAAAGCTTTATTGGCAGCATCAAGTGATTTTTGCCATTGTTGTTGATATAAATACAAACGGCTTTCTAAGCTGTATAGCGCCACTTTTGAGAAACGGTAATTTAAACCTTTTGGCTGTGTACTTAAGTTAATTAATTTTTCAGCTTCTTTAGTATCAGAAATAACTTGATTGTAAATAACGTCTACACTCTGTGGAACAAATACTTGTTCTAAATCAATCTCTAAAGCTAATGGAACTCCTTTGTCTGAAGCTGCAGTTGCTGGATTATATGGTTTTCCAAAAAGATTTATTAAATCAAAATTTGCCATTGCTCTCAAAGCATAAGCTTCTCCAATTAATTGATCTCTTTCTTCAGATGCTGCTACTTTATTAGACGCTTCGTTGATAACTACGTTCGTATAAAAAATTACAGTATATAAATCTTGATAATGAAAATTTAGTGTATTTCGATCTGGATTTAGATCTTTCCAGATATATACATCTTTGTAAATAGCGGTTTCGCTGTTATCTTCATTTAGTAATAGTTCGTCTGTACGAACGGCGCTCAATGATTTGTGTTCTGGGTAAATTGAATATGCTGTGGTTAAAACCGCACGAAACTCATTTAGTGATTCTGGAATTACTTTTCCTACCGGAGTAATATCCAAATAGTCATCGCAGCTGCTAAGTGCAATAGCAGCAACGAAAAGTGTTATATATTTTGAGAATTTTTTCATCTTTTTAATTTTTAGAAAGTTACATTAAATCCTAAAGTCAACGATCTAGGAACTGGCTGCGCGTAAATGTTTCCGAATGTTTCTGGGTCGAAATAACCTTTGTAATCTGAGCTGATTACGAATAAGTTTCTTGCTTCAATATTTACTCTAATACTTTGAATGTCGATTTTGTCTAGGAATGTTTTTGGGAAAGTATATCCAAAACGAACACTGCTTAATCTCATATAACTCATTTCGCTGACCCATGTGTCTAAATAGTTATAAGTAATAATTGGGTTACCGCCAGAGAACCAATTATAAGCCATCCATGAATCTCCTGTACCAGAATCTTTACTTGTAATTCCTGGTAAGTTTGATGAAGTATTAGTTGGCGACCAAGCGTTTAAAATATCAGTCGTATAGTTTTGTCCTCTATCTACAAGTGTTCCGTTGTATGGAGGAGTTCTTGTAACGGTTTGTTTGATGTTAAATGACGCTGCTATGGTAAGATCAAAATTGCTTACTTTAAAAGTATTGATTAAACCTCCTGTAAATTTTGGATCTCTATCTCCTAAATAAGTAAATAAATCTCTAAACTCTGCAGCACTTAAATCTGATTGCGAGAACATACCTGGAAAAACACCAGCAAGCGGATCATATAAACCAAAGAAAGTTTGCGCATTTACAGTTTCTCCTTGTTTATTAACAAATAACGGGTAACCGTTTTCGTCAATTCCGTTTGTTTTTAAACCAAATACCGCATTTACAGCATGTCCTTCTTGGTTTGGTAAATAACTGTTGTCTCTTATTTCTAAACGATCAATATTACTCTTGTTATGTGCAAAGTTAAAATTGGTGTTCCACTTAAAATTAGGGCGATCGATGTTTTTTGTAGATAAAGCGATTTCAAAACCTTTGTTGCTTACTTGTGCCCAGTTCATGTTTGTAAATTCAAAACCATTTTCTAATGGCAATGCTTTTAGACCAATTAAGTCGGTGCTTTTTCTTCCGTAAATATCTGTTACAAGGGTAATACGGTTGTTAAGTACACCAAGGTCAAAACCAAAGTTAGTATTTTGGGTTTTTTCCCAACGCAATTTGCTGTTTGGCGGACTCAATACCACAATTGTAGGTTCTGATTGTCCAGGAAGGATAATAGCTGTTTTGTTATCTCCAACTACATAAGGTGAAGTGTTTTTATCAATGTTTCCTTGTAAACCGTAAGAAGCACGAAGTCTTAAATTAGAAATTGTTTTACTGTTTTTTAAGAAATTTTCCTGTGAAACTAACCAAGATCCAGATGCTGACCAAAGTGGTAAGTATTTGTATTTAGGATCTACACCAAATAAATCTGAACCATCATAACGAACACTTCCGTAAAAACTGTATTTTTTGTTATACGTATAAGATGCTGTTGCAAAGAATGAAACAAAAGCATTTTCGTTTTCCTTTTTTACATATGTTTTGTAAAATGCCTCTTTAGCAAAAGTTGAATTTGGGAAAATAATTTGCTGTGTAGTCAAGGTATTTTCGTCAAAACCAAAACCTTTAGTTGCTATAGAAGTCGTTTTGTTTCTTCTTAATTCATTACCAGCCATTACTTCAATTTCGTGATTTTCTCCTAAAGTTTTAGAATAGTTCACCATTGTTTTTAAGTTGTACTGAAAAAAGTCCGTGTTTGTGTTTTGAATAATTCCACCATCAGGTAAGAAGTATTTTTGCGTATTATCAGCAAAATAACTTGATCTTTCTCTTTGTCTTCTAGTGTAAAAAGTTTCCTGACCAGCATATTTTTCGCTGGAAGAGTTATCAAACTGTAAACCTAACTGGCTTGTTACTCTTAAATCTTTAGTGATTTTATATTCAGCATCAAACAATGCTTTTATTGCTCTCGTTTTTAAATCGTATGAAGTATTGTTTCTCTCTTCTAAGAAATTAAACGGAAGTTTAATATCAGAGTAAGAAGCAATATCTGGGTCATATTTATAGCTTCCGTCTGCATTGTACGGAGTTAAATATGGATTTACATTTCTTGAATAATTTGCTGGATTTGTAAATCCATCAAGATCTGTCAAGTAAGATGTTGTTTTGTTTTCGGCACCAAAAATTCCAATACCCACTTTAAATTTATCAGTAATCTCGTAGTTGTTTTTCAATGTTAAGTTGTAACGCTTGAAACCTGTACCAACAGTAGCTCCGTTTTCGTCATAATATCCTAAAGAGAAATAGTAATCCGATTTTTCGCCTCCGCCAGATAAACTTAAACCATGCTGTGTGTTAATGGCGTCTTGATACAATAAGTTACCCCAATTTGTATTTTGATTTCTTAAGTTATTGATTGACTGCTGCGTTCCTGCACTTAAAGAAGAGAAACCACCGGTTCTGAAGGCATCTAATTCATTCGCTCCGTTTAAGATACGAGCAACTTCACCACCGGTGTCTCTATATGTCAAATCTGCGCGACTTGCCATGTTAAGTTCTAAATCTACTTTTTGATTTGAATTTAATAAGTTCAATTTGTCAAAATCAGGTCTTCGTGTAATAAAGGTGTTCGTGTTGAAGTTTACAACCATTTTACCTCTGCGTCCTTTTTTTGTAGTTACCACAATTACACCATTTGCGGCACGCGCACCATAAATTGCAGTTGCAGCAGCATCTTTTAATATTGTAATATCTTTAATATCGTCTGGATTTAAACCTGCAATAGAGTAGTTTGCAAGTTGATCGATATTTTCCTTGTCATAGTTTTTAGGAACATCATTATTTTCTAATGGTAATCCGTCAAGTACCCATAAAGGATCTTGCGTACCATTAAGAGATGCTGTACCTCTAATTCTAATTTTGGCCGGTGCTCCCGGCGCTCCAGATGGAGTTGTAACGGCAACACCCGCAACTTGTCCCATTAATAATTGATCGACACTAGAAACTCCTGATTGCTGAATTGAAGCCATGTCAACCTTTGTAATAGCCGAAGTCAGTTTTCTTTTTTCGATTTTTTGGTATCCGGTTAAGATCACTTCTTGAAGCTGTGCAACATCAGATTTTAAACGGATTGTGTACTCTTTTTGAGAAGTTATTTCAAGAGTATATGGCTTGTATCCCATAAACGTAACTCTCAATGAAGTAACATTTTTGCTGATTTTTAATTGAAATTTACCATCAAAATCAGTTGTAGTTCCGATTGCTTCACTGTGTATAACTCCTGCTAGAGAAGTTTTGTTCGAGATAGAATTGTTCTCTACAAAAACTGATGCACCAGGTATTGGCGACTGATCAGCTTCATCAAGAATGATTCCCGTAATGGTTCTATTATCCTGTGAGTATCCTGCAATGGCTAGGAACAGCAGTAAGATATTTAGAAAATTTTTCATGTTTTTGTTTTGTATATTAATTGATTGTGTTGTTTAGCGCTTTTTCGATCCTTTGAATTAAATCGGTATAATGATTTTGAGTCGATTGATCTCCAGTATTCTTTTTCAGTTTTAGTAATTTTAAGACTGTAGTCAATTCTCCTTTTTTATCAGAGGTAACTTCTGTAACTCTTTTTAAAGAAGTTTGATTGATATTTCGAACCATTTTCGAATCTTCTAAATAATTGCATAAATGCGGCATATTTAGTGTTTCCTGAATGTCGATTAATTTTTTACCATCTGTTTTTTCAAATATTTTATTTGTAGAAACAATCAAAACATCCACATAATTTTTTTGCGTCATGCGCTCTAAAATTGTCAGCGATTTACCTTGTATTGTTCCTGCAAATACACTTTGATGTATCTTTTTAAATAAATCATTTACGGTAAATACCTTCTCAGTGGTTTTATTTCGTTGGTACAATTCGTTTTCTGTTATTCGAAGTAAACGATCATCACTAAACAAATCGTATAAAATACCGTACTGCAATTCTCTTGATAAAGTATAAGGCGTGTATTCATAAGGTCCTACAGGAGAATCTTTAAGCGGATTTGTTTTGTCTAAAATATCGTTAAAGAATAACCATTGTGGAATTGTAAGTACATTTTTGATCAAATAATCAGCAGCTCTTTTTTGCATTACTGGCGAAACTGGAATGTAACTTTGTTTGTTGTCTCCGTGAACAGTTTCATTTAAATAAACTCCGCCAATATTATTCAATACATGGCGATTGTACAATTGCCATTGTCCAATAGTTCCTATATATAGTTTACCAGTTTCGTAATACGTACGATCTTTATCGTAAGTCCAGTTTAAGATGTTATCTACAACACGTTTTAGATTTTTTAAACCATATTCGCTCGCTTTTACAGCGTCGTTTCCTAAGTCTTCAGATTGTGAACGCGGATCGATTATATTTTCTTGCTGTTCGCCATAAAAATAAATCGGATCGTTTTGATGTTTGGCAATTAACTCGTTTAATTTTAAAGTTTCATTTTCATTTACATTATACCATCTGTAACCCCATTCGATCGCATATTTATCATATTCTCCAATTTTTGGAGTAATTACAGTAACATTATCTTCTGGCTGCGCCACATAATTGTAACGAGCATAATCCATTATAGATGGTGCGGTACCGCCCATTTTTGCCGTAAAATCTTTAGAACGCAAAGCTTCAACATCATAAGCAAAAGAAGATCCCATATTATGTTTAAGTCCAAAAGTATGACCAACTTCATGCGATGATACAAATCGAATGGCTTCTCCCATAAGTTCATCACTAAATTTATTTCCTCTGGCTTTCGGGTCAATTGGACCAGTTTGTATACGCATCCAGCTTTGTAAAGAAGTCATTACATTGTGCCACCAGATAATATCGGCTTCTAGAATTTCACCGCTTCTAGGGTCAACAACAGATGGTCCCATTGCGTTCGATTTTGGCGATGCTGCATATGTAATTACAGAATAACGTACATCATCTACGTCAAAATCTAAATCTTTTTCAGTTGGTTCTTTAGCAATAATGGCATTTTTAAATCCCGCTTTTTCAAAAGCAATCTGCCAGTCATGAACACCATCAATAATATAGTTTCTCCATTGTTTTGGAGTCGAAGGATCTATATAATAAACAATTTGTTTTTTAGGTTCAACCAGTTCACCTTTTAAATAGCGTTCTTCATCTTCTTTTTTGGGTTCTAAACGCCAGCGTGTAATAAGCTCTTTTTCGAGCATTGCCTGCTGCGCATCAGCAAAGTACCAATGTTTTTCAGTGAAATAACCAATTCGTCTATCAGAAAAACGAGGTTTCATAGGTGTTTTATCCAGCAAAACAATATTGCTCGTTACGCCAAGAGTAACAGACAAAGCTGGTCCGCCTTCGCTTACAGAAGTGGTTAACTGTGATTTTACAACAATGTTTTTAGGAAATGATTTTAGACTTTCAATATAAGACAAATCAGATTTTACAGAGCCTCCAAAACCAATATTGCTCAAAACATCATTGAAGCTTTTTTGCTTACCGTCAAAAATCTTGTTTACCTTAATTACAACAGCAGTCGAATCATTGTTTTTAGTTTCAATATCAAAAACTTCAATAATCGATTCAGAGAAATTGTCGATTACTGATGCTGTAATAGCGTCTTCTTTAGGAGAAGAAACTTTTGGGACATATGATTTTACCCAAACTTTCTTTGCAATTGTATCTTTATAAAAGGTAATTATTTTGTTTTCATAGTTCATCCCTTTGTTTAATCCAGCTTCATTAACTTGAAATGGAACTTGAGATAATTTGTTTACAACTAGAAATTCTCTTTTAAATAAACTATCCTGAATTTCAAAATAAACATCGGTTTTAACCTGAATGATATTAAACAAACCTTTTTTAAGGGTTCCTTTTTTGATAAGGTCACCGTATTTCTTTGTTTTTTTAGAATCAGTAGAATCTTTTGCAATTTCGGTATCCGTTTCTTTTTTCTTTTTCTTCTGAGCAAGAACAGTAACGGGAACAAATAAGAGCAGAACTAGTAAGCAGAATAATTTTAAATTATGCAGGAATGCCTTTTCCTTCATTTTGATGTTAAGTTTAAGTTAATTTTCCGCCGAAGCTATTTGATTTTAGCTCGAAAAAAAAACAAAAGGGAGTGAGTGGCTTTATTTTAGGAGTGAATGTGTATTAAAGGCAGGATACAAACAAAATTGCCCTCTTTTTCTGAGGTTTCAAAATTGGTTTTCGAGTAAAATTGATAAATACTGTTTAAATAATTCAGCCCAAACTTAGTGCTCGGCTCGCTGTCAGCCTTTTTTTGGAGATTATTCGTAATAATAACTTGATCTTTCTGAATCAGAATTTGAGTTCTCAACGGAGTTTCCTGCGTCGCTTTATTATGCTTAATTGCATTTTCAATCACAACTTGAAGAGCCAAATACGGAATGAATTTTTCTAAGGCTTCTTGGTCTTCGATTTGAATCGAAAAGAACAATTCTTCCTTAAAACGGGTTTGCTGCAAAAAGATATATTTTTCGATAAATAATAATTCCTGTTTTAGCGGTACAATGTTTTTTTCTGGCGGATCTATTAAATAGCGGTAAATACGCGATAAGTTCAGTGTAAACTTTTGCGCGGTTTTAACATCGTTGTCAATTAACATATAGAGTGAATTGAGCGAGTTGAATAAAAAATGCGGATTTATCTGTTCCTTTAATTGTTGTAACTGAATAAGTGCTTTTTCTTTTATAATTTTTTCATTCTCGACAAGCAGTTTGTTCTTTTCATTCTCAATCATTTCCTTTTCTCTAAAGGCACGTCTATTTGCATAAGAGAAGATAGAAAAGATCAATAGTAATGTTACCGTTGTAATCGAATAAATCCAAGTCGAGTATTTTTTGATTAGTGACACATTTTCGACTTCAAAAATTTTAGGAGAATTGACAGATACAAACCATCGAGAACCTTTAATGTCTAGTTTTTTGGTAAATCGGATTACATCAAGTTTTAAAAACTCAGACATTGTAATTCTTTTTACGAAATCTTTTTTCTTACTGAAAATAGTATCTGAAGGTTTGACAGAAGAAACATTAAATATATTTTTTCCAACAAATTTTAAGTCTGGGTGAAAAATACAAGCGCCGGTTTTATCAAATACAAAAGCATAATTAGAAACCGTTTTGTCAATAGTAGACAAGTAGGCGTGGAGGTTCCTTAAATTAATGTCATACCCATAACGAACAATGGTGTTTTTTGAAGTTAATTTGAAATAAATTCTCCAAAGCCATTGCTTATTTTGAAATATAACTGTACTTACATGATTGGCATCTTTGTTTTTAAGAATAAAATCAGCAGCTTCTTTTTTTCTTAAATCAGAAGGGAAAGTAATTCCAAATTGAATCTTGTCATCATTAATTTGAAACCAGTTGTTATCGATCATTGCATTTGTAGCCTGCAATGAAGACAAAACTTTTAAGTTTGTCGATAAATTACTAGAATTACTAATGTTTAGAATATGTTTTATCTGGTTTTCTTGTTCTAGGAATTTTGAAAATTCCTGCGACATGAATTCCTGCTTTTTATAAAAGCTGCGCTGCGCCATATCTTCACTTGCTTGTTCCGTAAGATCTGTAATTAATTTACTAAGTATGTAAACAGAAGTAACGGTAATTAGTATAGAGATAATTACATAAATTAAAAAGGCGCGACGAGAAGTAGTATTGTATTTAAATTTCAAAAAAGTATTGTATTGTTTAAAACCTAATTTGCAACTGCAAATTGTGAGTCATATAAGTTTTTATAATATCCATCGGTTTTAGTGAGTAATTCTTGATGTGTTCCTTGTTCTACGATTAATCCTTTATCCATAACGACAATTTTATCAGCATTAACAATTGTTGCCAATCGGTGTGCAATGATAATTGAAGTTCTTCCTTTCGTAATCGTTTCTGTAGCGCGCTGAATTAATTCTTCTGAATAAGTATCTATCGATGAAGTGGCTTCATCTAAAATTAAAATACTCGGATTACTTACATACGAACGTAAAAAAGCAATCAGCTGTCTTTGTCCAGACGAAAGCATTACACCACGTTCTTTAACATCAAAATCATAATTGTCAGGCAGACTCATAATAAAGTCATGAACGCCAATTTTTTTTGCTGCTTCCAAAACTTGTTCACGAGTGATTTCTGGATTATGCAGTGTAATATTATTGTAAATCGTATCGGCAAACAAAAAAACATCCTGCAATACCACCGCAATTTGTTTTCGTAACGAAGCCAAAGTATAATTTTCGATATTGTGACCGTCAATATAAATGCTGCCGCTGTTAATTTCATAAAAGCGATTCAGTAAGTTAATAATAGTCGATTTTCCTGCACCTGTAGAACCTACAATAGCAATTGTTTGTCCTGCATTAACAGATAAGTCAATTCCTTTAATAACTTCTTCTTCGGGAATGTAACTAAAACGAACCTGTTTAAATTCGATGCTTCCTTCAAATACAGGAGCTTCAATAGTTCCGGTATCCTGAATATGATCTTGGGTGTCGATGATATCAAAAACACGATTGGCAGCGATCATTCCTAACTGCATCTCATTAAACTTATCAGCAATCTGTCTTAACGGATTAAACAGCATTCCGATAAACATAGTATAAGAAAATAAATCTCCAAACGTAGTGAAATGATCTCCGTTTAAAATTTTAAAACCGCCGTAAACTACCACTAAACCTAAAGTAATTGATGAAATAATATCGGCAATTGGGAAAAATATCGAGTTGTATAAAATAGTTTTAATCCAAGCAACTCTATGTTTGTTGTTGATTTCTTTGAAATTTTCGGCTTCGATTTTTTCACGATTAAAAAGCTGTACGATTTTCATTCCGGTAACACGTTCCTGTACGAATGAGTTCATGTTTGCAATTTGCGTACGCACTTCCTCAAAAGCAACCTGCATCTTACGCTGAAAAATTCTAGTGATGTAAACTAGAATTGGCATTGCAACAACAACGATCCAAGTTAATTTCCAGTTCATATAAAACATAAAAATCAAAACCACCAGCATTTTCATCAAATCGCTTATAATCATAAACAAACCTTGACTGAAAATTCGAGCAATCGATTCAATGTCTGATACAGATCTGGTCACCAATTGTCCTACAGGAACCAAATCAAAATACTTCATTCTAAAACTCAAAATGTGTTTGAAAAGTTTCGTACGAATGTCTTTTACAATATCCTGTCCAAGCCAGTTAGCCCAATACACAAAGTAAAACTGAGAGAAAACTTCCATCAGTAAAACCACTCCCATTAAAATAATATATAATAGTAAACCTTGTTTGTCATGAGTCGCAATATAGCCGTCGACCGTTTGTTTTAATAAATAAGGTCGAAGCGCTGCAAAAATCGATAACGAAATGGCAAAAATTATAACGCCGTAATAGCGCCATTTATAAGGCTTGGTATATTTTAAAATTCGTTTAAATAATCCGGTATCAAATGCTTTTGCTTTCATTTATGTTTTAAGCTTTAAGTTTTAGGCAATAAGCTTTAGGCGAAAAGTTTAAAGCTTATTGCCTACAGCCTACAGCCTAAAGCTATAGATAATCGTAATAAATTTTGGTTAAATATAAACCGTGCGCAGGAACTGAAAAACCCGCTTTTTCTCTGTTTTTACTGGCAATAATATTTTCAAGATCTGCCAGTGTAATTTTATGTAAACCAATATTGACTAAAGTTCCCACGATTGCGCGAACCATATTCCGTAAAAAACGATTGGCCGATATTGTAAAAATTAATTTGTTGTTTTCAACTTTCCAATACGCCTCAAAAATCGTGCAATCAAAGGTATTTACATCTGTATGTACTTTCGAGAAGCATTGAAAATCGGTGTGCTGTAATAAAATTTTCGCCGCCTCATTCATCAAAGCTACATCTAATTTTTGATTAAAGTACCAGCTCAACTCCTGCAAAAATGGATTTTTAACAGTGTTTATATGATATTCATAAGTTCTTTTTGTAGCATCAAATCTGCAATGTGCATCATCGTGAACTTTAATCAGATTAAAAATGGCAATGTCTTTTGGTAAATATGAATTAAGTTTATGAACCAGAATTTTGCTGTCAATATCAGAATCGTAATCAAAATGTGCATACATTTCCTCAGCATGAACACCAGTGTCAGTTCGTCCTGCGCCCATTAAAATGATACGCGAGTTCAGTAAAACTGAAAGCGCTTTATTTAAAGTTTCTTGAACAGATGAGGCGTTGGGCTGAATTTGCCAGCCATGATAATGTGTTCCGTTATAAGCAAATTGAATAAAATATCTCATTTTAAGGTGCAGAGGTTCTGAGGTGCAAAGGTACGAAAAAAAGTGGCTAAGGTGCTAAGGTGCTCTCCCGATAGCTATCGAGACTAAGTTTTTTTAGAAGTTGTTAAGGTTCAGAGGTTCAAAGAAGCAAAGGTTTTTATATGCCGATTTTGTAAAGGCATGCAGCAGCACGTCTATACAGCGATTGTCACAATAGATTTGCATGACGTAAGATATACTTATGTTCGCTTTTACAGAAAACCTTTGAATCTTTGTTTCTTTATCACTTTGAACCTGTTAAAAAACGTTAAACTCCAAAATACCAATCATAGTTTGTTTGGTGAAAAATTGTGTCAGAAATTGACAATTCTAACGATTTAAAAAAGTCTTTTTTTACGAGTTTTTTAGATGAAATTACTAAATGTTAATTTTTGAAAATATTTCATTTTAACAGGAAATATTTCTCTTATGTTTGTAGTCTAAATATCAAAAAACTATGAATGAAATTACTTCTTATTGGTGGATAATTTTAATCTTATTCGCCATTGTATTTTACAAATTTATTTTGCGCGTTTTCTTCGGAATGGTAATTGTTCCTGAGGATAAAATTGGTTTAGTAACCAAAAAATTTGTTTTGTTTGGCGCAGACAAATCATTGCCAGACGGCCGAATCATTGCTACAAAAGGTGAGGCTGGTTATCAGGCACAAACATTAGCTCCAGGTTTGTATTGGGGAATGTGGATTTGGCAGTATTCAATCGATATGACTGGATTTACAATTATTCCCGAAGGAAAAATTGGTTTGGTTTTAAGTAAAGATGGAAAAGAAATTCCAACTGGAAGAATCTTAGCCAGAAAAGTTGAAAGTGACAATTTTCAAGACGCAACTGCATTCTTGAATAATGGCGGACAAAAAGGGCGTCAGACAGCTTTTATTACAACAGGATCGTATCGTATAAATACTTTTTTGTTCGAAATTATTATTGCTGATCAAATTAAGATTTATGAAAACATGATTGGTATCGTAACGGCGCTTGATGGAGAGCCTATTCCACAAGGACAAATTGCAGGTAAGTTTGTCAACGATCATAATAATTTTCAGGATTTTGACAAGTTTTTAGAGCATGGCGGAAATCGTGGTTTACAGCCTCAGGTTATGCTTGCAGGTTCGTACTATATTAACACGTGGGGAATTTTGATCGAACAAAACCCAATGACCGATGTGCCAATTGGATATGTTGGAGTTGTGATTTCTTATATTGGAGAAGACGGACAGGATGTTACGGGGGATACTTTTAAACATGGAAATATTGTTTCAAAAGGACAAAGAGGTGTTTGGATGGAGCCTTTTGGACCTGGAAAATACGCACTGAATAAATATACGACCAAACTAGAGCCAGTTCCAACAACGAATTTAGTATTAAACTGGGCTAACGCACGCAGTGAATCGCATGACTTAGATAAAAATCTTTCGACAATTACAGTTCGCTCAAAAGATGGTTTCCCTTTTAATCTAGATGTGGCGCAAATTATTCACGTTCCAGCTGCCGAAGCACCAAAAGTTATTGCACGTTTTGGAAGTATGAACAATTTAGTTTCTCAGGTTTTAGAACCTACAATTGGTAACTACTTTAGAAACTCGGCTCAAGACAGTGATGTGATTTCGTTTTTAACAACCAGGAAAGAACGTCAAGAATCAGCAAAAAATCATATTAAATTGGTGCTTGACGAATACAACGTAAATGCGGTTGATACTTTGATTGGTGATATTGTTCCACCTGATTCATTAATGAAGACTTTAACAGATAGAAAACTAGCTGAGGAAGAACAAAAAACATATCAAACCCAAAGAATGGCGCAAGAACAGCGTCAGGGAATGGAAAAAGAAACTGCGATTGCTGATATGCAGAAAGAAATTGTTAGAGCGTCACAAAGCGTTGAAATCGCACAGCGTACTGCTGATGCAACGGTAAAAAAAGCAGAAGGTGATGCAACCAGTTTGAAACTGAATGTAAATGCCGAAGCAGAAGCTACGAAAATGCGCGCAAATGCTGAAGCGGAAGCAACCAAAGCCAGAGCAGGAGCACAGGCAGAAGCAACTAAACTAAATGCAAGTGCAGAAGCGGAGCGAATTTCAAAAACGGGTCTTGCTGAAGCAGAAAAAATCATGGCAATTGGTAAATCGACTGCAGAATCTTATCAGTTACAAGTTACTGCAATGGGTGGTGATAATTTTACCCGCTACAAAGTAACAGAGGAAATTGGAAAAGGAAATATTAAAGTAATTCCGGATGTTTTAATTTCTGGAAATGCTGGTTCTGATGGATCTATTAGTGGTTTATTAGGAATGAAGCTTATGGAAATGATGGATACGAAAGAGGTAAAGGATGTGAAAAATCAAAATCCTAAAAAATAATAATTGTTGTAAAATGTAAAACGTTCGATGTATAATGTAAGTGCGTCGTATAATGTAGAGGCGCACAGCAGTGGGTCTAACACAAAGTTTGAAATCCGGTCTATAAGCAGATCGGATTTTTTTATGTTCAAAAATAAAAGAAAACCATATGAAAGAAGCATTGGAATACACCTCTAAAAAAAAACTCATAACCTTAGGTTCTTAGAATCTTAGAACCTTAATAAAAATGTACCTTTGCACCTCAGAACCTTTGTAGCTCCTTAAAAAAGAATGAAAAAAATCCTCCTGCTTTCAGATACTCACAGTCATATCGATGAAACAATTTTAAAATATGTGGCCCAGGCTGACGAAGTATGGCATGCTGGAGATATTGGAGATTTGAATGTCACAGACATCATAAAAAAGCTGAAACCTCTTCGTTGTGTTTATGGTAATATTGATGATGCAAAAGCAAGATTAGAATTCCCGCTTCATAATCGGTTTTTGTGTGAAAATGTTTCTGTTTGGATAACTCATATTGGCGGTTATCCCGGAAAATACAATCCAAATATTAGGGAAGAAATGATTTCGAATCCTCCAAAATTATTTATTTGCGGGCATTCTCATATTTTAAAAGTAATGTTTGATAAGAAAAACAATTTACTGCATATGAACCCTGGTGCTGCGGGTAAAAGCGGATTTCATCAAATGAGAACAATGCTTCGTTTTGTAATTGATGATGACAAAATAAAGGATCTTGAGATTATAGAAATTGGTAAAAAGTAAAAAAATTAATGAGGTAATGGAATTTGTATCTTAATTGTTGTTCCATTATTTTCTTTTGAGGTGATAGAAAAACTGCCTTTGTATTTTTTGATTCTAGCTCGAATACGGTTTAATCCAAAACCTTCAATTTGATTTAATTTAAGTGTTTTAAAGCCTTTGCCGTTATCATAAATAATGATTACAAAGTGTTCGTTTTTTTCTTGTAATGTGATTTTAGCTTCTTGAGCGCCGCTGTGTTTTATAATATTATTGAACAGTTCCGTTACAATAAAATAAAGCTTCATTTCAAATTTTTCAGGATATCTTTTTTCTGTTGGAACAGAACTAGAAAACTCAAAAGGTATATTTGAAGTACTGTTTTTTTCGCATAAATCTTCTAAAGCATAGATTAACCCAAATCGGACTAAAAGCGTAGGAACAAGGTCATGAGACATATCACGCAATAAATCGTGCGCTTCTGCCAAAATCGTTTTTGATTTACTGATTTCTTCTGATGTTACATTGTATTTTGTAGTGTAAACGTTTAAATGCAATGAAGCTGAAGTTAACAGTGAGTTGATGTTATCGTGCAAAAAAGATGCGATTTTTTTTTGTTCGTTTTCCTGGCTGTCAATTCCTGCATTAATAACATTTAGGAGTATTTTCTGTTTGATGTCTTTTCTCCTGATTTTTTGTTTGAGTTTATTATTCTGATAAACAAAATAAAATAGGAGCGAAATAATGATGATAAGTACAACAAATAAGCTGACAACTTTTTTGTTTCTTAACTGCTCACGTTTTACTTGAGGAGAAACAGTAGTTTTATTGGAATCACTTCGTAATTCAGTATTTGTTTTTTCAGAAAGAATATTTTGTTGACCAAAAGCTCTGTTTCCATTGGAAACAAAGAAAAGTATCAATATTAAAATTCTAATAAACACCATAAAATTTCTGATAGTTACTATTTGTATTTTCTGAACTATGAATTAATTAAATTATTTTTTAAGGCATATTTTACCAATCCAATCGTGTTTTTTATCTGCAGTTTTTTCATGATATTCTTGCGATGCGTTTCAACAGTATTTGTACTGATAAAAAGCTGTTCACTTATTTCTTTTCCGCTGTATTCTAGACATATCAGCGTGATTATTTCAATTTCACGCGGACTTAAAATGGGATTTTCGATATAAACATCTTTGTTTACTTTTGGATTATTTTGAAAAAAAATGTTGAATATTTTCTCTCTTACAGCATCACAAAAATATTCTTGTTCCTGATAAACAGCTTCAATTGCTTCGATGATATTTTGACCCGCACATTTTTTTGTCAAATAGCCTTTGGCGCCTAATTTCATTACTTCTTTTATGATTTTTAAATCATCATAACTGGATAAAATAATCACTTTTGCAGGAAATCCTTTTTGACTGAATTCTTTTAAAACTTCAACACCATCTTTTCCAGGCATACTGATGTCAAGAATCAAGATATCTGGTTTGTCGAGCAAGATATCTTCATAAATAGTACTGCCATTCAATGAGCTTCCTACAACTTCAAAATTAGAAACAGTTTGAAGTAAATTGGTGAGCCCATCAATCAGTACTTGATGATCGTCGGCAAGATGAATCCTTATTTTATTTGTCATAATGGTTTTTGGAACAGAAATACAAATTTATGAAAAAAATATCTTACAACTTTGTTTTTGATCTTCGTTTTAGAATTATCAGTTTAAGGGTAAATTAAAAGCACAAAAAAACCCGAAATAAAATTTCGGGTTCTCTTCGCACATAAAAATTAAGTTTATAGGTTTATCTCAAACGATCTACAGATTTTACAAGATCTTCGTCCTTTTTGATGGCTTTATTAGCTAAAACTAATAACACGATAGCAACAATAGGAAGAAACATCCCAATACCTTTCTCAGAAACAGCATTTACTGTCTCTCCAGATAAATTTAGAGAACGATATACAAATAATCCTAATAAAATTAAATTTAATATTATGTTCAATCTGCCCATTACAAATTGATTTTGTCTTTTCTTGTATGAAATGATACTAACGATGCTAAGCATTGTACTTAATCCTAATAAAACAGTGTAAAGCTGATCTTGCATAAAGTAAAAAGCTTTACCAGTATTTAAGGTCCAAAGCGGCGTAAAAAACATTAAAACCCCTGTTACTAAAAAGGTAAGAATTAAATATACGGTTTGAATTCGTTGTATCATGATCTAAAATTGTTTTACAAAAATATATTTTCTTTTTTTAAAATACTATTGTATGATTAAATTTTATTCGTATTATTGCATCATAATACCGTAAGCACTTCATACTGCGGTCAATTGAATTAAATATATCTACCTATTCTTTTACAGTTTTTCCTTTAAAATAATTAAATTCATAGAACATTCATGTTTGATATTTCTGCATTAAAAGAAATGAAGCTTTCTGAGCTTCAAGAAATAGCTAAGTTAGCTAAAACAATAAAGTTTAATGGCGTTAAAAAAGATACACTGATTACTCAGATATTAGCGCACCAAGAGGCAGCTTCAGCGACGCCGGAACCAACTATTGTTGAAAAGGAAATAACTGATGATAAACCAAAAAGAGCTAGAATTGCTCCGGCAAAGAAAATTGTCAGTAAAAATGCTCCAGTTTTAGAATTTGATAAGATTGAAGAAACTCCAAAGGAAATTGAAACTCCTGCGGCGATAGAAAAAAAGGAAACTGTACAAGTTCAAGAAAAAGCAGAAAATAAAACGGCAGAGAATAAGGCAGCAGAAAAGAAAGCACCGAAAATAGTTAAGTTTAGTAAATCAGCTTACGAAAAAAAGGTTGCCCTGCAAAAAGAAAAAGAAGCAGCAAAAGAAATAGTTTCAAACGAAGAAATGTCTGAAACACCTGAAACACCTGCAATTGTTGCAAATACAGAGAAATCTGAAACTCCTGCCCCAGCAAAAAAGATTGTTCCTAATCAGAATAAAAATCAAAATCCCAACCCAAATCAAAACCCAAATCAAAATCCAGCTCAAAACCCAAACCAAAGCGGGAATGGAAACGGGAATAACGGAAACCAGAATCCAAACCAAAACCATAAAAATAAAAAGAATAATTTCAGAGATTCAGATTTTGAGTTTGACGGAATTATAGAAAGTGAAGGTGTTCTTGAAATGATGCCTGACGGTTACGGATTTTTGCGTTCATCAGATTATAATTATTTAGCATCTCCTGATGATATTTATTTATCGACTTCACAAATTAGATTGTTTGGTTTAAAAACTGGAGATACTGTAAAAGGAGTGGTTCGTCCTCCTAAAGAAGGAGAAAAGTTTTTTCCTTTAGTTCGTGTTCTTAAAATTAATGGTCACGATCCGCAAGTTGTTCGAGATAGAGTTTCTTTTGAACATTTGACGCCGGTTTTCCCTTCAGAAAAATTTAAGTTAGCCGAAAAAGGAAGTTCAGTTTCTACACGTATTATTGATTTGTTTTCTCCAATAGGAAAAGGTCAACGTGGTATGATAGTCGCACAACCGAAAACGGGTAAAACAATGTTATTAAAAGACATTGCAAATGCAATTGCAGCAAATCATCCTGAGGTTTATTTAATTGTTCTTTTAATTGATGAGCGTCCTGAAGAGGTTACAGATATGCAAAGAAGTGTTCGTGGTGAAGTTATTGCTTCGACTTTTGACAGAGAGCCGCAAGAACACGTGAAAATTGCTAATATCGTTCTTGAAAAAGCAAAACGTTTAGTAGAATGTGGTCACGATGTAGTGATTTTACTAGATTCGATTACACGTTTAGCAAGAGCTTATAATACAGTTCAGCCGGCATCTGGAAAAGTGTTAAGTGGTGGTGTAGATGCAAATGCATTACAAAAACCAAAACGTTTCTTTGGAGCAGCTAGAAATGTAGAAAACGGTGGTTCATTAAGTATCATCGCAACTGCATTGACAGAAACTGGTTCTAAAATGGATGAGGTTATCTTTGAAGAGTTCAAAGGAACTGGTAACATGGAGCTTCAATTGGATCGTAAAATTGCTAATAAACGTATTTTCCCTGCAATTGATCTTACTTCGTCAAGCACGCGTCGTGATGATTTATTATTGGATGAAAAAACATTACAAAGAATGTGGATTATGCGTAAATATCTATCAGATATGAACCCGGTAGAATCTATGGATTTTGTAAACGATCGTTTCAAAAAAACCAGAAATAACGAAGAGTTTTTGATTTCTATGAATGACTAGAGGAAGTTGCAAAGGTTCAAAGTTGCAAAGATTTTATTTTGAAACTCTAATCTGAAATATATAAAAATAAAAAAGGATAAGCTAAGCTTATCCTTTTTTTATGTTTTAAAGTTTAAAAAAAACTCTGAACCTTTGCAACTTTGAACCTTTGTGGCTAAAAATAAGAACCTTATTTTTTATCAACTACCGGTCTATTTTCTCTATTGGCTAAATCCCAGGCAACAACAAAAGCTAGTTTTGTTCTTTTAGTTAAAGCATCATATTCAATTTTTTCAGGATTGTCGTCTTTTCCGTGATAATCTTCGTGAACCCCGTTGAAGAAGAAAACAGAAGGAATACCATGTTTAGCAAAGTTATAATGATCAGAACGCTCGTAAAAATGATTTGGATCTTTTGGATCATTGAATTTAAAATCTAAATCTACTTTAGTGTATTTCTCATTTTGAGATACCACAGCATTGTGTAAATCTGATGATAATCGATCAGCACCAATTACATAAACATAATTGTTTGTTTTAGTATGTTCTACGTCACGACGGCCAATCATATCGATATTGATATCGGCAATAGTATTGGCAAGTGGAAATAAAGGATTTTCAGAGTAATAACGTGAACCATGTAAACCATGTTCTTCGCCAGTTACGTGAAGGAATAAAATTGAACGTTTTGGTCCGTGCCCTTGTTTTTTTGCTTTTGCAAATGCTTTAGCCATTTCGATAACTGCAACTGTTCCAGAACCATCATCATCGGCACCGTTGTATATGTCTTCGCCTTTAACGCCTACGTGATCGTAATGTGCTGAAATTACTAAAACTTCATTTGGTTTTTCAGATCCTTCAATATATGCCCAGATATTTTCAGAGTCTGGTAAATTTTCGTTACGTCTTGCATTTAGGAAAGACGCAGGTATATGCTGATAATAATCTTTTGCCCCTTTTGGGAATGAAACACCGCTTTTTTTGTATTGCTCAATCATATACAATCCAGCCTTTTTTTGTCCGGGAGAACCCGTTTCGCGGCCTTGCATTTCATCTGATGCAACAACGTACAGCATTTTTTTTAGGTCTTTTTCAGAAATCGAGTTTAAGTATTTCGTTGGATCTGAGTTGTCTTTTGATGCAGCGGACTGGGTGTTTTTACACGAAAACGCTGAGGCAATTAATAATAAAACTACAATTTTTTTCATTTGGTATTAGTGTAAATTGATAAATGTGTAAAAAGCAAAAGCAATTAGTAAAAATAGAATAAAAAATGAATTTATGAAAAATAATACTACACTTTTAGTAAAGGATACAATTCTTGATTCTCCATAGAATCTATGATGCGCCGGGAAAAAATAATAAAATGCCCATACGACTCCTGCAAATGTGAAACAGTCAATTACGATAGAAAGAAGTGAATTGTTTATTGCGTTTCCTATTTTTCCAACGGAGAAAAGTACTAGAAAAATCAGCAGTAAAAACGAAAAATAATGCAATGTAAATATACCATGGTCAAAATAATACCAACGCTTTTTATTATGAAAAATCCATAAAAAGAAAGCGAAGAATGGCATGATAATAAATAAAACTTTGGGTAAGTTGTGTATAAAAGACTCTATGAATTTATTGAAAAGTTCTTGATTGGTATTTTTATCTTTTATGATTTGTATTTTTCTATTTATCCAATAACTAAAATCAGAAAGTTTCTCAGATTTTGAACCATATTTTTGAATGGAGTCAATTTGTTTAACAGATTTATATCCTAAATTTATTAGACTATCGTCACTTGATTTTGGATTGTCTAACATATTCTGAATCGCCTTTTTGTCTTCTGGTGATACTGAATCAGAGTTTAATAAGGTTTTTACGTTTTCATTTTCTTTTAATGAATTTGTCTGCTTTGAAATTTCTTTTTGAACCTTTTCTGTTTTTACAGATTCGTTTGTGTCTTCTTCTACATGAATAGGAAACATTGCGATTAACAAAAAGGTTATAAAACTTATAAAAATATAAAGTCTAACCGGAGCCAAATAAGATAATCGTTTTCCTGAAAGATACTCTTTAGTTAAAGTTGAAGGTTTTAAAAGAAGGTTTTTTATGGTTTTCCAAAATGCATTTTCATAGTGTGTCAGATCTTCAATGAAATGAATAAATAAATGATGAAAAGTTTTACGGGAATCACTGTTTTCTTGTCCGCAGTTTGGACAGAACTTTTGTTCAACAACATGTCTGCAGTTCAAGCAGGTTTTGTCTTCTCTAATTTTGTTGTGTGACATTGGTGTATTAATTGTTTTGATTTTGGTTTTTTGATTGGTATTTTAAGATTTACTTTTTGAGCACTTCATTTAGAAAAAGCTGTAAATGCTCAAACGCTCTTTTTGCCGCAATGGGATTATAGGCAGCACCTTTTGAATTGTCATTTCCAGCTTCAGGATTTGTAAACGAATGTACTGCATTTGCATAGTAAATCATCTGCCAATCTGCTTTAGAATCACGCATTTCCTGCTGAAATGATGCCACTTCATCTTTTGATACAAACGGATCATCAGCGCCATGACATACTAGAACTTTTACAGCAATTGGTTCGTTTTTTCTAGAAGTATCTTTTCCTAAACCTCCATGAAACGAAGCAACGCCTTTAAGTTTTAAACCTCCGCGAGCGGCTTCTAAAACTCCCGTTCCTCCAAAACAATACCCAATAGCGGCAATATTGTCTTGATTTGCGCCTAATTTTATCAATTCATGAAGTGCAATATCAATTCTTTTTTGGTACGCTTCATAATTTGTTTTATAATAACCGGCTTGTTTTCCAGCTTCAGAAGTGTTTTTAGGAACATTTCCTTCGCCATAAATATCAGCTATGAAAACATTATAGCCCAGTTTGGCTAAATTTTCGGCAATTCCTTTAGAAGCATTATCAATTCCAAGCCATGCCGGAAGTAGTAAAATGCTTGGGTTTTTGGAGCTTTTTTCAGCAGCTTTTATGTATAAGCCATTTAAAACCTGCCTGCCGTCAGAATATTTTATTGGTTTCAATTGTGCATTCATTAGGGTAGTATTTAGTAAAATTCCTAAAACAAATAGCTGTATGATTTTCATAAAATGATATTTTTAAGACAAATATGAGGAATATTACAATAAAAAAAAACCTCAAAAGACATTTCTTCTGAGGTTTGTTTATTTAAAGCTGACATTAGAGATTATTCTCCTGGATGATAAGTGCGTTCAGCATTTTTTTCGACATCGTCTTTATAAAATAAAACATCTTTAAATTGTCCATTTTGATACATTTGACCTTGATCAAAAAAGTGTTTAGAATTTATATCTCCGCTGTTTCCTCCCGCTAATAAAGATTTCGCTTTTATCTTTGACCCAAATTCAACAACGCAGACAAAACTATTACCATTGTAGCCGTAACGTTTTTTAGAACCATTTTGGTAACTGCTTTTAAAAGAGGGAAGACTTCCCCAAGAACCAGGACCATATGCAATTGGTAGACTTGGTTTTGAATCGTCATATTTTAAATTAATATCACCATTAGAACGTTGAAAACGATTAATTTCTCCCCACGTAATCTGCCATGTTCCCCATTTTGCTTTTAAGTCTTTTACTACTGCCTGCAGTTGCGGAACCAATTGTTCTGCAGTTGCATTTTTAGCAAATTTTTTAGTGTTTTCGACCTGATCAGTTTCACCTTCATTAACATAAGCTTTTTGAATGATAGGATCTAGTTTGTATGCCCATTCGACTGCTAGAGTTGTGGCTATAGAATTTTCTTTGGCATAATAATCCCAGTTTTTTAAAATAGAGATTGGTTCAGCAAGTTCAATATAGGCGGCATCTGTAGGTTTTATGTTTTTTTCGAAAACTTCTGTCAAAGCGGGAATTAAGATTTCAAAAATAGATAGTTTAGAATCGTAACCGTCTCTAATAACTTCATCTAAAGTATATTTTTTGTCTTGACTAAAAATACGAACAGCATTTATACCTCTAAAATTTTCTCCATCGGGAGCCATATATGCAGGATAATCTTCCTTTTTTGGACTATTAGCTCCCGCTGCGGTGTATGGTGTTGAATTGCAGTTTTGAAGCCATCCGTTTGTTGGATTGTACAAATGTACCGTTTCATTTACGTCGTGCAGTCCTTTCCATTGCGTTGCAGAAATCGATCCGTCAACTACTTTTGACCAATTTAGATTTTTATCTCTTACCGGAATAAAGTTTCCGTGCCAATAAGCAATATTTCCTTTACTGTCGGCATAAACAGTATTGTTGGAAGTATTGGCTTTCAAATCCATTGCTTTTTTGTAGTCGTTAAAATCGTTTGATTTGGTTCTAACCCAGCTTTGAATTAAACTGTTCATTGAGCGGTTATTAGATTTTAAGCTTATCCATTTTCCGTCTCGTTTAGCCATTATTGGACCATTATTGGTAAAATAAGTTTTAAATGTTTTAGGGACTAGTTTTCCATTCTCTAAATATTTAATGGTGATTTCTTTCTCAATTATAGGAATTAATTTTTTATCGTACTCGTAGAACACTTTATTTTTTCTCAAAACAATTTTTTCAGCATACATATCAGCAACATCCACATTTGAGGAAGTGTGCATCCAGCCGCAGTTTTCATTAAATCCTTGATAGATAAAAAATTGTCCCCAGGTTACTGCGCCATAAGCATTTAAACCTTCTTCACTCGAAACTTGAACTTCGGGTCTGAAATAAAAAGTAGTATGAGGATTAATATAAAGAATAGCATTTCCAGAAGCCGTTTTTGAAGGGGCAAAGGCAAATCCATTTGAACCCGTCTGTACATTTTTTTCTCTTTCTACGTAGGCTGTTTTTTCATTGCTGCCCGAGTAAAAAGCTTTTAATTCTCCTACTGAAAGATCAGCTGTACTAATTGCACCAATACTTCCGTCTGTCCAAAGTAAAGGAAACCAAGGCTCGAAATGAGTTAGTAATAAAGGTTTTACTTCAGGATGTTTGTACAAGTAAAAATTGATTCCATCGGCATAATTATCCAGTAGTTTCTTTAGCCAAGGAGCTGCATTTTTATAATCGGTTTTAGCTTCGTTGATATCTATTAAAAGTTTTATTTCTAAATCATTATATAAAACAGATTGTCCTTTTATTTCAGAAAGACGACCTAGTTTTTCTATATAATTCATCTCAACACGTTTAAAATCATCTTCGCATTGTGCATACATTAAACCAAAAACAGCTGCAGCATCCGTTTTTCCATAAATATGAGGAATTCCCCAATTATCTCGAATTATGGTTACTTTTTGTGCCGTTTCTTCCAATTTTGCAATTTCTTTTTTACTTAGATTTTGAGAAAAAACAAACACAGAAAAGCTGCAAAAAAGAAGTGTTGTTTGTAATAATTTAGCAGAATAAATCATATTGTTTTTTTTACAAGGATACATTTCGTTTAAAGGCACATCCTAATTCAACCATTGAATCTGTTTTTGCAATTCCAGGGATATTATCGATTTTTTCATATAATATTTTTCGCATGTGCTCGTGATTTTTTGCCGTAATCTTAAGATAAAGTGTAAAAGATCCTGTAACAAAATAACATTCTGTAATCTCTGGAATTGCTTTTAAGGCTTCAATAATTCTTTCTGAGTCAGAATCTTTATTGAGTGTAATTCCAGTAAAAGAAGCCCAGTCATAGCCAATTTGCTTTTCATTTAAAATAGGTTTGATGCCGGTAATTATACCTTGTTCAAATAAACGATTAATACGCTGATGCACCATTGTATTCGAAATCTTCAAATTAGAAGCAATCGTCGAATAAGCTATTCTGCCATCTTTTTCTAATTCTTTGATAATTTTTACGTCAAACTCATCTAAAATATCCATGTGAAAATTTTTATTTTCTGTAAAGATAAAAATTAGTCTGATTCGTCTGGGTAATTATAAAAACAAAATGACTTAATATGTGTTTTAAAATTAATATTTTGGTTTTTAAAAAGCTATTTTTAAGTTAAATTGTTTTGTTTTTGATTTAAAATAAATAATTTTTATACTTTTGTAGAAGTAAAAAAGAAATTATCATGGCAAATACTCAAGAAATACTTTCGGCAAAATCTGAAATTTTAATCGAGAAAGAAAACAAATACGGAGCTCACAATTACCATCCGCTTCCTGTGGTTTTAGAAAAAGGAGAAGGCGTTTATGTATGGGATGTTGACGGAAAAAAGTATTATGATTTTTTATCGGCATATTCAGCAGTAAATCAAGGGCATTGTCATCCTAAAATTGTGAAAGCAATGGTTGATCAAGCTCAAAAATTGACGCTTACTTCGCGTGCTTTTTACAATGATAAATTAGGAAACTACGAAGAGTTTGTAACGAAGTATTTTGGTTTTGATAAAGTTTTACCAATGAATACTGGCGCCGAAGCTGTTGAAACAGCTCTTAAAGTGTGTCGTAAATGGGCTTATGAAGTAAAAGGTATTCCAGAAAATCAAGCGCAGATTATTGTTTGCGAGAATAATTTTCACGGAAGAACAACTACAATTATTTCATTTTCTAATGATGAATCGGCTCGTAAAAACTTTGGACCATTTACAGATGGATTTATAAAAATTGAATATGATAATCTTGAAGCTCTTGAAAAGGCTTTAGAGTCATCAAAAACTATTGCAGGATTTTTAGTTGAGCCAATTCAAGGTGAAGCTGGTGTTTATGTACCGTCTGAAGGATATTTAGCAAAAGCAAAAGCATTGTGTGAAAAACATAATGTTTTATTTATTGCAGATGAGGTTCAAACAGGAATTGCTCGTACTGGAAAATTATTAGCGGTTCATCATGAAAATGTACAGCCGGATATTTTAATTTTAGGTAAAGCCATTTCTGGCGGAGTTTATCCAGTTTCGGCTGTTTTATGTAATGACGAAATTATGAACGTTATTAAACCGGGTCAGCATGGATCTACTTTTGGAGGAAATCCTGTTGCGGCTGCTGTTGCAATTGCTGCTTTAGAAGTTGTAAAAGAAGAAAATCTTGCTGAAAATGCAGAGCGTTTAGGTGTTATTTTAAGAAAGGGATTAAACGAAATCGCTGAAAGAAATAATTTAATTACACTGGTTCGCGGTAAAGGACTTTTGAATGCAATTGTTATTAACTGTGACGAAGATTCTGATCTGGCTTGGCAGATTTGCTTAAAATTTAGAGATAACGGACTGCTTGCCAAACCAACTCATGGTAACAAAATTAGATTGGCACCGCCTTTGGTAATGACAGAAACTCAAATTCAGGAATGTCTGGTTATAATCGAAAAATCATTGAATGAATTTAAGTAATTAATTCAGCTTACTTTATTATATAAAAAGGCGATTGTATTGAAACAGTCGCCTTTTGGTTATAATTACTTAAAATATCAAAAAAAGTAATTATCTCTTTGAATAGATGCGTGAGACATTTACTCTTAATTCTATTAAAATCTTACTTTTTTAAGTTCCCACAATGTCTTGATAAAAGTATCAACGTCTTGTGTGGTATTGTAAAAAGCCAATGAAGGACGAACTGTTGTTTCTACACCCATTCGTCGTAAAATAGGCTGTGCACAATGATGACCAGTACGTACTGCAACACCTTCTTTATTCAAAGCCTGTCCGACTTGATCGTTGCTGTAACCTTGTAAATTAAAAGAGAGCACACTCGCTTTATCTTTTGCAGTTCCAATCAATCGCACGCCCGGAATTTCTTTTAAAAGATTTGTTGCGTATTCCAGTAAATAATGCTCATATTGTCCAATTGCATCGATACCTAATTTGGTAACATAATCGATCGCCGCACCAAGACCAATAGCATCTGCAATATTTCCTGTTCCAGCCTCAAAACGATTAGGAGCTTTGTGGTATTTTATTTCCTCAAAAGTTACATCCTGAATCATGTTTCCGCCAGATTGATACGGTGGCATTTCATTTAATAAATCTTCTTTACCGTACAAAGCGCCAATTCCAGTTGGACCAAAAAGCTTATGTCCAGAAAATACCAGCCAATCTGGATTTAGATCCTGTACATCAACTTTCATATGCGAAACGGATTGTGCACCGTCTATTAGAACTTTGGCTCCAACAGCATGCGCCATTTCAGTAATTCTTTTAGCAGGAGTTACAGTACCAAGTGCATTTGAAACTTGTGTAAAAGCAACCAAACGTGTTTTTGAGTTTAGCAGTTTTGCATATTCATCCAGCAAAATCTGACCATCGTCATCAACAGGAATTACTCTAAGTTTTAAGCCTTTTTTGTCTGCTAGTCGTTTCCACGGAACTATATTGGCGTGATGTTCTAAATTACTTACGATAATTTCATCTCCGGCATTTAAATTTTGATCACCCCAAGTACACGCTACTAAGTTTATAGCTTCTGTTGCACCTCGTACAAAAACAATTTCGTTTACCGAAGACGCATTCAAGAAGGTTTTTACTTTTTCACGAGCTGCTTCATAAGCATCAGAAGCTCTTGCGGCTAATTCATGTGCTGCACGATGAATGTTTGAATTTTCATGTTCATAGAAATAAGCAATACGCTCAATTACTGATTTTGGTTTTTGAGTGGTAGCAGCATTATCAAACCAAACTAATGGCTTTCCGTTTACTATTTCGCTTAAAATCGGGAAATCTTTTTTGATCAGATTGGCATCAAAATGAGAAGTTGTAAAACCGTTTATTTCTTTTGGCGTGAAAGTGTTTCCAACAATTGCATTTGTATTTCTTTTATCAAAAGCAAATGGATTTTGATCTAAAAAATAATACGAATTTGCAGCGTCATTTCCATTTAACGGAAAAGCTTCACGTTTCGTAAATTGTGTATCAACAAATGCTAAAGCAGCTTTTAACTCAATCTCAAAAGAAGAATTCTCTGTTTGAAATGGCAGATATTCATTGTTTAAGAGCAGTTGAGAAAAAACACTTTCCTCATTTAATTGCGGAGTGGCTGCATTTTTTAAGTTAGTGTCATAAAAACCGGTATGCGGATTGTTGAGGTTTAGATTATAATCTTCCTGAACCCCCGATGTTGCAACGCCGCTTTTAGGATCAAATCCTGCTCCAGCATTAGGATATAATGCAGAAGCTCCTGAACCATAATCTGCAACTGTAGGTGAAGCTCCAAAACCACTAAATGCAGGCAAAGCCGAAGGTATGTTTACTGCGCTTTGTGATGAAAGTGGAGGGTCGCCGCTGCCTAAATTTCCAGTTTGCAAAAACGTTTCTACAACTTTTGCGGCACGAGGATGTTCAGTACGATCTGGACTTAACGAGATTTCTTTAGGAAATTCGTTAGGCAGCGTCTTGAACAATTCGTTAGCTAAATGCTGTAAATCGTCAATGTTTGGTAAACCGTTATCGTTAGTATTTGTACTCATGATATTTGCCTATTTCTACATCTTCTAAAACTGCGATTGCGTCATCTACTAAAATGGCTAATGAACAATAAAGAGAGACCAAATAAGAAGCAATTGCTTTTTCGTTTATTCCCATAAAACGAACTGATAATCCTGGAGACTGTTCGCCTTGCAGTCCCGGTTGAATAAGACCGATAACCCCTTGACGACTTTCGCCGGTACGCAACAAAATGATTTTTGATTTTCCGTTTTTAATTGGCAGTTTATCTGATGGAATCAGCGGAATACCTCTCCAAGTTAAAAATTGAGATCCAAATAAAGACGTAGTTGGCGGCGGTACACCGCGACGTGTACATTCGCGTCCAAAAGCAGCAATGGCTAACGGATGAAGCAAGAAAAATCCGGGTTCTTTCCATACTTTCGTCAATAATTCGTCTAAATCGTCTGGAGTTGGTGCGCCAGTTCTGGTTTTTATTATTTGGGATGAAGCAACATTACTTAATAAACCATAATCTTTATTGTTGATTAATTCGCTTTCCTGACGTTCTTTAATCGTTTCGATTGCCAGTCTAAGCTGCTCTGAAATTTGATTATAAGGCTTGCTGTACAAGTCAGAAACACGAGTATGTACTTCGACAATAGTTTGTACTGCAGCAAGATTATATTCTCGAGGATTCTCGATATAATCAACAAAGGTATTTGGTAAAACCCTTTCGTCTCGTGCAGAACAGTCAACTTGTATATGATTGGCATCTTTTACTTTGTTTAAACGAAAAACTCCTGATTCTACCGGTGTCCAATGTAAAAGATGCGTCAGCCAGCGCGGACTGATAGTTCCAATTTGAGGAACTGTACGTGTAGCAATTGCTAATTGTCTTGCAGCTACATCTCCTAATGCGGTCTGCTGTTGTTTTGATTCCGCCATGATTTAAAGGTTTAAAAGGTTAATTGATTTTTGATTAAAAATGCTTATTATTAGATGTTTAGAAACATTTTTTAATTTGATATATAAATTTAGATTAAAAATAAAAGCACTCAAAATAAATTGGATTTAATTTATAGTAAAGTTGGTTTTAAATTATTGATATACAGTGTTTATGAATTGCTTATTCACTAAATGCGATCGCATTGTTGTCTTTTATTTTAATTTCATTTTTGTGATATACTATTGAATTTGACGGGACAGTATAAGTAAGCCAGACATTTCCGCCAATGATTGAATCACTTCCTACAACCGTTTGTCCGCCCAAAATGGTGCTGTTCGAATATATAATAACATTGTTCTCAATAGTTGGATGTCTTTTAATGAAAGCATCTTCTTTTTTTACACTCAAAGCACCCAGCGTAACACCTTGAAAAAGCTGTACATTATCGCCGATAATTGTAGTTTCGCCAATTACAATTCCAGTTCCGTGGTCAATTGCAAAATTATTTCCTATTTGTGCGCCCGGATGAATTTCTATACTGGTTTTAATATGCGCATATTCTGAAATAGTTCTAGCTAAAAGCTTTAAATCCTGTTTCCATAATTGATGTGAAAATCGGTATATCGCAATAGCAAAAAAGCCGGGATAAGAATACAATACTTCTTCTAACGATTTTGCAGCAGGATCTTTTGTAAAAATGCTTAAAGCATCGTTTATCGTTTTTTTATGCAAATGCGGTATGGCATTAAAAAAAGTTAGTGTCTGCTCTTTATCAGGATCATTTCTTTGCGAAAAATCTTGAACCAATTCATCAAACCGCTTTTTCAGCTGATTGAATTTGTATTTAATTGTAGCTTCAGATTCGTATGATTTCGACGTATTTGAAAACAAAATGACAAATAAGTCATCAATAAACAGATGTATTAATTTCTTCTCAGGAAGTATTAGTAATTCCTGATGCTGTTTTGCTATTTCTTGATAAAATGAATTCATAATAAAGTGTTTTTTGGTTAGTAACTAACATTTACGAGAAATCAACTAATCTGAATTTGTACTTTTAAAATAGGCTAAATGTCTGAGTTTTTAAGTGTCGAAAATTTCTCTCTTATATAATAAACAGGTATTCCAATTCCTGCAATGATCAATCCGGGCCAAGTGTAAGTAGGTTTGTAAATGATTAATAAAATGCAAAAAGCAGCTCCTAAAAGAATATAAACAGCGGGTAAAAATGGATATCCAAAAGCTTTATAAGGACGTTCGTGTTTAGGTTTGTTAATACGCAGCACAAAAATTCCGGCAATAGTGATAACGTAAAACAAAACCACGACAAAGGAAATCATGTCTAATAAATTGCCGTAACGTCCGCTTAAACTCAAAATTACCGCCATAAAAAACTGTATCCAAAGTGCATTTGCAGGAACTGAATGTTTGTTTAAAATCGCCGTTTTTTTGAAGAACAAGCCGTCTTTTGCCATACTTTGATAGACTCTTGCACCTGATAAAATCATTCCATTAGCACAACCAAAAGAAGCAATTAAAATCATTAAGGCAATAATCGAAGTCCCGCTTGAACCAAAAATAGCCTGCGCAGCAGCAATTCCAACGCGATCTTTTTCTGGTGTTCCAATGGCTTCAACAGGCAAAACTGCGGTAAACATGACATTTAATGAAACATAAATTATTGTTACAACTGCAGTTCCTAGAAGTAAACTCAAACCAATATTGCGTTTTGGATTTTTTATTTCGTCTGATACAAAAGTTACATTGTTCCATGCGTCGTAACTAATTACCGTTCCTACTAATGCCGAAGCTATTGCACCCCAAAAAGCGGGTGTATTTGCATATTGTAAAAAAGTGCCGTCAGGATTTAGTTTTTGAAGATGAAACGGATTCGTCCAGTTTGCCTGCCAGATTTCGGGTTTAAAAAATACAAATCCGAAAATAATTAATGCTAATAAGCTGATCAACTTAGTTCCCGTAAAAAACTTCTGAATGACCTTTCCTAGTTTTACACCTTTAGTATTTATATACGTTAGAATAAATAACAAGACAATAGAGGAGAGCTGTGCCGGAGAAACTGTAAACGATTCTCCAATTCTAAAAGCAATCAAATCTTCACTAAAAAACGGAAAAAAGTAAGCCAGAAATTTAAAGAACGAAACACAAACTGCGGCAATTGTTCCTGTTTGAATAACAGTAAATAAACTCCAGCCGTAAACAAAAGCCACAAGCGGATTATAGGCTTCTTTTAAATAAATATATTGGCCTCCAGATTTAGGAAACATACCGCTTAATTCACCATAACTTACGGCAGCAATTAAAGTCATGAAACCGCCAATGAGCCAAACTAAAATAAGCCATCCTGCTGATCCCACGTTTCGGGTAACATCAGCACTCACAATAAAAATTCCAGAACCAATCATTCCGCTGGCAACCAATAAGGCCGCATCGGCAAGACCGAGTTCTCTTTTGTATTCTTGTTTTTTTTCTATTTCAGACATTCTAAATTTTATTTTTATAACTAAACCAATTCAGCATTGGTTAAAGGTGTTGTAGGTGTTTCTTGCGGAATTCTTCCTTGCAAATGCGGTAAAGAGGTATTTGGTAAACGCGGAAGAACCAGCTTTGCAAAATAATTGGCTTCTTCAATCAAAGGAAATCCTGAGAAAATAAAAGAACGAAAACCCATATCCATATAGCGATTTAGTTTCTCTATAATTTGATCAGCACTTCCTACTAAACCGCTTCCGCAGCCAGAAAAAACTTTACCGATATCTGTCCATAAAATATCCTCGACATAACCATCGTCATCAGCAGTTTCTCTTAATTCGTCTTGTTTTAAAACACCTAATGAACGTGAATCTTCACCACGGCTTCTAATTTCTAAACCTCGCTTTTCGTCAAACTTTGAAATCAGCTTTTTGGCGTAAGCTCTTGCTTCTTCTTGTGTTTCGCGAACAATGACATGTATTCTTAATCCAAAATCAATAGTTCTTCCTTCGGCAGCAGCGCGTTCGCTCATTTCTTTAAGAGTAGCATACATCGATTCTTCAGATTCCGGCCAAGTCAAAAATACATCGCAATGTTTGGCACAAACAGCTCTGGAACCAGGTGAAGTTCCTCCAAAATACAATAACGGACCACCGTTTTGCTGATACGATTTTACAGGATCAGAAGGAAGATCAAACTGATAAATCTCGCCTTTATGTGAGATTCTGTCTTGTGTCCAACCCTGTTGTAAAATCTGAATTACTTCAGAACATCTTTGGTATCTTACATTTGGATCTTCGCGTGTTCCGGGTAAATCAGAATTAATGATATTCAAAATCAGTCTTCCTTTCAGCATATGATCCAGCGAAGAAATGGCGCGCGCTAACATGGGCGGATGTATTTCGCCTGTACGAATTGCCAGCAAAAATGTAATCTTGTTGGTTTCAGGTGCAACACTTGCTGCAAAAGCCAATCCGTCTTGACCGACAGTATAAGCAGATGGATATAAAATATTACTGAAACCTAATTTTTCTGCTTCCAGCGTAATGTCACGGCAATGCTCGTAACTGCTTCTACGATCATTATCTAGAACGCCTAAATATGCTGTATCACCGCCAATAATATCATTAAACCACGAGATCTCTGCGACTCTTTCGGGTGTTCTAATGGCGACAGTTTCAATTTTTCCCTCAATCATTTTTTTTCTTCTTTTTTAAGCTCTTTTTTATTTTTGTAGTCTTTTTATCTTGTGAGTTTACTGTATCAGTTTCACTAAACCAGAAAAATTCAGAAGACTTTTTTGGTGCTCTCATTGATACAGCTGGTGCAGGATTAATGTTGATCTGATTCATTTTTTGAGTTTTAGATGGTTATTTTTTAAAAACTGTTTTTCCTTCTTTAATCGTTTCCAAAACAATTATGTCTTTTATTTTAGAAGGCTCCACTTTAGTTAAATCATCAGAAAGAACTACTAAATCGGCTAGTTTTCCAGTTTCAATAGAGCCTTTGCTGTTTTCTTCAAAATACTGATATGCTCCGTTTATAGTAATGGCGCGTAAACCTTCGATAGGAGTAAGGCGTTCGTCAGGACCAATAACTTGTCCAGAGCGGGATTTTCTTTCTACAGATGTCCACAACAGAAACAATTGGTTTAGCGGTGTAACAGGATAATCAGTATGGTTTGTTGCGACAACTCCTTTTTTAATTGCTGTTTTTAATGGGCTTAAAAAGTTTGCTCTTTCTGCACCTAAGTTGCGAACGTGTACATCTCCCCAAAAAAAGGCGTGATTACTAAATAAAGCGGCAATTATGCCCAGTTTTTTGTAGCTGTCTAATTGATCTGGTCGTACAAATTGAGAGTGAATGGTTACAGGTCTGCGGTCGTTACTGTTTGTGTTTAAAGATTTATTAGCATTTTCGATTGCTTTTAAATACATATCGATGGTTGCATCTCCGTTGCAATGTACAAACGGGCGAACATTATTTTGAAAAGCTTTAATTACAAGGTCATTAAATTGATCTTGTGTAATGTTAGGGAAACCTTTACATTGATCATGATTACAGCCCGGTACTTCTACTAAATACGATTTACTAAAGAATGCTGTTTTACCTTGTGGAGAACCATCGGCAATCATTTTTGTTCCTGCTAGTTTTAAGTGATTTTTTAGTACACCAAACTTAAACTCAGGATTTTCTAGTACTTTTTCTAAAGTTGGATAACCAGGTAAAGCCTCAATATCAATAAACAAAGCATTTTTTTCGGCTGCTTTATGCAATAATTGCAGTGACTCATAACTTGTATATCCATCCTGAGCTGTGGTAATACCATTGCTTGCGTAAAACAATTGCTGTTCATTTAAACTTTTTATCTGTTCCTCTAAAGATGGTGCTGGTTTTGCAGGTCTTTTTAATAATCGGCTGGCATTTTCTTGTAATAAGCCTGTAGGTTCGTTAGTGCCTTTTTTTCTTTCGATGGCACCGCCGGCAGGGTTTGGAGTACTTGCATCAATTCCTGAAATTTTTAAAGCATAAGAATTTGAAACTGACATATGCCCGTTGATGTTCGTAATCGTTACAGGATTATTAGGAAATGCGGCATCAAGATCTTCTTTATTAGGATGTCTTTTTTCTTCTAATTGATCTTGATCGTATCCATAAGCATCAATCCATTCGCCTGGAACGATATTTTTTTGCTTCTGGAAATCCTGAATACGACTTACCAAATTGGCAATATTTTTAACCGTGCCCATTGGCGGTGAACCTACATTTACGGTAGTAGATCTTGACAATCCCATAAAATGGCTGTGTCCATCTATAAACCCGGGAACTACAGTTTTACCTTTTAAATCAACAACAATTGTTTTTTTGTCTTTTAATTTTTCAATTGCGCTATTGCTGCCAACTGCCAGAATTTTACCATTACTTACCGCAACGGCTTGTGCTGTACTGTTTTTGGCATCAACAGTAATTATATTTCCATTGATAAAAACCTTATCAGCGGTATTTTTTTGTTGAGCGGTAATAATCGTCGAAGCAAAGATTACAGCCAGATATTTAAAATTATTTTTCATTTCGTTATTTTTTTATTGATATTTTCTAAAGTGTTTTTTTATCTCGGAGCCAGTTTGTTATAAGCCAATTCGTTACTAGGAATTGCCCAAACATAATTGCCTGCTGTTGGCAGCACTTCTGGCGCTACACCTGCATTTCCTGTTTTTCCCGGAAGGGTCTGCACACGTCGCAATAAGTCTGGTGTACGGAATCCTTCGCCAACTAATTCTATTCTTCTTTCCGTTAAAATAGTGGCAATCAATTCGTCTTTTGTAGTAACACCTGTTGTAAAAACATAAGCAGCATCAGAACGATTTCGTACAGCAGATAATAAAGTTCTAGCCAAAGGAAGATTGTTATTCTGCGCTGCGGCTTCGGCATAGTTTAATATGATTTCGGCGTATCTAATAACGGGTACAAAATCAGTAAAAGGAGCGCTGTTTTTCTTGAATTTGTTTAGCAGTTTCTGACCAGTTGAATTGGTAATTACTAAAGCTTTTCTAGCATCTGTTGAGGTTGGCGAAGCAAAAACATCATTTGCAATAATTCCAGCACTATTAAAATAAAGAACAGGAGTTAAATAATTTGGTCCAAGAGCACTTTGTAACCCTGGTGCTTCTGCGGCAGTTGTAAACGGAATGGTAAATATAGCTTCGCTGCCTACATAAAGACCTCCAAAAACGGTTGCTATGTTGGGTTCCAAACGATGCGTTAAGCTTCCTGAAACATATTGAAAAGGTGCCGACTGCGGTACAATTTTACTTGCTTCTGAAACTACTTTTGCATAATCACCTTTACTCAAATAGGCTCTTGTTTTTAAGGCAATCGCTGTAGCTTTATGTGCTCTCGAAGCGTTAAGAATTGCTGTTGAATAACTTTCCGGCAAATCGGCTTCGGCTTCGTCAAGATCTTTTAGTATTTGAGTGTAAACATCGGCAACAGTGCTAAACGCGAAGTCATTTAGTCCTCCAGATGTATTTCCTTTTAAGCGCAGTGGAAGCGCAGGCGCAGCACTATTTTGAGCATAAGGTTTTGCATAAGTCTGTACTAAACTCAAGTACGAAATGGCTCTAATAAATTTGGCTTCAGCAATATAATTTTTGCGTAAATCGTCGGTAACAACAGTTGTGTTTGCTAAATTATCGATTAGAATATTTGAAAAATTTATTACGGTATAAGCCACACTCCAAACAGAGTTTACAAAATCGCCGGATGAGGTTATAGACTGATTCCAAACATTGGCACCAGTTGAGTTGTTTCCGTCATTTTGGCTAAATTCATTTCCTCGCTGTTCATTAAAAATAATGAATCGGCCGCCGTACAATGACGGATTGCTGAATTGGGCATAAAGTCCGTTAACCTGTGCTAAAATTTTTGCAGGCGTGCTAAAAGCAGTTTCTGTAGAAATACTTGTTTCTGGCACTGTATCTAAAGAATCATCACTGCATCCTGCCAATAATAAGGCTATAATTGGAGTAATAATAAAGGCTTTTGTGATGCTTTTTCTATAATTTTTATAATTGAAATTCATGATGTTTTTATTTAATGGTATAATTAATTAGCGCCTAGAAGCCTACATTAAGGCCTAATGTAAATACAGATGAGTTGGCTGGCACATTTTGATCTTTTCCAGAATTAATTGAATTTCCGTTTATTGAAATCTCAGGATCTGAACCTCTGTATTTAGTCCAAGTCAATAAATTTGATCCCTGAGCATATACTTTTGCTGATGAGATGTATTTATTAATCAATTCATTTTTAACTGGAATTCTGTAACTTAAAATGATGTTTTTAAGTTTTAAATAGGATCCGTCTTCCACATAAGCTGAGTTACTTGATGAGAAACCTCCAGAAAAACTGTCGCCATACACTAATTTTGGAATATCAGTAACTTGTCCCGGTGTTGTCCAACGGTCTTTTATGAAAGTTCCGTTATTAAAAAAGCGTTGATCAGATAAAGTAGATCTTGTACCGTTGTACAATTTATTTCCTCCAGAAAAAGTAAGTCCAATCGTTAAGTCGAAATTTCGATAGGATAAATTATTGTTCAAACCACCGTAATAAGTTGGCAAAGACGGGCCTTGAATACGTCCGTCACGATAGTTGTCGATTGCAGGAGCTGCAGTGCCGTTTAAGTATGTAAAGGCTTTTGTAAGTGCATTATATTGCACCTCTTCATTATTTGCATTTACATAAACTCGGTTTCCGTTTTCAGGATTTACACCAGTTGTTGGAACCGCAAAAATAGAACCTACAGAATAACCTTCTCTAGTAATATTCTGGATTCCGAAAGTGCTTAAAGCTGTTGGATAAATATCGCCGTATCCTCCAAGAGAAGTAACTTTGTTTTTTATTGTAGATAGATTCAAACTCGCATTCCACTGAAAATCATTGTCATCTATAATATTGGCATTTACAGTAAGCTCAAAACCTTTATTATAAAGTGAACCCACATTTGCAGCAATAGAGTTGTTTGGTATTCCTTGCGATAATGCCTGAGGAGCATTTAAAATTAAATCGTTGATATTGTTTTTATAATAATCTGCTTCAATAGTAATACGATTATTGAACAAAGCCAAATTAACTCCAAAATCAAACTTTTTGCTGGTTTCCCACTTTAAGTTAGAATTGCCAGATTGAGAGAAATTAAGAGTAGGCACTCCCGCATAAGTTCCTGCTGTATATTGCGACAACGAAGCATAATCGTTCAATTCGCTGTTACCAACAATTCCGTAGCTGGCACGAATTTTAAACGCATTCAGCACTTCTTTGATAGATGAGTTTTTATAAAAATCTTCTTCAGATATATTCCATCCCACAGAAGCACCTCCAAAATTTCCCCATTTATTACCGCTTGCCAATGCCGATAATCCGTCTCTTCTGAAGTTAAGATTCAATAAATATTTTTTGTCATAATCGTAAGCAACACTGCTGAAATAAGAAAGCAGTACATTTTCAGTCTGAACAGATACGCCTGGACTTATAGTTGTAAATCCGCCTTGAAAACTGGTAAAAAACGGATCTGTAAGTCCTGTTTTTATTGCTCCCCAGCCGTCAATTGTTCTAACATTTTTTTCTTGCCCTAAAAGCGCTTTTAAATTATGTTTTTCGTTAAATACAATAGAGTAGGTAAGTGTATTTGTCCAGTTTGATCTTTGGTATTTTGTGTTCGAATTCGTTGCAGCTCCTTTGGTAGAAAAGCCGTCACCACTGTATGGGTTTCTAAATTCTTTGTTTTCGACAACAAAATTATTAATGCCGTAAACGGTTTTAAATTTTAAGTTTTTAAGGATTTCAAGTTCCGCATAAACACTTCCGATAAAAGTATTGTTCTCAGAAGTATTTTTGTCTAAATCTAAAATCGTCTGCAGGTTGTAAGCATTAAAAACTCCTAATGATGGACTATTTGGACCATATCCAATATTTCCATTTGCTGGATTTATGTTGTATGATCCATCAGCATTGTAAACTGAAACGTTTGATGGCAAAATATAAGTAAGTCTTCCAAGCGGCTGTAATCCTATGTATTGTGTATTAACACTATTTCCAGATGAAGAAGCAACAGAATTAGGAGTCGAAGAACCTGAATTTGGTCCTGAATTCAGCGTATTATTATAAGAGAAATTAGTTCCTAGAATAAACGAATTAGTTACTTTTTGTTCAAAGTTTAATCGAATTCCCTGTCTTTTAAATTCGTTTGTTTTCAAAATACCATTTTGATCTGAGTAGTTTGCCGATACAAAATAATTGGTAGAATTTGTCGCGCCAGAAAAACTCAAATTGTGGTTTTGAGAAACACCTGTATGATAAGCAACATCATACCAATTGGTTTCTTGTGTAGAACCGTCAGCATTTTGTCCTAAAGCAAAACCAGGTGTCAATCCGGCATTTGTTCTAGCTTCATTTTTGATGGTTACATAATCCTGAGCGTTTAAAAGTTTGGGTAAATTATTAGCTTTGTTCCAGCTTACCCAAACATCATAATTGATATTTACTTTTCCTTTTTTTCCTTTTTTAGTAGTAATTACAATAACACCATTTGCTGCACGCGAACCATAAACTGCCGCCGCCGATGCGTCTTTTAAAACATCGATAGATTCAATATCATTTGGATTAATATCTGACAATGGGTTATTGCCAATTGCTCCGCCTGCAGTTCCTGTAAATACGGTCACTCCATCAACAATAATAAGCGGATATAACGAACTGGTGATAGAGTTTATTCCTCGAATTCTAATAACCGGAGTATTGTTTAATGAACCGCTTGGTTGTACAATATTTAGTCCTGATGCCTGACCGCCCAATAATTGGTCAAAACTTTGTGCAGGACGATTTGCAATTTGTTTAGCATCGATTTTGGCGGTAGAACCTGTAAAGGTTTTTTTTGCCGAAGTTCCGTATCCAACAACAACTATCTCGTCTAATTTTTCGACTTGTTCAGTCAGCTTTATTACAATTGGACTTCCGTCTACGATAACTTCTTTAGAAAGATATCCGATATAGCTGATTTGTAATGTGTAAGGGAATTTTTGACCTGTTTGAAAATAGAATTTTCCGTCTAAATCTGTTTCTACGCCGTGAGTGGTTCCTTTGATGTTTACAGAAGCACCTATAATGGGCTGATTGGTTATTTGATCTACTATGGTTCCATTTAGTTTAGATTGAATTGTAGGCTCTGTGTTTTGAGCTTTAATTCCAACTGAGATAAACAAAATGCTAATCCATAAAATAAGTTTTGTACTTTTTTTCATTCTTGGTAATAGGTTTTTGCAATTAAAAAATGCACAAAGAGGTTCGTTTAAACCTTTGTTTGCATTTTTTTATTTTAGTGATAAATATTCTTTAATTCCGTCTCATTTCTGTTGCCGCAGAAACGTATTTACGTGTAGTTGAAATGGTTGTTTTTTGTCATGTTTGTTGGTGTTAGTTATTATTTTGATGATTTATGGTTATGATACAAGAATCCTTATTGATGCAAAAAATATTGAATCAAAACGATTAAATTATGTCAGTAAGAAACCTATGGTTTTGAGAAAATCGTTTTTAAGGTTTTACAGAAAAAACAATTAAAAACGAAATGTTGATGTAGAATTAACAACAGAAGCACATATAACGAAAAGTGTTATAGGTATACTTTTTAGGAAGAATAAAAGATGATATGCTAACGGTTGTTTTCAAAATACAGTTGTTTATAGTTTTAAACTCTACTAATTCTATAGACAAAGTTAAATTTAATATAATAAAAACCAAAAGTTTTTTAATTTTTATTTAAATGTTTAGAGAACAGATACTTATAAAATGATTGAAATTTGTATTTAATTAACTGATTTATAGTCTTTTAAAAACAAAAGGGTTAAAGTAAAAAAAGACAAAAAAATAAGTTTGGGAGATCCGTTTTTACTTATTTTTCTGTCTTTTAGTGTTTTATGAAATGCGAAAACTGCTGTTTTGATCTTTAAATTAGTTAATGAAAGTTCTTGTTGGTAGAAAAATCAGACTCAATCTGTTTTTAATTTTAAAAATCATTTTTTTAACGAGGCACCGCCGGGCATAACTTCTGTTTTTAATTTAAACTTACTGTATTCAACAACACCTGTTTTATCGGCCCAGTCAAAATATTTTGCGGAGAGATCATTTACAATTCCAGGATTTTGCTGTGCAATATTATTTGTTTCGCCGCGATCAGTTTCAAGGTCGTAAAGTTCCCATTGATAGGCAGGATATGTTGAAACCAGTTTCCATTTTCCGTCTCTTACCGCTCTGTTTCCAGCTCTTTCCCAAAATAAAGGCGCACCGCGGTTTACTTCAGAAACATTGTCGAACAAAACTGGAAGCAAACTTTTTCCCGCTAACGGATTTGAGTTGACGCCATTATAAGCAGCGGGATACGTAATTCCTGCCAATTCATAAAAAGTAGGAGCAAGGTCAATAATATGCCCCGTTCCTTTATCGATTCGTCCCGCTTTTATTTTTAATGGATACCAAGCGATAAACGGCGAACTAAAACCGCCCTCATGCATATTGTTTTTATACTGCTGCAGTGGTGTGTTCGACAAGTACGCCCAGTTTTGTTCTTGATAATCAAACGATCCTGATGTACCAATTGGTCCTTCATTTCTAACAAAATTTCTCCCTAACGGATTGTAAGTATTAAAACCGCCTTGCGCACCATTGTCTGAAATAAAAATAATTAAAGTGTTTTTATCCTTTTTTAAAGCTTTTAACTTGTTTAATACTTTTCCAACGTTTTGATCCATATTGTCGACCATCGCAGCGTAAACCTCCATTTTTGCTTTCCAAAATTGTTTTTCATCATACGACAATTTACTCCATTCAGGCACTTCTGGATCTCTAGGAGCAACGGTCTGATTGGCAGGTAAAATTCCGTTTGCTTTAAGTTTTTCAATTCTTTTTTCTCTTAAAACATCCCAGCCCTCGTCAAATTTTCCTCTATATTTGGCAATATCAACTGGTTTTGCCTGCAAAGGCCAATGTGGAGCTGTAAAAGCGAGATACAAAAAGAAGGGTTTGTTTTCTTTGTTTTGCTCATCAAGAAAAGTGACAGCATTATTTCCTATTTCATCTGTAAAATAATACGAATCGTCTTTTGGATGTAATTCTTCATTATTGCGAATCAATTTTACGGGATATGGCGTTTTTCCAAAAGGCAGTGGTTTGGTATCAAAATAGTTTGAAGCACCTTTTAAAATACCATAAAATTTATCAAAACCTCTTTGATTTGGCCATTGCGACTGATCTTCAGATCCTACGTGCCATTTTCCAGAAAGTAAAGTACTGTAACCGCCAGAACGGAAAACTTCGCCTAAAGTCAACGACTCTTTATTTAGATAACCTTGATAAGCAGGAAGTCCTAAATTGACATCAAAAAATCCCATGCCGGCTTTATGCTGATATTGTCCCGTAAGTAAGGAACCGCGAGTTGGCGCGCAAATCGAGTTATTGTAAAATTCGCGCAAACGCAAACCTTCGCTGGCGAGTTTATCGAGATTGGGTGTTTTAATTTCGGAACCATAATTTCCTAAATCAGAATAACCCATATCATCAACCATTATTAAAACAATATTGGGTTTAGTGGTTTCTTGAGTTGTTTTATTTTGTGCCGAGACTAAAGCTGCTGCAACAAACAGGAGGTTTAGTGTAATAAGTGTTTTTTTCATTTGAGTTGATATTTTTAATTTCTGGAATTCGTTGAGTTTAACTTTGTCAAAGTTTGTATTCAAGCTGGTTAGCGTATTTTGTCATTCTTCGGGATGACAATAATGGCTGTTATTTTTTATTATTGGCTAAATGTTTTATTTTGAGTGAAACGACTTTCATAAACAATCCAAACTATGTTTCTATATGTTTAAAAAAATAAGCATTTAGGATTAAATCATTTACTAAACAGTAAAAAAGCAATAAGCAGCGTAATAATTACATTGAATAATTGTGCTATTAAAAAGGCATATAAAGGTTTTCGGCTGTTGTTGTTTAACAAATCTTTAAAATTGGTTTCGAGACCAATACTTGTAAAAGCCAAGGCAAACCAAATTCCCTGCAGATTTTTTAAGCTGTCTTTTACTCCATCTCTAGTTTCGGCTGTAAGCAGGAAAGAAAAGAGTAAAGATGCTGTAATAAAACCAATTACGAATTTAGGAAAACGTTCCCAGATTACTTTTAATGTTGGTTTAGATGCTGCAGTTTCAGCCGAAGAATTATGTGAATACGTCCAATATACCGATATGACAAAAGCAGCAATTCCTAATAATACGTTTTGAGAGAATTTTACAATAGTGCTGATTTTTAAAGCAGTTTCGCCAACTAATGAACCCGAAGCGACAACTGCGCCCGAAGTATCAATGCTTCCGCCCAGCCATGCTCCGGTAACTTCTTCGGGGAAATTGAAATATTTGGCTATCATGGGCATAAAAATCATCATCGGAATTGCGGTTACCAATACAATCGAAATAACATAAGAAAGCTTTTTTGAATCGCCTTTGATAGCACCAGAAGTTGCAATTGCTGCAGAAACTCCACAAATAGAAACAGCACTCGAAATCATCATCGTTAATTCGTCGTCGACTTTTAGTTTTTTACACAGCCAAAAAGCAAAATACCAAACGGATAAAACAACTACTAGGGCCTGAATTAACCCTAATGAACCCGCTTTTAAAATATCTGAAAAAATAACACTGGTTCCTAATAAAACCAATCCGATTTTGACAAATACTTCAGTAGAAAGTGCCGATTTGAACCAATCGGGAAGTTTGAAGAAATTGCTGATGGCTAAACCAATAATTAAACTAAAGATTACGGCTTCGAGATTAAGTCCTTTTACCTCGGTATTTCCTGCAATAATGAGCGCAATAACGGTTAAGAGATAAACTATTGGAAAGCCTGACAGAAAATGTTTTACTGATTTCCCGATTAAAAATGCTCCCAATGCTCCAATGATAATGAGGTATAAAAATTGAAATAAGAGGATTTTGAGGTTTGCAGAGTCGAAGACATCAGCGAATAAATCGGTTTGATTTGACCATTTGAAAACGGGAACTTCAGGAAGAAATACAAATAGCGAAAGTCCGATTATTATAAATCCGAGAATAACGACGGTCCAATCTTCGTGAATGGTGAATGTTTTGGTTTGGGTTGACATTGTTTATTTTATTATCCTATCAGGTTTTCAAAACCTGTTAGGTATTTATTTATTGATTCTAAATGCTTAAAAAATTTTCAGAACCTGTTAGGATATTTTAATTTTTGGTTTTGCCTATTGTTTACAAATCGACAAAGTATTTTTGTTTTCCAAAATCAAATTCGTAATAAGTTAGATTTGGCCATAAAGGTTTTATCAAACCCTTTTCCCAGTTTTGTAATGCATTTTCTAATTCTTTTACTTTTTGCTGATTTTGCTGAGCGAGATCCTTTGTTTCTGATTTATCTGAAGCAAGATTATAAAGCCATTTTTCATGTGTTTTCCCGCTTATGATTAATTTCCAATCGCCGCTTCTTATGGCTTTTGCATCGCCGGAACGCCAATATAAATCTTTGTGTGCGATTTTGTTTTCATTTACAGTTTTTACTAAATCAACACCATCATAAACTCGGTCTTTTGGTAAATCTGAATGTATGGCAGCGGCAATAGTGCTAAAAATATCCAATGTGCTTACAGGTGTTTTATAGATCGTGTGCGGCTTGATTTTTCCTTTCCACGAAAGTGCAAACGGAACGTTTACTCCGCCTTCAAAATGAGAAAATTTCCCTGCTTTTAATGGAGCGTTTGTAGTGGCAAAAGTGTAATCGGCTCCGCCATTATCACTGACAAAAAAGATTAGTGTATTATCTTCCAGACCTTCTTTTTTTACTTTTGCTCTAATTCTTCCTATGGCATCATCAAGTGCACTGATCATAGCAAAATAAACGCGTTTGTTTTCGTCTTTTACATTGGGGAAACGATCGTAATATTTTTTACGAACCTGAAATGGCGTGTGCGGTGCATTGAACGGAACATAAAGCAAGAAAGACTTCTTTTTATTTTGATCAATAAAAGCTTCAGCTTCGTCTGCAAAAGTTTCGGTTAAATACGCTTTATTATGAACTATTGCAGTATCACGACGAATTTGTCCAATGCCAACTCGGCCTTTTCCCCAAATCATTTTATCGGTGAAATCTTTGTGGTGATGGTTAATAATATCTGGATTATCATCTTCGGGAGTATAAAGCGAAAACGCCTGATAAAATCCGTAATGATAATCAAAACCACGATCTAAAGGAAAAAATCCTTTGTTGTGTCCAAGATGCCATTTACCAATAATTGCGGTGCTGTAACCTTGTTTTTTGGCAAGATCAGCAAATGTAATTTCAGATTGTGGTAAACCTTGAGTGGCTATCGAAGCTTCATTCGGATACTTTATTTTTGGATTTAACCGCCAGTTATTGGTGTTGATTAAATATTTAAAACCATAATATTCTAAGTTGTTTTTAGGATAACGATCTCCGGGTTGATATTCATGTCCAAAACGTTCCTGATAACGCCCCGTTAAAATTCCAGCACGCGACGGCGAACAAATAGAAGCGGAAACATAACCGTCTTGAAATGTAACTCCAGATGCTGCCAAAGAATCTATATTTGGAGTTGGTGTAGATTTTCCTCCGTACAACGAAATATCGTATTTTCCTAAATCATCAGCAAGGAGAATAATGATATTTGGTTTATTGAAGGAACTGTCTGCTGAAACTTTTTCAGCTAGAAATGCAGCTTTCCCTTCGAGCAGTTTTTTGTCCGGTTGTATCAAAGTTCCGTCCGTATTGATGGGCCAGAATAAAAATGCTGCGAAAATAAGAAGCACTATTAAAATGGATATTACAATCTTGGTTGTTTTTTTATTGACTGCCATAGGGGTAGTTTTTTTGAATGAAGAACTTTGTAAAAGTTTTATAGTCATTTTTGTCATTTCGACGAAGGAGAAATCGCACTCGCTCTTCGACAAGGATTGTTGACATTTTTGGAGGAACTTCTATTGTGATTTTTCCTTCGTCGAAATGACAATATTGAGGTTATCTAGAAGCTAAAGCCGCATCAACACCGTTTTTCAAATCGGCTGAACCTTCTTTTTTAAATACAATTTTTCCGTTTTTGTATAAGATTAAAGTCGGAAAAACTTTTATTGTTTTTAAGTCGGCAATTACCTGCGGACTATCTTCAAGATCGATTTCTACAATTTTTAGTGTATTGCCATATTGCGCTTTAATAGTTTCTAAAACTGGTTTTACTTTTTTGCAGGCACCACAATAAACGGAACCTATATCTACTAAAACATCTTTGTTTTCGGCAATGATTTTTTTGTATTCTGCAAGCGTTAATTTGCTTTTAGAATTAGAAAAGAAAGGTTTTCCGTTACCAATCCAGTTCGCAATTCCGCCTTCTAAACTATAGGCTTCTTTAAAACCTTTTTTTAATAAATCATCAGCAAGCCAAACGCTTCTTCCTGCACCAATAGAATAGGTAAATACAGGTTTTGTTTTATCTAGTTTTGCTATTTGTTCTGCATAATCTTTTGATTCCAGATTAAAATTTACGGCACCAATAATATGATTTAAAGCAAATTCTTCAGAACCTCTGGCATCGATTATCTGCGGATTTTTTTCGGCTTTAATTTTTGCATAAAACTGTTCTAACGAAATAGTGTTTGAACTTTTATTTTGTGAAAATCCTATAAAGGTAAAAAGTAATAATAGAGCTATAATTCTGTTTCTTAATGTTTTATTTTTCATGATTAGTAGTTTTAAAAAATAAGCAGTGTATTCAAGTTAAATTTTGAATGCACTGCTTAACTTTGTTTTTTTAAGATTGAACTTGTTCTAAAATTGGAGCAGGATTATCTGCAGCTAAAACAGGTTTTGGTTTTAACGGAACGGATAAAACTCCTTCTGCCAAAGCGCTTCCTTCTTTTTTAGATTTGAATATCGGCCATAAAAATTGGGCATACCATTCTTCTTGTTTGTAGGATTTGATTCCGTACGATTTTGGAAACTTTCGAGTAATTAAACCCGTTCCAAAAATCACATCCCAAATGAAAAACATATTTCCAAAGTTTCCTTTAAAATGTCCAATACCGTCTCCGCTCGTATCTGCGTGATGTGCATGATGTGTAGCTGGCGTAGAAATTAAACGTTCTAAAACCCAAGCAATAGGATGAAGCACTTTGTATTTGTAAAGCGGTTTGTCCCAAGCAATACTTGAGTGAGCACCAAGTGTGATGAAACTTTTTATTACTAAGACAAATAAAGCTGGTAAACCTAAACCTAAATAGGTTAAAGTTGCGGTTAAATATATCTGAGAGAAAAACACTGTATAAATGAAGTTTTGTCTAGAAAGCATTGCCATTCCCATATAAGGAGCGGAATGATGTGTTCTATGAAAACGCCATAAAAAAGGCACTTGATGATGAAGTCTATGGTACCAATACTGAGTTAAATCATCGGCTACGGCAATTAAGAAAAATGCTCCCCAAAATGGAACCCATGATAATGAGTTTTCAAGATTAGGAATTAAAAAAGGTAAAACTGTTAAGCTGAAAAAAGCAATAATGGGCGGTAAAAGTAATTTTGGAGCCAAGAAAGAAACAATATCAATTTTGCGTTCTTCACCCGTCCATTGATCGTCATATAAACCTGCTGTAAATTCTATAACACCCAGAACAAGCATGAAAACAGTTAATCCCCAAGTTCTGATATTGGCGAAAGCCGGTTTTGCAAATTCTAAAAATGAAGGTATCGTAAGATGCGATTCTGTTACGGGATTATTACTTAACTTGAAATATAAATATATTGCCAAAACGGGCAATGTGTATAACAAAAGGCTGATGGCTAAATCTCTTGTTAGTTTTGAGTTTTGTACTGCTGCCATGATTTTTTATTTTAAAAATTGATTAATTACTGCCAGTCCTCCAGCTAATATGGCCAGCGGAACTAAAAATAGGATTGTGCCTACGACAATCTTTTTTCCTATAATGATAAAATCTACTCGTTTCATGCTGTTTTATTTTTTTGATTTCAAAATTGAATCAGGTCTTTTGTTTTAGTGAAAAGACCTGATTACTATTTTTAGTGGGTTGCTCCAGAACCTGATTGTGTTGCTTTTCTAGCAAGTTCCTGCAAGGTTTTGCCTTTGTCTTGACCGTTGTTATGAATTCTACGGTTAAAAACATCCTGCCAGTCAATCAGCGGATAAAGATTATTTTCTTTTGCCTGCTCATCAAATAGTTTTTTAAGCTCGGCTAATTTTTCTGGATACTTTTTTGCCAGATTATTACGCTCATTAAAATCTTCGTTCAGATTATACAGTTCCCAAACATCATTGTCGAAATTGCTTGGTTCTGGTTTTTCATTTTTGCCCAAAGAGCTTTTCAAAGCAAATGAATCTGGTAAATGCGCTGCCGCAGCTTTCCATCCGTCTTTATAAATAGCTCTGTTTCCAAAAATGTAATAATATTGAACCTTATGCAGTGATTCGGCTTTTGGATTGTCTAAAGAGGCTTGAAACGATGAACCTTGAATAATATCCTGTTTAATTTCGCGAATATATTCTGGCGCTTTTATCCCGGCAATGTCTAAAGTTGTTGGAAGCAAATCGGTTACGTGGCTGTATTGATTTCTAATACCGCCTTTGTCTTTAATTCCGTTTGGATAAAATACAATAAGCGGATTACGAGTTCCTCCTTCAGAATGTGCGTCTTGTTTCCAGTTTTTAAAAGGAACATTTGTGGCTTGTGCCCATCCTAAAGGATAGTTGGTGTTTAAACCTTTTGCAGTTCCAATTTCTCCAATATTATCTAAATTGCTTTGCAGATTTTGCTCGTCAGATTTTCCTTGAGTGAATAAACTTTGATTAATTGTACCTTGTAAAGTCCCTTCTTTACTGGCTCCATTATCTCCAATAGCAACAAAAATCAAAGTATTGTCTAATTGGTTGCTTTCTTTTAAATAATTTACAACTCTTCCAATTTCGTAATCAGTATAGGTTAAATAACCTGCATATACTTCCATGAATCTAGCGTATACTTTCTTTTGATCTGGCGTTAGTTTTTTCCAATCTGTAATTAACGGGTTACGCTCTGGCAAAACGGCATTTGCAGGAACTACGCCTAGTTTCTTTTGGTTAGCCAATACTTTTTCGCGGTAAGCGTCGTAACCTTCATCAAATTTTCCTTTGTAAGCATCGCTCCATTTTGCAGCAACTTGATGTGGTGCGTGAACTGCGCCCGGTGCATAGTACAAAAAGAATGGTTTTCCTGGTGCTGCTTTTTGTTGTTTTTGAATATAGCTGATTGCTTTATCCGTAATTAACTCACTTAAATGACGCCCATCAGGTTTAATATGAACCTGATCTTCTACTAAATCAGGATTGTATTGATCGGTTTGCGAACCTAAGAATCCGTAAAAATGTTCAAAACCTTTTCCTGTCGGCCATCTGTCAAATGGTCCCGCATCTGTAGCTTCTTCATCTGGAGTAACTCCATATTTACCAACTGCAAATGTGTTATAACCATTATCACGTAAAATTTCTGCGATCGTTCCTTTATCAGAAGGAATACGGCCGTCCCATCCTGGGAAACCTGCTGACATTACGGTATGCGAAAAACCGCTTACGTGAACTCTTGCAGAGTTTCTTCCCGTTAATAATGCCGCACGGGTAGGAGCACAAATTGCTGTAGTGTGAAAGTTGGTGTAACGTAAACCATTATTTGCCAAATTATCAAATGTTGGAGTTTGAATTAATCCGCCAAAAGCACTTGAAGCTCCAAAACCTACGTCGTCGAGTAATATCCAAACAATGTTTGGTGCGCCTTTTGGAGCTTTTACGGGATCTGGCCAGTATTCTTTAGACTCGGCTAAAGTTTTGCCAATTACACCTTTAAATTCAGCATTAGGATTTGTTTGGCTAAAGCCGAATTGTGCGATAAGTAATGCAGTAATCAAAAACCCTTTTTTCGGACTTTTGATTGTGATGTTATTTTTTGAATTTTTCATTTTTACTTCGTTTTTTGGTTATATGTTAATTAATATCCAGGGTTTTGTGGTAAGCCGTCAGGGTTAATGTTTCGCTCGCTTTGCGGAATCGGATAAAGGTTGTTTTTTTCTGAAACTGAGTTTTTGGCGGTTACTTTTTTAACTTCTGTAACCAGCGTACCCCAACGAACCAGATCAAACCAGCGCTGTCCTTCTTGAACAAATTCTTTTTTACGTTCTTCTTGTATGGCTGCTCTAAAGGTTGTTTGTGTTAAACCTTTTAAATCTACTGCTGCATCTGGAGTAGTAATAGGTTTGCCAAAAGCTCTTCTTCTTACTTGATTAATCAATTCGTAAGCTTCAGGAGTTGGCGTTCCCTGCTCATTGATTGCTTCTGCCAGAGATAATAAAATATCGGCATAGCGAATTACAGGAAAGTTAATTGCTACGTTACCCGGAGTTGCCAGATTGGTTAAGTCCAAATACTTTTTGAAAATTGGTTTAGGAAAAGTGTACAAAGTTCCCGTTGCTGGATTAGGAAGTTGTTTGGCATAACTAACATCTCTTCGTGTATCGCCGGCAGCATAAATATCATAGAACAAGGCTACATCCGAAATAATATCAGCAGGTTCTGTCGCTGTAAATCCCGTAAAAGAAGTGGCTTGAAAAGTACTTCCGCTAGATCCATTTCCTGCTTGATTCGGTTCAAATTGAACAGAAAAAATATGTTCTTTTCCGTTCTTTTTAGTTTTAGTAAATATGTCTTGAAAGTTTTCAAACAACGCATATCCATAACCGCCGTTTACAACTTCTCTAGCTTTTAAAACGGCATTTGGCCAATCTTTTCGAGTTAAATACACTTTAGCCAAAATAGCTTTTGTTGCTCCAGATGTTGCACGGCCGGCATCAGAAGCTGGGTAAGTTGGAGGCAGACTTTCGGCATCTTTTAAATCGGCAATAATTTGCGCATATACTTCGTCAACCGGCGCTCTGTTTGCTTTTAAACTTTGTAACTGAATTGAAGTTGGTTCATGCAGAACGATTGGAACTGCGCCCCAAAGACGAACTGCTTGAAAGTATAATAAGGCTCGAATAAATTTAGATTCGTTGATTAATCTTGTTTTAACAACTTCAGAACCTGATACTTTCGAAATGTTATCGATTGAAACATTGGCTCTGTTTATTCCGGCATAAATTTGACGCCAAGCTACTTGAACACGATCTGAAGTTGCATCATGTGTTAAACTGCTTAATGCTCGAACTTGCGGATTTGTTGCTGAAACTCCTGCAGCAGCATAATCTGAAGCCATATCAGTCAGGAAATAAAGGTTTCGACCAAATAAACTTTGTTCTCCCGGATCAAGGCTTAAAGAAGCATAAACTGCGGTTACACTTGCAATGGCATCGTCTTGGGTTTTAAAATAGTTGTCTTCGGTTACAAAAGAGGTTGGTGTTACCTCCAGATCGGTGCACGATACCAATAGTCCGGCACTTAAAAGGAATGTTATAATAATCTTTTTCATTTTATATTTTTTTTACTTAGAAAGTTACGTTCAAGCCCGAGATGAATGTTTTTGAGTTTGGATAAGATCCAAAGTCAATTCCCGGATATAAGTTGTTTTGTTCGTATGAACTTACCTCTGGATCATAACCAGTGTATTTTGTCCATGTAATTAGGTTTTCGGCAGAGACATAAAACTTTACGCTTTTGGTCCCCAATTTTTTAGAAACACTTTTTGGTAAAGTGTAGCCAAGAGTGATTAGTTTTAATCGTAAGAAAGAAGCGTCTTCAACGTAACGTTCAGAAACTATTCCTAAAGGAGAACTTGACGCTCTAGGTATTTCGTTGCTTGGGTTTGTTGGTGTCCAGCGATCGACTAAAGTTGTAGCCGCGTTTGTACCAAGAGTCGAAATTTCTAATTGTTGGTTTAAAGCATTAAATACTTTTCCGCCATACGATCCTTGAAAAGAGAAATTTAAATCGAAGTCGTTGTATGAAATGGTATTACTGAAACTTCCAACAAATTTTGGCTGTGATGTTCCAAGATCTCCTTTGTCAAGAGCTGTAATAACGCCGTCGCCATTAGTATCAACATATCTTCTGTCTCCTACTTTTGTATTGGCTAGACTGTTTATTTTTGGCTGTGTATTTACCTCTTCCTGCGTTTGAAAAATACCGTTTGTCTTGTATCCCCAGAAAGTTCCAAGAGGTTTTCCAACTTTTACAATTACAGGCTGCTGCTGTAATAAAGAACCATTTGGTACAACTGGAAAAAATTGATCCACGCCATTTCCTATGGCAGTTACTTCGTTTTTATTGGCTGAAAACACAATGTTTGAATTCGAAGAAAAGTTCTCTGTTTTTATATTTTCAGTAGTTAAACCAATTTCGATACCTTTATTTTCAACCCCGCCAATGTTTTGTAATACTGTAGCATATCCAGATGTTAATGGAACTGGAACATTGATTAACAAGTCGTTTGTTTTTTTGTAGTAAACATCAAAAACAAAGTTGATTTTTCGATCTAATAAGGATAAATCTAATCCAACATTGTATTGATTTGTTTTTTCCCATTTCAAATCAGGATTTGCCAATCGGGTAGGAGCTAAACCAGTTTGTAATGTACCTCCAAAAGCATAATTTACAGAACCCATTGAGGCTAACGAAAGGTAGTTTCCAATTTCTTGATTTCCTGTTGTTCCTGCTGTAATTCTTAATTTAGCTTCAGTTACGCCCTTAATGTTGTTAGCAAATTCTTCGTCAGTAATATTCCAAGAGAATCCCGCAGAAGGAAAGTAACCCCAAAGCGATTCTGATCCAAATCTAGACGAACCATCTGCACGTGCTGATAATGTAAAATTGTATTTTCCTCTATAAGAATAATTTACTCTCGTTAACCATGATTTTAAAACACTTTCAAAAGCATCACTATATGGTTTTACAGCAACACCATCTTGAAGGGCATTATAAGTATTAGCGTCATTTACAAAAGTATTTGCACCTGCATTAACTACTTCGCCTTTTGTGTATTGAAGTGTGTATCCTCCTAAAACCGAAAACTTATGGTTTTCTCCAAAATTGGTGTTATAGTTCAATGTATTTTCATTTAATACTGAACTTACTGTTCTGTCACCAACAGATGCTAGCCCTTTTGTTCCCGCTCCGGTTGTTGTATTGGCTGGAGCATAATAATTTTGTTTCGTCCCAATTACATCACCGCTCACGGCAACTTTTGCTACCAATTTTTTAGTTATTTTATATTCACCAAATAAGCTGGTTAAAATTCTGTTGATTTTAGTTTCGTTAATAGTGTTGTCCAGATCATTAATTGGATTTGGAACAAAACCATTTACGGAAGTTGCATATGGATTATTGGTTACGTTGTAACTTCCATCAGCATTTTTAATAGGAACAACAGGAGCGGTCAGCAAAACACTAACAAGCGGATTAGGATTCCTTCCTGCACCTGCACCGCCATTGGTTCCTACGCCATTTGAAACCGAATTACTATAATTTGCGTTTACTCCAAATTTAAAATTCTGAGAATAGTTTCTTTCATAGTTTATACGAAGCGATATACGTTTAAAATCAGATCCCAATACGATACCTTCTTGATCAAAATATCCTGCCGAAACTGCATATCTAGATTTTTCATCACCTCCAGAAAATGACAATTGATGGTTTTGCACAGGAGCCGCAGTTCTAAAAGCTGCCGATTGCCAATCGTAACTTCCAGAGTTTTTAAATGCTTCGATTTGCGCAGGAGAAAATGAAGGAGCTTGTCCAATACTTGCTTGCACATCATTTCGTAAACTTGCCCATTCGCTGGCATTCATTACGCTGAGTTTTTTCGAAACATTTTGAAATCCAAAATAGCCTTGATACGAAATATTATCTTGTCCTTTTGTTCCTTTTTTGGTCGTAATAATAACGACACCATTTGCACCTCTAGAACCATATATTGCAGTAGCTGAGGCATCTTTTAGCACCTCAATAGATTCTATATCAGCAGGGTTTATGGTTGATAGTACATTTAAGCTTGCGCCTGCAAATGATACTCCTGCTGAACTGTTGCTGTTGTCATTGTAAATTAAAATTCCATCTACAACATAAAGAGGTTCGTTACCCGCCGTAATCGAGTTGCCGCCTCTAATTCGTACACTTGATGATGCGCCTGGTCTTCCAGAGCTTTGCGTTACAACAACTCCTGCGACAGCACCTCTTAATAAATTATCTGCAGATGAGGTTACTTGAGATAGATTTGCTTTTGGTACAGAAGCTACAGAACCCGTAATATCTTTTCTTTTTTGAGTTCCGTACCCAACAACTACGAGTTCGTCCAGTTCTTGTCGTTCCTCTTTTAAATGAATAATTACAGGATTTTTGTCTACAATTATTTCTGATTTTTTATACCCTATGTAGGTTACAATTAAAGTATAAGGTAATTTTTGACCAGTTTGAAAGTAGAATTTTCCTTCAGCATCTGTTACAACGCCGTGAGTTGTACCTTTAATGTTTATTGATGCCCCAATGATGGGCTGATTTGTAATGTCGTCAATTACAGTTCCGTCGAGTTTAGATTGTATTAACGGTTTTGTATTTTGAGCCTGAAATTGCAGGGATGTTAACAAAAAGGTAACCCATAAAATGAGATTTATATTTTTTTTCATTTCTTTGTAATGGTTTTTAGTAATTAACAAGGCGCCCTGAAAGTTGATTTTTCAACTCTCTAATGTGTCCTTGATCTAGTGATAAATATTCTTTAAGCCTCGCCATTTCTGTTGCCGCAGAAATGGCTTTTTTTATTTACAGCAGCAGGTTTGCATCATTTTCATTTTAGTTTTTTTTAGTTGTTAATTATTTTCTTTTTTAAAATTGAGATATATTCAAAGATCTTTCTGAAGCAGTTTAGTGCCGCAAATAGAGGTTTGGAATGTAAAAAGGTAATGTGGTGGTGAAATTTAAAAGTCTCGTTTTATATTAGATTTAAAAATTAATCTATTGTAAACGAATAATTAGCGTTGAGAATTAACAACAGAAGCACATATAACAAAATGTGTTATAGGTATATTTTTTAGGAAGAATGTAATACGATATGCTTTCGGTTGTTTTCAAAATATAATTTTTTTGGTTTCAAATATTATTTTAAACTCTACTAAGCCTATAGACAAAGTTAATTTTAATATAATAAAAACCAAAAAAAAGATTAAGTTTTTTTATAAAAGTAAAAAATAGAGTAGTGTTTTAGGGTTTAAATATTTGATTTTTAAACGTTTAAATATGTTTTTGTTTAAGGTGGATTTATCTAAAATCAATTTTAAAGAATAAAGAAATGTAGTATTTTATACTTAATTTATGAGAGGAATATTTTAAAAAAATTAGAGAAACAACATATTTTGATAAAACTCTCTGTCATTTTTGATTTTTAATTGTAAAATCGGCGCGCTTTTTAATTTTAACTTACTAGTAATAAAGTGATTTTGAATGCGGCGCTTTTATTAAAAAAATGCGAGAGTATAATTATTAGGAAGATGATTTAACAAATTAATTACTGTTAACTCATATGTAGTTTGATATTTTTTATTAATTTTAGATTATTGAAAGATAGATGAATAGGAAATAAGAGCATTTATTTCTACTGTAATTAAGGTGGAATTTCAGTTCTAATGAAGGTGTTGCTGTTGCTGCTAAAAAAATGTGGTTTATCTATATTCGATTTATGTCATATTAAAGATAAGATTGTCTTTAATATGACATATGTCATTTTTTGCAGAGGTTAACTGTTTTAATTTTGTTGTCATATTAAGTACTGATAATAGTTCACTAATATTTTAATAATTATTATATGAGTAATCTGTCTCAATCCCACCGAATTTTATTTTTAAATACACTTGCCTTTACCATTTGCTTTGCCTGTTGGACATTAAATGGTGTTTTAGTTACCTATTTAGTTGATAAAGGGATATTTAATTTTACAGTTGTTGAGACTGGGTGGTTGTTAGGAATCCCTATTCTTTCAGGTTCTATCTTCCGTTTGCCTATAGGTATTTTAACAGACAAATACGGGGGGAAAATAGTATTTTCAGTCCTATTATTATTGTGCTCAATCCCCTTATTTTTATTGCCATTTGCAACTTCATTTTGGAGTTTTGCAGTATTAAGTTTTCTTTTTGGATTAGTAGGAACAAGCTTTGCGGTTGGGATAGGATATACTTCAATCTGGTATCCAAAAGAGTGGCAGGGACGTGCTTTGGGAATTTTCGGAATGGGAAATGCTGGAGCAGCAATTACTACTTTTATTGCACCCACTTTGCTAAATAATTTATCAGAAAATGATCCGATAAACGGATGGAAAACACTTCCAGTTATTTATGCTGTAACACTTGTTGTAATTGGAATTCTTTTTATTGTTTTTGCAAAAAACAAAGTCAACAAAGGAGTTTCAAAGACAATGGGGCAGTTGATGTCGCCTCTTAAAAACGTTCGAGTTTGGCGTTTTGGAGCTTATTACTTTTTAGTATTCGGTTTTTTTGTAGCCTATTCGCAATGGCTGCTTCCAAATTTCATGAACGTTTATCACACTACACTAGTAATGGGAGGGATGTTTGCCACTATGTTTAGTCTGCCATCAGGAGTTATTAGAGCCTTTGGAGGTTACTTATCAGATAAATTTGGGGCTAGAAAAGTAATGTATTGGGTATTAGGATCATCGATAGTAATTAGTTTTTTATTGATGTTTCCAAAAATGGAGATTTTTACCGCAGGACCTGGAGTTATGGCAATGAATAACGGTACAGTTACAGAAATTACTGCTGATAAAGTAGTAGTAGACGGAAAAGTACATAACATACATACCAAACAAGTTCAAAATGATGATGAAGCGGCCATTTTTCCTGTAAAAAATTCTTGGCAAGAAATCCTTGTCAAACAAAATCAAGAAGTAAAAAAGAAAGAATTATTAGCACAAGGAGTTACACAAATTAAGTTTAGTGCTAATCTTTGGGTATATGTGGTTTTAGTAATTCTTATTGGAATTTCTTGGGGAATAGGAAAGGCTGCCGTTTATAAACATATTCCAGAATATTTTCCAAATGAAGTTGGAGTAGTGGGAGGAATGGTTGGTTTAATTGGCGGACTTGGTGGTTTTGCCGGTCCGATAATCTTTGGTTATCTTCTCAATTATACGGGACTTTGGACTAGTTCATGGATTTTCATTTTTATAGTTTCTGTGCTTTGTCTTCTTTGGATGCATCGAACAATTATTAATGCAACTCGATCTAAGCTTCCAGATTTCACGAGAGAAATTGAAAGCAATCATTAAATTTTTAAATAACTTAATAACAGATATATGAAAACTTGGTTAGATAAATGGGATCCAGAAGATGAAGTATTTTGGAATTCTACCGGAAGTAAAATCGCTTGGAGAACGTTAACAATAACAACGATCACTTTAGTATTATCATTCGCATCATGGTTTATGATGAGTGTTATTGCCGTAAAATTGCCAGGATTAGGATTTCGATTTACTAAGGATCAACTTTTTTGGCTGACAGCAATTCCTGGGCTTGCAGCAGGATTTTTGAGAATTATACATACTTTTATATTACCTATTTTTGGAACAAGGCATATAGTCTCGTTTGCTACACTTATTAAATTAATTCCTGTAATCGGAATTGGTTTTGCAGTAATGGATGTAAATACACCATTTTGGGTATTTGCACTTTTGGCTTTTACTACAGGTTTTGGAGGTGGAGATTTCTCCTCTTATATGCCGAGTACAAGTTTGTTTTTTCCTAAAAGACTTAAAGGAACAGCTCTTGGAATTCAGGCTGGAATTGGGAATTTTGGTGTTTCGGTAGCGCAATTTGTTACGCCGCTTATTATAAGTGTTAGTATTTTTGGTGCTGCACAGGTATTTACAAGTATTGATCATAAAGAAGCAATCGTTGTTTTTCAGAATGCTAGTATTGAAAAACAAAAAGAGGTTTTTTCTGCTTTAGATCCTGACGTACAAGCTAGAATATTGACTAACGTAAAGAAAACAGTTACTGATTCAGTAAGTGCATCAATTCAATCAGATGATAAAGTAGCTCTTTTTACGGCGTTGCCTTTAAAAGCAAAAGCTACCGCTATTGCAAATGCAAATCCAAAGATGGCTGAGAAAATACTAAACGATATCAGTCCTAAAAATACTGCAGTCAAAAATACCGAAATTTATCTGCAATCGGCTGCATTTTGGTACGCTCCGTTCTTAATATTATTATCTATAATAAGTTGGTTTTACTTAAAAAGTATTCCAATGAAAGCGTCAATTAAAGAGCAATTAGATATTTTTTCTAATAAACATACTTGGTATTGTACCATTACATACATAATGACTTTTGGAACATTTGCAGGTTTATCTGCCGCTTTTCCTTTAATGATTAAGTTCTTGTATGGTGATTTTCCAAACGCACCAGATCCATTAGTTTATGCTTTTTACGGACCGCTTATTGGTTCTGCCAGCCGTATTGCTTTTGGCTTTGTAGCTGATAAAGTAGGCGGGGCTATACTTACTACAATTACTGGTTTAGGAATTTTGGCAGGATCAATTATTTTAGTTACCGAAGGATTAGTGGCGCCAACAAGTATGGAGCAGTTTCCTCTTTTTGTAACCGTAATTTTAGCAATGTTCTTTTTTACAGGAATTGGAAACGCGGGTACCTTTAGACAATACCCAATTATTTTTGCCGAAAACCAACGTCAGGCAGCTGGAGTAATTGGTTGGACAGCTGCAATCGCTGCATTTGGGCCATTTATTTTTTCAAAATTAATAGGAAATAATCTTTCAGCTAATGGTACTGTAGATCAATTCTTTATTGGTGTTGCTATTTTCACTATATTAGCTACAGGTATCAATTGGTGGTTCTATAATCGTAAAGGATGCGAGAAACCAAGTTAATAAGTAATCATTAAAATTAAAATTAAGGATGAAAGATAAAACATTTAATACCAAAGCCCTTCTTGTTGCTTCGCTGGTTTCAATACTTACTATCGTACTTGTGTTTTATGGTTCCAGACAATTGCAGAATTTCGATGCAGCATTAATTACTTATTTATTCGGAACCGTATTTGCTTTCTTTGGAATCGTTTATCGATATACCGTTTGGCTGCAGCGTCCGCCAACATGGATGTATTTTAAAAGAAGTATTAAATTTCTTTTTACAGGAAAAGTATTTTCGCACCTGTGGTTTTTAGGAAAAGAATCAGTACAAAATATTGTTGTTCAAAAGTTTATTTATCCAAGAAGTAAATGGCGCTGGTTTGCCCACTTTTGTATCGCATTAGGGTGCTTGTCTGCTTTTGCGATTACAATTCCGCTGACATTTGGATGGATACATTTTTCATTGGCACCTAATTCTATTTCCATTTACGAAGCGCATTTCTTCGGATTTAAAATGATGGATTTCGAAATAGGATCTTTTCTTGCCTTTTTAATTTTTCATGCTCTAAACTGGTCATCGTGGCTTGTAATAATTGGGTCTGTATATTATTTAAGACGAAGATTAACAAATCCGGGATTAATTGCAACTCAAACCTTTGAAGGAGATTTACTGCCGTTGATTTTATTAATTGCAATATCGGTTACAGGTTTATGCTTAACCTATTCGTATCAATTCATGAAAGGATTTGCATATGATTTCTTAGCCGTAATTCATGCCGTAACCGTAATCATGTTTTTAATATGGATTCCATTTGGAAAATTCTTTCACATCATTCAGCGTCCCGCGCAAATTGGAGCTCATATTTATAAACAAGAAGGAATCAAACAAGGAATGGCAGTTTGTCCGCACACTGGAGAAGAATTTGCAACACAGCTTCATATCGATGATTTAAAAATTGTAACCAAACAATTGGGTTTTGATTTTACGCATGAAGATGGAACTTCTCACCTAGATTTAAGTCCAGAAGGAAAAAGATCACGATTAGCGCAAGCACATTTAAAAGCCAGATTAGAAGGCGGAAATTTATTTGGATAAAAATATAGTTTCAAGTTTCAGGTTCCTCAAAGAACGTTAAACTTGAAACCTGAAACAAAACAAACTAAAAAGACAATGGCAAAATTACCTGTATCAACTGAAAAAATTATTGAGGCATTTGGGCCACATTTAAATTATGCGCCAAAAGATGGATACGATGGCAGAGATGAACCAGATGATGTGGTGAAAACCCATTGCTGTTTTTGCGGTATGCAATGCGGAATTCAATTATTAGTAAAAGAAAACAAAGTTGTAGGTTTTGAACCTTGGATGGAATTTCCTTTTAATGAAGGCCGTTTATGTCCAAAAGGAGTACAGCGTTATTTGCAAAATAACCATCCAGATCGTCTTCTGCATCCTATACAAAGAGTAGAAGGCAAAGGATTTGAAAAAGTTTCTTGGGATGATGCTATGGATAAAACTGTTTCTGAAATAAAACGAATTCAAGAAAAATACGGCAAACATGCATTTTCAATGTTATCAGGAGTTTCTCTAACGAACGAAAAAAGTTATTTAGTTGGAAAGTTCGCCCGAGTTGCCTTAAAAACAAGAAATCTAGATTATAATGGAAGGCTTTGTATGGTAAGTGCAGGAGCTGGAAATAAAAAAGCATTTGGTTTAGACCGAGCTTCAAACAATTATTCTGATTTAGAATATGCCGAAGTAATTATTGTTACCGGAGCAAATATCAGTGAAACATTTCCAACCTTAACACATTGGATTTGGAAAGCCAGAGATCGCGGAGCAAAACTTATTGTTATTGATCCAAGAATGATTCCCCTTGCAAGAACTGCCGATATACATTTAGATGTAAAGCCTGGAACAGACTCTGCTTTGTATGGAACAATGCTTAAATACTTGGTAGATCACGATATGCTCGACCATGATTTTATAGATAATTATACTTCAGGCTTTCAGGAAACAATTGATGCTGTAAAAGATTATACGCTGGAATGGGGAGAAGAAGTTACTGGAATTGACAAAGAAAAAATAAAAGCTGCCGCCGAATTATGGGGAAAAGCAACAACCAGTTTTTTACTTCATGCGAGAGGAATCGAACATCACTCAAAAGGGGTTGATAATGTATTAGGCTGCATCAATTTAGTCTTGGCAACAGGAAGAATCGGAAGACCTTATTGCGGTTATGGAACTATTACTGGTCAAGGAAATGGTCAGGGAGGAAGAGAACACGGACATAAATGCGATCAGTTGCCTGGAAATCGAGATATTGAGAATCCAGAGCACAGAAAATATATTTCTGAAGTTTGGGGAATTGACGAAAAAGATATGCCCGGAAAAGGACTTACAGCTTATGAAATTATCGAAGCCATTCACAGAGATGAAATCAAAGGATTAATTTCGATTTGTTTCAACCCGCTTGTTTCGCTTCCAAATAACAATTATGTGCGTTCAGCATTAGAAAAATTAGAATTTTACGTTTGTATCGATTTCTTTTTAAACGAAACTGCCCGCCATGCCGATATTGTTTTAGCTGGCTCATTGCAAGAAGAAGAAGAAGGAACGACAACATCTGCAGAAGGTAGAGTAATTAGAATCAGACAAGCAGTTACGCCTCCGGGAGAAGCCAGAACAGATACTTCAATCTTATTAGAAATAGCCAAAAGACTAGGTGAAGAAGATAAATTTACTTATGATGACAGCGAAGCAATTTTTAATGAACTTCGTGTTGCTTCAAAAGGAGGAACAGCAGACTATTTTGGAATATCGTATAAAAAAGTCGAAGACAATTTAGGCGTTTTCTGGCCTTGTCCTACAGACGATCATCCGGGAACTCCAAGATTATGGGAAGATAAAAAGTTTAAAACTCCAGATGGAAAAGCGCATTTTAATCCTGCGCCCTATAAACTGCCCGGAGAAGTTACTGATGAAGAATATCCGATAACATTAACTACAGGTCGTGTAGTTTCGCAATATTTAAGCGGTACACAAACCCGAAGAATTGGAAAATTAGTGGATCAATTTCCAGAACCAATGTTAGAAATTCATCCAGAATTAGCAGAGAAATATGGAATCAAACAACGCGAATTAGTTCGAGTTGCCACTAGAAGAGGAGAAGGAGTTTTTCCTGCAAATATTGTAGAAACAATTAGAAAAGATACTGTTTTTATTCCCTATCACTGGCCGGGACATAAATCAGCCAATCAATTAACACCGGGAACATTAGATCCAATTTCAAAAATTCCAGAGTTCAAAGTGTGTGCCTGTTTACTGGATCCGCAGGGAAAAATAGCCCCGCCGTCTACAGAATCTGAAGCGTATGCAAGTGTTTAATCTATAAAAGTAAACTTATGAATTTGACCAATTTTAATACAAGCGAAGAATTTTTTGTAGATATGCAGCGCTGCATTGGCTGTAAAGCCTGTGAAATGGCTTGTGCCGAATGCGAAACAAATGGGCAGCAGACTCTTATAAGCGTAAATTATGTAGATCGTGCATCAACAATTCAAACTACAGTACAAGTTTGTATGCATTGCGAAGATCCTGTTTGTGCTAATGTATGTCCGGCTGATGCCATTTCTCAAGACGAATTTGGCGTTGTGCATACCGCAAGTACAGAAAGATGTATTGGCTGTTCAAACTGCGTTATGGCTTGTCCTTTTGGAGTGCCAAAAAAAGTAGAAGAATATGATTTGATGATGAAATGCACTATGTGCTACGATAGAACAAGTGTTGGTAAAAAACCAATGTGTGCAACAGTTTGTCCTAGCGGCGCTTTGTTTTATGGAACAAGAGAGCAAATTGAAGAAATGAGACCAAATAGTACACCAATCAATAACTTCATTTTTGGAGAAGAAAGAGTAAAAACAAAAGTCAATATTATGATGCCGAAAGGCAGTAATGAATTAAGAATTTATTAAATCCGAGTCATGTCAAAAGAAGATAATTTAAATCAAAACTGGAAAAAGGATTTCCCCATAAAAAAACAGGAATCAACTCAAGTCAGCCGACGCGATTTCGCTAAATTCCTGACTTTTGTTTCTGGCGGATTAATGGTTGGAAGCGGTTTTGTAACCGCAAAAGCATTTTTACTGCCAAAAGAAGAAGTGCAAGGCGAACATTTTATTTGTAATAAAGAAGATGTTCCTGTGGGCGGAACAAGAGGATTTGTATTAGAAGGCAGCACAATTCCCTATATTTTAATACATCTTGAAAGCGGAGAATTTAAAGCTTACGAACAAAAATGTACACATTTATCCTGCTCAGTATTTTATAAGCCGGGAACAGGAATTATACATTGCCCTTGCCATGAAGGATCATTTGATGCAAAAACTGGAGATGTAATTGCTGGACCGCCGCCAAGAGCTTTACCCCAATTAGAAGTCGTGTTTAAAGAGAATGCCGTTTTTGTAAAAGCTTATATCGAAAACAAAGAAAGCTAATTTGTATAATTTAATTTTATAAGTATGAGTACTTTTAGACGTAGCCAGAATCGCTCAAACCCTAATAAGCTGAACAATATACTTTCGACACTTATTTTTATTTTAATATTGAATGTCAGCATTCAAATTTGGCTTTTGTACGCCTCATTAAACAATGCCTTAGACAATAACAAAGAAATATTGATTCCTGCCTTCATAGCATCGGCAGTCCTATTTTTAATTGGTTTTGCATGGTTGTATTATCTGCCAAAGGGTAATTTTAGAAATAAATAAAACAAGATTTTTTGTCATAAAAAATGTTGTTGGATTTTTTCTGAGAGTATTCAAAAGAATTACCCTAAATTTATATTCAAAAAAAATAGGTACTAATGATTTTAACTAAGTAAAAATACTTATATTTGTAGTAAGTATTTTTTTGCTTATAAAGGATAGCATTTTATGATAAAAGTTGAAGAAGCATTAACAATAATTGAAGCAAACAGTGCCAAAATGCCTGCACAGCAAATAGCCGTAAGTAAAGCATTAGGTTATGTTTTGGCAGAGAAAGTTATTTCTCCAATTCATATGCCTCCGTTTCGTCAATCGGCTATGGATGGATATGCTTTTATTCACAGTATAAAACATCAATATGATATAGTAAGTACATCTCAAGCAGGAGATCATTCAAATTTAAAATTGAATGCAAATGAAGCCGTTAGAATATTTACAGGCGCATTTGTACCTGATGATGCTGATACAGTTGTAATGCAAGAGCATGTAATTGCAAATAAAAATTCGATACTTATAGCAGCAATGCCCGCAAAAAGTGCAAATATTCGCCCTAAAGGAGAGCAGATTGCTAAAGACGATATTGTTTTTGAAGCAGGGACTTTAATGACTCCAGCCGCAATTGGTTTTTTAGCCAGTTTAGGAATCACAGAAATTAAAGTACACAAGAAACCTAAAGTCGCAGTTTTAGTGACGGGAAACGAATTAGTAAAACCCGGCGAAAAACTGAAAAAAGGAAAAATTTACGAAAGTAATTCTGTAATGCTTCAAGCTGCTCTTGAAACTATTGGTATTAAAAAAACAAAAGTTTACAGCGTAAAAGATAATTTAAAAGCTACCAAAAAAGCATTAAAAAGTATTTTAAAAAAGTATGATATAGTTTTAATTTCTGGCGGAATTTCAGTTGGAGATTATGATTTTGTAAAAGAAGCATTGTTGCAGAATGATGTAAAAGAACTGTTTTATAAAATCAATCAAAAACCCGGAAAACCTATGTTTTTCGGTTCTAAAAATGAAACACTAGTTTTTGCCTTACCTGGAAATCCAGCTTCATCGCTGACTAATTTTTACATTTATGTTGTTCCGGCAATAAAAAGCAGAATTGGATTTTTGGAGATTCACAAAACAAAAGTAATTCGGAAATTAAACTCAGATCTTAAAAACAATACAGGGAAAACATTGTTTTTGAAAGCTAAATACAACGAAACACATGTTGAAGTTTTAGACAGTCAAAGTTCTGCCATGCTTAACACATTTGCCGTTGCAAACAGTTTACTAATCGTTCCCGAAGGTATTGAAGAATATAAAAAAGGACAATTAGTTACTTTACTACCAATAGATTAGATTTTAAGAACAAAAAAATAGAAAGAGGATAGAAAAAGATTTTTGAGTAATAAAGATAAGGGTCGCTGTATAAATAAAAACACATAGCTAAAGTTTGAAACCTTGGTGAATTTTCAGCTTTACGAACTTAATTTTAAAGACAATAATGAATAAAAATTCTTAGCGCTCTTTGCGGTAAAATAACCTGAAACAAAAAATCATGGAAACACCAACAGTATTTATTCTTTGCGGCGGAAAAAGCTCCAGAATGCAGTCTGAAAAAGGATTAGTGCTGTTTCAGGAAAAACCATTTATTGAACATATAATTCAGGCAATTTTACCCATTACAGATCAGATAAAATTGATTACGGCTTCAAAAGAATATGATTATCTGCCGTACCAGAAAATACCTGATGTGATTGCTGAGAAAGGGCCATTAGGTGGAATTTACACTGCATTATCACATTCTGAAACCGAATTTAATTTGATTTTAAGCTGCGATATTCCGTTAATTTCAACTGAATTATTACAAGAATTAATTTCAAAACATACAGAAGAAGCTGGAATTACTGTTTTTGCTTCACAAAGTAGAATTCACCCATTAATTGGAATTTATTCGAAAAAAGTTATTTCAATAATTAAAGATGCAGTCGATTCTAATGAATTAAAAATGATGGATTTACTTGCAAAAGTGCCGCATCAAATTGTGAATATAGAAGAAAGTGAAAACTTTCACTTAACCAATATTAATTCGGCAGACGAATTAAATGATCTGAATATCAATTTAAGTTAAAGAGTATGCAAAGCTTAAAAACACCAAAATTAACGATTGTAGGCGCAGGTCCCGGCGACGTTGAATTGATTACGATGAAAGCTATAAAAGCTTTAAAAAGTGCCGATGTTGTTTTGTATGATGCTTTGGTTAACGAGGAATTATTGGAATACGCATCAAATGCCGAAATAGTTTTTGTTGGAAAACGACTAGGCTGTCACGCTTACACACAAGATCAGATTAATGATTTGATTGTTTCGATGGCAAAAACGCACGGACATGTTGTTCGCTTAAAAGGCGGCGATCCTTTTATTTTTGGACGCGGAAGTGAGGAAATTGAATTTGCAGAGCGATTTGAAATCGAAACTGCAATTGTACCGGGAATTTCATCTGCTTTAGGTGTTCCTGCTTCAGTAGGAATTAGCTTGACACAACGAAAAGTTGCCGAAAGTTTTTGGGTAATTACTGGAACAACTTCAGATCATAAATTATCAAAAGATGTTCAGTTAGCTTCAAAATCAGCTGCGACAGTAGTTATTTTAATGGGAATGCATAAACTGGATGAAATCATTTCTATTTATCAAGAAAATAGAAATGACAATCTGCCAATTGCCATCATTCAAAACGGAACGAAAAATTCAGAGCAAAAAGTAATTGGAACTATTGATACAATTACTAAATTGGTATCTGAAAAAAACATATCATCGCCTGCAATTATTGTGATTGGCGAAGTAGTACGAAATACTTCAAGCTGGATTTCGTATTTTCAGGAACATTTTGATGATGAATTCATTTTTCAGAATTTAAATTTATAATAATGATTGAAGTTAAATATTTTGGAGCTGTAGCCGAAAAGACAAAATGTGAATTCGAAAAGTTATCTTTTTCTGAAGTGTCATTGCAAAAACTATTGCAGGATTTAAACGAAAAATATGAGTTCGAATCACTGACTTTCAGCGTTGCCGTAAACCAAAAAATAGTTTCAAAAACAACAGATTTTACATTACAGACAAGCGATGTTGTGGCTTTATTGCCGCCATTTGCGGGAGGATAAAAAAAAATGAATACATCAAACCGTTATAATAGACAAATCATTCTTCCAGAAATTGGAGCCGAAGGTCAGTACAAATTGCTGAAATCTAAAGTTTTGGTTGTTGGTGCCGGTGGTTTGGGCGCTGCAATTTTGCCGTATTTGGCTTCCGCAGGAGTAGGTGAAATTGGGATTGTGGATGATGATACAATTGAAATTTCAAATCTGCACAGACAAGTTATTTATAAAACTTCGGCAGTTGGAAAATCAAAAGCAGAAGAAGCCAAATTGATGATTTCTGAATTGAATTCTGAAGTAAAAGTAAATGCAGTTTCTGAAAAGTTATCAGGAAAAAATGCTATTTCATTATTTGAAAAATATGATATTATTGTTGATGCAACAGATAATATTGCAGTAAAATATTTAATAAACGATGCTTGTCTTGTCGCTAATAAACCAATGGTTTATGGATCTGTTTTTAGATTTCAGGGACAAGTTTCTGTTTTTAATTATCAAAACGGACCAACATACAGATGTTTGTATCCTGATGAAAATAATAATGCTTTGAATTGTGAAGATGCGGGAGTAATTGGAATTTCAGTTGGAATTATCGGTCTGCTTCAAGCAAATGAAGTTTTAAAAATGATTCTCGGAATTGGAGAAGTTTTGAACGGAAAAATATTGGTTTACAATATTTTGAACAACGAACAACAAAAATATAGTTTTGACAGAAATGATATTCAGTCAATAAGCAGAAAATCATTCGAAGAAAAGTATAATAAATCTGAAGTTGCAGAAATAAGTTTTGATTCTGTTTTAGAGGAAATAAACAAGGATTCCGTTTTATTTTTAGACGTTAGAAACACTGATGAATTGCCAAAAATCAGTTTAAAAAATCTAGTTCAGATTCCATTATTGCTTTTGGAAAATGAAATCGAAAAACTAGACAAAAACCAAATGATCTATGTTTTCTGTCAATCTGGGATCAGAAGTAAAATGGCACTTGAGTTGCTTCAAAAACATCAATTTAAGAATGTAAAAAGTATTGCTGGAGGCGTTTTAGCAATGAAGAAATTATTGAAAGAAGAAATAAAAATATAGCCAAAGATTAAAAGATTTACGTATAGTTTGTCATTTCGACGGAGGAGAAATCTTCGTAGGTGACTCGACAAAGATTGGGGTCTAGTTATGGAGTCACTTGTGAAGATTTCTCCTCCATCGAAATGATAATATTGCGGTTAATTTTTTTAGAGATAAAAAATTAAAATTCGTGAATTCACAGCTATAAAAAAAACATAAAAAAATGAGTAAAAATGTATTTGTAGAAGGACCAATTTCTCCTGAATTTATTGCTGAGTCGATCGCAAAACACCAATCGAAACATACAATTGGCGCACACAATATTTTTTTAGGACAAGTTCGTGCCGATGTAATTCATGATAATACAGTCATAGCAATTGATTATTCGGCTTACACTGATATGGCAAATGAGGCATTGCACACAATTCGCGAGAAAGCTTTTGCTAAATTCGATTTAACCTGCATGCACATTTATCATAGTTTAGGTGTTGTAAAAGCAGGCGAAATCTGTTTGTTTGTATTTGTTTCGGCAACACGACGCAAACAAGTTTATGAAGCGACAGAAGCCATAGTAAACTGGATAAAAACCGACGTGCCAATTTTTGGTAAAGAAATGTTTGAAAACGATACATTCACTTGGAAACAAAATAGTTAATGGTAGATATTACGCATAAAATAAGCACATTAAGAAAAGCTACAGCAACAGCAATTGTCAAAGTCAGTAAACAAGAGACAATTGATGCTGTGGTAAATAATCTTGTGCCAAAAGGAAATGTGCTGGAAATGGCAAAAACTGCTGGATTATTTGCGGTAAAAAACACGCATTTGTCCATTCCCGATTGCCATCCAATTCCAATTGAATTTACTTCAGTAGAATATAAAATTGAAGGATTAGAAATTCAGATTATCTTCAATGTAAAAACCGTTTACAAAACCGGAGTTGAGGTTGAAGCCATGCACGGTGCATCAATCGTGGCATTGACGATGTACGATATGCTTAAACCAATTGATAAAGAAATCGAGATTTCAACTATTAAATTGATTACTAAAGAAGGCGGAAAATCTTCTTTCAAGAATAAATTTCCTAACATTATAAAAGCGGCAGTTTTTGTTTGTTCTGATTCCATTTTTGCAGGCGATAAAGAAGATCGATCGGGAAAAATAATTGTGGAAAAATTAGATTCATACGGAGTTGAAACAGCACATTATGAAATTATTCCTGATGAATTAGATATTATTCAGGAAAGAACAAAAGCTTACACAAAAGAAAATCAGCTGGTAATTTTTACGGGTGGAACGGGATTATCACCAAGAGATGTAACACCAGAAGCCTTGTCGCCAATATTGGAAAGCAGAATTCCAGGAATTGAAGAAGCCATTCGCGATTACGGACAGCAAAGAATGCCTTATGCAATGTTGTCTAGAACCGTTGCAGGAACTTTGGGCAAAAGCTTAGTTTTGGCTGTACCAGGCTCTACAAACGGAGCTAGAGAATCGATGGATGCGGTGTTTCCGCATGTAATGCACGTTTTTCATATTTTAAAAGGAAAAAACCATGACAGCCTCTAACACTATTTTGACGGATGGTTTTGGACGCAGACACAATTATCTGCGCATTTCGCTTTTGGAAAAATGCAATCTGCGTTGTACATACTGCATGCCGGCCGATGGAATTGCGCTTTCGCCAAAAGCGAGTTTAATGACTGCTGAAGAGATTTTTAGTATCGCCGAAACTTTCGTAAAAAATGGTGTTGATAAAATTAGATTAACTGGTGGAGAGCCACTTCTTCGAAAAGATTTTCCTGAGATTATTTCAAAATTAGCTTCTTTAGATATTTCGCTTTCTATTACTACAAACGGAATTTTAATCGACCGTCATATTGCCGTTTTAAAGCAATTTAAAATCAAAAAGATCAATTTGAGTTTAGATACTTTGATTGCGTCTAAATTTCATGCTGTAACGCTCAGAAATCAGTTTGAGAAAGTTGTTGATAACCTCCATTTACTTTTAAATAATGATTTTCTGGTAAAAGTTAATGTGGTTTTAATGAAAGGTTTTAATGATAATGAAATTGTTGATTTTGTGAAATTAACACAGTTTCTACCCATTTCTGTACGCTTCATTGAATTTATGCCTTTTGCAGGAAATGAGTGGGACAGAAGTAAAATGGTTTCACAAAATGAGATATTATCGTTGGTTGGAAATACTTTTTCTTCAGATCAAATTCAAAAATTAGAAGACGAGAAAAACTTTACGTCTAGAAATTATAAAATAAAAGATTTTCAAGGCGATTTCGGAATCATAAGTTCGATTACAAATCCGTTTTGTGACAGCTGCAACCGAATTCGTTTAACTGCTGACGGAAAAATAAAAAATTGTCTTTTTTCAAATTCTGAAACCGATTTATTGACTCCTTTTAGAAATGGAGAATCAATTATGAATTTAATTGAAACATCTATTCGAAGTAAAAAGAAAGTCAGAGCAGGAATGGCGACAATTGACGAAATGAATGATCCTGCTAAACATTTTGATAACCGCAGTATGATTGCGATTGGGGGATAGTTTAATTGTTAATTGTGAATTGTCAGGCTGAGCGAAGTCGAGTTTTTTTTTATACAATCTTGTCATTTCGGGGAACGAGAAATCACACTCGTAAATCGACAAAGATCGGCGATCTTCTTTGCGGAGATTTCTCCTTCGTCTAAATGACAAAAAATGAGCATAAAAAAAGGTTCAACTTTTTTAAAGTTAAACCTTTCTCAGTAATTATTTCTTCTTTTTAGCTTTTGCCTTTTTTTGAGACTTCGCTTTCTTTTTTGCGATTTTTTTAGCTTTAGCTTTTTCTTTCGCTTTTTTAGCTTTTTCTTTTTTCTTGGCTTTGGCTTTTAATTTTGCTTTCTTAGCTTTCTCTTTCTTTTTATCTTTTTTAGCTTTTTCTTTTTTCTTAGCTGCTTTCTTTTTCTCTTTTTCCTTTTCTTTATCTTTCACTTTTTTGGCTTTTTTAGCAGCTTTATCTTTTTCAGTTTTAACTGCTTGGTTAGTATTTTCTTTTTTAGGTTCAGTAACTGGTGTTGCAGCAACTGCAGTTTTTTCTTCTGGTTTTGCTGCAGGAGTTAATACTTTTTTTACTGGAGCTTTTCGTACAGCTGGTTTTGGTGTAGTTGCTGCCACAGATTTTACAACAGCTTTAGCAGGCGCTTTTGCTGTAGGTGTCGCAGCAGCTTTTGTAACAGAAGCAGCGGGAGCCTTTGTTGTTGCAGGCTTTGATGCAGCTGGTTTTGCCACAGCTGGTTTTGCCACAGTTGGTTTTGCTGCTGTCGTTTTTGCAGGTGCAGCTTTGCGAACAGGTGCTTTCTTAACAGGAGTATTTTCTGGTTTTGCGTTTTCTGTAGCTGGTTTAACAGCTTCAGGTTTTACAGAATCGATTTTTTCCGGGGTACTTTCTTCGGGTTTGTTTTCCATATTAAATGCGCTTTTAGGTAAAGTTATCGTTAATAATGTAACTAAATTGTTAAGTCACGGTTAAGTAAAGATAATTATAAAACAAGTTACTCAATGTTAAGTTTTCCTATAAAAATTAATATTAAGTAGTTGAAAGTGAATTGTTTGTTTTTTTGCTTGGAGTTTTTAATCAGAATCTCTTAACAATTCTACATGAAAAAATGAGGTGTAATTATGAATTTCGAATGGTTATTGTGAATTGTGAAAATTAAAATATTTCTAATAAATTCAAGTGAAAACGAATGGCCTAACTCTGAGGAAAGGGACATTTTATTGTTCTGCTCCCAATAGCAATAAGGAGTCACAAAAGAAATATTGGACAGCAGGGCAGGAGCACTAGTAAACTTACGAAGTTAATAGATCCTATTAATACTGGTGAAGATATTAATTTGTGATAATCTCTAAAATTTTAAAATTGCTTTTTGGTGATTCACACAAAGAACAGCAATAATCGTCGTCTAAATCTGTAAACAAAATTCCTTTTGGAATGCCTTGACTTTCATCTCCATATTCGGGTTTATAAAGCGTTAAACATTCTTGACATTGATAAATATCCAATTGTGGTTTTTCCTTTTTCTGTAGATTTTCGGTTGTTTCCGTTGTTGTATTTCCAAGTTCATCAAAATATTTTCGGCTTAATTCGATTAGAATAGTTGGCAGCTCAAGTTTGTCGATATCCTGAGAATGAACGATATATTCTCGTGTATTCGGATCAAAATTCTTAGCAAACAAAACATTGTAGGTATCCCTGATTTTAATAGATTCTAAAGCTGCTGGAAGTTCATTTTTTTCGATTACAATCGAAGTAAAATAATGTCCGTCGCGATTGTATTCTGAAATGCCAAAATTAAGTCCATAAGTGCTTATGTCAAATTGATCGAGCGTACGAACTAAAAATGTTTTCAAGTTCAATGCCCATTCCATAGCAACAGGCAGATGCCAATTTAATTCTAATAAGGAATGACGAACATTAATTCCCCTTTTGCCTAAAAATTTTTCCCATTCTAATTTTCGGTCTTTCGGAATTCCTTTTATGATGAAAGATTTCCAAGGCGTTATACATATTTTTCCGATTTTGCATTCAAAACACAAATCGCACATTTCTTTCAAAAAATCTAAATCGTATAAATTATTTCGCCAATAAAGCCCAAGCCAGTATTGATCGATTCCCATTCTGTTCATTCCTTCGTAATAAGGAAAAGGATAAAACGGAATATTTAAAGGTTTGTCGATTGTTCGATTATTAGTATCTAAAGCTTCGCTTATCAGTGTAAAAAGTATTTCGATATCAAGTGTGGTTTCGTCTGTAATTTTCTCAATTTCGTAATAAGTTTTCGCTAAATCCCAAGTATAAATCAAGACAGGATAAACTTCCATCTTTTCCCATTTTGGAAGTCTGATATATAGATACCAATAATCTTCATGTTCTGAAGCTATAAAATTTAAATGTCCTGTAAATAAAGGAACCAACTGTTGTTTTGGATCTGTAATGTTAACTTTTAGTTTGGGTTGTTCTTTAAATTCTTCTAAAACATACAAAAATCGATTTCCTGTCAGCCAATTGGTATTTCTAAAAATATCGGTTGAAACATAAGAAGAAACAATATTATTCCCGCTTTTTTGATCTGGATAAACAAAATGATGTTTTCCTAAAGTGGTTTTGTCTAAAGATTTAAAACCTTTGGGGAAAATAATATCCTGTCTCGAACCAAAAGAAACAGAATCCAGACCTTCGTCTAAAGCAATATTTACTACTTCTAGCAATTCTCCCGGTGACATAACGCCTCCTTTTACTATTAATCTTGTTAACTCCATAGTTTTATTTGTTTCACGTTTCACGTTTCAAGTTTCAGGTTTCATGTTTCAGGTTTGACCGCAATCTTGTCATTTCGACATAAGGAGAAATCACACTCTAATTTCGACAAAGACTGGTTTGTACTTTGCTGAGTTTCTTGTGTAATTTCTCGTTCCTCGAAATGACAAACGGTGAGCATCTTGAAACCTGAGACAAAGAAAACTTGAAACAATTTTTTAAACTTTACATTTCGCCAATATCTCTTTAACCTCCGTTTTACAGCTTCCGCATCCTAATCCTGCACCAGTGTTTTTGCATAAATCGGTAAAATCGTTTACACCGCTTTTTATGGTTTCTTCAATATTTCCTGCGCCAACTTGACTGCAGGAACAGACTAATTTTCCTAATACAGGTTTTGCAGTTGAACTTCCTCTTAAAAGCATATTACGCTTGTCTGATAATTCGATTTTGCTTTCAATCATCGTTTTGAATTCGGCAAATTCGTTCTTATCGCCCATTAAAATTGCTCCGACCAAAAGATCATCTTTTACAATGCATTTTTTGTAATAACGTTTTTTCAAATCAGTAAAAACAATTTCTTCATACGAATCATCGTTTTCTGGAATTGTAATATCTCCGATACTGCACAGATTTATGTCTTCTAATTTTAAAATATTCATTAAAATCGAACCTTTGTAATAACTGCTGATATCGCCCGCTAAAAAGTTTGCCAGAATATCTGCTTGTTCTTCGGCGGCAGAAGTAATTCCGAATAATTTATTATTGAATTCTGCTATTTCTCCAATCGCAAAAATATCAGGATTCGAAGTTTGTAAATATTGATTGACTTTTACGCCGCGTCCGCAGGCAAGACCACCTTCTCTCGCAATTTCGATATTCGGAATTGTTCCAATCGTATAAACAATTGCATTTGCAGTTATAATTTTACCGCTTTTTAAGGCAATTTCAATTTCGTTTTCATTATCCGTTTCAAAAACGGTGCTGACTTCATTATCAAAATAAATTTGAATATCACGAAGCTGTACTTCTTCGGCCAATAATTTACTCGAAATTCGATCCAGCTGACGTTCCATTAAACGCGAAGCTCTCTGAATTATAGTAGTTTTTACTTTTTTATGTTTTAAAGCAGCCGCTAATTCTAATCCTAATAAACCTCCGCCAATAATAACAACATGTTGTTCCTCTGGCGGAAGATTGGTGCTGTCAAGATGTTTTTTTAAACGGTCGGCATCTTCTTTTCTTCTTACGGTAAATCGACCCGGAAGGTGCAGTTGCGCGTTTTCTGGAATAAAAGGGCGACTTCCGGTTGCTAAAATCAAAGAATCGAAAGTATGTATTTCGCCCAAACTATCTTTTATAGTTTTTGCATTAGAGTCTATTTTTTCGATAGAAATTCCCGCTTTCATGGTAATATTCAGCTTGTTTAATGCTTCGCCGTCTTTAACCTTTAAAAGTTGTTCCCAAGTAAATTCTCCCGTCATATATTCGGGCAATAAAACGCGATTGTAAAACGGATTTATTTCATTTGAAAAAACAATAATTTCATCAGTAGTATTGAATTCACGATAATTTTGAATGAATCGGAATGAAGCTGCGCCGGCGCCAACAATGACAATTTTCTGAAAGGGTTTTATATATTTTTTAATCGAAACGGTCGTGTATTTAAAATCAGGTTCTTTTGAAATAGGATCTACAACAGTATTCGTTAGATTGTTTGTTCTATTTAAGTCATTTTCAAGTTGTTTTCCCCAATGCATTGGCAGAAAAAGTACCTTTTCTTTAATAGAATCGGTCACTTTTGCTTTTACGCGAACTTCGCCATTTTTGCTTGTAACAGTAATAATATCACCATTTTTAATTTCATTTTTAAAGGCGTCAATTGGATTTATCTCTAAAACTGGACTTGGAATGTGGGTTAATAATCTTGAAACTTTTCCCGTTTTGGTCATCGTGTGCCATTGATCGCGAATTCGTCCTGTAGTTAAAATAAAAGGAAATTCGGAATTGGGCTGTACCGATGTATTTTCGATTGAATCAGGAAGATTAAAAATTGCTTTTCCAGAAGGCGTATAGAATTTTTTATCAGTAAATAATCTAGGCGTTCCCGGATGTCCGTAATCTGGAACCGGCCATTGAAAAGTGCCTTCAGTTTTTAAACGATTATAATTTAAAAATGAAATGTCGATATTAGTACCTTTGGTAAGTGCACAATGCTCTTTGTAAATTTCTTCGGCATTATTGAAATCGAAACCGTGGAAATTCATTTTTTTAGCAAAACGAATTAAAATTTCAATATCTGGAAGGGCTTCTCCCGGCGCATTAATTCCTTTTGGCAAATAAGAAATTCGGCGTTCAGAATTGGTCATTGTTCCATCTTTCTCTAACCAGCCGGCGGCAGGCAAAAGCAAATCGGCAAATTTGGCTGTGTCAGCATTATGCGAAATATCTTGAACCACTACAAATTTAGCGTTTTGAAGCGCTTTTTCGATTCGGCGTGAATCTGGTAAACTAACCAAAGGATTTGTACAAATAATCCAAACAGCTTTCATTTTTCCCGATTCTAAAGCTTCAAACATTTCTGTTGCCGTTAAACCCGGTTTATCTGAAATCTCGTCAACGCCCCAAAAGTCAGCCACTTCTTTGCGATGTGTAGGATTTGCAATATCTTTATGCGCTGCCAAAAGTGTCGCCATTCCGCCCACTTCACGTCCGCCCATAGCATTCGGCTGACCCGTTAATGAAAATGGTCCAGAACCTGGTTTCCCAACTTGTCCTGTTAATAAAGACAAATTCAGTAAAGCCGTATTTTTGTCAACACCAACTGCACTTTGATTTAATCCCATTGCCCAGAGTGAAATAAATCCTTTAGCCTTTCCGATAATATCTGCGGCGAGTTTAATATCGTTTACTGATATTCCGCATAGTTTTGATGCTTTTTCAAGCGACGTACTTAGTACTAAATCTTTATATTGTTTGAAATTTTCAGCATTGTTTTTGACAAAATCATGATCAACATGGCCTTTTTCAATTATACGTCTGGCAATTGCATGATATAAAATGATGTCAGAACCTGGAAGAATTTGCAAATGCAAATCGGCAAAAGCGGCTGTATCAGTGCGCCTAGGATCAATTACTATGACCTTCGTTTTTGGATTTTTCTCTTTATGTTTTTCAAGACGTCTAAATAGGATAGGATGACACCAAGCGGGATTTGCGCCTGTAATTAAAAAAGTATCAGCCAATTCAATATCATCATACGCAATTGGTACAGAATCTTCTCCAAAAGTCTTTTTATAACCCACAACGGCAGAACTCATGCAGAGTCGTGAATTGGTATCGATATTATTGGTTTTCAAGAAACCTTTTACCAATTTATTTACTAAGTAATATTCCTCAGTTAAACATTGTCCTGAAATATAAAAACCAACGCTGTCTGGACCATGTTTTTTTATAATAGAAGAAAAAACTGCCGCAGCGCGATCTAGAGCAATATCCCAGCTTACACGCTCGAGTGGATAAGATTTACTGCCTCGCATTTCGGGATATAAAATTCGGTCAGAAGTATCGTTGACTACGTAATGCAGATTCATTCCTTTAGAACACAACATTCCCTTATTTACCGGATGATCTTTGTCACCCTCAACCATAATGCCGTTTTTAGCATCGTTGGTTACGATTATGCCGCAGCCAACGCCACAATAAGAACAGGTAGTTTTGATTTTGGTATTTTGCATTACAGTTCTTTTTTTAGATACTATTTACTGAATCTGTAGTGATTTAGATAAATCACTTATACAAAAATAAGTATTTTTACGTATAAATACTTATTTTTTGAATTTATTTTTTTATTTTTGATGCAATAAAATGAGCAGCAACAAATTAGTTTTTAATCCAATAGAAATTAGGACTCATGAAAGAAGAACAAACCCTTTGTTATTCTTGTGCCAATGAAAATTGCTTTATCAAGAAACATCTCCATTTAGAGCAAATGAATACTTATGTTTCTAAGAAACAGAATATAGTCTGCAAAAAATCGGATCAGTTTATTGTGGAAGGTTCTTCTTTGCAAGGACTATATTTTATTTGCAAAGGAAAAGCGAAAACGGTTAAAACGGGAATTAACGGACGTGAGCAAATTGTACGCTTAACGAAAAGTGGAGATATTATTGGTTTTCGCGGATTTGGAACTGGGAAAAAGTATTTAATTGGTGCTTATGCCTTGGAAGATACCGTTTTGTGCAATTTTAGTAATGAAACGATGCTGGAAATTTTACAGCATATTCCAGAACTTACCTATGCTTTAATGCTTTTTTATGCTGATGAATTAAACAAAAGTGAAAACAACATTCGTAAAATTGCACATATGAATGTTCGTGAACGTGTGGTTGATTTATTGCTTTATATTCATCGTAAATTCGGACAAATCAATGATTTAATTGATATTGATCTTTCACGAAAAGAAATTGCCGATTTTGCAGGAACAACCGAAGAACAAGCAATTCGTGTTATTTCAAGTCTTAAGAAAGAAGCTCTAATAAAAACGGCTGGAAAACGTATTGGGATTTTGGAAGTCGAGGAATTACGCTCTGAAATTATGGAGCATAAATATTTTTAAAACTTTCTAACACATAGAAACATAGGATTTTTAAGCTATGTTCTTTTTGTCAAATGGAATGCCTTTTTTAAGAATGGCGAACTATATTTCTATGTGTTAAAATGATTACGTACAAATACTTATTTTTTTCTGCCAATAAATCGAATTACAGAACCTGTTCCGTTATGGAATAAACCTTCGTTCAGTTCGATTTCTTTTTCTTCTAATTCGATGATTTCATAATTCGGAAAATCACTTTTTATTTCTTCAATAGAAAAAAGCGATTCAATGTCTTTTGGTCCGCCAACTTTATCATTTAGTGCAAGATATTCTAGATGTTTTTTGCTGAAAGCTTCAAAAATAATAATACCGTCTTTGCGTAATAATTGATCAAGCTGTTTGTGAATTTCGGATTTAATTTCTGCAGGGAAATGAGCATAAATCAAAGCAATTACATCAAATTGTTCTTCTTTGAAATCCAGTGTTTTTAATTCGCCAACTTGATAATCAATTGAAACATTGTTAGCTTCAGCAAGTTTTAAAGCTTTATTTTTTCCTTCTTCACTAATATCAAAAGCGGAAACGTTCCAACCCAATTTTGCGGCAAAAATGGCATTTCGTCCTTCGCCTTCGGCAGGAAAAAGAATAGCGCTGGGCTTTAATTTTTGAATTTGTTCTTTTAAGTAGTTGTTGGGTTCTTCGCCATATGCAAATTCTTCGTTGCTGTAGCGGTCATCCCATCTTTGGGTCCAGTTGTTCATTATTTATAAATTAAAATTAATTATTAAAGGTTTATGATCACTGTGCAAAGTCCAATCTTTGTAATTTCCGACTTCAACATTTTCTAAAACTTCCATAAAATCATTTGAAGCAAAACAATAATCGATATGATAAGGTTTGTTTTCGTGCTTATAAAGATATAAAGTTGGATGTTGTTCTTGGCCTTGAATCTGATTAAAATATTTGTGATAGGTGCTAAAAATATTTTTATCGGCTAATTTATTTACGACTGTCGTATGATTTCCTTCACGACGCGGTTTGTCCCAAATGGTATTGCTGTTGAAATCACCGATTAAAATTGTTTTGGTCTCTTTGATGAGATCTTCGTAATAATTAATGGCTTTCCAAACTTGCGTTACATATGCACCATCTTTATCTGCGGGATTATTTGCCCAAATAGCAAATAAGGTAAAATCAACTTTTCCGCCAGTAATAGCTATCGGTAAGATATTTTTGAAGTCTGAATTATGACAATCTAATAATTGAAAGCGATAATTGCTGTAGGAGAGAACGCCAAGTCCTTTATTCGGATTTGTACCGTACCAAAGAATGTCATTTGGTGTTTGCACTTCATTTGGGAATTTTAATTTTTCAGGATTTTCACACTCAGAAATTATGACAATATCAGGATTATGAGTCAGAATAAATTCTGCTTTTTTTCTGAATGCCATGTTGCAATTCCAAGCTATGAGTTTCATTGAAAATTTTCTGTTTTGGTAATAATGAACTCAAATGTACGTAAAAAAAATCCCCTTTTTCTTTATTTAAAAGAGGGGATTTTTAATATTAATTTTAGAAAAAACTATTTCTTCCAGCTAAAAATTCTAGGATTTACAGAAATCATTAGCCAAGCCCAATTGTTAGTATGACCGGCGTCTCCGTTTTTCAAGAACTCTAAAGTTTTTGAACCAAACATTTGGGAATAACCTCCAGTTAGCGTAATGTCTTTTTTGAAATTGTAGCCTGCAGTAAAATCGACCTCAGTTCCTAAGTAAGAATCAAGTTTTTCATTTGTTGGAGTCACAACATCAGCGGCAGATAAAAATACGTGCGGCATTAATGCAAACTGCCATTTTTTTACATTATAACTTAGTTTTAAGTAGGCATCTTGCAAACCAACGCTGTTTTGGTGATTTCCAACATAAAAATAATCCATATAACCATTAAAAGCATGATTGGTTCCGAATATTGGATTGAACGATTTAATTACTGTACTGCCGTCATTTGTATCTTTTCCAGATAAAAATTCATAACCTAAACCAGCTTTAAAGGCATCAGAAATATTGTAGCCTAAATAACCAGCGGCATTCCATGCACTTACCTGCTTGTCTGTACTTTTACCAGTTTGTCCATATAACCAGAAATTAGTATCTAATTTACCTGTTTTATAGGTTAAATAGGTTCCAAAAGTCTGTTTGTAATCTACCAATAATTTTGCGTCGGCATTGGCATATTCATATCCAGTATTTAGGGCTAATAAGCTCATGCTTAAATTACTGAAGGATGTATGGTACCAAGCGTATTGCATAGCTTTGTAGTTGGCGACAGTGTATGGAGTTTGTACTATATTTTCGGCATTTGAGTTGAAAGCAAATCCCATATCAAGCTGCTGGTTTTTTGGACGAAAAGTAACTAGTACCGCATCATGACTTTGTCCTTGTTGTAACCAATCGATTTCACCCATTATACGCTGATTGTCATAAGAGAGTACTTGGCGCCCAACTCTTGCGCTCCATTTTTCGGTGAAGTTGTATTGCGCCCAAGCTTCAAAAATGGCAACGCCATTTTTATCTGCGGTGGTTGTGGTTGGTACATCTCCCCAGGTTCTAATGTTTTGAAAAGTTAATTTAACAATCAAATCATCTTGTTTAAAATTTAAATTTAAACGAGAACGCTGTGAGATTTGCGAAGTTCCTTCTTGACCTTCTGGTAATAAAGTTTTGTATCCGTTTCGATATTCAAAACGTGGTCTTAATTGTAAGTTGGCATCAAATTCTTGCGCTTGCATGGCAGCACCAAATCCTAGAAAAAGTAAGGATAGAATTATTCTAGTTTTTTTCATATCTATGATGGTTTAATAAAAGACAAATTTATCTTATAATGATTTTATTTTTAGTGATATTAATCATATTTGATAATTATTTTTAAACTTTTAATACGCTTATTTTCTGTCTATTACTTTTGCCAAAGCCAGCTGTTTTTCGTTCATGATTTTAGTTATGGTATAATGCATCCAAACGAGACAAATGGTCGAAAATAGTAAAATAAAAATCCATGAACTTGACCAAATTCCTGTTGCGGTCAGCAAGTATCCAAAAATGATTGGACCTAAAAAGCCTCCCAAGCCGCCAATCATTCCAACCATACCTCCAACAACACCAACCTCTGTAGGGAAATATTCTGGTATATGTTTGTAAACTGCTGCTTTGCCAATTCCCCAAGAAATCCCGATTAAAATTACTAAAATTAAGAATATCCACATATTAGCATCGAATTTTATTACAGTAATTCCTTTTGCCAGCAGCTCTTTTTTCTTTACGGTTTGGTTCTGCGCCACAACAACTTGCTGCCAAGATGTTCGAGTTGGGAGAATTGCATTTTCAGAATTGTTTTCTTGTTTTTGTGTAATGTTAAATTCTGTTTCACCTATTTTAATATTGTCTTTTGCAATAGAAGTTACTGTTCCTTTTTTTGTTGCAAGAACACCAGGACCTGTAGTCGTGATTTCCATTTTAGGAATCATTAATAGGGCACTTAAAATAACAGAAGAACTTAAAACCCAATACATAACTTTTCGCGCGCCAAATTTATCGGATAAATAACCTCCAAAAGCCCTTATTACACCAGAAGGAAGGCTAAACATTGTGGCAAATAATCCGCCCATAACTAAACTGGTTTGATAAACGTTCATAAAATTGGGCAGCAGCCATTGAGAGTACGCAACAAAACAACCAAAAACTAAAAAGTAATAGGCTCCAAATCGCCAAACTCTAGCTGATTTTAGCGAACCAAGCATTTGACGAACGCTTTTTGTATGGTTCTCAATTTTTTTATTTTTAGCAAAAATTAAAAAAGCAATTCCAATTAAAACAAGGGAAACAGCATAGATAATTGGAAGTATTTTCCAGCCATTTTGCGGATCATCGATTGAAAAATGATTTAATAGGGAAGGAGCTAAAAATGTCGTGATTGCGGCGCCGGCATTTCCCATTCCGAAGATTCCTAAAGCGCGTCCCTGCCATTCTTTTGGATACCAGATCGAAGTATATCCTATTCCAACAGCAAAACTAGTTCCTACCATTCCAAATAAGAAACTAAGTAAAGCAAACATAAAAAAACTGTCGGCATAGGGAAGGAGAAACAGCGGAATTGAGCTAAGCAACAGTAAAAGTGAAAAGACATATTTCCCTCCAAATTTATCTGTGAGCATACCAATTGGTAAGCGCATAATTGAGCCTGTTAAAATTGGAATTCCCAAGAGCCATCCAACTTGAACAACGCTCCAATGAAAAATTCCGTTATCGACCAAAAAGGTTACTAAAACCCCGTTTAATGTCCAGCAGGCAAAACACACTGTAAAGGCCAATGTGTTCAAAAATAAAATTTTGTGTGATTGAGATAATGAGTTTGTAGTTTTCATAGCACTTATATTTTTATGTAAAAATAAGTACTATAACTTAGTTAAAAGATGCTAAAACGCAGTTTTTGAAAAAAAATTACGTATTAATACGTAATTTTTAAATCAAAGAATATTCAGCAGCTTTGTTAGAAAGTTCCATTAGGTTTTTAACTTTCAATTTTTTCATCAAGTTAAAACGGTGTACTTCAGCAGTACGTTTGCTGATGTCAAGCGCCTCCGCAATTTCTTTGTTTCCTTTTCCGGATAATAAAAGAGTCAGAATTTCTTTTTCTCTTTTAGTAATCATCATTTCTTCACTTAGATTTTGTTTAGGTTCCAATGATGTTGATGAATTTGTAAGCTGACTTATTAGAATAGAAGAAATATCGCCGCTAAAGTATTTTCCGCCGGCAGCCACTGTGTGTAAGGCTTTCAAGAATTCTTCTTTACTTGAACCTTTTAGCAAATAACCATCGGCACCCGCTTTTATAGATTTCAATACATATTCTTCAGATTCATGCATAGAAAGCATAATAATTTTCACATTGTTATTTTCGCTTCTAAGTTTTTCTACTACCTCGATGCCCGTTAAATTTGGCATACGAATATCTACTATAAGTAAGTCTGGTTTGCTTTCAGCAACAACATCAAGTGCATCAGTTCCATCAATTGCTTCACCAACGACTTCAATGTTTGCTTCATTTTCAAGTAAAGATTTAATTCCATCTCTTACAAAAACATGGTCGTCTGCCAGCACTACACGAATGATATTACTCATAGTTTACTTAAATTAGATTCTTGATTTTTTACGTATATTCATCTATAAAGAAGACGCTAATATACGTAATTTTTTAGATTTTAAATTCCAACATTAAAAATTCTAATGTTGCAAATTCCAAATTCCAAAGTCTTGGATGGTAAACTTTGTCAAAGTTCAAAACTTTGACAAAGTTATTTGCGTAGTTTTTGTCATTTCGAGGAACGAGAAATCTTCGTAAGTAGCTCTACAAAGATCGGCGATTTAGATTGTGGAGTTTCTTGCGAAGATTTCTCCTCCGTCGAAATGACAAGATTGTGGGGAGTTTTGCATTTAGCGTAAAGTTTGTCATTCTGAGGAACGAAGAATCAAACGCGGGATTCCACAAAGATTGGCGATTTAGATTGTGGAGTTTCTTGCGAAGATTTCTCGTTCCTCGAAATGACAAGATTATGGATAGTTTTTTATTTAGCGTAAAGTATGTCATCTCGACGGAGGAGAGATCACACGCGGGATTCGACAAAGATTGGCGATTTAGATTACGGAGTTTCTAGTGTGATCCTTCGTTTCTCAGGATGACAAAAAATGCTGAAAATAACTTGTAATAAATTTAAAGATCTTTTGAAACCGATTGCCCGCGAGAGGGATAGGAGCAAGCTACCGAAGTAGCGCGGATAGCCCGACAGTATTAGGGAAAGTGGGCGTATATAGACAAAGTTAAATTGCCCACTTTTTCTAATACTGGCTCGCCCTGATGAATTAGATAATTAGTAAATGTGGCAATTAGAAAATTAGGGAATGTGTCAATTAGATAATTTGATAATTACTTAAAGTCAGGTAAAAATTATCTAATTATCTAATTGACATATTTTCTCATTTAAGAATAGGAATATTGAAGGTAATTCTGGTTCCTTCGCCAGGAATTGATTTGATGAAAACACGCCCATTAATGTATTGGATTCTTTCTTTCATAAACAATAAGCCCATTCCAGATTCGCTGTTGCGTTTTTTGTCGACAGCATTGATGTCGAAACCTTTTCCGTTATCGTCAATTATAATGCTTAACAAAGTTTCGCTGTGTGAAAGTTGTACAATGATATGCGATGATTCGGCATATTTTATGGCGTTATTGATCGCTTCCTGAGTTAGGCGGTAGATATTGATTTCGATTAAAGAATCTAATCGCTGATTGAAATCGGTTTTGTTGTAGAAAAGAATTTCTTTTCCTGTTAGTTTTGAAAGTTCCTGCGTAAGTTTTGCCAAGGATGAAACAATTCCGTGATCGCTTAATTCGGGTGGCATTAGGTTGAAAGTTGCGGTGCGGACACCTTTTATTATGTCTAGTGAAAGTTTCTTTAGATACTCAATTTTTTGTTCTGATTTTTCTCTGTCATCTAAATTGATGCTTTCTAAACTAAACTTTAAACCAGTAAGCATTTGACCAATTCCGTCATGAATTTCTTTGGCGATTCGGTTTTGCTCGTTTTCTTGGTTTTCGACGATTTTGCTTGAGATAATCTTTTGTTGATTGATTTTTTCGGTGCTGTTTTCAAGATTCAAACGTTCGACTTCGCGTTGTGCTTTTTTGCGTTCGGTAATATTAAAACAGACAATTAAAAGTTCTAATTCGTCTTTTTTAATCATAACGGGAACCATCGAAAGGTCAAGCCAAATCTCAATATTTTCTTTGGTAATAATTTTAATTTCGCCTTGCCAGCCGCTTCGTTGTTTTTCGAATATCAGTCGATCAAAGTTGATTTGTTCTTTTTCGTCTGCTGTTAAAACTTCAGAGAATTTTTTGTTGGATAAAAATTTGGTGTAATTGAGGAGTTTAGCAAATTTTTCGCCAATATGAATGATTGAACCATCAGGTGAAATTCGGCAATAGAGCAATGTATTTTCCATTGCATAATTGAGCGATTTTAATTCTTTAACTGAATTTTCTTTGATTTCGCTAAGGATTTCTGTGTCGTATGCGAGCTTTAAAGCTTTCTTTTCTGAAGATAAAAGTCTTGTAATTAATCGTTCGATTTTCTTATTTGTAGGTTTGAAAATGAAGAAGAATTCTAAAACCAGAATTAAAAGTGTAAAACCAAAAATCCAATATTCGATTTTGCGTTGTTCGGTTACTTTTTCGTGTGCTTCGAGGTCGTATTGCGTTACAATCTGATTCATTTTAGAAAGGAAAATGCCTTCGTTTTCTAAAATAATGTTTACGAATTTTTGGTTTTCGGCAGTTGTTTTTTTCTGTTTTAGATTCAGTAAAAAGGAATCGGTAGTCTGTGCGATTTTATTGAAAATCGGATTGATTTCGAGATATAATTTAGAAAGTGTTTCTGATTTTTCTTTTGGAAAAGCCAGGCTGTCACTGCCGTTTTCGAGTGCGTTTTGGTTTTTCTTCCAAAGTGCTAAAACTTCATTTAAATGCGAAATTTGTTTGGCAGAAGCAGTATCAGAAACGTAATGCAGAATTAGAACTTCTTTGACGATTTTCTGGCTCAGCATTCGTTGTTTTCCCGAAAAATTAATGATTTTGGAATCGCTTAACTGTTGATTCAGATTGTATTGCACTAAAATCTGACTCACAATTATGGTTAAGGCAATAGTAAGAAGTGCAAAAAAATACAGACGGCGTAAATTTTTGAACGTGATTTTATCTTCTTCCTGATTGCTTTTCTTCATATGAATTATAGTCCTAAAGAAGTTTTTATAAGATTTAAATTTTCTTCAGAATAGCTGATTTTTAAGGCTTCCTGATGTCCTTTGTCCGACATTTTATCCCAGGTTTTTTTGATGATGTTTTTTAGCTTTTCTTCGTCGTGTTTGTGAACGAAAGGTTCTAAGTAATATTCTAAAAATACTAGACAAATTACGTCTTCCAATAATTGGGTTTCGTGATCTTTTTTAAGTAATTTTTTCTCAATTAAAAAAGAAACTCGATCGATAAAAGTTTGATCGTAACCTGCTTTTTCTAGTATTTCGGCAGTAGTTTTTGCGTGGAATTTTTTCAGTTCTTCTCTCCATTTCAAATAACCAACACGATCCATTGGGTAGGATTCGCGTGCGACTTTCCATCGGCAAATATGCTGTGCTTTTGAAGCGATCTGGATTTCTTCGGATGCATTGGGTTCAAACTGCATCAGTCTTTCGTACATCCTATTGGAATACAATAATTCTTTTGGATATTCTTTGTTTTGGTCGGTTTCAATGTTTGGGTCTTGTGCGTTTTCAGCATCAATCCATTCGCTTGCTTTTTGAAAGGGTGTAGTCATTTTTTGGTTTGATAATAGAATTTCAAAGATACGGAATTAAGTAGAAAAGTCGAAAGTCAAAAGTCGAAAGTCAAAAGTCGAAAGTCAAAAGTGAGATGAAAGAAGCAAGAAGCAAGATTTTGAAAAACTTTTATCATCTTGTCTCTTGCTTCTTGCCTCTTAAAAAGTCTAATCTGTAAATCCAACAAAAACTTCGTCTTCGACAATCTTAATTGGGTAAGTTGCAATGCTATATTCTTCGCCATTTAGGTTTGAACCGTCAACTAGTGAAAAAGTCTTTTTATGCATTGGGCAGGCGATTTTTGGGATATCGTCTGTAGATCCTGTCATTCCTCTTGAAAGTACCATTTCCATTTTGTGCGGGCAGGCATTTTGGCAAGCGTACCATTCGTTGCGACGGGTGAAATTGAAAATGGCGATTTGTTTGTTTTTGTATTTGATGCATCCGCCTCGGTTGGTCGGGAAATCTTCTACTTTACCTGCTTTGAACCAAATTGTCGCATCGCTCGGATGAACTGTTTCGTATTGATTTAAGATTTCTTCCATTTTGATTGTGTTTTGATTTCCTGTTTCTTAGCCCTCTTTTTACAATCATGAGAGTTATGATGGCGCAGTAAAAAAGAGGGTAAGAAGGACAGCAAACGTTTAATGATTTTTTTTCTTTTTTTTGGAGCTATTTTTTTCTCCCGCAGATTTGGCAGATTTAGCCGATTTTATTTTTAATCTTTTTAATCCTTTAATCTGTGGCTTTTATTTTAAACACATAGAAACATAGATTTTTTTGTTTTTTGTTTGAGAAATAGAAAATTAAAAGAAACTAGTTTCTAACACATAGTCCCGAAGTCTCGGGATGTATTTATGAAAGTGAAACGCCTTTTTTTGAGTTCAATAATTCTATGTCTCTATGTGTTTAAATAAGTTTACGACCAAGCTTTTGGCATTTTTTGATCTCTTAGCGGAACAAAAACTGCGTTATCGTCTTTTTCTTCTGAGTTTATAAAGTGATTGAAACGTTTCAATAATCTTGGTTTTTCCAGCACTTGTTTCCATTCGCATTCGAAAGTGTTTACTAAAGTCTGCATTTCGGCTTCTAAGGTTTCGCAGATTCCTAGGCTGTCTTCGATAATTACTTCTTTTAAATACTCTAAACCGCCATCTAATTTTTCTAACCAAGTTGAAGTTCGGATTAGCGGGCCAGCGGTGCGGATGTAATACATTAAGAATCTGTCCATGTATTTGATAACGGTTTCTTTGTCGATTTTCTCTGCTAATAAAACGGCGTGTTTTGGGTTTGCACCGCCATTTCCGGCGATGTATAAATTCCAACCACCTTCAACGGCAATTAATCCGAAATCTTTTCCACGGGCTTCGGCGCATTCGCGGATGCAAGCTGAGACACCGCCTTTTAATTTATGCGGAGAACGAATTCCTTTGTATCTGTTTTCTAATTCGATGGCAAATCCAGCGCTGTCGTCCATTCCGTAACGGCACCAGGCATTTCCGACACAGCTTTTTACGGCGCGAAGCGATTTTCCGTAGGCATGACCACTTTCAAAACCATTGTCGATTAAGATTTTCCAGATTTTAGGCAAATCGCTCAAATGTGCTCCGAATAAATCGACTCTTTGCGCTCCTGTAATTTTGGTATATAAATCGAATTGTTTTGCAACTTCTCCAATTACGATTAATTTTTCGGCAGTTATTTCGCCTCCGGCAACTCTTGGAACAACAGAATACGTTCCGTTTCGTTGAATGTTTGCTAAAAATCTGTCGTTTGTATCTTGAGTCGTAACATGTTTGTTTGCTGTATCATTGTAAATACTAGAGAAAATTGAAGCTACAATAGGTTTACAGATTTCGCATCCATCGCCTTTTCCGTGATGATCTAAAACATCGTAGAAATTCTCATATTTATTGATTTTTACCAAATCAAATAATTCCTGACGGTTGTAATTGAAATGCTCGCAAATCACTTCTTTTACTTCTTTTCCTAGAGATTTTTGAGTCGCTTTTACCAGATCCGAAACCATTGGCTTACAGCCTCCACAACCTGAAGTTGCCTTAGTTGCTTTTACAACATCTGAAAGAGAAGCACAACTTTCATCTAAAATTTTACAGCAGATAGTGCCTTTGGTAACATTTTCGCAAGAACAAATTACTGCTGTATCTGGCAAATCCATTACGCTTCCTAAACTTGAACCTTCAGAACCGTCACGAGAGCCTAAAATCAAATCTTCTGGATTTTTTGGTAAAGCCATTGCGTTGCTGTAAATCTGGAAAAGTGAATTGTAATCGCTTGAATCGCCGACTAAAATTCCACCTAAAAGCGTTTTAGAATCTTTCGTAACGTTGATTCTTTTGTAGATGCCACTTAATTTATTTTCATAAATAATGGCAGTTACATTTTCATTTTCGATGAAAGGATCGCCAAAACTCGCTACTTCAACACCAATTAATTTCAATTGTGTCGACATATCGATGGTTTCTCTCATGGTTTTTTCGCCATTTAAGATTTGCTCAGAAGCAACATCGGCCATTTCGTAACCTGGAGCAACCAATCCGTAAATGTTTTGATTATAAAGCGCTACTTCGCCAATAGCAAAAATAGAAGGATCTGATGTCTGCATTTGATTGTTTACCACGATTCCGCCTCTTACGCCGACTTCAAGTCCTGAAACTCGAGCCAGTTCGTCGCGAGGTTTGATTCCGGCAGATATAACCAACATGTCTACTTTTAACAATTCGTCGTTTGCAAACATCATTCCCGTTATACTTTCTTTTCCGTCAATATATTGCGTTGCTTTGTTAAGATGAATTCCGATGTTTAATTCTTCAATTTTAGCTTGTAGCATATCACTTGCGCCTTGATCCAATTGTCTCGGCATCAAACGCGGAGCAAATTCCACCACATGTGGATTCAATCCTAAATCTCTAACAGCTTTTGCCGCTTCAAGACCTAATAATCCTCCTCCTAAAACAGCCGCTTCGGTTGTACCTTTTATTTTTATTTTTTTGGCGTAAGCCATAATTGCGTCAAGATCTTCGATGGTTCTGTAAACAAAAACACCTTCTTTTTCAACTCCGTCGATCGGAGGAACAAAAGCGGATGAACCTGTGGCTAAAACTAAGTAGTCGTACGTATGTGTTTTCTCTAAATGAGTATGTATTGTTTTTTCCGCACGGTTAATATCTGTAATTAATTCAGATGTGTTGAGAATAATGTTGTTTTCTGTGTACCAGTTACTTGTTGATAAAGATAAATCATCAGCTGTTTTTCCTCCAAAGTATTCACTTAAGTGAACGCGATCGTAAGCGCGCCTTGGTTCTTCGCCAAATACAGTGATTTGATACTTTTCTTGTCCAGATTTTGCAACAAACTTTTCGCAAAATTTATAACCAACCATGCCGTTTCCAACTACTATTACTCTAATCATGATTTCTTTAATTAAGTATTACTATGCAAATATAAGTATTTATACTTATAAAAATACGTAATAAATTTATTTTTTTAAGTAGATATGAATTCTGTTTGCTACGTATTTTGCCTTGATCTATTACGTAGTCTAGGTTTTTGGTAAATTTAAAAATCAAGAATTATTTCAAATTTGAAAAGATTCTAAATAACGATTTCAAAAAAATGTCGTAAATTCATAAGAATTTTATAGGTGTTTTAGCAGAAAGCACATTCCAAATACAAATAGTATGAAAAAAATAATACCACTTTTGCTTTTACTGTCTTTGATGGTGGGCTGTAAAACTTCAGCAGGCAAAACTTCAGAGACTAAAGAAACTGCTCAACAAGGAGTAAATCAGGATGATATGAACTTTTATTTTAAAGCAACTGGAAACGAGCCATTTTGGGGAGTTAAAATTGGAAATGATAATATTGTTTTTACCTCATTAATTCCAGGGAAAGAAAGTATCACTTTTCCTGCGGTTGACGCCATCAGAGCTATGGACGCGAATGTAAAAATGTATAAGGTAAGCAATGAAACTGCTTCCGGAATTATTACGATTCAGCAGTTGGATTGTCAGGATTCGATGTCTGGTACGATTTCGCCTTACAGTGTGAAAGTCGAAATAAAAAATAACTCCGAATTAGAATTTAAAAAACTTAGCGGATGCGGAAAATATATTACCGATTATCGACTTCATGATATTTGGGTTTTGGAAGAATTAAATGGTTACAAAGTTTTTGCAACCGATTTTCAGAAAGAATTTCCTCGAATTGAAATTAATTCGGCAGAAAACAGATTTTCTGGTTATGGTGGCTGTAATGCGATCAGCGGTTCTATTTTTTACGAAAAGGATTTACTAAGATTTTCAAAGGTTCTTTCTACGCTTATGGCTTGTCCTCAAGGAAATAAAGAAGGTGAATTTACTAAAGCGTTACAAAGTACAACTACATACTCTATAGGGAATAATCAGTTGATTTTGTCCAATCCTTCTGGGAAATTGGCTGTTTTTAAGAAGGTGGATTGATTATTATTTGTTCTCGCAGATTTTGCAGATTGAGCAGATATTTTTTACTGCCACAGATTCTACAGATTAAATGGATTTTCTCTGCTTAATCTGCAAAATCTGCGAGAGCTTTTATTTTTTTAAATCGAAATTACTCAAGCAATTCCTTAGTTTCTTCCTCTTCGTCATTACCTTCAATAAAATCCAATTCCAAAGCTTTTACACTTTGAACAGCATTTCCTGCAATTCCACGAATCGAGCCGTACATGCCTAAAGTATTATGAACCACTTTTTCGATTTGTTTTTCGCGTTGTTTCCAGATTCTTTGCATGGCTCTTTTTTCAGAATCTAAATCGCTTTGCATTTGCGTAAAACCTTCTACAATTCCTTCGATTTGCAAACGGAATTCGTTGCTCGTTAAGAAATCATACAACATCGACATTTTATCGCCTTTGTTTTCCTGCGCCTGAACAGCTTGATTGATCTGAATTAAAGATTGGCGAAGAACAGCGCTCAAACCTTTAAATTCTTCATAGGTACAAATCCAGATTCCGTCGCGCATGCCCATTCGTTCCATTCCGTTTGGCATAACTTCGGTAACCAAAACGCCGATATTGGCTCTTTTAATTCTGATGTCATTTTTGAATTTTTCGATCCAAGATGGCTGAAAAGCTTTAGTTCTTTTGCTTTCGTAATAAATTGAACCGCAATTTTGGTGTTCGCGAGTGTTTACAATCTGAAGGCAATCGGCACCATTTGCACCTTTTTTAACTTCGTCGATGCTGTCAAGAGGAAAGTTATTGGCTAGCCATTCTTCGATTGCTAATTCCATTACTTCGCCTTGCAATTGCATAGAACCTTGTTCTTGCTTGCGTTTCATTTCTTCGGTTAATTTTTTCTGTTCTTCTAATTGCTTTTGAAGTTCTTTAAATTTCAACTCGTTTTTATCGTCTTCCTGTTTTCTGATTTTTTCGCGTTCCAAGGCCAATTGCGTGTTCAGTTGCTTTTCAGCTTCAGCCTGAATTGCATCTTTCATTTCCAGTTTTTCGCGCTGTAATTTGGCGATTTCACCTTCCATTTTATTTAATTCCCTGATTTTTTCGGATTTTTCAGAGAGTTCTTTTTCCATTAAAAGCAAACGATCTTTGTTTTCTTCTTCGAGTTTGGTTTTTAGTTTTTCAGAAATTTCTTTTTCCGCAATTTTTCTTTCACGTTCCAAACGCTCGGCAAAAAGCTCGTTTTCTTGTTTCTTTTTGGCTTCAAATTCGGCTTTGGCTTTGTCCAATTGTTCGTTTTTAAGCTCTAATTCTTTATTTTGAATAGTCGCTTTTTGTTGAAATTCTTTACGGATGCTGTCTTCCAATTGATGTTTTAAAACATCATTAACGTCGATAGGAGTTCCGCAGTTTGGACACTGAATTGAAGATTGCTCAGCCATTTTATATTGAAATTTTATTGTAGATTTTGAATTTGCTAAGGTATTTAAAAGTTCTCTTTTTATAATGTGGATTTCTGTACTAAATTGTAACGAATTTTTGTTATGGCCACGAAGGCGCTAAGGCGGAAAGTTTTTTTTGCCACAGATTATAATGATTAAAAGGATTTTCTCATTTTATGTCATCCTGACGAAGGAAGGATCACACACGTAACTCGACAAAGATTGGCGATTCTGTTTGCGGAATTTCTTGTGTAATCCTTCCTTCGTCAGGATGACAAACTGCACGCTTCTTTGTGCTTAAAAAACTTTCCGCCTTAGCGCCTTTGTGGCAACAAAAATGCAACAGCAGATCTCGTAATTTCTGAATCATCTTCTTTTGAAGTTATAATCGAAACATCTGTGCGTAAATTGACTTTTTTTAATTCAAGAAAACTAATTTCGGGATCTTGATTATTTTTTGCAATGTTGGAAGGAACAATCGAAATTCCTAATCCGTTTTTGACTAATTGTACGATGGAATTGATGTTGTTGGCTTCGTGGATAATCTTCGGCGTAAAGCCATAAAAAGCACAAAGTTCCAGTAAAACTTCGTGATAATGTGGTGCATAATCTTTATTGAAGAACACGAAAGTTTCATCTTTTAAGTTCAATATTTCTTTTTCAGATTTCAGTTGAATGTTATTTTTATTAAAGACAATTGAAAATCCATCCTGAAACCATAAATGAGATTGTATTTTTGGTGATTTTATGGGTGAACGAATAATTCCCATTTCGATTTTTCCTTGTTCTAAAGCGTCGATTTGTTTGGTTGTAGATATTTCAAAAAGTTTAAAATTTACATAAGGGAATTGTAATTTTAAATGTTTTATTAATTCTGAAATAACAGATGAGTAAATTGAGCTGATGTAGGCGATTCTGAATTCACCCGAAACATTCTTGGCGATCTTTTTTGTTTTTATAGAAATGCGTTCCAAATCCTGAAAAAGTACTTTTACTTCTTTTTCGAAATATTTCCCAGCTTCCGTAAGTTCTACTTTTTTGTTGTTCCGAATAAATAGTTTTGCCTGAAGTTCTTCTTCGAGTTCAATTATCTGACGGCTTAAGGGCGGCTGTGAAATAAAAAGTTTCTCAGAAGCTTTAGTAAAGTTTAGTTCTTCGGCTACAGCCAAAAAGTATTTTAAGTGACGTAATTCCATGATACTTTTAAAGTATTGATGATTGATAAAAATAGTATTTTTAAAGTATTTATGAAAGAGATAATTTTGGAAAAAGAAAAAAGAACTCTCTCGCAGACGTGCTTTGTTAATTCGCTATCGCTTGGGTTGCAGATTGAGCAGATTATTAGTTTAGATAAAATCATTTTAACTACAATATTCCGATCAATAATAGCAAAAAGATTCGCTCAATCTGCTCCTGATAGCTATCGGGACTGCGAGAGATTTAAAAAACATAGATTATGAAAAAATCAACTATTGCAGAAATCAAAGAACGATTTGATAATGATGTCGAACGATTTTCGAATTTAGAAACGGGACAATTGTCTACAATTGATGCTAAAATTTCGTTGGAATTAATTACAGAAGCTTCTAAAAGAATTGTTCCAAATGCGACGCATGTTTTGGATATTGGCTGTGGTGGAGGAAATTATACTTTAATGATGTTGTCTAAATTACCAGATTTAAATTGCACTTTGGTCGATTTGAGTTTGCTAATGTTGGATAAAGCTTTTGAAAGAGTATCAGCAGAAACGAAAGGGAAAGTAGAAATCAAACAAGGTGATATTCGCGAAGTTGATTTAAAAGAAAACAGTTTTGATATTATTTTGGCGGGAGCAGTTTTGCATCATTTAAGAGATGATCAGGATTGGGAAACAACGTTCGAAAAAATATTCAAATTATTAAAACCAGGAGGATGTTTTATGATTTCGGATTTGATTACACAAGACACGGAATTATTGAACGAATATACATGGCAGCGCTATGGAGAATATTTGGAAGGAATAGGAGGGGCGGAATATCGTAATAATGTATTTGATTATATCGCAAAAGAAGATACGCCAAAATCAATGAATTATCAATTGGATTTGATGAAAAAAGTGGGATTTAAAAGCGTCGAAATCTTACATAAAAATATGTGTTTTGGAGCTTTTGGAGGGATTAAGTAGTTTTTTATAACCACGAATTGCTTCGCCTGTTCGCTATCGCTGGAGTCACGAATTTATTCTTTAAAATTTATGCACAAAGCAATTAAAATAATTCGTGAACTCGCGACAGAAAAAATATCTTATAAAACCTGTGCTGTTTTGTAAACTTGAATTGGAGCGGCAATAAAGGTTTCGCTTTTAGTGATGAAATCTTGTAAATGAGATTGGTTGTTATGAAGATCTAAGCCGGTTTGATCTTTCCATTCTTCCCAAATAATAAAAACATTTTCGGCATGATGAAGATCATAGCGTACGCATGCAGCTTCTTTTCTAGTTTCGGTAACTAAGTCATTCAATAAGCTGTGAAGCTGTTGAGTGTTTTCTTTCTTGCTTTTTATAATGGCAGTTATAGATATCATAGTTATATGGTTTTGAAAATTTGTGCTAAATGGTTTGTGTATTCAGATTTAAAGATACTAATATTTTCAGATGTAGCACCTTTTTCGACATCATGAAAATGAAATCCTTCGAGTTTTTGCATTCCCGTAAATTTGTTCATTTTGTGAAAACCAAACATCGCTCCGTCGTCAACAGAGGTTTCTTCGAAGAATTCTCCCGGAAGTGTGAAGGCTGTTGCAGGTGCATTCCAACTTGTGGTTAGCATATATTTGCGTCCGTGTAATTGTCCGCCGGTTCCGTAATTGATGTCGGGATTTACTCGGCTTCTTCCGTCGCTTTTGTAGATTCCTTTGTTGTGTCCGGCTGTGAAAACGTCGTCGATGTATTTTTTAAAAAGATTAGGTAACTGAAACCACCAAACTGGCGTGTGATACACCACAACATCTGCCCAAACGAATTTTTCTACTTCTTCGTCTAAGTCAAAGTCTTGTTTGATATCGGTTGTTTTTATTTCGTAGTTTTTACTTTTTAGGTATTCGATTGTCCAATCGGTTACTGTTTCATTGAATTTTCCGCCCGAATGTGCGAAATTTTGACTTCCGTTGATGATAAATATTTTTTTCATTTTTATAGGATTGTTTCTTTTGAAAATGGATGCGTGAGGGATAGGAGTGAAAATCCTTTTGTGTCTCGTTTCTTTAACGAGACACAAAAGATTGTAACGGATAGCCCGGCCCTTGGGACACGCCCAAATTTTTATTATTTAATTCTTTGAGGTTTTTTTTAAACACATAGAAACATAGAATTTTCTTTCTTGAAAAAAGGTAATGGAAAGAAACTAGTTTCTAACACATAGTTCTCAAAGTTTGTCATTTCGAGGAACGAGAAATCGCACTCGTTGCTCGTCAAAGATTGGCGACTTAGTTTGCGGAGTTTCTAGTGCGATTTCTCGTTCCTCGGAATGACAAGATTGTGTTGACTATGTTTATTAATGCAAGTGAAACGCCTTTATAGACAAAGTAAACTATGTTTCTATGTGTTTAAAATATTATTTAAGCTTGGAAATTGCCTGATTAATAAACTCCAATTCTGAAGCTGATAAATCGAAATCCATTGCTTTTGCGTTTGAAATGGCTTGTTCTGCGTTTCTTGCTCCGGCTAAAACAACTGCAATTCCTTTTTGTAAACTTGTCCAGCGTAACACTAATTGCGAAATTGAAATGTGTTTTGCGTTTGCTAATGAACTTAATTCTTCTACTAAAGTTTTTACTTTTTGAAGATCGAATTGCCCGAAATAACCATTTCTGTGATCGTTTTCTTTTAGTTTGCTGTCGGTGAAATATTTCCCGGTTAATAAACCTCTTTCCATTGGACTGTAAGCAATAATTCCGATGTTTTCTGAAACTGTAAACGGAATTAAATCGGTTTCAATTTTGCGATTCAACATGCTGTATGCGACTTGGTTTGAAGCGATTTGTACCGTTTTTTGTGCTTCCTGAATTTGCGGAATACTATAATTACTTACGCCAAACGCTCTGATTTTTCCTTGTTGGATTAAAGTTTCTACAGCTTCCATGGTTTCAGAAATTGGAGTAGTGGAGTCTGGCCAGTGAATTTGCAATAAATCAATATAATCTGTTTGAAGGCGTTTTAAACTTTCTTCGATTTCTTTTATTACGTTTGCTTTTGATGAATATTTGTAAATAGGAACTTTTTTACCGTTATCATCGGCGTCGAAAAAGAAATCACCTTTTCCGTTGTTGCTTCCGTCCCAAACTAAACCGAATTTTGTAAGCAACTGCACTTTTGAACGATCGTAAGGTTTAATAGCTTCGCCGATCATTTCTTCACTTAAACCAAATCCGTAAAAAGGAGCAGTGTCGATTGTGGTTACGCCGTGATCGATTGATGCTTGAACAGATTCTATTGAATCTTTCTTTTCGTTTCCGCCCCACATGTTTCCGCCAATGGCAAAAGCGCCGTATGTTATTGCTGATAATTCAAGTTCTGAGTTGCCTAATTTTCTATATTCCATAATGTTGTATTTTAATTCTTAAATTTCACTTGGAAAAATTATACCATTTTTAAGAGTGATAACTTGTATATATTTGTCTTTTTTATGTAAATTTGCAACTTCAAATACTTTAGAACTCATGAAAAAAGAAAATTTATACGAGCCGTTTACGGTTTCCTTTGAGACTCTGGATGAATATCCGGATGTTGGAGATCGTCATAATTTCTTTGAATTGGTTTATATTTTAAGCGGGACAGGAAGGCAGTGCATCAATAAAAATATTTTTGAATATGATGCGGGACATATGTTTTTGTTGACGCCTGAGGATTGTCATAATTTTACAATTGAGACGAAAACGAAGTTTTTCTTTTTGAGATTTAATGATATTTATTTGAAGAATTCCAGTCTGCAAAACGAGAATGTTCAGCGTTTGGAATATATTCTGCAAAATGCGAATCATCAGCCGGGTTGTATTTTAAAAAATGATGCTGATAAATGTTTGGTGAAGGTGATGATTGAAGCGATTTGCAGAGAACATCAGGATAAGGATGTTTATAATCAGGAATTGATTCAGCAATTGGTTAATACACTGATTATTATTGTGGCTCGAAATATTGCGAAGTATTTACCGGAACAAGTGAATGTAGGGACTGAAGCGAAAGCGATGGATATTCTACAATATATTCAGACGAATATTTATTATCCGGAGAAAATTAAAGCGGAGTCGATAAGTGATTATTTCGGAATTTCGAATACGTATTTAGGGCGTTATTTTAAGAAACATGCCGATGAAACGATGCAACAGTATATCAGCAATTATAAAACGAAGTTGATTGAACATCGTTTGCAATTTAGTGATAAGCGTATCAACGAAATTGCTTATGAATTTGGTTTTACCGATGAAAGTCACTTTAATAAATTCTTTAAAAAGCAAAAAGGGTACAGTCCTTCAGAATTTAGAAAAACAATTCGATTGAGTGCATAAATACTTATTGCACTAATTTGGGTTAATTTTTTTGCCACTGATTACACTGATTAAAAGGATTTTAATTTGTAATAATTCGTGCAAATTGCGTTTTTTAAATGATCTTTTTGATTACTCTAAGTTTATGAGTGTGTTTGTTTATTTCAGGATTGTAAATTCCGCTATGATCTAAACGATCGATGCGGACTTTTCCACTTGCGTGAATGATATAGTTGTTTTCCATAATGATTCCCACATGAGTAATGTTTCCTTCATCATTGTCAAAAAAAGCTAAATCTCCAGGCTCACTTTCTTCAATAAAGCTTAGAGGTTCGCCTTCTAGCGCTTGTTGAGAGGCGTCGCGATGAATTTTGTATCCGTTTAGTTTATAAACCATTTGTGTAAAGCCAGAACAATCTACACCAAAAGGTGTTTTTCCGCCCCATAAATAGGGCGCATTTAGATACATAAAAGCGGTATTTATAAGTGCGCTTTTTGGTTTTATGCCGCTGGTTTTTGTTCCTTCAAAATCAAAATTGGAAGTATTGATTTCGTTATTGTTTAAAAAAGTTAACGAAGCACCAAGCGGAATTGGCAGTAATAAATTGTTTGGAGAAGTGATATAATCAATTAAATCAGCGTTTAGGATAATAGCTTCTTTGCTTAATTGATTGTAGTTTTCTTCAGAAATTACCTGATACTGTTTTGAATCTACCCAGCCTTCATAATCATCGAATTGAATTTTTATTCGAGCCCATTGCTTTTGGCGTTCTAAAATTTCGATATGTTCGCCAAACAAAAGTTGTGTAACGATTTCACTTCTGTCGCTAGGCTCAGATCGAACGGGTACTATGGCAAGATTGCAAATTCCGAACATTTAGGGTAATTTATAAGTTTAAAAAAATTAGGAGTCAAAAGTAGTTAATAACTCCTAATTTAAAGTATTATTATTTAAGCTCTTTCAATAACAATTGCTGATGCGCCGCCGCCGCCATTGCAAATTGCAGCAGCTCCGATTTTAGCATCGTTTTGTTCTAAAACATTAATTAAAGTTACAATAACACGTGCTCCAGAGCAACCAAGCGGATGTCCTAGTGAAACAGCGCCGCCGTTTACGTTTACTTTATCGTTATCAAGATTTAAGATTTTTGCATTGGCTAGACCAACAACAGAAAAGGCTTCATTGAATTCGAAATAATCAACATCTGAGATTGAAATTCCAGCTTTATCTAAAGCTTTTGGTAATGCTTTTGCCGGGCTTGTCGTAAACCATTTTGGTTCTTGCGCTGCATCTGCATACCCTTTTATGTAAGCTAAAGGTTTTAAACCTAAAGCAATTGCTTTTTCTTCAGACATTAAAACTAATGCAGCAGCGCCATCATTTATAGTTGAAGCGTTTGCAGCAGTTACAGTTCCGTCTTTTGTAAAAACAGGGCTTAAAGATGGAATTTTATCTAATTTTACATTAGTGTATTCTTCATCTTTAGAGAATATAATTGGTTCGCCGCGTCTTTGTGGAACTTCTACGGGAACAACTTCATTATCAAATTTTCCAGCATCCCAAGCTTTTGCACTTCTTTCATAAGACTGAATTGCAAAGTTATCTTGTTCTTCACGGCTGATTTTGTATTCAGATGCGCATAAGTCAGCGCAAACTCCCATTGCGTTGTTATCGTAAGCATCTGTCAAACCATCTTTTTGCATTCCGTCCAGCATAGTTGCTGGGCCAAATTTGTTTCCAGCACGCATTTGCACGTAATGAGGAATCAAGCTCATGCTTTCCATTCCGCCGGCAACTACGATTTCGGCATCACCGCAAGCGATTGCCTGCGCACCAAACATTACCGCTTTCATTCCAGAAGCACAGACTTTGTTAACTGTTGTGGCAGCAACTTCTTCTGATAATCCTGCAAAAAGGGCAGCTTGACGAGCTGGAGCTTGTCCAACACCAGCTTGGATTACGTTCCCCATGAAAACTTCATCAACTAATTTTGGGTCTAGGTTAATTTTTGAAAGTGCGCCTTTAATAGCGGCAGCGCCTAATTTTGGTGCGGGTACGGTAGATAACCCTCCCATGAAACTTCCGATAGGTGTTCTAACGGCAGAAACGATAACAACTCTTTTGTTCATTTTCTGTTAATATTAGTTATCTAGCAAATTTACTGTTTATTTGAATAAATTCAAATTTTGTATCAAATAGGGTAATTTTAAATTCAAGATGAAATTTTTGTTAATTCTATTTGTTTGATTGTGAAGTGTTTTAAAAAAAAGATTAAAAAAACTTTAAAAAAAGCGCAAAAATAGTTGTGAGATATGGAATGTTGTCTTACATTTGCAACCGCAAAACAGAACACGTTTCTTGAGCTTGGAGAGGTGCCAGAGCGGTAATGGAGCAGATTGCTAATCTGTCGACGGGTAACCGTCGCCAGGGTTCGAGTCCCTGTCTCTCCGCTTAAATTTTGCCTTCGGGGTGTAGCGTAGCCCGGTTATCGCGCCTGCTTTGGGAGCAGGAGGCCGCAGGTTCGAATCCTGCCACCCCGACAAAACTTTACCATTAAGTTTTAAAAAAATGGTTCCATAGCTCAGCTGGATAGAGCAACGCACTTCTAATGCGTAGGTCGAAGGTTCGAATCCTTCTGGGATCACTCAAGAGGATAATCGTAACTGATTATCCTCTTTTTGTTTACATTTTTAATTTTTTAAAAATTAACAAAATTACTGTGGCACATTCGTGGCGCATGCGATTTTTGAAATTAAAATATCAGCGTTTACAAGGGATGAGGCCTATGGTTCGAATCCTTCTGCGTTCACTTTTAGATTTAGAAATTTAATCATTAAATGTTCTAAACCCTTATAAACCCTGCAAATTCTGAATTTGCAGGGTTTTTTATTTTTGCTCAATACCACCAAAATTTACAAAAATACCCAAAGTTTCTGTGGCACATTCGTGGCGCATTTGAAATTTTTTAAAATGCGCCACAGATTCGGGCTTAAGTGTCTGAAAGTCAACATGTAAACTACGTTAACGACTTGATTTATAGATGTTATAATTCGATATTTACTCACTTAAATTTTGAATTATGTTAGAAAGCAGTTTTGGGTTAACTTTTTTTTTGAAAGTACCAAGAAATAAAGGAAGTGTTAGATCAGTGTATCTGAGAATTACAGTAGATGGTGTTCCAAAAGAAACCTCTGTTAAGAGATTTTGGGATAAGAACAGGTGGAGCCAGAAAGAGGAACGTGCAGTTGGAAACAAGGAAGATGCCAAGATTCTTAATTCGTTTCTTGACACACTTGTAGCACAGGTCAACCAATATAAAAATGATTTGATCTACTCTCAGCAGTCAATTAGTTCTGAAAAAATAATAAATTTTATTTCGGGCAAGAATGTTTCCAGGACCAAGGTGCTGGAAGAATTTGAGCTTCATAATTGTGAGGTGCTTGCTCTTGTTGATAAAAAAGAATATGCAATAGGAACTTATAAACGATTTGAAGTGGCTATTAAACATGCCAGGGAATTTATATCATTCAAATATCGTTTAAAGGATATGGAGTTTAAAGACCTCAATTATGAATTTGTAAAGGATTACGAATTTTATCTCAAAACGGTCAAAAACTGTAATAATAATACAGCTTTAAAATACATTTCTCAATTAAAGAAAATTGTAATGAGAGCTATTGATAAGGAAATTATACTAAAAGATCCTTTTAGAACTTTTAAAGGCAGAAAAACAAAAACCAAAAAAAAGCCTTTAACAGCGCAGGAACTTTGTACTATTGAAAATCATAACTTTGCAACAGAAAGACTTAATACTGTCCGGGATATATTTATTTTTCAATGTTATACTGGTCTTGCTTATGTTGATGTTCTGCAATTAAAGACAAGCAATATAAAAATAGGTTTGAATGGCGAGAAATGGATTATGTCCGAGCGTCAAAAAACTGGGCAGGAAACTAATATACCATTATTGCCAAGGGCTCTGGAAATAATGAAAAAATACAAAGAACACCCACTTTGTTTAGAAAGAAGAACTGTCCTGCCTGTGATCTCAAATCAGAAAATGAATGAGTATCTAAAAGAAATTGCTGACCTGTGTGGATTAGATGTAATTTTAAATACACATAAAGCAAGGAGGACTTTTGGAAGTACTGTAACCCTGGGAAATGATGTGCCTATACATGTTGTAAAAGAAATGCTTGGCCACTCATCTGTAAAGCAGACAGAAGAGTATGCGATAACCGAACAGGCGGCTATCGGTCGTGAAATGCAGGGATTAAAAGAAAGACTGGCGGATAAGGAAGATGTATCGGGAAATTTAACTTTACAAACAATTGAGAGGATGGAGAAGGAACTGAGTGAAATGAAAAAGAAATTAGCTTTAATGAATCGAAACTAATAAATTGACAGGCGGAGGAGTATTTTTTGATCAGGCTTTAAACATTTGTTCAGATTTCCATTTTCAGTTTTATTTAATTTCAATTAGCACATAAACCAGCAGAATACCAAAAACAAATTGTGCAGATACTGTCAAGGTAATTGGAAATAATTACGGAAGAAAACTGTGAAGAAAAAAAACTTAGGAGGATGATGCGAGCTACAGATTGGGAAATTGTCGTGACACTGTCACGACATTTAAGCTTGTCGCATTTTTAGCAATATTACTATCAAAAAACAGAAGCCAAATTATTCTATGCTAATCAGGTCAGTCATCAGTAATGATTGTAAGAGATTTACAAAAAAAAATAGATGCAAAAGCTTTCGAGAGAGCCACAATAGCTAATATGTATAGAAACCTATAGAAATCTATATAGATATATAATGTTATGTATAGAAATCAAGATATATTATGTTACAATTTTTAATTACCTCAAAGTAATTTTTATTTAATAACTTAATTTAGACAATTACAATTTTTCAACCCATTTACTGATTTCAGCAAGCAGTTCGTTAAAGTCAGGCTGACCATTGTAATACAGTTTAGCTGTTTTTTTATAGCGTTCTATAAATTTCTGCCTAAGTTCAGGATCCTTTAGTAAAAAAGCTTCATTGTCGGTAATGGGTATTTTATAGTCTTTAGGAGGAAATCGGTTTACTTTGTGTATTTGATATTCTTCTGTACCTATGAAAGATTTTACCGCATCATCTTGTAGCAGACTATAGACATCATAGTATTGACGCATTAAATTTTGCCGTTCTTCTTTGTCTTCCTGTTCCTGTCTAAATTTGGTTGCAATTGTTTGTAATTTTTCGACAAAAGTGTACCCAATGTGATAGCAGGCAATATCTACAGCACGATTGTCAATTATGTCTACTTTTTGCTGTATTGCTTTTTCGTATGCCCAAGACGATATTGTTAGAGGGTTGTTTGGTGTTACAGTGTCAAATCCAACTTCAAGTAAAATTCCTTCCTTGATGCCATCAATGACTTCCGTTGTACTCTCATAATGTAATCGTATGCCTCCGCTGCGATATTGCCTTAAGTCGTCAAATGTTTCATCTCTTTTTACTGCTATGATTCCGTTTACTTTTATTTCATCTGCCAGTCCATCATAAAAGTTTTTTCTTTTTTGAATATTTCTAGGCTTATTATTGTTTGGATTTTCATTTATTTCCATTTCAACCGGTGGTTTAATATGGATGTCAATGTCTTCGGAAAAACGGTGTATAATTCCATATCCTTTTGATAGAGAAGTACCTCCTTTGAGTTCGAATTCAAAGCCTTGGTCTTTTAGACCGTATAATACATGCATAATCCAATAGTCTTTCTCTACAAGACCAGGCTCAATATTTAATTCTGCTCCAACAATACGCAGCAAATCATGAAAGTTTTTGTGGTTGTGTAAGTAGTCAGACATATTGTGGTGTTATAACAGATTCCAATATTTTTTTTGCCTTAACAGTGCCGTATTCCTGAAGTGATTTTTTTAATTTTTTGGGATCCATTGTTTTTGCTTTTAATCTTACTTTTGACACTACTTCTTTTGGATCTTCCGCCAATTGATCGAGATTATTTAACAGGTCTACCAATAAAAATTCGGGTGTAGCTTTTAATGGGAAATGAGGTTTTACCCTAAATGAAAATATCATACCACCGAGGTTGAAATCGCCATGACGTTTGTGATTGTAAACCGTTTTACTGTTGTATAGCTGTGTGGTTCCTACCCCCAGTGCATTATAAGCATTTAAGGAAGTTACCAGAAAACGTTTGTCTTTGAGAAAAGAACGTACCAAGACTTTTTCTTTCGGAGGTGTTTCTCCAAAGACTGTTACTTCGGGATAATAGTATAAGCCTTGTGACAGTTTTTGCAAAGTGCCGTCCTGTAACAACTCATCTAAATGGCGGTCAACGGATTTTGACCACTTGGACAAATCAGCCCTACGATATACTTTTCCTCTTTTTAAATGTTTTTTTAATTCTTGTAACTTATTCATGAGGCAAAGTTAGTAAATATTATTTAATTGCATTTTTTTTTATTTAAAATTCATGCAATATATTTTATAAAATAATTTAATTTAACTTCCTTTGTACGGGTGTAACTACTTGATATATAATATAAATTGGTAGTATTCCGATCAGCTTTTGGATTTATCTTACCAAATACATTTCTTTAAATTAATCTAGACTTCAGATACAATCTTTGAGACGAAGCAATGTTTGATAACCTGCTCAAGCCAAAACAATTTATCAGCATTGGCTGATAGTCTAAAATTGTTAATTTTTATTATTTTACTGTTTTAAATTTATAGAGATTTATATTAAAAGACCAGCAAATAATAAGAAATGTTCCTCCAACTGCCATCTGTATATTTCTGTTATAAGTTTTATTAAACTAGTTTTAAACTGTAATTTAAAATATACGTATTGCTTATTATAAGGAATTTGTAGCTTTAGGGCTGCGATAGTGCAACAAATGAATTTTTTTAAATCACTTAACTTCTTAAAAACTAAATTACTATGAAAAACTTTGACTATATTATTATAGGAAGTGGACAAGCCGGAGTTCCTTTAGCTTTCAGCTTGTCAAAAGAAGGCACTGTTGCCATTATAGAAAGGAGTTTTTTAGGTGGAACATGTGTTAATAACGGCTGTACTCCAACTAAAGCCTATGTTGCAAGTGCCCGAAGAATGTGGGATGCTTTTCATGGTGATGATTTAGGTATTGAAATTCCTGCCGGAGTAAAGGCGAATCTAAAAAAAATAAAAGCACGTAAGGACAAGCTGGTTAGTGATTCCCGTAGCAATATTGAAAAAGCAATTTTGAATAATGAAAAAATTGAATTGTATAAGGGTGAGGCTCATTTTTTAAGTAACTATGAAGTAAAAGTAGGAGACAAAGTCCTTACGGCAAAAAATATTTTTATCAATGTAGGTGCAAGCGCTGTGGTTCCAACAGAATATCAAATGGTTCCTTTTTATACCAATGAAAATATTTTAGAAATTACAGATTTGCCTAAACATTTGATTATAATCGGCGGCAGTTATATAGGTTTGGAATTTGGGCAGATATTCAAAAGGTTTGGAAGCAAAGTCACTATCATAGAACGCAATAAAAAATTAATAAACAGGGAGGATGAGGAAGTGAGCGATATGGTAGCTGAAATAATGAAGTCGGATGGCATAAATCTTGTTTTTAATGCGGAAAGCATTAAAGTTAGGCAATATAATAAATCAAGTATTTCTGTAGTTGTAGATACTAAAGAAATGAGGGGATCTCATCTTTTACTGGCAATTGGACGAACTCCTAATACCGATACCCTGCAATTGGCCAATACCACAATTGAAGTAGATAAAAGAAATTATATAAAAGTCGATGATTACTGTCAGACAAATGTACCAGGAGTTTTTGCCATAGGCGATTGCAATGGACAGGGTGCTTTTACACATACTTCTTATAATGATTTTCAAATTGTAGAAAGTTATTTGCTTAAGAAAAAGGAACGAAAAATTAGCGACAGGATTACTACCTATGGATTATTTATTGATCCTCCCCTTGGAAGGATAGGAATGACAAAGAAAGAAGCCATTGATAAAGGTTACGAAATAGCAGTTGGATGTCTTCCGATGACAAAAGTAGGTCGTGCAAAAGAAAAAGGTGAAACTTTTGGTTTTATGGAGGCTGTAATCGATGTTAAAACCAATCTTTTTTTGGGGGCTTGCGTTTTAGGTGTTGGCGGGGATGAAATTATAAATGGCATCACTAATTTAATGTATGCCAAACAGCCGTATACCTTATTTCGGGACGCTGTGCATATCCATCCCACAGTAAGTGAGCTTATCCCAACTATGCTTGAAGATTTAAAGCCTGTTAACGGTTAAGAAGTATTTAGGTTTCAAAATATTCATTTACCTTTAGATTTGGGATCCCCATGAAGGGGGTTTTATGCTTTTTTTATTTTTTGAATGATCTTTATTATTTAAGCCCATAATCCTGCGTGCGATAATTGTTATTCTTTTTTTGAAATTAATCAGATAATTATTAATCCCCATGGCTTTAACGTTTAATTGTTCCTTGTTTTTTTACTTATTTTTCAAACATTCAATCTGTGAATGATTATAAATCTAAATGGAATGCGAACTATTTTTAAAGAATATTTTGTAAGGCCGAAGGTTCAACAAACAAACTTTATAAATTTTCAATTGATAAAGCTGGTTATTCAATTTGTAAACGGAAAACCCCGTTCCCAAGTATGCATAGATATAAAAGTGTTAATTTCATTATTTTGCAGTTTTAAATTTATACAGATCAATAATTGAAATTAAAAGGGCCGCGATAATAACAATTGTTCCTCCAACTGCCATCTGGATATTTATTTTGTCTGAAAGCAAAAGTGAGCTGAAGATTACTCCCGCTATGGGCTCAATGTTAGCATAAACGCCGGCTTTAGCCATAGAGATTTTTTGCAGACCATAGTTCCATAGCAGGTAAGCACATGAGGTGCAAAGAACTCCCTGGACGATAAGCGATGCCCATACAGCAGCATCCAAATCTGTAGGGGGCATACCGTAAAATATAACCACGAGAGGAATTAAAATAATTGTTCCCAACCAAAATGTTAGGATTGTGGTAATTAAAGGAGAATATGTTTTCATAATCTTCTGGGTCAGGATAGTGCTTATGGAAAGCGTAATGAGTGACGTAATAATCAATAGATTTCCAATCCAGCTGTTGCCCGCCGTCGGACTTCCAACCACTAAAGCAATACCGATGACAGATAGTAGAACAGAAAGCATTACTGCTTTATTTTCTCTTTTCCTAAATGCTATATAAGAGACCATTATAAAAATAGTGGGTGTCATTCCGATGATCAGCGATGCATTAGTACCACTGGTAATTGAGATGCCGGCAAACTGGAGTAGGAAGGTACAGGGAACAGTTAAGAAAGCTGTCAATAAAAAGAAATTCAGGTCCGCTGGACCTGGGAATGTTACTTTTTTCTTGAATGTAAAGAGAATTAAAAACAATGACGCAATTAAGAAACGATAAAGTGCGATGTGGGGAAATTTAAGCTGCTCTGTTGTCTGCTTGGTCAAAACAATAGCAAGGCCCCATAGGACGCATGCTGACACAATTGAGAGAATTGGTAATAGTTTTTTTGTCATTTTAATTTTTAGCTATTATTTGTAAATATATGAAAAGCAAAATGATAAAAATATGTAAATAGAACCTTTATCTTGTTTGAATAAATAGTATGAAGGACGCTGTACTATTGGTTATATTAAATGGTATTTCAAAAAAAAAACACTATACGTGTAAGTTTTTTAATTTTTTATCAACTAACATATAAAATAGAAATTATGAAGAAAGTAAGCAATCATTTATGAAAAATCAATTTACATATTTAATATTTCCTCATTAGGCATTGATTCATAAGATTTGCCTAATGTATAGGGATACACCCGAAGATCAGGAAGATCTCTTTCAAGAGATAATCTATCAACTTTGGAATCCTTTGCAAAATTTCAAGGAAAATCTAAAATATCGACATGGATGTATCCTATGGGATTAAACACTGCCATGGCATCATTGAGAAAAACAAAATAAGATGATTGTAAACTGCAGAATAATGAAATCATAATTATGGCCCGCATTCAGCATAAGTCATAGTTATAATTAATATTTAAATAGGTTATAATACTTATATTATAAGTCGAAAATGTGTTACCAATAAATTAAGTTATAGTTAACTACTTGTCTATATTATGTTTTGATTTATTTATTCCCCAAATTTACAAGTGTATTTATACATTATAAAATCAATTATTTCCTCATACTAGTCTCTCATTAAACGTGCAAAACTATCTTATACCTTCAGAAATTTCGTGGCTTTCCTTTAATAACTGTATTTTAGATGAAGCTAATGACGTTAATAATTCGTTATTTGAACGAATTAAATTTTTAGCGATTCATTCTTCGAATTTAGACGAGTTTTTCAGAGTGAAAATAAATAAACTGCTAAAGAAGAATTCAAAAAAGAATACTGAATTGCTTGACAAAATCTTAAAGGAAGTAAATAACCAGCAAAATAGATTTGGAGTTATCTGGAGAAAATCAATATTACCAGAATTAGCTGCTAATAAGATTGTCTATTATGAAAATCAGCCACTATTAGAAGTGCATCTTGATGAGATCGGGTATTATTTTAAAAGTATTATTTTGTCGTATATTCAGGTAATTTATATTTCATTAAATCATCCTAAAAAGTATTTTCTGCATAATCGCGGTCTATACTTTATGGTAAAGTTAAAAGATATTAAAGGGGACTACAACTATGCCTATCTGAATATCCCTTCAGATAAACTGGATCGATATAAACAATTGCAAAGCCAGGACGATACACATTATATTATTTCGATTGATACCATAATAAAGAATTGTTTATCCCTAATATTTCCTGAATCAAAAGTGGTATCCTGTAATGCTATCAAATTAAATCGTGATGAAAATTATTTAATAGAGGACGAAAACACAGGAGACCTGATAGCAAAAATTGAAGCAAAAGTTGAAGAGCGAAAACGCGGTTCATCGACAAGATTTTTGTATGATTCTAATATGGATGCTGAAACAATTTCGGTATGTAAAAAAACTTTCCGTCTTAAAAAAAATGAAATGATAAAAGGAGGAAACCATCATAATCTCTATGATTTATTTAAGTTTCCAAATCCTGTAAAACCATTCCTTCAGGGAGCAAATTATCCGGGACTCAGACACCTGCCTTTTGAAAGCAGCAAATCAATTTTTGAAATTATAGATAAACAAAATCAATTATTGCACTTTCCGTATCAATCGTATTATTATGTCCTCCAGTTTTTTAATCAGGCAGCAATTAACAGAAATGTTCTGGAAATAAAAATTACTTTGTACCGAATTTCATCGCAGTCCTTAATTGCAAATGCTTTGATAAGTGCGGCTAAAAACGGCAAAAAAGTAACTGTTTTTGTAGAAGTCAAAGCACGTTTTGATGAATACAATAATTTATTCTGGTCCCGTGAAATGAAAAAGGCGGGTATAAAAATCATTCAGAGCATGCCAAATTTAAAAGTTCATGCTAAAGTGGCAATGGTGACAATGAAAGACAAATACGGAAATAAAACATATTATAACTATTTATCAACGGGGAATTTTAATGAAAGTACAGCCAATATTTATTCTGATTTTGGATTCTTCACTTCAGAGAAAAAATATACGGAAGATTTAAAAAAGGTCTTTACGTTCTTAAAAACGAAGAAAAAATCAGGAGCACCCAAACATATTCTGGCTGCAGGCTTTAACATGAAAGAGAAGTTGATAGAATTAATAGATACCGAAATTCAAAATAAAAAAGTCGGTAAAGAGGCTTCTGTATTTTTAAAAGTAAATGGACTTGATGAGGAAGATATTATTGATAAACTTATTGAAGCAAGTAATGCTGGTGTGGAAGTAGTATTGATCGTGCGTGGCATTTGTACTTTATTGCCAGGAATTGATGATGTTAGTGAAAATATAAAAATGTATAGAATTGTGGATATGTTTTTAGAGCATTCGAGAATATATAAATTTGGCAATAATGGTCAGGAAAAAATCTATTTATCGTCTGCTGATATGTTAAGCCGAAATTTAAATAGAAGAATAGAAGTTGGTTTTCCTTTGTATGAGGAAAAACATATCGCAGAAATTAATAAAATTATTCAGTTTCAATTAGATGACAATACCAAAAAGAGAATCATAAACTGTGAGGGAGATAATGAATTGGATATTTTAGATGCAGTTATGCCACGACGCGCGCAGACAGAAATTTATAACTGGATTGCAGAGACTAATGCCGATAGTGTTTTATAGTAAAAAAGAATACGTAAATTTATTACATTATTGCACTAGTTTCGCAACAATGTCCATCGTTTTATAACTTATTAAAGAGACCATTTTGACGTCTGATATTTTTTATTTTGACCCAGAAATTCATCAATCTCGTGAAAAAGGAAGTAGGGAATTCTATCTGGATTTTAAATTTTTGGTTTTAAGAATCAGTTTTATTTGGGTGAATTTGAAAATAGAGAAACACTACATACTTTTAAGTACGACGTACTACCCATTTATTTTTTCCATATGGTATTGCGTGAGCCATTTTTCCATTTTTTGCAATAATACAATTTCCTTCGGGTTGCCTGTCGGATCCGATAGTCCTGTTATTTTTCTGTTATAATTAAATTTTTGATCCTCAAAAAGACAGGTGAATTTAGGGACTTCGTTATGGGATACCAGCCATTTGTCCTGAGCAGTTTTTTTAATTTCAAACTTTTTCATATTCCTTTCGATTGTTAATACTTACGGCAATTCCCAACTTATACTGCAATGCTTTAAAGATGGGTTGAGGAGTCAATCCCTATAATGCATTGCAGAAGGCGGTGTCCTATATCATTGTTTTTTTTATTAAAATTTTTACCTGTAGTACGTTGAGCTACTGTAATTTCTAATTCTGCATAAAGGTATATACCCGAATCCTTTTGCATGTTGCAAATATACTACATTATAGAAAAGTTATACTTCTGATACTGTGTTTAACTGGTATATATTTGCCTCGTAATGGTTGACTGATAGTTTTCTTCACATTTTTTTTAAAAAAATGTAAGGTTCAGAAAATTTTCACGACCAAGTTTAAAAGGTTGTTGATTAAAGTAATGACAGCCATTCATCATCTCTAAAAAATTAACAAATATGAAAGCAATTATTTTGGTTCAAACTGGTTCAACATCAAACTTAGTAATTCGCGACGTCAATACTCCGCAGATAGGTGATGAAGAAGTGCTGGTGCAGGTAAAGTCAATCAGTATCAATCCGGTTGATATTAAGACAAGACAAGGTGGAGGAGTATACAATTATGGGGATGTAAACAAGCAGGTCGATCTAATCCTGGGGTGGGATATCTCCGGGACCGTTATAGCTACAAATTCTAAACGCTTTGTGATAGGAGATGATGTTTTTGGAATGGTTAATTTTCCTGGTGTTGGGAGCGCTTATGCAGAATATGTAGCTTCACCGGCTGAACATTTAACATTTAAGCCAGCTAATATCTCACACGAGGAAGCTGCGGCTGCAACTTTGGCCCCCTTAACTGCCCTGCAGGTATTTAGGGAAGCAGGGGTAAAGGCAGGTGACCGTATATTAGTCCATGCAGCATCGGGAGGTGTTGGACATTATGCCATACAGCTGGCCAAAGAGATTGGTGCCTATGTAATTGGAACTTCTTCGGCTGCTAACAGGGAGTTTGTACTTTCTCTTGGTGCAGATGAACATTTCGATTACCACGGAGGTAATCTTGCCGATACAGTTCATGACATCGACTTTGTATTTGACAGCCTTGGCCCGGATAACATTATCAATTCATTGCCTGTTATCAAAAATGGCGGGAAGGTGATCAGCATAGTTACTCAGTTTAATGAGGATTTGACAGCGCAGCTGGCAGCCAAAAATGTAATGGGTAAATTTCTTCTGGTTCAATCCAGCGGAGAGGATATGAAATATTTAGCGACACTTCTTGAAAATGGAAAACTTAAATCACATGTTTCAAAAAGCTTTGCCTTTAACAAGATGGCTGATGCCCATGACCAGATTGAAACAGGAAGAACTGTAGGTAAGATTGTGGTAAATATTTAATCTCCTGATATGAAAAAAATATTTCATTTCCTTATAATTGCCGTTATGGTAAGCTTTTCGTCTTTTGCACAAAGCGTACCGGAAAAGCCTGTAGAAGTCTATGCTACAGTCGATCAAGCTGCAGGTAATATAGCGTTTACAGCACAAGGTGATTTAGTGTATAGTCACCATCCCTTTTTCAAGCCGCAGTATAGGGTAGTGTCATATAATTCAAATACCAAATCAGTGAGTCCATTTCCTAATCTATCCTGGAATACACCCCGTACATCCGATGATCACTATCTTTCAAATGTACTTGGAATCAGAGACGATTCCAATGGAATAGTCTGGATGCTTGATATGGGACAACGCGATCCGGTCACGCCTAAAATAGTAGGGTGGAACACACTGACAAACCAACTGGAGAGAATCTATTATTTACCGGTTACTGCGCTGAAGGATACCTCTCAGCCTAATGATATGGTGGTGGATCTGATACATCATGTTTTTATTATTGCAGATGAGGGCATCGGAAATGGTGGTGATGGCTCTACCGCGGCGTTGATTATTACCGATATGAAGACAGGTCTGAGCCGTCGGATACTCGAAGGAACGCGTACGACATTGCCAGAAAATACACCTACAGTAATTAATGGCAAAGCCTTGGCTGTTAATGGTAAAAATCTCCTGGTAGGGGCGGATGGAATTACAGCGGATTCAAAATTTGAATGGCTTTATTATGCACCGTTAAATGGCACTAAATTGTACAGGGTACGCATATCAGATTTAATCGATGAAAGTCTGTCGGCCAACAAACTCGACAAATTGATAGAAACCTTTTCATCTAAACCTAATAATGGCGGACTGAGCATTGACACAGCTGGCAACCTTTACCTCACAGCCCTGGAAAGCAACAGTGTATCAGTCATACTGGCTAAAGACAGAAGCGTTCATCAGCTTGTCAGGGATAAAAATATGTTGTGGCCTGATGGTGTTAGCTATAACAAAAAAGATGGCTATATGTATGTTTCTGCTGCACAAGTACATTTGGGCGCTGTATTCAATGATGGCGTGGAGAAGTCCACCCAGCCATTTTATATTTTTCGGTTCAAACCTCTTGCAAAGGGAGTGCCTCACAGGTAAACACTCCGCTTAACATCGCCATTATTTGCTGATTGCAAATTTAAATGTTCCAACGCAAAAGATCTATTCTAATAACCCAATGAGTTATAAGGATTACCGTTTTTAAATAACTGAATATCATATAAAAGTATAATATAAAAAATAAAAAAAATGAAAAAATACATTTTAATACTAGCTGCCGTCTTGGCAATTAATAGTGTCTCACAGGCACAAGAAAATAAGAAAGATTTAGAAGTTGTTGCTGAGCTCCCTGTTCGGCCTGCTAATGCAGCTGTTTCAAAAGACGGAAGAATTTTTGCTACTATTCATCCTTTAGGAAGTACTGAGTTGCAGCTGATAGAGATAACGGGAAAAAAAACTTTCAAACCTTATCCAAATAAAAGCTTTCAACGAGATGGGAAATCTGCAACTGATAAAACTTTAGATGCACCATTGGGAGTTGCCATTGACAAAAGCGGGGTACTTACAGTAGTAGATATGGGATCAAACCTGGGTAAGACCAGAATATTCCGTTTCGATACCAAGAAAAACGTTCTCATAAATACAATTGAACTTTCAGAGAAGGTAGCCCCAAAGGGAAGCTTTATTCAGGATTTGGTTGTGGATGATGTCGAGGGATGGATTTACCTTGCCGATATCGTTAATCCGGCGATTATAGCCTTAAACATAAAAACAAAAGAAGCGCGAAGATTTAGCGGCCATCCATCATTGCAGGCTGAAAACAAAGATATGATTGTTGACGGAAAATTGACAAATTTTAACGGTGAGCCTGCCAGGGTAGCCATTGATCCTATAGGATTGTCTCCAGACAGGCAGACATTATTTTTTGGAGCAATGAACTCCACAGCATGGTACAAAGTAAATACTAAATTATTTAAAACAAATGCTGCCGACGGCGAAATTGGAAAATCTATTCAGTTAGTGGGCAGAAAGCCAATAAGTGACGGTGCTTTAACAGATAGTGACGGAACTCATTATTTTACAAATGTTACTGAACATGCTATCAGTAAGTTGGACAAAAATGGTAACCTTTCCAATATTATACAAGATCAACGTCTGCTTTGGCCGGATGATCTTTCAATTAATAATGACTGGATGTACATTGTTACAAACCAGCTTAATACCACCCCGGCATTCACCGGAGGAAAAGATTCAGGAAATGCACCTTACGTTATCTATCGTTTTAAGTACAGGGAAAATGCAAAAAAAGACGTCAAGGACAGCTATACTCTAAACAGTGAAAGCTTATATCCTGAAGGAATTGATTTTGATTTTAATAATAATCGTTTTATTGTTGGGTCCCTTTACAATGCGGAAGTCTTTACAATGTCTTTAGATGGTAAATTATCGCCTTTCATCAAAGAAACAAACATTAATACTTTAACCGGTGTATTTACCGATGAATTAAGAAACAGGTTAATCGTGGTTGGCGGGGATATAGGATTATCCAAAAAAAGCGCACCTAAGGGAGCAAGTGCCGGTCAGACTGCAGTTGTGGAAATTTACGATTTAGCTACCGGAAAATTAATTCGTGCGATTGACTTAAAACCTTTAACACCAAATGCCGGAGGTTTGGCAAACGATGTGGCTGTTGATGAAAATGGTATAATATATATTACAGATTCATTTTCCCCAGTTATCTACAAAATAGACAGGAACTACAAGGCATCAATTTTCTCAAGCTCGGAACTTTTCAAACCCGCTGCCGGGAGTTTTGGTTTAAATGGAATTGTATATCATCCGGACGGTTATTTATTAGCAGCTAAAACCGACAATAATAAATTGTTCAAAGTTTCTATAGCAAACCCTAATGAAATAACAGAAGTAAAAGGGATGTCATTCAAAGCTCCTGACGGATTGGAATTTACAAAGGATTACAAGCTGATCATCGCAGGTGATGCGGTTGCAGGTGATGGTAAAACCTATACTTTTTCAAGCAGTAATAATTGGGAAAGCGCAACATTGACAGGTGAAATGAATATCGGAAAAGATGAATTCCCTACAACAGTTGCTCTTGCTCCGAACGGTGAGGTGTATGTGGTATCTGCAAAACTTGGAAGATTAATAGTTGGCGACACCAAACAAAACACTTTTACTATTCAAAAAATTAAATAGTCAAAAAGTTAGGATTACAGGCGGGCCTGATATTTTACTTTTCTCTGAGCATAACTGCTCAGAGAAAAGTTTCTAAGCAAGCAGAAAGATCCGGACCTCCTAATCATGTGCAGACGGAACTTAAAAATCATTTATAAAACAAGATCATGGACAAAATAAAACTAAAAAAATTCCTAATTGAAAACGAATCTCACACCATTGAAAATACTGAAGAACGGTTGCTGGAATTTGTGAAAGGAACCCTGCTAAATAGAAATGATGTTATTGATCAGGACGACCAGTCACACCATAGACAGGAAGAAAGGCTGCGAAACAAACTGGACGAGCAGGTTCATGACCACCACAACCATCTTGAAGAAATTGAAGCGTTAAGTTTTAATCCTTCTGATGTTGTAGAGCCAGGAGCCGTGATAAAGGTGAACGACAGCTATATGGTTGTTGCAACTGCCGATGCTGCTTTTAAGTTTGATGGAAAAGACTTTATCAGTATTTCTACCAAAGCTCCATTGTACCAATGTATGATGGGCAAGAAAAAAGGAGACATGTGCAGTTTTAATAACTTCAATTTTGAAATTAAAGAAATATACTAATATGAAAGCAATATACAACGGAGAGATAATAGCCGAAAGCTCGGATACAATTGTAATTGAAGGAAATCACTATTTTCCACCAGGCAGTTTGAAAAAAGATTTTTTTAAGGAAAGCGGTACGCATTCCACCTGTGCGTGGAAAGGTTTAGCATCTTACAATACAATCGAAGTAAATGGAATGACCAATAAAGACGCCGCCTGGTTTTATCCGGATCCTTCTGAGAATGCTAAGCAAATAAAAGGTTATGTCGCCTTTTGGAAAGATGTTAAAATCACTGAATAAATTTCTATGTTTAATAAATTAGAGCTAAACGGGATTGAAGCACTCGTGCTTTTCCCCGAAAATTATTCAGATGAAGAACAATATCCGGTTTTCATTGGACTTGCAGGCGGAGGACAGAGCCACGCGATAGTACAATTTAGCGCCAGTACTTATTTTAATTCGGAATTTTTTAAAGATTATATTCGTATAATTCCCATTAATACCAACAATCATAATTTCAAGGATTATTCATCAGATGATATTAATGACTTTATTGAAGGTATTCGTGATTATTTTAATGTAACAAATTCAAATTGGGCTATTGGCGGAGTTTCTAATGGAGGAAAAGCAGCATTTAATTTTGTAGCTCAAAATCCTTTATTGTATCTGTATGTAGCTTCGTTTCCCGGTGGAATTTTTGAAAATGAGCCAAATAATGAATGGAGTCATTTAAAGATAGTTTTAGCCAATGGCAAAAAAGATGGGGACTCCTGGCTATTAGAATCTAAAGCTACATACGAAAAACTTTTACCTATAGTTTCCAGTATTGATATTATGGTTATTGCGGGGCAAAATCATACGCTTACTGCAACGTATGATATAAATCAGATTTATTCGAAATTATTTCAAAACAATTAAATTAAGATAGTAGAAGATCCCATCAATAAAGCGTAATTTTAGCTGGCATGGGAAAAACAAAAAAAAATTTAATATCACTTTGCCCGTTAAAAGATAAATTACTTCAATTATTTAAAAAAAAAGGATGAAAAACAGATTTATTGAAATGAGAAAGAAATCTGAAGATTTATGCAAACCTTTAATCATTGAAGATTATTCGCTGCAGCCTTCAGAATTTGTTTCGCCGCCGAAATGGCATTTGGCTCACACCAATTGGTTTTGGGAAGAATTTATTTTGACAAAATATTTGAAAGACTATACGGTTTATCATCCTGATTTTTCCTATTTGTTTAACAGTTATTACAATACTATCGGGAAAAGAGTTTTGAGGCCTAGCAGAGGACTCATGACCAGACCATCAGTTGAAGAGGTTTACAAGTATAGAAAATATGTCAATGATGCAATGGAAACTTTGCTTTCTGCCAATTGTGATGAAAAGCTTTTGGAACTTGTTGAAATTGGCATCAATCACGAAGAGCAGCATCAGGAGCTTCTTATTTATGACATAAAATATATTTTTGGAAATCAGCCCGCTTTTCCGGTTTATGGGAACTCGCATGGCTTACCTGAACAAAATATAAATAGTGAATTTATCAGAATTCAGGAAGGTATTTATACTATTGGTCATCAGGCAGAAGGTTTCAGTTTTGACAATGAACTGGGCGTACATAAAGTCTATCTTAATGATTTTGAAATTTCGAGTCAATTAGTAACTAATGCTGAATTTATAGAATTTATTGAAAATGGGGGTTATGCCAATTTTAATTTTTGGCATGATGAAGGCTGGCAGTGGGTTAACAGCAATAAAATTGAAGCGCCCTTATACTGGCATAAAATAGAGGGTGAATGGTTCAAATACGACTTAAGCGGATTGCAAAAGGTAAATTTATCAGAGCCCGTAAACCACATTAGTTTTTATGAGGCTTTTGCTTTTTCCGAATATAAAGCAATGCGACTGCCAACAGAATTTGAATGGGAAATTGCTTCTGGCCAATTTGGCTGGGGACAACTTTGGGAATGGACCAACAGTGCTTATCTGCCCTACCCAAATTTCACTAAAGCCCCGGGTGCTCTTGGCGAATATAATGGAAAGTTTATGATCAACACTATGGTTTTAAGAGGTGCATCAGTTGCGACACCTGTAAACCACAGCAGAAAAACATATAGAAACTTTTTTCATCCCCATATGCGCTGGCAATATTGTGGTATTAGACTGGTAAAAAAAAACAGAACGGATTAAAAATAAAAGGATGGATAAAGAAACGATAATCAAAAAACTAATCCAGGAGGGCTACACAACAGACTTTACCTTAGACAAAGATTGTTTGTATTGTGAGGAAACCAGAACTACTTATATGCTTAAATCTTTCAGCGTGGACATGGAAATGGGCTTTACGGAGGACGGCATAAATAAAAAAATCAGAGCTGTCAGTTCAGAAGAATTTGGTTTAAAAGGATATAATTTATATTAAAAATGAAAAAAATCGAATTACCTATAAAAAACAAAAACGGAGAATCCTTAGCTGCCCAATTAATAACACCAATGAGTGGTAAGGTTAGCAGTATCGCAATTTTTGCGCATTGTTTTACCTGTTCATCCAGCCTGGCTGTAGTTAGAAACATTTCATCAGAACTAACCAACCAGGGAATAAGTGTCTTAAATTTTGATTTTACAGGACTTGGCCATAGTGGTGGCGATTTCAGTGAAACTACATTTTCCAATAACATTTCTGATATCCTGGCTGTTAATGAATTTCTAACGGAAAATTATATTGCACCTACTATATTAATCGGGCATTCTCTTGGCGGCGCTGCAGTGATTATTGCTGCAAACCTGCTATCCAATATCCAGGCAGTGATCTCAATTGGTGCGCCGTCTTATGTAAAACATATAGCCAAACATTTTGGAGCTTTGGAAGATACCATTAATAAAAAAGGAGAAGCTGTTATATCAATCGGAGGAAGGCCTTTTAAAATAAAAAAACAATTTATTGAGGACTTGGAAGCGCATAATTTAGAAGATGAGGTAAAATTGCTGCGCAGGCCACTGCTGATATTGCATTCTCCTCAGGATTTAATCGTTGGTATTGAAAATGCTGCCGCTTTATATCACAAAGCAATTCATCCAAAAAGTTTTATAAGCCTTGATGGAGCTGACCATTTGATCAGTGATAAAAAAGATGCCTTTTACGTAGCTGAAGTCATTTCGAGCTGGGTAAAAAGATATGTTAAAATAAAAAAAGAAGAAATAGCGGTAAAAGATACACAAGGAGAACAAGTTTTGGTGTACCACGAGACGATCGTACCATTTACAAACCATATTTATACTAAAACGCATCACATTTATGGTGATGAACCTGTTGAATTTGGCGGAGATGGCCTGGGATTATCACCTTACGAACTTCTAAACGCTGCGATTGGTTCCTGTACCGTACTAACTTTAAAATTGTATGCCCAAAGAAAACAATGGGATTTACAAGAAGTTTTCGTGTACTTAAGTTATTCTAAAAAACATGCAGAGGAGTTAAATTTAGAAATTGAAGAAATGGGACAATTGGACCACATTTCCAAAAAAATTAAACTCATCGGCAACTTAACGGAGGAGCAGAGAAACAGATTAAAAGAAATTGCTTCCAAATGTCCGGTGCATAAAACGGTAGCAAGCAAAGTATACTTTGATACAGAATTAATTTAAAAACAGAAAAATTAAATTTACATTCAATGATGCCGGAAAGTTTTATTTATTGTTTAGAAAAAGTACCAGATTCTGAAATTAATCAAAAAACAGACGTCTTAATCAGTTTAGAAAAGTTAGCGCTAAAAGAAGAGATTACCAGTATTTACAAATCTTGCGACTCTATTGAAGGATTTGAAGAAAGTATACTCCAATTAACTAAAAACGATGATAACTTTAAAAATTATGATATCATATATTTTGTTTTAGAAGGTGAAGGAGACAACATAATTATCAACGATTACAGCTATAGTTTACAGGAAATTGCCGAACTTTTTGAAGGAAGGATGAGAGGTAAAGTAATACATTTTGCAAATACCAAAACATTAGATATAAGTAATGAAGAAGCAAGATATCTGTTAGATGTTACAGGGGCAAGGGCAATTTCGGGGTATGGAGAACTAAATGATATAAGCAGTACAAAAAACCTTGACTTTGATTTTTTTAGTTTATTTTATGAGTTTGATCATATTATTGATGTTTACAATCAATTAAACGACAACCATGGTACATTATGCAGGATTTTAGATTTTAAATTATATTATTAATACTAGATACAGTGAAGGAGCATGTGCAATAAAATGCAGATTTGCATTGTTATTCTGGGCAGATAGAGTTGTAAAGCAGACTATTGAAATCACTCAAATTATCTAAATCTAAAAAGCATATGATTTCATGATGATTAAAAAAAAAACAAACTTTGAAAGATAAATTAAAAATTTACAATAATAAATTATTTCTTGCAGGCATTTCATTTAGTGTCCTGTTTTGTATAGTTGGTCTGGTGTTCCCAAGTAAACTCATACATTTTCTGTCTTTTTCTAATGATTTTATTTTAGATAAGTTTAGGTTTTTCTATTTATTATTTGGGTTATTAATTGTTCTCTTTGCATTGTCACTTGTTTTTCTGCCTTTCAGCAAAAAAAAATTAGGCGAAACAAAACCAGAGTATTCTTATTTTTCCTGGATTGCATTGTTATATAGTACAGGAATGGGTTCAGGTCTTTTATTAAGAGCTGTTCAGGAGCCCATGTATTATTTGCAAAACCCACCTGTACCTACTTATGATTCCAAACAAATTGCCCTTCAGTATACTTTTTTCCATTGGGGGTTTACTCCCTGGGCAATGTATAGTCTTTTCGGGTTAATAGTTGCATACAACCTTTATAATAAAAAAGGGAAAAATTTTTTAACGGCTATCGTGATGAATGTAGGCAGTAGTACAATCAAAAAAATTATTCCCTTTTTTATTATCATGATAACCATTGCGGGAGTTATCGCCTCACTTGGTTTAGGAACAAGCCAGTTTATTGGAGGAATTAATCAATACTTTAATTTAGATCTGGGGTACAAATCGCTGTTGATTACGGTGTTAATAATTGGCATAACAGGCACACTTTCTGCCTTAACAGGAATCTCTAAAGTGATAAAACATCTTGCCGATTTTGACATAACAATATCATTGCTATTGTTGGTTTTCGTAGCTTGTTTTCTTGACTTTCAGGATTATTTTTACAATACCATTTTAGCAATTTATCATTATGTAATTCATTTCTTTGAGATGAGTTTGTCCATCGGAAATTTTAAAACCTCCGAACAATTCAACAAAGGCTGGACCGTTTTTTATTGGGCTTTTTGGCTGGCCTGGGTTCCTTTTACGGGAATATTTATAGCACGAATTTCTAAAGGAAGAACAATAAGAGAGTTTATCTTTGCTACAATATTTGTTCCGGCTATTGCAACTATTATTTGGTTTTCTGTTTTTTCAAATAGTGCATTTGAAATTGTGAAAACCTCTGATATCAAACAATTTGATAATGTATTTACCTCATTGTTTGTTTTTTTAGAACACTATCCTTTATCGGTTATTACTGTTTTCGTAACTGCCATATTAGTTCTGGTTTCAATTATTAATTCAGTGGATTCAGCCATTTTTGTTTTAGGAATGTTTAGCGATAGCGGAAAAGAAGACCCATCGAAAAAACATAAATTTTTTTGGGGCATGATCATCACAACTACTGCTATAGGTTTGACCGCCGCAGGCGGTAACGACCTGCTTAATGCAATTAGCAATTTACTTATTATTCTGGCACTGCCGTTTAGCCTTTTGTATTTATATATAATAATTTCTTTCGCAAATCAATTAATTAAAAAGCGAAAAAATGAGATTTACAACTGAAATTGAGGCTGCTTTGGGTTTAAGAACACGCTTAGCTGGCGCTGTTAAAGCAGATGATAAACATACCGGCCTTTACTGGTAAGAAAATAACAATAATAAAAAACACTAATGCTGGAACAATTTAAAAAAGAAGTGATTGAAGGGTTAAGCAAAATAACACAAAAAACACTGCCTTCAAAATACTTTTATGACAAAAAGGGAGATGGGTTATTTGTGAAAATAACGCGGCTGCCCGAATATTATCTTACGCGTGCAGAAATGGAAATATTTCAGGAAAAAACCTCCGAAATTATGGCTGCATTAGAGCTCGATAATGGTAAAAAATACAGTGTAGTGGAGCTCGGAGCAGGAGATGGCAGTAAAACGGTACATTTACTGAGAGAGTTAATCAAAAGAAATTATGATTTTGAATATTTACCTGTTGATATTTCCAGTAATGCCCTGGATGGAATTAAAAATTTTTTAAGCACCGAGCTTCCAACATTAGTTGTGAAACCCAGCCATAATGAATATTTTAAAGCATTAGAAAACTTAAAACAGGATGGAACTATCAAGATTATTCTTTTTTTAGGATCAAATATCGGAAACCTGATGGATGATCAGGCAACCGAATTTATTTACCAGCTTGGTTCGAGTTTATATAAAGGAGATAAAATTATTTTAGGCGTTGACTTAAAAAAAGCTAAAGAAATTATCCTGCCAGCCTACGATGATAATCAGGGGATTACTGCTGAATTTAATTTAAATTTATTAGATAGAATAAATAAGGAATTAGGTTCAGATTTTATTAGAGCTAATTTTATTCACGCTCCGGTTTATGACGAGGAAGAAGGGATTGCCAAAAGTTATATTAAAAGTTTAGTCAAACAATCGGTAATATTAGAGAATCATGAATTTAATTTTGAAAAAGACGAATTGATTCATACGGAGGTTTCAAGAAAGTACGATGATCAGGTTGTGAAACAGATTTTGTCCAGGACAGATATTACCTGGGAGCATAAAATCACTGATGATAATAATCTTTTTGCTGATTATATTTTGCAAAGAAATTAAAAATTACAAATTTTGTCAGGGTCTGCGTGTGAAAGAAACCACTGTGAAGCCCTAAACAATAATAGAGGATTTTGCTCCTCCCTGCAGATTTTAAATATTCTTAATGAAACAAAATAATTTTAGCAGGATGATATTTAAAGGAAGATTAGAAGAATATTTATTTGTATCGGAAATAACACCCGAAAGAATGTATATGGTCAATCAGGATTTAAAAACAGGATTGTCTATTATTTGGAATATTGGAGCCCAGGCAAATATTACTATAGACAGTCAGCCCTTTATGATACAAAAAGACTGCCTTATATTCATAACGAGTTTTCATACCATTCAAAAATTAGAATTTGAAAAATTAAGAGTTATTCAATTCAATAAGCCTTTTTATTGTGTTGAAAATTCAGATAGTGATGTTGGCTGCAAAGGACTGTTGTTTTTCGGAGCCTCGAGTGTACCAAAAATTCAAATAGAAAACGAGAATTCGAGGCAATTTGATTTGTTGTGGAAAATTTTTGAAATGGAAATTGAGCAAAGGGACGATTATTCTCTCGAGATGCTAATGTCATTATTAAAGCGGTTTTTAATCTTATGTGTAAGGATTTATAAAAATCAAAGCTTAAACATTAATAGCGATGCAAATTCAATCGGCGTAATAAGAGAGTTTAATTTCTTAGTTGAAAAACATTATAAAACCAAAACTACAGTTGCAGCTTACGCAGATATGCTTTTTAAATCTCCCAAGACATTGTCTAATTTTTTTAGAATGCATATTGATCGAACACCAATTGAGATCATTAACAACAGAAGACTATTGGAAGCTAAAAGGTTATTAAAATATTCTACTATTCCTATTCAGGAAATTGCTGATGAGCTCTCTTTCGGAGATGTACAGGCATTTAGCAATTTTATAAAAAAGCAAACGGGACAAACACCTACAATGATCAGGGTGAAGTAAAATTAAAGGGAATTATTTGCAATTATTAGGGCAGTTTGTGTACAAGCTGCCCTTTCGTTGTTTCGTATTTTTGTACCGTAATAAAGAGCTGTTTTTCATGCTTTATTAAAAGTTTAATGTAGAGCCGGAAAGTATTATTGGTAAATAAAAAAAGGCCTGGATTCTAAAAAATATAAATTCTCTATTAAGGAATAATTTACAAATATTAAGGAAGTTTGAATTATGAGATAGCTGCTTGATCGACGTAAATTTGTACTATAAATTAATATTTAAAATATTGCTGAAAATAAAATAATTAAAGGGAAAAATTTATTGGGTGTTGCAGGCAATACGGTTAACAATAAAAACAAATAGGAATGTCTAATTAAAAAAAAAGTAAAAATGAAAAATATAGAGTTTGCCACTTTTGGCGGGGGTTGTTTCTGGGGTGTTGAAAAGTTTCTACAGGATATACCAGGTGTTATCGATGCAGTATCAGGATATGCAGGAGGAGAATTTATTGATCCATCTTATGATGATGTCTGTGGGGGCATAACAGGACATGCAGAAGTAGTAAATGTAGAATTTGATGCCGATGCGATTTCTTATAGTGCGTTATTAGAAAAATTCATTTCAAAATATGGTACAACAAACATTCATAATTTAGATTCTGTTACACAATACAGATCGATTGTATTATACAGAGATAGTGAACAGGAAGAAGCAACAAAAAAAGTATTTGAAAATATTGGGGCTAATGGCGGAAAAAAAATAGCGACACAAATCACTGCTTTGGAAAAATTCTATATAGCAGAAGAGGGCCATCAGGATTATCATGGCAGCTGCAGAGTTAAGGATTAATTTAAAATACAATTATTTTGAAAAATGTACAATTAGCCACATTTGGCGGAGGATGTTTTTGGTGTGTAGAAGCAGTTATACAAAGGTTAAAAGGTGTCGATAAAGTAGTGTCTGGTTATACAGGTGGAATTACAAAAGACCCGACCTATAGAGAAATTTGCAATGGAGATACAGGTCATGCTGAGGTTATTCAGGTCACCTTTGATTCAGACATTATGACCTATGATGAATTGCTCGCCGTTTTTATGACCACTCATGATCCAACAACGCTTAATAGGCAGGGAGCTGATTACGGAACCCAATACAGGTCGGTTATATATTATCATGATGAAAATCAAAAAGCTGCAGCAGAAGAAGTTTTGGCACTTATTAACCCGAGTTTTGACAATAAGGTGGTAACAGAATTAAGCCCACTAGGTGTTTTTTATCCGGCAGAAGAGTATCATCAAAACTATTACAATCAAAACAGCAATGCAGGATATTGCAATGCAGTGATAACGCCAAAAGTAGGGAAACTAAGAAAAATGTATGCAGACAAATTAAAAGAGAACGCATAAAAATCATTTTCCAATGGTTTAGAAGTAGTCACTGTTATGATGTAATAACTAATCAATGATAAAAACATAAAAAATACATTGAAATGGATGCAACAAAAAATAGTTATGGGATAGGTTGTCAAAAGGCACCGGAGTGGGAAGTTAGTGATTGGGTAGATGAAGATGGTAAAAAAATCAAACCAATAAAGCTTTCAGATTACAAAGGTAAATTTAAGATTATATACTGTTTTCAAAGTTGGTGTCCAGGTTGTCATAGTATAGGATTGCCATCACTACAGGCACTTACCGAGGCATTAAAAGATAATGATAATGTTAAGTTTTTAGCAATTCAAACCGTTTTTGAAGGTGAAAGCCGCAATACTTACCAGAAAATGTTAGAGGTGCAAAAGAAATACAATCTAAAGATTCCTTTTGGTCAGGATAATGGAGATGAATCTACAGGGAATATTTCAAATATAATGGTAAATTATAAAACCGGTGGAACCCCCTGGTTCATATTTATTGATCAGGAAGATAATGTTGTGTTTAACGATTATCATTTAAACACTGCTAAAGCAATAGAATTTTTAAAAGAGATTAAGTAGTTTTTTCATAGTTAGGTTAATTATAGTTGGTTAGGTTAATTGATGTATTCTCCCAGGGATAAAACTTTGGGAGTTTACTTTTAAAAAAAAACAACAAAATGAGAAATTATATAAAAATAATACCGTTCATAATGTTTTTCATTGTCAGTGCTGCTTTACATTCATGTGCTGAAATCACTTTGAAAACTAATGGAGAGATAAAAGATCTTGCTGTAAATTCTGTTAACAAAACAGATGATCAATGGAAAAAAGAACTTTCTTCGGAACAATATTATGTTCTTCGTAAAAAAGGAACAGAAAGGCCATTTACAGGTGAATTATTGCTTAACAAACAAAAGGGAGTTTACAAATGTGCCGCTTGTGGAAATGAGCTTTTTACAGACGAAATGAAATTTGATTCTCATACCGGCTGGCCAAGTTTTGACCGTGAAATTGCGGGAGGAAAAATCACAACTGTAGAAGACAATTATTTAGGAATGAAAACCACAGAAATTAACTGTGCAAAATGCGATGGACATCTGGGACATATTTTTGATGATGGACCCACTGAAACAGGAAAAAGATATTGTGTGAATTCGGTTTCGCTGTCCTTTGAGCCAGCGAATAAATAAAGTAAGAAACAATAAGCAATAAGCAAAACTGACAGGACACTATAACTTTGGTTTCGTTTGTTTTTAATTTATCGAAGATGTTTATGTAAATAATAAATCGGCCCCTGTTGTCAGATGGTATAGATTCTAATGTTGAAAAATTTGAAAAAATATTTAAGGAAAGGATAAAAAACAATGGAAAATTCAGAGATACAACACTATCCGGATTTGAAAATCTTCGTATTGAAAGTTGGAGATGATTTTGCTAAAATTGAGTACACTGAAAAAAGTGGCTGTTATTATCTAATGCATTCAGAAGTGCCAAAACATCTAAGAGGAAGAGGAATTGGCAAAGAATTAGTTGAAAAAACATTTGAATATTTACATCAGAATAAAATTAAAGCTGTCGCCGTTTGCTCTTACATCAAAGCAATTGCCGCCAGAAGTAATAAGCTTAATATGTTAGCTTAAAAAATAATTATGTTATGAAAAAGAAATCATCAAAGAAAAACAATGTAAAAAATTGGTAAAAACTGCTTATTAATAGTGGATGAACTGTAAATACACTATTAAACTTAAGGCATAAATTGGGATTTTCCATGCTGGCCTTGTAGTTTTTAATAATTAATAATTATAAATTTAGAATTATGAATCCAAAAAAATGGAATACTATTTCAACAGAAAATGAAGTGTTGGATATTATAGAAAAATCAGCTGTGAAACCTCAGATTATATTTAAAGACAGTGTAAGCTGCGGTATCAGTGCCTTTGCAAAAGAAAGGCTTATAAATGATTATGGTTTAATTGAAAATCAGGCCGATTTTAATTATCTTGATTTACATGCCTATAGAGCCATTTCTAATTTTATAGCATCAAAATTAGAAGTAACACATCAATCACCACAAATTATTGTTTTGATAAACGGGAAAGTTATATTCAGGGATTCGCATCATAGTATTGAGGCTAAAAAAATTGCAGAGAAAATAAGTAATTTTTAAATGTGTTTTGAAGCTTTCCGTGATGTTTTGTGATAATGATTTCATATATTTGAGTTAGATTATGTATATCATTATCAAAAAATAAATAGCAGCCTTTTATTCGACTTTTAGCTGGTATGCTTAGTATCTAATTATCTAAATAAATTATATGAAGGCCGTATTTAATAATCAAATAATTGCTGAAAGTGATAAAACTATTTCGTTTGAAGGAAGCACCTATTTCCCAAAAAGCAGCATTACTGAAAAATATTTTAAACTCAGTGAGAAAAGTTCTCTGTGTGACGAAAAAGGTGTCGCCTATTATTATAATATAGAAGTTAACGGTGAGTTTAGAGATGAAGCCGCATGGTGTTACTCAGAAACAACTGAATATGCCACAAAGATAGAAAATTATGTAGCTTTTTGGCGAGGTATCAGAATAACATACGATATGTAGATTTTTTCTTTAGAATTCTGTAACTGGATTCTGTCCAGTTAAAACAGCAAACTTAAAACCCTATTTAGTCAGCCTTATAAAGTCTCATTCAACTTATTGAAATGAGCGGCTGTCTTTTGATTCTAAATCATGGTTGTGATCTTGATTTTGTGCTGTGTACCCCATTGCGCCAGAGCTGTAATGATATCTTTCAGAGACTGGCTGTATTCCGTCGGAATATAGGCTACCAGAACAGGGGTTTGCTCAGCAAACACCTTTCTCTCTATTAGATGGTTGACTTCTAATTTTTTTAGTTCCGCTGCAAGCATTTTTGCAGAGATGCTCTGGATTGTTCGCTGTATTTCATTAAATCTGGTATGTCCGCCCAGAATTGCAATCATCACCCTTATGGTCCATCTCCCTCCAAGAACATAGAGAGCGTCTTCGGTGGCAGAAAGACGATTGGTGCACTGCACTTCTGTATACTCTAATTTGCTTGTTTCCATTGTTGCGTTTTTTATCGCTAACCAAAAAGTAACTACTTACATTTTGGTAACTGCTCTCTTTTAGAAAGTAAATGTACATAATTTTACACTATTAAATAAAAGAAAATGAAGACAATTAAAATCGCTTATTACGTATCTACCGCAATCATCTCAGGGATGATGCTATTTATCGCATTTGAGACCCTTACAAAACCTGAAGTCAAAGCGTCCATGGCGCATTTGGGGTTTCCGGATTATTTCCGAATTGAACTTGGAATTGCAAAAATTATTGGTGCAGTGTTTCTTTGGCTGCCTGTTCGTATCTTAAAGGAGTTCGCCTACTCTGGCTTCGCAATTATGTTTGCATCGGCTTCACTGGCCCATGCAGTAGTAGGTGACCCTTCATCCAAAGTAATAGCAGGGATAGTTTTTCTCGCTATTTTGATCACTTCGTACGCATGCTATACAAAGCTGCAGAAAACAAGTGAATTAGTAACAAGCCTTAAAAAATAAAAAACATGATTTTAATTACAGGTGCAACAGGAAATTTTGGCTCGAAAGTCATAAAACATTTATTAAAAAAGGGAGTTCCGGCAAGCGAAATTGCTGTTATGGTACGAAGTATGGAGAATACCGGATCTTTGGAGAAACTAGGCGTTGACTTAAGAATTGGCAATTACGATGATGTTGATGCTATGGTAAAAGCCTTTGCCGGAATAGAGCAGTTGCTCTTGGTCTCCAGCAGTGATCGTGGCGCAATTGAAAATCGTACAAAACACCACATCAATGCCATTACTGCTGCCAGGCAGGCAAATGTCAGGCATATCACCTATACCTCCTTTATAAGAAAGGAAGGCCACGAAAAATCAGCTATTGCAGGTTTTCAAAATTCTCACCTGGTAACAGAAAATTTTTTAAAGGATAGCGGTTTAACTTTTACCATTCTTCAAAATGGTATCTATCAGGAGATGATTTTTGCTTTCGCAGGTGAAAAAGTGGCCGAGACCCACAGCATTTTCTTCCCTGCCAAACAGGGCAGGGCGGGTTGGGTGCTTCGCGAGGAACTTGCGGAGGCAGCAGCTACGGTCTTAACTACGGAGGGCCATACAAATAAAACTTATATTTTGACCAATACAGCAGCGATAGGGTTTGGGCAGATAGCTGAATATATCTCCGAGAGATTAAATGAGGAAGTAGAATATACTACTCCAGAGGTTACAACCTTTGGTGATGTTCTTAAAAATTCAGGTGTTCCGCCAATGTATATAGATATGATGACAATGTGGGGCACTGCTATTGCAGAAGGAACAATGGATTTAGAAGATAATACGTTAGAGCTTTTGTTAGGCAGAAAACCGAAAAAGGTGCAGGAATTCATTGGAGAAATTTACGGATAATCTTGCTATATTTCATTTATAAACCCAGTCCTTGAGTAAAGTGTTGTCAGGAAATCTAAATATTAGAGTTCCAAAATCGAAGATAGATTAATAATTAAAATGACGCCATTAGGAAGCTAATGGCGTCATTTGTTTTTATAGTGCGCATTATGGCTTACTGATTTGTTACCTTTTTCAGAAACCTATCCGGGACCTGATTCTAAAATAAAAACTAAAGGTTATTTAGGATATTCTATATTCATCGCAATCATTGTGTTTTAAATATATTTCATGTCAACTTCATCGAATGTTTCACTAACAATCGATAGCCACTGCATTTGCTAATGCGTTAATGTATTACTGCTTTTTTCCTTCATAAATAGTAATACCCCTGATTCCTGCTTAAAAAAAACTCAAAATAATTTGTAAGGAGTCAGGTCATTTTTCGACTAAATATTAATATAAACAATCATTTAAACAAATGAAATGGAATAGTGAATCAATAATTCCCTGGGGCATCAAGCTTATAAGGAGTAAAGGGAATTCGATGCATCTCATTAGTGTATTCAGGTGTGATAAATGCTTATAAAAATATTAATAGCTAAATTTTAATTTTAATAAAGAAACAATGAGTATACTAGAAGCACTAAACTGGCGATATGCCACCAAGAAAATGAACGGTAAAGCTGGGGAAATTGTATGGTTTTGTTCTAAATTTTGATGAGCTGTGCCCAACTTTAAATTTAACAGTACAGAAAGTTGCAGATGATAATAAGGAGGTTCTTTTTTCATCTTTAAACGAAAACCAGAAGGAAATAGAGCAATATTCACAGCTCGCACTTTCCAGGAAAAAAAAGATTACAGGTTTAAAGACAAATCGATTTTCAATTGAACTTAAGGTGACAGGTATATTTATCCATCAGGATGTAATGTATTTCAGAGTACTGGTAAGCAACAATTCCAGAATTAATTATGACACAGACCAATTGCGTTTTTTTATCCACGATCAGAAAAAGTCAAAACGTACAGCTTCACAGGAGATTGAAACTACACCGCTTTTCAGGACAGCTGATTTTTCTAAGATCCGGGATGATTCCGAGGTACTGGTGGTATTTGCAATTCCGAAATTCACAATTCCCGAGAAGAAACATTTTACTCTTCAGCTGAACGAGAAAAATGGAGGCAGGCATGTTGAATTGAATATAAAAAACAGTGACCTGACCAATTTGGAAATACTAACGAGTCTATAATCAAATACTAATTTAAAAACAAAGATCATGAACGAGAAAAATGTAGAATACCTGAAAGATCAGTTAAAATATACTGGATTTGGCGATGCCATGGAAAATGTATTAAGGGAAAATATCGCCAGGGGAAATCAGGAATTTAAGCTGGATCACGAAATGAAATACGGCAATGATACCGCTGTGGCAGCATTGAATTTTAAAAAGTCGGAGCAGACTGATATGTACTTTTTTAATTCCTATGATATGAAGATTCAAAAGGAAGGACTATCTGAAGAATTATCACAAACCTTCTATATCAACAGGGATAATAATATCACAGCCAAAGAAGCCTACAATCTAATGGAAGGCAGGGCTGTTAATAAGGACCTGAAAAACAAAGAGGGTGAGGTTTATAATTGCTGGATTAAGATGGACTTCAAGGAAGCCGCTGATGAAAAGGGTAATTTTAAACTGAATCACTATCATCAGAATTACGGCTATGATCTGGAGGCAAGCCTTGCAAAACACTCTATCAAAGAATTGGAAACTCCAAAGTACAAGGAGGATCTGATGAACTCACTTAAAAAAGGAAATATTCAATCCGTTACGTTTGTGATTGCGGGTGAGGAAAGGAAACAGTTTGTAGAGGCTAACCCGCATTTTAAAACAGTGAATGTTTATGACGGGTCAATGAAGAGAATCAACGACCGAGAGAGCAAAGATCAGAAAAAAGATCAGTCAGAGGCAAAATCAGAGGGCAGGGAAGCAAAACAGAATCACGATGCAGATGCGGAATCAGGCCCGAATAAAAATGCTAAAAAAAAGAAGCAGGGTAATTCAATCTAAAACAAATGGATAATTTAAAACCTTTATCAGCGTTTTTTCAGGCTATTGAAAAAGACTTTCGCATTAGTACGACTCATATTGCCATATATGCTGCCCTGCTTCAGTTTCGAATGGATAAGGGTTTTATAAATCCATTGCAGGCCTACAGTATTGAAATTCAAAAGATCGCTAAAATCGCCTCTCCAAAGACCTATCACAAATGTATGAGGGAATTGGATGCTTACGGTTACGTGATTTACGTGCCGACAAAAAACAAAAATAAGAGGAGCAAAGTATATTTCCATTTGGATGAGAAGGTTATTTAATCTATTGAATATATGTACTTAAATTTTTAAATATCAGCGATGGAAGAAATGGTGACTAAAGACGATTTAAGACAGTTTGGCCTGCAATTACTGGATAATATGCGAATACTATTTCAGGAGAGTAATCAAGGACAAAAAGAACCGATACAGCCTGAATGGCTCAAAAGCAAGGTAGTGAGAAAAATGCTCGATATATCTCCGGGCTCGGTACAAAATCTAAGAGTGCGGGGAAAGGTAAGATTTAAAAAATTGTCGGGTACTTATTATTATAATAGGGAGGATCTTCAAAAACTTTTCAATGATGAAGGGCAGCAAAAATAATGAAGAAAGGGAGATTATGAACTTTTTTTCTATGTACATGAATGATCCGGATCTTAATGTATGGCATCTTGCAATTTTAACTGCAGTTTTAAATTTAGGTTATAAGCAGGGGCAGAGACGAACAATAAATGTGAGCAGAAGCAGGATAATGGCTTTGTCGCACATAAGTACCCTGCCGACGTATCATAAGTATTTTAAGCAACTGCAGGATTTGGGATACATTAAATACAGACCCTCATATCATCCGGGTTACAAAAGTGAAATTGAATTATACCCTAAGAGGTTATCTCCATAAAGCGAGATAACCTCTTTTTTTTATTATATAATAAATTAAAAAACAGCAATGGATTTTTTCAGTGAACTTATATTTTCCAAATCATAAGTAGGGCAATAAGCATTGCTTTTTTGACTGCTTTTTTAGATTTGCAAGTGCTGTAACCTTACCTGAAAAACATGAATCTGTAGTAGTGCTCCAAAAAGAAGAAAAGCCACGCCCTGTATGTGGTTTTAATGATTTTTTTTATCTTTTTTTTAATGTGTTTATGATGCAGTTTTGAAAATAAAGGTTACTTTTGTTTTCGAATTATACCGTTCTATGAAAATCAATAGAAGTCTCTTGCAGGGACTTTGTATGTATGACATTAAAAATTAAATTATAATTGTGGCAGAATCGTGGCACAGTTAATTTTTTAAAATTAAAAATAAACGTTTACAGGGCTTTCGGATGTTAGTTCGAATCCTTCTGGGATCACAACAAAAGCCACTCAATTTGAGTGGCTTTTTTGTTTTGTACCATTTATCAAAACCTGAAAATTGTTCTTTTTGGGATCAACACTAAAACCCGTGGACTAGCAATTAATTAAGTATATGTATTAGTTATTCTGAAAAGAGAATATTCTACATTTCTACCTGAGATAATGGGGTTATTGAAAATTATAAGAAGATTTTAATTACTTGAACGGATAATTTTACTTTTAAAACAAATTAGATTTTTCTACTCTGCCTTAGAATACTTACTTTTACAATACTAACAGAACAGACAGAGATGAAAGCTCGAAAAAGACATTTGTTTATTGTAACAGCATTTTTAGTATTGACATTTGGAACTGTACAAGGACAGGAAAAAATTACAATTGTAGCGGCAGCCAATTTAAAAATTGCTTTGGACTCGATAAATACCGTTTTTAAAATTCAAAATCCAGGTATGAATGCACAGATTACCTATGGTGCTTCAGGAAAGTTCTTTGAACAGATTTCGAACAGTGCTCCGTTTGATTTATTTTTCTCGGCAGATATGGATTATCCCAAAAAATTGGAAGAGAAAAAATTGACCGGTTCTAAAATTAAAATGTATGCAACCGGAAAATTGGTGATTTGGAGCAAAAAAACAGATCCGAGTAAAAGCAAAATAAACAGTCTTTTAAGCACAGATATTCGCAAAATAGCCATTGGAAATCCTGCAACTGCGCCTTATGGAGAAAAAGCAGTTGAAAGCTTGAAATTTTATAAAATTTATGACAAAGTAAAAAGCAAACTCGTTTTTGGCGAAAATATTACCCAAGCCACTCAATTTATCACAACGGGAAATGCCGATATTGGAATCACTGCTTTATCGCTTGTACTGACTCCAAACATGAAAAAAGAAGGAGGAAAATACTATATTATTCCGCAAAAGAGCCATACAGCGTTAGAGCAGGGCTGCGTAATTTTGAAAAATGCAAAAGGAAAGGCCAGTGCGGTCAAGTTTTATAATTTCATATCTTCAAAAAAAGCAATTGCTATTTTAAAGTATTATGGATATGATACAAAAACACAATGAATATACTAAACGGAATCATATCTCAAATTCAATCTCATGAAGGTATTTCGCTTGTGAGAGTACAATCAAATGATGTTGCTTTTTCTACGATTGTTCTCGATACACCAGAAACTTCTGATTACTTAAAAATAGAGAATCCTGTGAAAGTTATTTTTAAAGAAACGGAAGTAGTAATTTCTAAAGATTTAAATCCGAATATCAGTACGCAGAATAAACTTTTATGCCGTATTGAATCTATTCAAAAAGGAGTGATTTTGTGTCAGATTAATTTGGTGTATGAACAGCAGGTTATAAAATCTATTATAACAAGAAATGCTTGTGAACAATTAGATTTAAAAGAAAATGATACGGTATTGGCTTTAATAAAAACAAACGAAGTAAGCTTGTCTGCACATGATTAATTTAGAACCCATATGGCTTACGGCAAAATTGGCTTTGATTACCACAATAATACTTTTTTTTGTGGCTGTTCCACTTTGTTATTGGTTGTCTTATAGTAGATTTCGGTTCAAAGCGGTTATTGAAGCCTTGATAAGTCTTCCTTTGGTTTTGCCGCCTTCGGTTTTAGGTTTTTATCTTTTAATAGGCTTTAGTCCAGAAAATGCCTTTGGAAAATTTTTATCTGATTATTTTGATCTTCGATTGGTGTTTACTTTTCAAGGATTAATTTTAGCTTCGGTTTTATACAGTTTGCCTTTTATGGTTAATCCTATTTTGTCTGGATTAAAAAATTTGCCGCCTGCACTTCAGGAAGCTTCTTTTACTCTTGGAAAATCAAGGTTTGTAACCGTTACAAAAATTTTACTGCCCAATATACAAGCGTCGCTGCTTACTGGAATTATAATGACTTTTGCACATACAATAGGAGAGTTTGGCGTAGTTTTAATGGTGGGTGGAAGTATTCCTGAAGAAACTAAAGTAGTTTCGATTGCGATTTACGAAGAAGTAGAATCGATGAATTATTTTAATGCTAATGTTTATGCAGGGATTTTGTTTGTATTCTCTTTTCTTATTTTGCTTACTGTTCATTTAATTAATAATAAATCTAGAAAAACTACACTTTATTAATGATACAGTTTAATGCCTATAAAATGCTTCAAACCGCTGACGGTGACTTGCCGCTGGATGTTTCTTTGACTTTTGAAAAAGGTCAATTTATTGCTGTTTATGGTAATTCTGGAGCTGGAAAAACTACCATTCTTAGAATATTAGCAGGACTTACTGAGGCAGAGAAAGTATACATAAAAGTAGGAGACGAAGTTTGGGATGATTCTTTAAAAAAGTTTCATCTGCCAATTCAAAAACGTTCTATAGGATTCGTTTTTCAGGATTTTGCTTTATTTCCGAATCTGACGGTTAAAGAAAATTTGGAGTTTGCGTTATCTAAAAATGATTCAAACGAAATTGTTACTGAATTAATAGAGCTGATGGAATTGCAGTCGCTTCAAAATAGTAAACCGCAAAATTTATCAGGAGGACAAAAACAACGTGTAGCTTTGGCAAGAGCGATTGTTCGTAAACCAGAGATTTTGTTGTTAGACGAGCCTCTTTCGGCCTTAGATGATGAAATGCGATTTAAGCTTCAGGATTATATTTTAAAAATTCATCAAAAATATAAATTAACTACTTTGATGATCAGCCATTCAGCGGCCGAAATTTTTAAACTTTCGGATAAGGTAGTTGTTATCGACAAAGGTAAAATTAGTAAACAAGGAACGCCAAATGAGGTATTTGCTGAAAAGAAAATAAGCAGTAAATTTCAAATATCGGGAGAGATAATCAGCATTATAAAAAGTGATATTATTTATGTCGTACAAGTATCGTCAGGAAATAATATTATAAAAGTCGTTGCGACAGAAGATGAAATAGCAAATTATAAAATAGGGCAAAAAGTGCTTGTCGCCTCAAAAGCCTTTAATCCCATTATTCAGATTTTATCCTAAATCAAAAAGCACAGTTGAATAATTGGGGTAAAATACTCTTTCTAAATATACAACAAAAGCCATTCAATTTGAGTGGCTTTTGTTATACAATATATTTATCAAAACATGAAATTGTTCCTTTTGTTGAATGTAAAATCTGTATAGTGACAAATAGTAGAAGTTTCTTTAAAAACTAGAATTTTAGCGAATTTAGAATAGTAGTTTTTAATAAATGTTTTTTAAGAAATCTAAAAGCTGTATTTCTCTTTTTATTATCCTTACCATAAATAGTCCAAAAAGCAATAAAAAACCAAATCCGCTTATCACGATATAAAAGTAAAAACCTCTAGAAAAATTTTCTTTAAAAACAGGTAAAAGAAACGTAAAACCAACAACATAAGTCAGGTAGATTATAGGCGTGCAGATGTAGTGGATTTTTTTTCTCCATTGGTAAAATTGAGAAGCCAGTTTACTGTATTCAATTAAGGTCGTGTCCGTTTTTAAGTTTTCCAATTTTTTCACACTAATCCATTCTAAGACTACGCGAAATAAAAGCATCGTAATCATAATGCACAATCCAAAATTGAATAGTGTTTGTTTATAAGCACCTACCCAAATATAATAATAGATCAATATTACTGCGGTCAGACTCAAAATTATTCTAGTCCAAAAATGATTGCGTTTAATCTTTTTAGTGTGTGCCTCAGCTTTTTTAATAATATCTTCGGCAGCTGGCTTTATATTGGATTCTGCCTGCTGATCCCAAATATTTTGTAATTCTTCAAATGTTTTCATTTTGTACACATTGAGTTAAACTTTTCTTGATTCGGTGGATTCTAACGCGAAGTGTTTCTTCGGTTATTCCTATTACTTCTGATATTTCGGGATATTCTATTCCGTCTAAAGTCATCAGAATGATTATTTTATTTGTTTCTTCAAGCTTTTGTATGCATTGATACATTTGTTGAAGCTGTTCGTCTTTTTCGTTTGAGTAGGTTTCTGTAACGAGCTGAGGAAAGCTGTCTGTTCTAATTTCTTTTTTAGAAGATGATTTTCGTAAATAAAGAAGACAAGTGTTTACGGTAATTCTATAAATCCAAGTGCTGATGCTGGATTCATTTCGGAATGTGTCTAATTTTTCCCATACCTTAATGAAAATTTCTTGAGCAGCATCAGAAGCCAGTGAAATATCTCCACAAAAATAACCTTTGCACAAACGAAACACTTTATTGTAATGTTTGTTGTATATATCGTTAAATTGTTCTTTTTCAGCCACCTTATAGTATTTCTAGTTTTACTTTTTCTATAAACCACTCTGGTTGATCATACATTACAAAATGAGCCGAGTTTGCGGCGTAATAAATTTTAATGGCTGGCAGATTTTCATACTGAGTTTTATATGTGTTTTGTACTGTATTAAGATCTGGATTTGTTGCTGCTAAAATTACTACTGGAATTTTAATTTTGGCAATTTCTTTACGTAAGTCTAAATTAAGCATTTCGATGTAACCATAAACATAGGTTTTTCTATCGGCTGCATTCATCCATTCGTTGATCGTTTTTTGCTTTTCTTTGTTTAAACACATATAAGAAGTCGATTGTGAATTCATTGCGCTGAATGTTTTTTGATCCATAGCCAGCATCATTTTGCTTTGCGGATTGTCGTAAGGAATTGTTTCTCCTTTGTAATTAGGAATCATTAAAGCTGCACTTGAAGGTAAGGCATCAACAATGATTAATTTTTTGAATAAATTAGGTTCTTCTGATGCTAACCATAAACTCAAAGTACCACCCAAACTATGACCAATTAAGGTAGCTTTTTTTAATTTTTCAGTTTTTACATAGGAAATAATTTGGTCTTTTATTGTAGATAACCACGGACTTTCTATTGGAGGAACATTCCCAAATCCTGCAAAAGTAAAAATGTGACATTCGTAATTTTTAGAAAGTTCGGCTACTGTTTCATTCCAAACTTCTCCCGTGCAGCCGAAACCAGGAAATAATAAAACAGGCGCTCCTTTTCCTTTTACATCTACCTTAAAAGCGGTTTGAGAAAAAACAGATTTTGAAACAAGAAGTATAAATGCGATAATTAAAATTGATTTAGTTTTCATAACGTTAAATTTTAAAGTTTACCTTTTGATGCGGTGCTATATTATTTGTTACCTCAAAAAGTGAGTTTTTTTTTAAATAAATTGCAATAGCGCATAAATAGGCGCTTAACGAATGAAAAAAAAATGAAATAATGATTTTAATTAACTATTTGATAGGTGATTATTTGTGGTATTTTGTTAAACAATTTGAATTAAAAAACTAAGATTTTAGGAATGAAAATGTTTATTTAAGCAATAAACACTGCCTTTTGCAAATCATTGATAAAGGAAGCAGTCGAAGTAGAATTGTGAACAAAAATATATTGGCTTTTATTTTTGAATTAGAGAGTTCAATAAACTAGAAACGGCAGAATTATAAAAACGTCCAATTGGCAATTGCTTATTTTGAATATTGATATGGTTTGCATTATAGCTGGATATTTTTTTTATGGCAGCCAGAAAAGAGCGATGAATTCTCAAAAACAAACCTTCAGGCAATTTATCTTCCATTTCGGTTATAGACTGGTAAGTTTTGTAGCATTCTGACAAGGTATAAATCAGTAAATAATTTCCTTGAGATTCAAAATAATAAATTTCATCAAGGAAAAGTTTAACCATTTTTCGTTCGCATTTTACAAAGATAAAAGCACGATCTGTTTCTTGACTTTTAGAATGTAAGACTATTTCGTTTGATTCTCTTATTTTAGAGTATTTGCTTATGGCTTTTGTAAAACGTTCTAATGAGATTGGTTTTAGAATATAGTCTACAGCTTCAATTTCAAAACCTTCAACGGCGTATTCTGTATATGCTGTTGTAAAAATTACTGCTGTTTCTGAGGGCAGACTTTTGGCAAATTCGATTCCAGATTTTCCAGGCAGATTTATATCTAAAAAAATAAGATCTATTTTGTTTGATTTGATTGCATTTTGCGCATTTGAGACACTGGTAAATTTGCCCTTTAGATCTAAAAAATCAAACTTGGCAATATGAAGTTCCAGCAAAATTGATGCAGGTAATTCATCTTCAATAATAATACAGTTAATTGCTGCCATCTTTTATTTTTATTTTTAAAGAAACAAAAAAGCTTACCGTTTCATTTTTTATAGTCAAAACGTGTGTGTCTGGATACAAGAGTTCTAATCTTCTTTTTACGTTCGAAATTCCTATACCGCTGTTTACATTTTCAGGATACAGATTAGCGTTTTCAGAAAGGCTGTTCTCAATTTTAACGACTAACCATTCATCGTTTATAGTAATCGAAATGGTTATCCAGCCTTGATTGTTTTCGTCTAAACAATATTTGTAACTGTTTTCAATAAACGGCAGTATCAAAAAAGGTTCTATCGAATGGTTTTCTACAGAACCATAAACACTAAAACTCAATTGGAGTTGATTCTCAAAACGCAGTTGCTGCAGCGCAATATAATTTTTAAGGTAATCTATTTCATTTTCTAATGTGATGCTTTTGTTGTTGACATCGTAAATAGAAAATCGCAGGATATCGGATATTTTTAAAACGATTTCGGCTGAATCATCTGATTTGCTGAGAATTTTAGAATACAAACTATTCAGCACATTAAACAAAAAATGCGGATGAAACTGATTTCGAAGAGACGAAAGTTCGGCTTGCAGTTTTTCTGATAAAATGGTTTGTACTTTATTTTTTTCTTCGGCTAGATAATAAAACAGTTTAAAAGCTATTGGTATAGTAACTACAAATTGAAGTTTGCTCACATTATACAAAAAGACGGGTGCTGATAAAAGAGGTTCAATTTTCCAGAATGTTAGGTAATAACGCAGGATTATAAAGTTGTCTATTAAACGCTGTAAAAAAGCAAAAAGCAGAATTAGAATAATGTAGGCAGTAATAAAAGTTATCGTTTTTTTCTTGAATAATAAACGAGGCATTAAAAACTCAACAACAATAGTGACAAATAGAATCTTAGGTAAAATACTGTACCATTCGTTGCGCAATGCTGTAATAAAATCATTGGCAGGCAGTCCTTGAATTAAACTAAAAAGCAAAACATATCCCAGCCAGTATAAGGTATACAATCTAATTATGAGCGATCTATTTTCAAGATCATATGCCATTATCTTCATTTTACTTATTTGTTTTTCTGATACATGTAAAAATAGTGCTTTTGTTTGAAACCTAAATTGTCGTTTACAACGTAAACAATGTTGTTTGAATAAGTTGCTTTTTTAGAATACTGAAGAAAAATACCTTTCGGCAGTAATATTAATCTAAAAATAGCTTGAGATGAAAAAAACATTCTTTTTTTACTTGGTTTTAATGTGCTTCACATGTATTGTTAATGCCAAAAATATTGACGTTTATCCTACCAATTGGTGGACAGGAATGAAAACAAATTCGATACAATTACTTATTAGAAGCACAGATGAAGCCTTTTCATCAGCTGAAGTAAGTATAAATTATTCAGGGATAAAGGTTCTCAAAACACATCAATTTTCGAACAAAAAATATCTGGCTGTAGATATTACAATTTTGCCAGAAGCTGTTGCAGGAACTGTTTTAATTGAAGTCACTAAAAACGGAAAAAAACAGAAAATAAACTGGCAGCTTAATGCTCGAAGATCTGGAAATGGTACCGAATATGCGCAAGGTGTAAATTCTTCAGATTTTATAGATTTAATAATGGTAGATCGCTTTAGTAACGGTGATCCGTCAAACGATCGAGTAAAAGGAATGAGAGATCAATCGTTAAACCGAAATCAAATGTATGATCGTCATGGAGGCGATTTGCAAGGTGTAATTAAAAATTTAGATTATCTGCAGGGTTTAGGCATAACTGCTTTATGGTTTACACCTGTGATGGAAAATGATATGATGAACCGCACAGAACATGGTTATTCCATTACAGATCATTATAAAATTGACGCTCGTTATGGCGGTGATAAAGCGTATAAAGAATTGAGTAATCAGCTGCACAAACGCGGTATGAAACTAATATTTGATGCTGTTTACAATCATTTTGGGTTGTATCATTTTTTAGAACAAGATCAGCCGGAAAATGACTGGGTGCATCGCTGGCCAGAGTATACACAAACTAATTATAGAGAGCAGCCGTTGTTTGATCCATACGGAGCAAAATCGGATCAGAAAAAAATGAGTAATGGCTGGTTTGATAAAATTATGCCAGACATTAATCAGGATAATCCATACATGGCAAACTTTTTAATTCAGAACTGTATTTGGCATATTGAAACTTTTGGTATCGATGGTGTTCGTTTAGATACGTATACTTACAATGACTTGAATTTTGCAAATAGATGCAATGAAGCCATTTTAAATGAATTTCCAAAGATGTCTATTTTTGGAGAAATTATGGTTCACGGCGTTGCTAATCAAGCTTATTTTGAACAAAATAATATAGAAACTCCATTTAAAAGTAATCTGCCATCAGTTGTTGATTTTCAGAGTTTGTATTACGGAATTATTCCTGCGCTAACACAGCCATTTGGCTGGACAGATGGTGTAAATAAATTGTATTATACATTAAGTAGTGATTTTTTGAGTAAAAATCCAATGCAGAAGGTACTGCTTTTAGATAATCATGATGAGCCTCGTTTTTTCTCGGTTGTAGGTGAGAATGTTGAGAAACAAAAAATGGGTTTTCAATGGCTGTTAACCTGTCGCGGAATTCCGCAACTGTATTATGGTTCTGAGGTTTTGGTTAAAGGATTTAAAGCACCAGACGGTTTGGTACGCAGTGATTTTCCCGGCGGATGGAGTACTGATGCAAAAAATGCTTTTACAGGAAAAGGCTTAACAGATGATGAAAAATCGACTCAGGATTTAGTTCGAAAACTGGCTAATTTTAGAAAAACTTCTTCGGCATTAACCACTGGAAAATTAATGCATTATGTTCCTGTTGATGGTTTGTATGTTTATTTTAGATATGATGAAAAGCAAACGATTATGTGTGTTATGAATACGAGTAATGATGCTAAAGAAGTTGATTTTCAGAAATATATTGAAAGGACAGAAGGATTCAATTCAGCTAAAAACGTTGTGACAGATGAAAAGTTTTCATCGTTGAAAAAAACATCGATACCTGCAATGAAAATGTGGGTGCTGGAATTAAATAAATAATTCAGGCTTTTAGTGATGAAATTTTATTTTTAAGATTTAGAATTTAAGTCAGTACAAAATATTGTATTTTTAAGGTAATTTATTTTTTATCAGAATAAAATAGAACTTAATTACTGAAAGGAAAAATAGAACCTGTTTCAGTATTTTACATTATACCACTTGAATAACAATAATAGTAAACAAATTTAGAATGAGTAATTTAAAAAAAAACTTAAGATAGTTGGCGCTCTAGTTACCGAAGCACCGGGAGCGAATCCTGAAATTTCTCAAGCTGAAATTGAAGCTTTAATGAAAAGAGTTAGAGCGTAAAATATAAAAACTGAATATTCAAAGCCGTTCGATTGAACGGCTTTTTTGTTTTCGGCTTAAAAAGATAGTCTTTTTTTAATTTTGTAACACTTTGTTTTAGTGTGTTTTAACTTTTTTTTATTAAATTTGATGTAAGAATTTCTAGCCAAGACCATTATGGAAAAATTAAAACGCCCGGTGTATCTAAAAGCCGGTACTGATGATTTTTTTAAGAAGATGCGAACTGAAGTAAACGAAACAATTCTACAAAATTCATCCTTGTACCTATTCAATATTATTAAATCTTTAGGTCTCGTAGTCCTTTTCTTTTTGTCTTATAGCTGTATTTTGCTGTTTGGAAATAGTACACCCTTATTATTCTTTTTTTATATTTTGTGCGGTATAACTATGATCGTACTTTTTATAAATGCCTTTCATGACGCTGCACATGGTGCCTTATTCAAAAAATCAAAACATAATGAATGGTTTATGTATATTTTGGAGCTTTTTGGTGGCAACCATTGGCTTTGGACACGACGTCATATCAATCTTCATCATGCATATCCAAATGTTCCCGATTGGGATATAGATATTAAACAAAGTGACATTATAAGGATTTTTCCAAACAGTCCATTGCTCAATTATCATAAATATCAGCATATTTATATGTGGTTTATTTATCCGTTGTACAGCTTAAATTGGATTTATATTAGGGATTTCAAAGATTTTTTTGGAAAGAGAAATAATTATGTGAAAAAAGTGGTAGACAACATTCCACAAAAAGAAATATACAAACTGTTTTTAGCAAAAGCACTTAACTTATTTTACCTGCTTTTTATTCCTATGATCGTATTAAAGCAGCCTTGGTATATAGTTTTAGCAGGCTGGTTTTCGATGCATTTGTGCGGCAGTATGTTAGGAGTTGTTGCACTCGTGTCAACACATGTCGATGAAGATGCACATTTTCCAGAAACCGATGAAGATGGAAATTTATCAGCAACTTGGGCAATGCATCAAATGATTGTTACTAAAGATTTCAGCACCAATAGTAAATTGGCAAATTTTTTATACGGAGGCTTTACACATCATGTTGCACATCATCTTTTTCCAGGTGTTGGGCATACTTATTATCCTTATATAACACCAATTATTATGCGTTACGCGCAAGAGTACGATCTTCCTTATACTTCCTATCCGTTTTATCATGCAGTTCGGTCGCACTTTAGAATGCTCAAAAATAAAGGGGTGAAAGAAAATATTATGATGACAGGAGAAATCTAAAGATTCCTGAAAGTCAATCTTACATGTATATTTTTCGATAAGAATGTAGTTAAGAATGTAAATGAAAAGTTAACGATTTGTAAATACAATATACAATTAGAGGCTTATTCATTAAAAAACCGTGTTTGACTTAGGTATTTTGCTTTTTTTGGAAAAATTTAAGAATTGGTTATTTTTCAAATTACTATATTTGGCGCACCATCAAGAAAAGCACAGTCTTTTCAAACAACAAATATGTAATCCTTCGCTTTGCGTGCATGAAACAAATTAAGTTCATAAGTATTATTTTACTCTTTCTGCTCACTTTTACAAGCAGTGCAGAGTACTTTAAGCACCCTTCTGAATTTTCAGTTTGTCATGGTCAGGATTTTCTTTCAACATCAGAAATACCAGAGGTTTTACCTTCAGCACTAATTATATCCAAAGATCTGGATATACATTTTATAGTCAAAAAGAAGATGAAATCTCGTGCAGTCTCTTCAGACAGCAATATTTTAAAAAGTTTATTTTTTACCAAATTAGTACATTTTAAGGTCTTTGAAGACAGCTTGATTTATGGTATAGCAAACATATATCAAATTCAGCGTCATACACATCTTCATTTGTACCAGCTTTTCTAGATTTCCCAATTCCTTTTTATTTTTATATACAGAAACAAGTTTCTGGAATACCGCTTTATATTTATTTATAAAGGTAACTGCGCTATAAAAATATGCACTAAAACGGTACTGTTAAAAAGAATAAGCAGTATACGATAAACTCCCTATTTTCAATATTTAACCCATTTACCACTCCCTATAAATCAATATAGGGAGCCAGTATATTTATGTAATTTTTAAAAAACAATTATGAGCATTAGTAAAAAACAATTCCTTTTGTACGCATTCTCTGTTTTATTTCTAGCTTCTTGCGGAGATAAAGCCGAAAAAAAATCCGCAAATATAAAAACACTGCCTGTATATAAGGTAACTGTAAAAGATACCATCGTTTCAAATCGATTTGTTGCTGATGTACATGCTAAAAATAATGTCGAAATTCATGTTCGTATACCTGGATTACTAGATAAAGTTTATGTAAGCGAAGGACAGAGAGTAAAAAAAGGACAAATTCTTTTTAAGATCAGCGACGTAGAACTTCAAATACAACTTTTAAAAGCTGAAGCTGTTTACAAAAGTACATTGGCAGATCTTCGAATTGCTACAGTCGAATTGGAGCAGGCTCAAACTCTTTTTAATAAAAAAGTAATCGCTGATAAAGAATTAGAATTATCAAAAGCAAAGCACGATGCCGCAAATGCTAAAGTTGCTCATGCTTCGGCAGAGAGAAAAGCGATAAAACAGCAAATTAGTTTTACAACCATAACAGCACCTTTTGACGGAACTGTAGATCGTATCCCATTCAAAGAAGGAAGTTTAGTAGAAAATGGCTCTTTGCTGACAACAGTTTCACAATTAGACGATGTATATGCCTATTTCTCGATACCTGAAAATATTTACTTTCAAATGATGGCAGATAAAAGTCTTAATACCAAAGGCGATATCAAATTAGTATTGCCAAATGGTATGGTTTACGGTCAAACAGGAGAATTAAAAACAGCCGATGGAGAAATCGACAGACAAACAGGATCAATTCAGTACAAAGCCAAATTTCATAATCCGCAAGGTTTTATCAAACACGGAACATCTGGAAAACTGATTATTTCAGAGCCAAGAACCAATGTCGTTTTAATTCCGCAAAAAGCAGTTTTCTCTATCCAAGACAAGCAATTCGTTTTTGTGGTGGACAAAGGAGGAATTGTAAAAATGACCAATATTGTTATTGGAAGCACTCTTGATGATGTTTACATTTTGAAAAAAGGATTAAAAAAGAATGATCTTATTGTACATGAAGGAACCCAATCACTTCGAGATGGAGATAAGATTAACATTAGAGACGCACAAAGTGTAAGCTTATAAGCCATTACATAATTATTACTAAAAAAATATAAAATGATAGAGTTGTTTATCAAAAGAAAAATATTGTCACTTATCATATCCGTGATGATAGTACTTTTGGGGTTATTGGCTTTGTTTCAATTACCCATAACGCAGTTTCCAGATATTGTACCGCCGTCTGTAACCGTAACGGCAAAATATACAGGTGCCAATGCCGAAGTTTCGGCGAATGCTGTGGCACTACCTTTAGAACGAGCTATAAATGGTGTACCGGGAATGACTTATATGTCGACCGTTACCTCAAATGATGGTTTAACCCTAATTCAGGTTTTCTTTGAAGTAGGAACAGATCCTGATCTTGCCGCCGTAAACGTTCAAAATAGGGTAACAACCATACTAGACGAACTTCCAGAAGAAGTAATACGAGCTGGAGTAACTACCGAAAAGGAGGTAAATAGTATGTTAATGTACTTAAATATTACAAGTACAGATAAAACTCAGGACGAACAATTTATTTTCAACTTTACGGATATTAATATTCTTCAGGAATTAAAACGTATTGATGGAGTAGGTCGTGCCGAGATTATGGGACAGAAAGAATACTCAATGCGAGTATGGCTGGATCCGCAAAAAATGCTTTCCTATAATATTTCGGCAAACGAAGTGATAAGCTCGCTGCAAAAACAAAACATTTCTGCAGCTCCAGGTAAAGTTGGAGAAGGATCTGGGCAGCTTGATAATCAGCTTCAATATGTAATTAAATACGGAGGAAAATTCTTTGAACCTAAACAGTATGAAGAAGTGCCGCTTCGTGCCAACTCAGATGGTACCATCTTACGATTAAAAGATGTTTCTAATATCGAATTTGGAGCAATGAGTTACGGAATGGTTTCTAAGACTGACGGAAAACCTTCGGCTTCAATCATGTTGAAACAAAGACCGGGTTCGAATGCCTCTGAAGTAATTGCCAGCGTAAAAGAAAAAATGGCAGAATTGAAAATATCGTCTTTCCCTCCGGGAATGGATTATAATATTGCTTATGATGTATCGCGTTTTCTTGACGCTTCTATCGATGAGGTTTTAAAAACATTAATAGAAGCCTTTATTCTAGTAGCTTTTGTTGTTTTTATATTCTTGCAAGACTGGCGTTCTACGTTAATACCAGTATTGGCAGTACCTGTAGCCTTAATTGGTTCATTTGCCTTTATGTCGATGATGGGATTCTCTATAAACCTGCTTACCCTTTTTGCCCTAGTACTTTCCATAGGAATCGTTGTCGATAATGCCATTGTAGTTGTAGAAGCGGTCCATGTTAAAATTTCCGAAGAACATATGGCGCCCCTGCCTGCAACAATTAGTGCAATGAAAGAAATTACAGGCGCCGTTATTGCAATTACCATTGTTATGGCAGCCGTATTTATACCAGTTGCATTTTTGAGCGGTCCTGTTGGAGTTTTCTACAGACAGTTTTCGCTTACGATGGCTATTAGTATTGTAATTTCAGGAATTAACGCCCTTACATTAACACCAGCTTTGTGTGCCATAATGCTTAAACCGCACGATCCAGATAAAAAGAAAACATCATTATTAGATCGCTTCTTTGCTCGTTTTAATGCATGGTTCGACAATATTACTTCAAAATACATCAGAGTATTGTCAAAATTTGCAGACAGAAGTTCTATGACTATCGGACTTTTAGTTTTGTTCTGTTTCCTTACTTGGGGAACTTCGAAGTTTTTGCCTTCAGGATTTATACCTTCTGAAGATCAGGGAATGGTGTATGTAAATGTAACTACACCGCAGGGAGCTACCGTAGAACGTACCGAAAAAGTACTTGATGAAGTGACTCGTATCGCCAAGCAAATTGACGGAGTTGATAACGTAACAACTCTTGCCGGTTACAGCATCGTTACTGAAATTGCAGGAGCTTCTTATGGTATGGGAATGATAAATCTGAAAGACTGGAAAGATCGAAACATTTCTGTAAATGAATTTATTACAATGCTTACGCAGAAAACAAAAGGTATTGCCGATGCTCAAATCGAAGTTTTTGCACCGCCTACAGTTCCTGGTTTTGGTAATACCAGCGGTTTTGAGTTACGTTTGCTGGACAAATCAGGAGGAACCATCAATAATACTGATGCAGTTACCAAAAACTTTATTAAAGAATTGAATGCTTCGCCAGAAATACAAAATTCATTTACAAGTTTTGATGCTACATTCCCGCAGTATTTAATACATATTGATTATGATCTTGCGGCCAAAAAAGGAATATCTGTAGACAACGCCATGTCTACTTTGCAAACCATGCTGGGATCGTTTTATGCCACAAACTTTATTCGTTTTTCTCAAATGTATAAAGTAATGGTACAAGCAAGTCCGCAGTTTAGAAAAAATCCAGAAAGTATTCTAGACATGTATCTTAAAAATGATGCAGGTGAAATGGTGCCATTTTCAACATTTATAAAACTAGAACGAGTTTACGGCCCTGAGGTTCTAACGCGTTACAATATGTATATGTCTGCCATGATCAACGGGGAACCAGCTGAAGGATTTAGTTCTGGTGAAGCCATTGCAGCAGTAGAAAAAATCGCTGCCGAAAAGCTGCCAAGCAGATTCGAACTCGAATGGTCTGGAATGACACGTGAAGAAATTCTATCAGGAAATCAAACCATTTACATTTTTGCCTTATGTATTCTTTTCGTCTACTTATTACTTGCCGCACAATACGAGAGTTTACTGCTTCCGTTTCCAGTGCTTTTAAGTTTACCTGTAGGAGTTTTTGGTTCGTACCTCGCATTACTGGCAGTGGGCTTAGACAATAATATTTATGCACAAGTCGCCTTAGTCATGCTTATAGGACTCCTCGCCAAGAATGCCATTTTGATTGTAGAGTTTGCGATTGCCCAAAACAAGTTAGGACAGGGAATTACCGAAGCTGCAATTGAAGGGGCAAGATTACGTTTCAGACCTATTTTGATGACCTCATTTGCTTTTATTTCTGGACTTATACCGTTGTGTATTGCTTCTGGAGCCGGTGCAATTGGAAACCGATCTATTGGTACTGCAGCTGCAGGAGGAATGTTAATAGGAACCATTTTTGGACTGGTAATCATTCCGGGGCTTTACATCCTGTTTGCAAAAATTGAAAAAGCTTGGAATAAATAAATGAAAACAATGAAAAATAATTTTAGAAAATTTCTTAAACATACAGAGTCAATATATCACATCACGAATAAATCAAAATATGTACTTGTAGTTGTGTTTTTAATGTTACTTTCTGCCTGTTCTGCCCCGAAAGAGGCAGAGCAGCAGAAGGTAAAAACACTGCCTGAAAATTTTGCCTCAAATCCAAAAACAACAGCCAGCCAGCAGACATTTACACCGCTAAAAACAGAATCGTATTTTAAAGACCCAGAGCTGGAAAAATTGTTAGACATAGCAGTAGCTCAAAACCCTGATTATTTAGCAATGCAGCAAAGAATTCTCATTGCAAATTCGCATCTAAAAGTAGCAAAACTGGCTTTACTGCCATCATTTGATATTGGTGCTGATGTTTCAGGAACACATTATGGTAAATATACTATGGATGGTGTAGGGAACTTTGATACTAATTTTTCGCAGAACATATCAGAAAAACAAAGAATTAATACAGATGTAACTCCTAATTTGTTTTTAGGAGGAAAAGTATCTTGGGAAGCTGATATATGGGGAAAATTAAGCAATAGAAAAAAAGCTGCTCAACAAAGATTTCTTGCATCACAAGAAGGTGTGAGATTGTTACAGACAAGATTATTAAGCGATGTTGCTGAGCTTTATTTTAAGCTTATTGCACTCGACAAGCAAAAAGTAATTTATGAGCGAAACTTAAAAACGCAGCAGCGTGCCCTTGATATTGTTTCGGCACAGCGAGCAGTTGGTAAAGCAACAGAATTAGCAGTGCAGCAATTTAATGCTCAAAACAATAATATTTTGGCTGAAGCCGAAGAATTGAACCTTAGTATAGATCAAACAGAAAAAGCTTTGTTGACTCTTTTAGGTGAATATGGAGGTAAAGTTACGAGAAGTAAAGATTTTCTATCAGGTCACCTTGAAGTACTGAATCAAAAAATGAGTGTTGATTCAATCATACATAATCGACCAGATGTGTCACAAGCCTATTTCGAATTATTGGCTACAAAAGCAGATGCAAAATCGGCGAGAGCTGCTTTTTTCCCAACAGTAAACTTAGGAGGTTATGTTGGTCTTAATTCATTTTCTTTTGCAACATTCTTCGACAGCGGATCATTTGCTTGGCAGTTATTGGGCGGAATTACTGCACCAATATTCAATAAGGGACAAATTAAACATGAATTTTTTACTGCCAATCGCAGACAGCAGATCAGTTTTTTAGAATATCAAAATTCGATCACGACTGCTTACAATGAATTGAGTGCATTATTGTATCGCACAAAAGCGTTTGAAGATGTTTTAAAATATAAGTCAAAACAAGTTGAACATCTTGAAATTGCCGTAAATGTGTCAAATGATTTGTATTTGAGCGGTTATGCCAATTATTTGGAAATTATAAATGCACAAAAAGACATGCTGCAGGCAGAACTTGATTTTGTAGACATACAATTTAAAAATGTAAGCTCACAAGTATTGCTGTACAAAGCTTTAGGAGGAGGAATAAACTAAAAACTTCTTCAATGCTGTTTCTAATAAAATGCGTAAAGGTCTCTGACTTTTGCGCATTTTTTTGTTATCCTTTGTATGAAAAAAACTTAGTTAAAGAAAAATATTTATATTTATCGAGACGAACTGAATCAGGCTAAATAGTTAAGAAGTCAAATTAAATAGTATGAAAAAAATATCCAGTAACACGACATACTTTCGAAGAAAAATTATTCCAATAATCCTCTCCGTAAATTTACTAGTATTGTTTTTGGGCTTTTCAATTTTTGATTTTACATTTAGAAATTTAGCATTTATATTTTTTCCAACGTTAATTTTTTTTATTGCATGGATATTAAGATTTAGAAGACTAGAAATAGTCTATTTAGGAGATAAGTTTTTAGAAACTAATACTCAAAAGATATTATTTGAGAATATTATATCTGTCAATAAAATAAGTTCATTTTGTTATAAGATAACATATCAGGTAGATGATACAATTAAGTCCATTATTTTTATGATCGATTCATTTCCTTCTTATCCATCTTCAATTCCTAATTCAGTGAAAGAAATTACAGAGTTTATGAAAAGTAATAAAAGGTAAATTACATTTTGCTTTGCGACGACTCGTTCAATTAATCAGCCAAAAGAAAAATCAAAATTATCCATTTGAAAACCGATAAAATAGGAGATTGGCGTTTTTTTGAGTAATTTCATTTTTTCAAAATTTAAAATTCATGGTACAATTAACCAAAACTCTTTTTGCGATCGCTTTTTTTTCAGTAATAACTGCAAATGCTCAAAACGAAACATATGCAAGTCCCAAAGAAGTTGCAGATACAACTTTTGTAAATTTAAAAGACTATAGCAAAGATTTTGTGTACGATATGAAATACGCGACCGAAGATAATTTTTTGAAAGCAAAAGTATACGATTGCGCAGAGTGTTTACTGCGTTACAAAACGGTTAAAGCTTTGATTGCGGCCAATAAAGATTTTATAGAGAAAGGCTATAGAATTAAACTTTTTGATTGTTATAGACCTTTATCGATTCAGAAAAAAATGTGGGAGATTGTTCCAAAACCTGAATATGTTGCAGATCCAAAAAAAGGATCAATTCATAATAGAGGAGGAGCTGTAGATATTACATTAGTTGATTCTAATGGCAAAGAGTTAGAAATGGGAACTTCTTTTGATTACTTTGGTTTTGAGGCAAGCCACAGCTTTCCAACACTTCCTAGAAAAGTAAAATCGAACAGAAAATTTCTGAAAAAAATAATGATTGATAATGGGTTCAATCCATTCGATTCAGAATGGTGGCACTATAATTTAAAAACAGGGCTCAAAGACCCTGTTTCTAATCAAAAATGGAATTGTGAATAATTAATTATTCAACACATCTTATGTTTTCCATAAAGTAAGTATTGGGTTGGTAGGTTTTGCCGTTCATTTCAGAAACCAACTCGCTTTTTACAATATAATCGTCTATATTAGTCAAGTACTTAATTCTCATGATCGAAACTGGTGATTTTTTCAATTCCTCAAAGTTATCTTTCATGAACATAAAAATCCCTGTATTTACACGGTTGTCAAAACCTTTATCATCGCGAAGTAAAGTACCGCAGTTTTCTTGATTGATATGTAGTAAAGTAACAATTTTACCATTTTCTAACTGCAAGAATATTTTTGAGTTTTTATCAAAACAGTTGGCTTTCATAAAATCTTTACTTTTTTGAATCAGCTGCATGTTCAAAGTTGGAAGACCATCCGTTTGAGCCAGCGAAAAGAAGATGTAGCTGGAAGTACCTCCAAAGTTTTTCTCGCTTACTAAATATTCATTAGTTATTTTATAAGTTCCAATAGAATCGGTAACGTTAGCACTGTATTCACATGGTTTTTGTGCAAATGCAGTAAAGGTTAATAAAAAAAAGGTTAGTGTAATTAAGTGTTTCATTTTAAATTATTTTTCTGCAAATTAAAACTATTTTGTTGTCATTTTTATCAGTTGTAAAAAAACAATATTTATTACCGCCATTTTTTATTTTCCATTTTTTTCGAATGTTCTCTACCGTTTCAGGAAAATTTCTAGTGGTAATATTTGCCTGTTCATTTACAAGCTCCGTTTTCATATCATTTTTATTGTACGGAATCACTTTTTCTATTTCGAAAGCACGCCCGGGAAAATCAATTAATTCGTTAGAAGTATATAAATGCGAATGTTTGTGCAGTTTGCCAATTTTAAAAATCGAGCTTACTTCATCAAATCCGCCAGATTTCATTATTGCCGAATTGGGTTCGTAAATGTACTTTTTAGGCAATTCATAAGGCATAAAATCCATTTCGTCATCCAAAATAAAATCAAAAGTTTCAATTTTATCCTTTAGAATATTAGCCGTTTTTAAAGTGATACTGCCTTTATACTGATTGTGAATTTCAAAAAGCAATTCTTTTACCTCGTTTTCGAGAGCAATTATATGAATGTTTTTTACAAATTTTAATTCAGATAAACCCGCAGAAATATCCAGTAAAGGAGCTGTTTTAATTAAAATAGAATTTGATTTTTCAAAATAGAAGTCTAATGATTCAGGAACATTTGGCAAACAGTCTTTCAGCATAAAAACCTTGCCTTTGGCATCATTTCGGCGAGAAGGATCAATATAAATCCAATCCCAATTTACTTCAGATTTATCTAAAATAGTTGCAGAATCAGCAGCATAGAAATCACAGTTTGAAATTTTCAGCTGTTCAAAATTATGTTTTACAATATTGGATAAATCCTCATTGATTTCGCAATGCGCAACAACGTTAAACTTTTTAGAAAAGTAATAATCATCAACTCCAAAACCGCCCGTAAGATCAATTAAAGATTTACCTGAAATTAATGAAGCTTTATAAGCAGCCGTTTTTTCTGATGAGGTTTGTTCAACAGAAACCTTGCTTGGATAAATAATGTTTTCAGTTGAGAACCAGGTTGGCAGTTTATCTTTAGCTTTAGTTCTTGCTTCGATTTGATTTAAAACTGCTATCCAGTCAATCTCAGGAAAAGGATTTTTCTGAAGCGCAAGTTTACTAATAGAAACACCAGTATTTTGAGTAATAAATTCTTGGATATTTTTGTTTAAAATCGAAAAGTTCAATGCTAAATTCTTTCAGTTAATACGGAGACAATTTTGTTGTCAGGGAAAAATTCTTTTAAGATTACTTTTACCATAGTAAAAAATGGAATTGCAATAATCATTCCTACGATTCCAAAAGTGATACCGCTGATTACCGTAATTAAGAATATCTCTAACGGATGCGAATTTACACTTTTTGATGAAATTATAGGCTGGCTGATATTATTATCAATTGCCTGAACAAGTAAAAAGCCTATGACTACATAAATGGTTGTTGGAAGAATTTCAGATTGAAAATCTTGACCAATTAAACTAATCATAGTTAATAATGCCGCTAGTATAGTACCTATAATTGGTCCTATATAAGGTATGATGTTTAAAATTGCACATAAAAAAGCGATTACAAATGCATTTTTGTTGCCAAAAATGAGAAGCACAATAAAATACAAAATAAATACCACCGTTAATTGAAGTAGTAAACCAATAAAATAACGGGTTAAAAAGTGATTTATCTTGGCAACTGAGTTTAAAATTTTATCTTCATTAGTGTCAGGCAGAATTTTTCTGGCAGAAAGTTTAAAAGCATCTTGATCTTTAATGAAGAAAAAAGTTATGAAAAATACCGAAACGAATCCCATACCCATATCAGCCATAAAGCTGAAAAGAGAGTTTAAGAAACCTGTAAAATAAGTTAAATCCAGCATGGAAGTTATTTTTGATTCTTTTAAAACTTTATTCAAATCTACATGCTGAATATTAAAGTAACTTTCGATACTCTTTTCTGTAGCAATAAACTGCTGCTGCAGGTTGTTAGTATCGAGCAGTGATAAATTATTGGCTTGTGAAATAATTAATGGAACAAATAGTAAAATAAAACCCACTAATGCTAATACAAAAAGTACAAGCGTTGTAGTGGCGGCTAATGAATTGCTGAATTTTAGTTTGTTTTTCAAAAACTGCACTAACGGATTTGCAATTAGGCATAATATTAAAGAAATACATAAGTAAACAATAACACTTTGAATTTCATATAAAAAATAGAGTCCCGCGCCAACAAGTAAGATTGTAGTTAAAGCTCTTAAAATTCCGTTTGAAATAGTTTTTGACGTCACCATATTTTAATTTTAGATGATAAATATAGGAAAAAGCTTTTGAAAATTTTGGATAAACAAAAAAAAGCGAGATGATAACATCCCGCTTTTTGTTTTGTAAATTATGGTGTTTGTTTTAGATCCCAAAAGCCGCTCTTGGTCCTCCTGAAAGGAAAATAGCTGCCATTCTGCTTTTTTGTCCCTCTGAAAACATATACATGGCATTATCATCAACATAATCCATATAATTCATTGTCATTTCTACAGGAGTTCCTGTACATGTGCTGTAATGCGGATATGCTGGAACACCATAGTTTGCAGTATTGTGTGTTGGTGTATCAGTTACTAAGTCACTTCCACAGCTTGCGTCTCCCCAAATATGGCGTAAATTCATCCAGTGACCCACTTCATGAGTTCCGGTTCTGCCAAGATTAAATGGTGCATTTGCAGCACCAGATAAACCAAAGTATCTAGAATCAATTACAACTCCGTCAGTTGCCGAAGCACCGCCGGGAAATTGTGCATAACCCAAAATTCCGCCTCCAATTGCGCAAGACCATAAATTAAGTTTTGTAGTTGGAGAAGTTGGTGCAATACCGCCTTGAGCCGTTTTTTTCATGGCGTCATTTGTACCCCAAGAAGTTTTGTTTGTTGATTTTCTGATCACTTGATCTAAAACAAAGGTAATTCCTATATTGGCTTTAACTCCTGAAAATAAAGCAGGAACATTTCCGTAATCAGAATTTTGTGCATTGAAATCTTTGTTTAAAACATCGATTTGTGTTTGAATTTGTGCATTCGAAATATTCTGTGCTGCTGTTTTGTACAAAACATTCACAACAACCGGAATTTCGATTTTGCCATTCACTAAACGATTTGTAAGTAATTTTTGATTGGTAAAGGCTTCAATTTCATTCATCCTAATGGCTAACGTAGGATCTGCCTTTAATTGAGCATCTAAAACTTCCTGTGAAGCACAAGCACGACGAGTTACGGCACTTGTGTCTGAATTTGACGATTCAGTTTGGTCGTTTTGACATGAAAACAGCACTAATGCTGTGATTGCGGTAATAATAACTTTTTTCATAATACTTGGGGTTTTTGTTATAAAAAATTAAATTTGGTTATTTATGTCGCAATTTTATAACAAAATGATGTTTTGACCAAAAAAATATAACAATTTTTTTTGTCAGAATTTTACAAGCCCTTGTATAGTCTAGTTCTTACAAAAATGTTAAATATTTTTTTATGAAGTAAATTCGTATAAAGCTATACTTGCAGCTTGCACAACATTCATGCTGCTGTTTTTTCCAAACATATTTATATGCACAATTTGATGTGAAATTTTTAAAAGCTCATCAGAAATACCATTAATTTCATTGCCTATAATGAGTGCAATTTTTCGGTTTTCAGGAATTTGAACTTCTTTTAAAGGTTTGCTGGTACTTGTGATTTCAAGTGAGATAATCTCGAAGTTGTTTTCTTTCAGAAAAGTGATTAAGTCAGAAGTTTCTTCAATAATAGTATGAGGTACATGAAGATGTGTGCTGCGTGAGGTCTTGTTTATTTTTCTTGGAGTTAAAGGAATATCCCTGCCTACGAAAATAATGTTCTCAACTCCCAGAGCTTCACCAATTCTAAAAAGCGAACCAATATTTTGCTGAAAATAAATATGATCGCAAACCAAAGTTATTGGAAATGTTTTTCTTTCAAATTGATTTTCTTCGTGAGTAAGCTGCACTTTTTTGTCTTTAATTGGTAAAAATATAGTTGATGATATTGGCTCCCATTTTCAGTGCCTTATCACGAACATTTGTAGGGTCATTGTGTACTTCTGGATCTTCCCATCCGTCACCTAAATCGCATTCGTAAGTGTATAATAAAACTAATTTATTTTCCACGAAAATTCCAAAAGCCTGTGCGCGACTTCCATCATGCTCATGAATTTTAGGAAGTCCGTTTGGAAAAGGATAAGGTTTTTGAAAGATCGGGTGATTGGCAGGAATTTCAATTAAATTATTATTTGGAAATATCTTTTTTATTTCCTTTCGAATATATTGATCCATTCCATAATTGTCATCAATATGTAAAAAACCTCCAGCAGTTAAGTAATTTCTAAGATTAGTAACATCAGAATCGCTGAAAACTACATTTCCATGACCAGTCATATGCACAAACGGATACGAAAGTAAATCAGGATTACTGGGTTCAACCGTTGATGGTTTTGCTTTTATTCTAGTATTAATGTTCGCATTGCAAAATCGTATTAAGTTTGGAAGCGAAGTTGGATTTGCATACCAATCGCCGCCGCCGCTGTATTTAAGCAAAGCAATTTCTTGCGAGAAAGAAGAAATAGAAACGAATAAAAATAAAAGAAATATTTTTTTCATTGTTGTTGAATAACAATTAGTTTGAAACTTCATTAAAAAATACAACACTATGACAAGCTACAACTGCAGCAGTTTCAGTTCGTAATCGAGTATTTCCTAAAGTTACCGGTTGAAAGTTATTTTCAATAGCCAATGCAATTTCCTTGTCCGAAAAATCGCCTTCAGGACCAATTAATAAAGTTACATCTTCGTTTGGTTTTAAGGCATCTTTCAAAGATCTTTTGTCTGTTTCCTCACAATGTGCGATGAATTGTAAACCTTTATTTTTTTGTTTAATGAATTCTTTAAAAGAAACAGCATCATTTAGTTTTGGAAGAAAAGTTTCATTTGACTGCTTCATAGCCGATAAAATGATTTTTTCAAAACGCTCTAAGTTAATAACTTTTCGTTCAGAACGGTCGCATATAATTGGCGTAATTTCTTGAATTCCAATTTCGGTGGCTTTTTCTAAAAACCATTCAAAACGATCATTCATTTTAGTTGGCGCAACAGCTAAATGTAAGCGGAATTTTGGTTCTGGCGATTTTTTTATAGAAAGCACTTCAACAATGCATTTATTATCAGAAGCCAAAGTTATTTCGGTTTCAAACAATAAACCCGAACCGTTTGTAACATGAAGAATATCTGAATCTTTCTTGCGTAAAACTTTTATAATATGTTTGCTTTCTTCTTTATCAAAAGAAAAACTTTTTGTTGTTTCGTCTATGTCAGGATTGTAAAATAATTGCATAATTTAAAATTGAATTCTCGCTTTTGAAACCACCGCAGAAGTTTCAAAATGTTTTGATAAGTATTTTTGATAACCTACAATTCCAATCATTGCAGCATTATCGGTAGTATATTCAAATTTTGGAACAAAAGTTTTCCAGCCGTATTTACCTTCACTTTCTTTAAGTCTGGTTCTAATACCTGAGTTTGCCGAAACACCTCCGCCAATTGCAATTTGTTTAATTCCTGTTTCTTTGACAGCAAGTTTTAATTTATCCATCAAAATTTCAATAATAGTATATTGTATTGAAGCACAAATATCATTAAGATTCTCTTCGATAAAATTTGGATTTTCAAGTTTATTCTTCTGAATAAAATATAAAATTGCTGTTTTTAATCCTGAGAAACTAAAATCTAATCCTGGAACTTTTGGTTTGGTAAATGCAAATGCTTTAGGATTTCCTTCTTTTGCATATTTATCAATTAATGGCCCGCCGGGATAAGGAAGACCAAGAATTTTGGCACTTTTATCAAAAGCTTCACCAACAGCATCATCAGTTGTTTCTCCGATAATTTCCATATCAAAAAAGCCGTTTACTTTTACAATTTGAGTATGTCCGCCGCTGATTGTTAAAGCTAGAAATGGAAATTCTGGTTTGTCAAAACCTTCTTCGTCTATAAAATGCGCCAAAATATGGGCATGCATATGATTTACAGCAATTAACGGAATTTTTAATGCTAATGCTAATGATTTACTGAAAGAACTTCCTACCAATAATGATCCCATTAAACCAGGACCTTGTGTAAAAGCGATCGCAGTTAGCTGTTCTTTTTGTACATTTGCTTTACGAAGTGCAGCATCAATTACAGGTACAATATTTTGCTGATGCGCCCTCGAAGCTAATTCAGGAACAACACCGCCGTATTGGTTGTGAATTAACTGGTTCGCTACAACATTTGAGAGTACTTTGTCGTTATGTAAAACTGCGGCCGCAGTATCGTCGCATGAACTTTCGATGGCAAGAATAAAAACCTCTGGATTTTGCATATAAAGGCACAAATTTTGAATTATATTTGACAAATCAAATTTTCAATTTTCTTTGATTGTAAGGAGAAGCCAAAATTAAAGAATTTTTATCAAAACAGTCGTCCTTTGTCTGTTCAAAATAAATTAATACAAAAACAATAATAAAAAGCAGTTATCAAACGAATTAAGAAAATAGTATCCAGAACCCTGATTGGCTTAATTTTACTTTTGCTGGTACTTGCTATCACATTGTCGCTGCCTGTTGTACAAACAAAAATTGCACGATACATAACTGAAACTCTGAATACTGATTTTAAAACAAACATCAGTGTAGAGAAAACAGCAATCAATATTTTTGGTGGAGTAAAACTTAAAAAAGTCCTGATTTTAGATCATCATAAAAAGACTTTAATCTATTCTGATCTTATTACTACAGATATTTTAAGCATTAAAAGATTGCTTGACGGCGATTTAATTTTTGGAGATCTTCGTTTAACGGGTTTGATTTTTAATTTGAAAACCTATAAAAATGAAAATGAAAACAATATTAATAAGTTTATTAAATTGTTTGAAACGGGAAAAAAAACGCCGAAATCTGATAAGCATTTTCTCTTAACAGCCCGAAATGCTTATATCTCCAATGGTAATTTTTCGGTTATTGACGAAAATAAAAACACACCAAGATTTCTAGATTTTAAAAAGCTGAATGCTTATATCAGCGATTTTAAGTTGTATGGTCCTGATGTAAATACCACTATTCATAGATTTTCCTTTTTAGATCATCGAGGTTTATATGTTTCAAACTTTGCAGGTAAATTCAGTTATACCAAAAAACAAATAAAAGTTGAAAATTTGGCCATAAAAACAAAAAGATCGTGGATTTATGGAAAAGCAATTTTAAATTATAAAATCACCGATTTTCTGGATTTTACAGATAAAGTTCAGTTTGATGTAGCTTTAGATTCGTCTTCGATTGCTTCAAATGATATTCGTTATTTTTATGACGGACTTGGAAAAAATCAGCATTTTAGAGTTAGAACTAAAATAAAAGGACCTTTAAATAATCTGAATTTAAATCATCTTAGACTAAGCGATTCTAATGGATCTAGAATTTTTGGAAATATTAATTTTAGAAACCTGTTAGGAAGCAAGACGCAAAAGTTTTCTATGAACGGAAAGTTCGATAAATTAATTTCGAGTTACGATAATCTAGTAGTTATACTTCCTGAGATTTTGGGCAAAAAACTGCCAAAAGAACTTAAAAAAATAGGCAAGTTCAATATTGTGGGTAAAGCCAAAGTTTCGACTACAGATTTAGAAGCTGCTTTTAAAATGGCAACAGATCTTGGTAATGGTGTTGTCGATCTGCATATGAATAATATGGATTTTATTGACAAAGCATCTTATTCAGGGAATATTGTATTAGATAATTTTAATGTAGGTGCATTATTAGACCGAAAGGATATTGGTAAAACAACATTAAATATAGACGTTGATGGTGTAGGTTTTACAGAGAAATATTTAAATACTAAGATAAAAGGTGATATTGCAAAATTAGATTACAATAAGTACACCTATAATAATATAGTGGTAAACGGGAATTTTAAATTGCCATATTATAAAGGACAGGTTTCTGTAAACGATCCAAATTTAAGTTTGACTTTTGACGGTATGGTCGATTTAAGTAAACGTGAGAGTAAATATGATTTTCACATAAATGTAGAAAATGCCGATTTAAGAAAACTTAGGTTTGTAGGCGATTCAATTTCTCATTTTCAAGGAGATGCTGTTGTCGAAGTTACAGGAAACTCAATTGAGAATCTTCAGGGGAATATTTTTATCAAAGATGCCGTTTATCAAAATCCAAAATCGACTTATATTTTTGATGAAGTTACTATAAACTCAGGCTTTGATGAAAAGAAGCTGCGTACCATAACAATTAATTCTACAGACGTTGTTGATGGAGAAATAGTAGGTAAATTTCGTTTCGATCAGTTAGATAAATTGGTTATGAATTCCGTAGGAAGTTTATATACCAATTACAAACCTTATAAAGTAAATAAAGGACAGTTTTTACGCTTTAATTTTAATGTATATAATAAGGTAGTCGAAATGCTGTATCCGGAAATGAAAATTGACTCGAGTACAGTTGTTCGAGGTAAAATAGATGCTGATCAAAATGAGTTTAAATTTAAGTTTAATTCGCAGCAAATTACAGCGGCCAAAAATACCTTTGATAATATAAGAGTCAGTGTTGATAATAAAAATGCACTGTATAATGCTTTCGTAGAATTAGACAGTATCAAAACGCCTTATTATAAAATACGTGACTTTAATTTAATTAACGTTACCGCAAAAGATACTTTGTTTGTAAGGTCTGAGTTTAAAGGAGGAGAAAAAGGAGAAGATTACTTTAATCTGGATTTGTTCCATACCATTGATAAAAACAAGAATAACATTGTTGGGATTAAGAAATCTGAAATGAAGTTCAAAGATTATCTATGGTATTTAAATGAAAATTCAGAAAAAGACAATCAGATCGTTTTTGATCAGTTTTTCAAGAATTTCACCTTTGACAATATAGTTCTGTCGCATGAAGATCAAAAAATTGATTTAAATGGAGTGATAAAAGGCAAAGACTATAAAGATCTGGTTTTGAATTTTGAAGATGTTGATATTAATAAGATTACGCCTTTAAATTCGAAGTTTGTATTTAAAGGTAATTTGAACGGAAATGTAAATTACAAGCAGAATAAAGATGTTTATCAACCCACGGCAACAATTTCGATCGATAAGCTGAATCTAAATGAAATAGATTTAGGGACTTTGAAATTTGATATTGTTGGTGACGAAAGTTTCAGAAAGTTTACCATAAATTCTTCTATTGTAAATGGTTTTGCGGAGTCGTTTAGAGCAAATGGTACTTTTGCTATAGAAAATAAAGAAACGTTTTTAGATTTAAGTTTAAAGTTAGAAGGATTTAACCTCGCGACTTTAGGAAAAGTTGGCGGAGATGTTTTGTCGAATGTACGAGGTACAGTTTCAGGAAATGCTGCAGTCGTAGGAAATTTGAAGAAACCTGAAATCAACGGAAGACTTTATGTTGAAAAAGCAGGAATGACAATTCCGTACTTAAATACCGATTATGAACTTAGTGATCGAACGGTAATTGATTTAACAGATGAGAAATTCTTGTTCAGAAACAATCAATTGACGGACACCAAATTTGGAACAAAAGGGTTGCTTAACGGAACAATTGAACATCATAATTTTGGAGATTGGAAACTAGATTTAACCATAACTTCTAAACGTTTATTGGCTCTGGATACAAAAGACAGTGAAGATGCGGCGTATTTTGGAACGGCTTTTATAAACGGAACAGCAAGTATAAAAGGCCCTGTAGATGGTTTATTTATTAAAGTAGACGCTAAATCTGAAAAAGGCACCGAAGTCAAAATTCCGATAAATAATTCGCAAAGCGTAGGAGAAAGCAGCTGGATTCATTTTGTAACGCCAAAGGAGAAGTATAATTTAGAAAATGGTATTGTCGAAAGAGTAAAAAACTACAATGGATTGGAATTGGAGTTTGATTTTGATATTACACCAGATGCTGAAGTTGAAGTAATTCTAGATCGAAATTCCGGACATGGTATGAAAGGGAAAGGTTATGGATCGCTGTTGTTTAAGATTAATACACTTGGTAAGTTTAATATGTGGGGAGATTTCCAGGCGTACGAAGGAACTTATAATTTTAAATATGGCGGTTTAATAGATAAAAAATTCTCTGTTAAAAAAGGAGGATCTATTATTTGGGAAGGAAACCCAATGAAAGCGCAGTTGAATCTTGAGGCAGTTTATAAAACATCAGCAAATCCTGCGGTATTGCTTGATAATACCTCTTCATTCAATAAAAAAGTACCAGTAGAAGTAGTTATTGGTTTAAGAGGAGATTTAGCAAGCCCGGAGCCTAATTTTGATATTCAGTTTCCATCGGTGAGCAACGTGCTTAAATCTGAAATACAGTATAAATTAGACGATAAAGATATTCGTCAAACACAAGCGCTTTATTTGTTGTCTACAGGTTCATTTATGAGTACAGACGGATTTAGCCAAGGTGATTTATCTGGAACGTTAACGGAAACGGCTTCGAGTTTATTAGGCGGAATTATAAAATCAGACAATGATAAGGTTAATATCGATTTAAACTATATTTCTGCCGATAAAAGGTTAGGGCAGGAAGCAGATGGTCAGTTTGTAGCGAATATTTCTTCTCAGATCAACGAAAGAATTACAATTAATGGTAAATTAGGAGTACCGGTTGGCGGTGTTAATGAATCTGCAATTGTAGGTGATATTGAAATTTTGTATCGTGTAAATGATGACGGATCAATGAATCTTCGTTTGTTTAATAAAGAGAATGATATTAATTATATAGGGCAGGGAATTGGTTATACACAAGGAGTTGGTATTTCGTACGAAGTCGATTTTGATACTTTTAGCGAATTGGTAAACAAAATGTTTAAAAATCATAAATTAGAACGAGCCATTAAAAACTCTGATGATTTTCAAGATTCTAATTTAAATCCTGACTTTGTTAATTTTACCAACAAAAAAGAATCAGAGAAGAATAAGAAAGAAGCTGAGAAAAATAAAAAGAAATCTCAAAAAGAAGAAGAGAAAAAACCAGAGCCTAAAAATAACAGTGAAGGATTAATTCCAGATAACGATTTTTAGCCGATTGTTAAAAAAATGCTATTTCAAACCCATTATTTATATAATGGGTTTTTTTATGCGTATTTTAGACAATTAATAATTTTTCAGCTTAATAGAGTTTATGTGTTTTTTGTAACACTTCATTTGGCTATTGTTAGTTTTAAAGAATTAATTAAAAAAAGAGAGTTTTATTATTTTAAATGAAATTTTTCCAGCCAAAAAACTTATTAACGAAAACGTTTGAATTTAACATATTTTACTAATTTATAATAAACAGAACCCGAAAAGTGGTGAATGTTTGCTAATTTTACACTTTAATACTTAAATAATGTCAAAAACAATAAAAAAAGTAGGTGTTCTTACCTCAGGAGGAGACTCACCAGGAATGAATGCTGCAATACGATCAGTTGTTCGAACATGTGCTTATCATAATATAGAATGCATAGGAATTTATAGAGGTTATCAAGGAATGATCGAAGGCGATTTTAAAGAAATGGGCCCTCGAAGCGTTAATAATATAGTAAATAAAGGAGGAACGATCTTAAAATCTGCTCGTTCTGTTGATTTTAGAACACCAGAAGGTAGAAAAAAAGCACACGAAAATTTAGTAAAAGCTGGGGTTGATGCTCTAGTTGTTATTGGAGGAGACGGAAGCTTTACCGGAGGTCTAATTTTCAATGCAGAATATGGTTTTCCTGTAATGGGAATTCCTGGTACAATTGATAATGATATTTATGGTACAAGTCATACATTAGGTTATGACACCGCATTAAATACAGTAGTAGATTGTATCGATAAAATTAGAGATACTGCAAGTTCACATAACCGTCTGTTTTTTGTAGAGGTTATGGGTAGAGATGCAGGACATATAGCTCTTAATGCCGGAATTGGCGCTGGTGCTGAGGAAATTCTTATCCCTGAAGAAGATTTAGGTTTAGATAGATTATTAGATTCTCTTCAAAAAAGTAAAGCATCAGGAAAATCATCAAGTATAGTTGTTATTGCTGAGGGAGATAAAATTGGTAAAAACGTTTTTGAATTAAAAGACTACGTTGAAGCTAATTTACCGGAGTATGATGTTAGAGTATCTGTTTTAGGACATATGCAGCGTGGTGGTTCACCATCTTGTTTTGATCGTGTACTAGCAAGTCGTCTTGGTGTAAAAGCAGTAGAATCTTTGATTGAAGGAAAATCAAACTACATGGTTGGTCTTAAAGAAGACAAAGTGTCGTTGACTCCGCTGGAACAAGCAATTAAAGGTAAATCTGAGATTGATAGAGAATTATTGAGAGTGTCAGACATCATGTCTACATAATTATATAAGACAAAGTTTAAAAAAAGGAATGAAGTTTATTGTGAGGAAATTAGACTTTAAATTAGTGTAATAAAAACAAAAGCAAAAAATTAGTAAAATGTCAAAAGTAAAATTAGGAATAAACGGATTTGGACGTATCGGAAGAATCGTTTTTAGAGAAACTTTCAATAGAGATAATGTAGAGGTGGTAGCAATCAACGATTTGCTAGATGTAGATCACTTAGCTTACTTATTAAAATATGATTCAGTTCACGGTCGTTTCAACGGAACTGTAGAAGTTAAAGAAGGAAAATTGTATGTAAATGGAAGAAATATCCGTATCACTGCAGAAAGAAACCCAGCTGACTTAAAATGGAATGAAGTTGATGTAGATGTTGTTGCAGAATGTACTGGTATCTTTACAACTATCGAAACTGCAAATGAGCACATCAAAGGTGGTGCTAAAAAAGTAATCATTTCTGCTCCTTCAGCTGATGCTCCAATGTTTGTAATGGGAGTAAACCACGAAACTGCAAAAGCTACTGATTTAGTTGTTTCTAACGCTTCTTGTACTACAAACTGTTTAGCTCCTTTAGCTAAAGTTATTCACGATAATTTCGAAATCGTTGAAGGTTTAATGACTACTGTTCACGCAACTACTTCAACTCAAATGACTGCTGACGGACCTTCTAGAAAAGACTGGAGAGGTGGACGTGCTGCTGCAATTAATATCATTCCTTCATCTACTGGAGCTGCAAAAGCAGTTGGAAAAGTAATTCCTGCTTTAAATGGAAAATTAACTGGAATGTCTTTCCGTGTTCCTACTGCTGACGTTTCTGTAGTAGATTTAACGGTAAAAGTAGCTAAAGAAACTACTTACGAAGAAATTTTAGCTGTATTGAAAAAAGCTTCTGAAAACGAAATGAAAGGTATCTTAGGATATACTGAAGATGCAGTTGTATCTCAAGATTTCATCTCTGATAAAAGAACTTCAATCGTTGATGCTGGTGCAGGAATTGGATTAAATTCTACTTTCTTCAAATTAGTATCTTGGTATGATAATGAGTACGGATACTCAAGCAAATTGATCGATTTATCTGTACATATTGCAGGTTTAAAATAATATTATATATTTTTGCAGAATCCCGTTATGTCAAAATAACGGGATTTTCTTATTTTGTTTCGTCTTTAATTATTGTAAAAAACACACTTATAGTTTATTGAAGAAAAACTAATCCAAAAACTAAATAAAATGAAATTAATAGTTGATAGTGGATCTACTAAAGCCGATTGGATTGCAATTGATGATAATGGAAAAGTATTATTCACCACACAAACCTTAGGATTAAATCCTGAAATTCTAGACGCTCCGGAAATCATTGAAAGATTAAACGATCGTTTTGATATTTTGCAAAATAAAAAAAATGCAACCCATTTGTTCTTTTACGGAGCTGGCTGTGGAACTGACAGAATGAAAGAAGCGCTAAAGCTGATCTTTCAGGATTATTTCACTAATGCAATTATTGACGTACAAGAAGATACTTATGCTGCCGTTTATGCAACAACACCAAAAGGTGAAGAAGCAATTGTTTCTATCTTAGGAACAGGTTCTAACTGCAGTTATTTTGATGGAAAAGTATTGCATCAAAAAGTGCAGTCATTAGGGTATATCTTAATGGATGACTGCAGCGGAAATGTTTTTGGAAAAGAATTAATTAGAAAGTACTATTTTAATAAAATGCCAAAAGAATTAGCGGTAGAGCTTGAAAAAGAGTACGACGTTGATCCTGATTTTATTAAAAACAAACTATACAAAGAACCAAATCCAAATGCTTATTTGGCAACTTTTGCAAAGTTTTTAATCAAACACAAAGACACAGAATTCTGTAGAAAAATTATTTTCAAGGGAATGAAATCTTTCGTTAAAAACTACATCAAACAGTTTGATAACTGCAAAGAAGTTCCTGTGCATTTTGTAGGTTCTATTGCATTTTATCTAAAAGATGAATTACAAGAAACTTTTGATAAATATGAACTTCAATTAGGGAATGTTTTAAGAAGGCCAATTGATGGATTAATTGCGTACCATGTTGCTAACCAATAGTTCTGGATTTATGGAAATTGCAATCATTGCTCACGATGGCAAGAAAGCTGATTTGATCGATTTTTTGATTAAAAATAGTGATGTATTACATCATGAGTCCATAAAACTTATTGGAACAGGAACTACTGGAGGAAAAGCTGAAGCTGCGGGATTTAAAACCCAAAGAATGCTTTCAGGACCTTTAGGCGGTGATGCGCAGATTGCAGGCAGAGTAGCGGAAGGAATTACGAAAATGGTTTTCTTTTTTAAAGACCCTTTATCAAGTCATCCGCATGAAGCAGATATTAATATGTTAATTCGCGTTTGCGATGTACATAATGTGCCGCTGGCAACAAACGAAGCAACGGCACAATTATTATTAGATGCTATTGCACTGCGATTATAGAAATCTCAACATTTACATTTTTTGGCAGACATGCCACTTGAACCGTTTCACGTGCTGGAGCGGTTTTTTCGTTAAAATAAGAACCGTAAACAGTATTTATTGCGCCAAAATTGTTCATATCCATAATAAAAATAGTCGCTTTAACTACATTTTCAAAAGTCATATCTGCAGCGTCTAGAATAGCTGCAATATTTTCCATTACTTGTTTCGTTTCATCGTTGATGTTGTCAGTTACCAGCTCGCCCGATGCTGGATTTATAGCAATTTGTCCAGATGCATAAAGTGTGTTTCCTGATAATACAGCTTGATTGTAAGGTCCAATTGGAGCAGGAGCCTTATCGGTAAAGATTATTTTTTTCATATGTAGATACTTATTTGTTTTTAAACAATTATGGTATAGTAGTTATTAAGACCTTCTAATCAAAATAAAACAATTAAGCAAATGGCTTATCGATTTGAAGTACTTCGCTTATTCCATTTAATGTCGCTCAACATACCAGATTTAATTCCGATAAAGAAGTTCCAGTTAGAGTTTGTTCCCATAGGAGACCAGTTAAAAGCCATTCTCCAGCTTAACAAGTCTCTTTCAAAACGAAATTGCGTAAAAGTAACCCCTTTTTGAACAAAATCAAATCCAGTCGAAACCCCGCCTTTCCATTTAGGTGTGATATCCATGTTCATAGAAACCATGATTGAGTTTCCGGTTATTTTATTCTCTCTGTTAGCATTCGAGTATGTCAATGAGTAAGCAAGCGTCATGTCCCAAGGTAATTTTGAGCTGAAGAACTCCGTAATTACATCTTTATCGTCATCTTTTTCGTTTGCAAATTGGCTGTTTCGACTGTCGTTTAGGTCTGTATTTGTACCAAATAAATCATCATTACGACCACCATTTCGCTGACTTTGGTTGTTTTTTTCTTTATTATCTCCTCCCTTATTCGAAAAAGAGTAGTTCATTGTAATATTTGCGCTGGTCATTCTAAATAAACTTCCACCATTATCAATGTTGTAAATGTTCATTACATTTCCTGCATTATCGATTGCATAAGGGTTTAAAACAGCTCCAAAATTGACATTCATTTTGTTTTCGAAAAACTGTGTTCCACCGCTTACAAGAATAGGCTGGAAAGCCAATGTTTCTTTTCCGTTTGCGTTAAAATTATAACTTGTACTGAAGTTTAAATTGTTTAACAGCATTATTTTTTTAGGCTCTGTTTTTGTGCTGTCACGATCTCTTACTTTAGCTTCAAAGGTGTTGCTTAAAGAAAAACCAACAATGTTGGAATTGTCTTTTCCAGGTGCGCCGTAAATACCGTTTGCAAAACGAGAATATTCATCTGTAGAAATTTTTCCTGCAGCATCAACAGTATAATGATCGTAATATCTTTCGAAGCTCGGCGTATAAGAGTAAGTAATACTTGGTCTCATAACGTGACGAATAGACTGAATTCTTTTATCGGCCCCAAAATTAAACGTACCATAAATTGTAGTACCTAAATTAGTGCTGAAGTTGTAAGTTCTATAAGAGTCAAAACCATTTACAGTCTTATCTACAACCGCACTTTTATCTACATCGTAATTCTTTTCAATTGTTTTGGTAACCCAAGTTTCTTGGTAATTTGTAGAAGCTCCTGCACTAAAGTATTTGAATATTTTAAAATTGGTACTGATTGGAATAGAATGCTGCATACCAATTTTCGCATCTTTAAACATTTGCGGTTTAAAGAATAAAGAATCTGTTGTTTTAAATTCGTTTTTTCCAGTTACATTATATTGTAAGTTTATGTTTTTTATAAAACCTTTTTTTACCCCGTCTTTTCCAACAAAAGGGTAAACACGATCAATACTACCTTGAAGATTAGGCAGTGTCATGATGATGTCCTCAGTTTGAGTATTTTGCTGATGCGTAGCAGACAACGATATACGTGAACCTGGAATTGTATTAAATGTTTTGTTGTATGAAATAGACGAACTTAAAGTATTATTTAAGTTAGATCCTATGTTGGCCTGATTGATAGATCGCTTAAAGTATTTACTGCTACCCATATTTACAGAAGCAGAAAAACTCGAATTAGGATTTGATTTTGTATCCTTTGAGTGCGACCATTGAATGTTGTAGATGTTTTGTTTAGAATAATCTGGATATCCTCTTTCGCTGTTTATAAGGTTTTCAAAACGAATATTAACGTTTCCTCGATATTTATACCGTGTCGCATAGGCCGATTCAAATCGCATAGCGTAACTCCCGTTTGTATAATAATCTCCTAAAACCGTTAAGTCGTAATTGTCGCTTAAAGCAAAATAGTAACCTCCGTTTTGTAAAGAGAATCCACGAGTATTTGAGTCATTGTAACTTGGTATAATAATACCAGAAACACTTTTTTCCTGACTCATCGGAAAGTAGGCGAAAGGCAGAGCTAGAGGTGTAGGAACATCTGCAATAACCATATTGGTTAAACCAGTAATAACTTTTTTACCTGGAATAAATTTTACTTTATTCGTTTGAAAATAGTATTCAGGATTATCGATATCTTGAGCAGTTGTAAAGCGAGCACCTCTTAAAAAGTAAACAGAGTCATTCTCTTTTTTAGTAACAGCTGCTTTTATTTTAAACTCGCCTTGTTCTGTTCTTGAGTTGTAAATTAAGGCTTTTTTTGTTTTAAAATTAAAACGTATAGAATCGGGTTGAACCTCGCTTGCTCCTTGTTTGAAGTTTGGATATTGAGTTAATACACCTGCAGAATCTTTTATTCGACCTGCATAAACTTCATCTTTTTCATAATTAAGTACAATTATACCAGATTTTAGTTCAACATCTTTATAATACAATTCAGCTTCATTATAAAGAGTAATGATTTTTTTCTTCTGATCTATTTTGGCGTAATCCTTTGCTTTGTATTTTACTTTCCCGTCTAAAAAAGTCTTCGTTGGCTTAATGCTGTCTACTTTAATAGTATCAATAGGTTTAATTTGAGGCTTATCTGTTTGTTTTACAGCAGGCAAAGGCTTTTTTTTGGATTTTATCTCTTGTGAATATAATTTACCACATCCTGCAGATAGGAAAAATGATAATAAAACGATATTAAATAAGTTTGTGTGCAAAGGTTTAAATGCTATTTTTGTAAAATTATGGCTTGTTTTTTGACATGTCAAACTTACATATAATTTTTTGGCAAAAATAATCAATTATAAAAATTATAGCAGTTGCGTTTTATTAAAATTAACTTTTAGATTTATGAATAGATTGAGCAAAATTAAGGTAATCTTTACTTTTTTTCTAACAATAATGTCTTTTTGTGCTTACAGTCAAGCTAACGTTTTTAAGGTGACACTTGATGCAGGGCATGGAGATCATGATTTTGGCGCTGTTTACAGCGGACGGATCGAAAAAAATATCGCCTTAGCAATTGTTCTAAAAGTTGGAAAAATTTTAGAGCTTAATCCTAATGTTAATGTTATTTATACGCGAAAAACTGACGTTTTTATTGATTTAGTAGAAAGAGCTAATATTGCCAATAGAGCCAATTCAAATATTTTTGTTTCTATACACTGTAATGCTAACAAAAATACAGCGGCAGACGGAACAGAAACGTATGTAATGGGTTTGAGTAAAGTTGCATCAAACTTAGAGGCTGCAAAAAAAGAGAACTCTGTAATTACTTTAGAGAAAGATTACAAACGTAAATATGAAGGTTACGATCCAAACTCTCCAGAATCTATGATTGGCATGACTTTAATGCAAGAAGAGTATTTAGATAACAGTATTTCGCTTGCAAGTAAAATCGAAGATAATTTTGAAAAACTTGGAAAAAAATTAAGACAAGGCGGAGTAAAACAGGCGCCATTTATGGTGCTTCATAAAGCTTATATGCCAAGAGTTTTAGTTGAAACAGGATTTATCTCTAATCCAACCGAGGGAAATATTTTGAATTCGGAAGAAGGACAAGATGAAATTGCCAAAGCAATTGCAGAGGCTATTTTGAGTTATAAAAGAGAGTATTTTGGTTCAGGAACTCCTGAGGCAATAGAGGCTCGACCAGTAAGAGATACGTCTACTCCGGCAAAGAATAAAGTTGTAGAATCTGCTGCAGTGAAAAAAAATGTCCCAAAAGGCACTTTTTTTAAAGTACAGTTAATTGCCAGCATTAAAAAAACACCTTTAGAAGCTAAAAATTTTAAAGGATTGAATAATGTAACCATGTTATACGAAAACAATATTTATAAATATTTCTATCAAGAAACTTCAGATTATGAAACTGCAAAGAAATATTTGCAAGAAGCTAAGAGTAAGGGATATGGAGCTGCATTTTTAATTGCGAATCGTGATGGTGAAAAAATCAGCATTCAAGACGCCATTAAATAATAAGCCCTAGTTCGAATATTTATATTATTTTTGTACAAACACTTAGAATTTTGAAACTAACAAGAGAAATTAAAACGGCTATTTTAGTCATCGCGTCAATCTTATTATTTATTTGGGGCTACAGTTTTTTAAAAGGCAGAGACCTTTTTACAAATTACAAAACATTATATGTCGAATACGACAATGTAGAGGATTTGTCAGCATCAGCACCTGTTACCATTAATGGACTTTCTATTGGTAAAGTAAATAAAATCACAATTGATGAAATAACTGGGAAATTATTGGTTGAATTACAATTAAAAACAGATTTTCCAATTTCTAAAACCAGTAATGCTGTCTTGTATTCTCCAAGTTTGATTGGAGGGAAACAGATAAAAATTGTACCAAATCTTGCAGATAAAGATCCAGCAGAAGATGGTCAGAAATTAGCGCCTGCTGTTGAATTAGGATTAACAGATTCGTTAGGCGGTAAAATTGATCCAATTACGCAAAAGTTAGATAAAATGCTTCTAAATATTGACAATCTGGTAACTGGATTAAACAATGTTTTAGATAAAAAAACGCAAGACGATCTAAAGAAAAGTTTGGCTGAGTTAAGTCAGACAATGGAGCAGTTTCATAAAGCTTCAGGAAGTATCAATACTATTTTAGATACTAATAAAGGTCAGATAAATGGAGTTGTGACAAACTTTAATAAAATGTCAAGCAACTTTAATAAAATATCAGATTCATTAAACAAAGCCGATTTAGGAAAAACAGTTAGAAACCTAAATCAAACTTTGGCTAAAGTTGATGGTATTATGGCTAATTTAAATTCTGGAAAAGGTACTATGGGTAAATTATTAAGTGATGAAGCTCTTTATAATAACCTTGCAAAAACTTCAAAAGAACTTGAATTGTTATTACAGGACGTTCGTTTATACCCAACACGTTACGTAAATGTTTCTCTTTTTGGAAAGAAAAACAAGCCTTATGTAGCTCCTGCTGAAGATGTAAATTCAACTGATAAAAAATAATTGCAATGAGTTATTTAGATAATATTTTGTTCGCCATACTTCTTATAGTTGGTTTTGGTTTTTTTACAGCGAGCGTAAAAAAGATCATCCGAAACATTAACTTGGGAGTAGATGTAAATCGAAAGGATAATTCTAAAGCGCGCTGGAAAAATATGGCAATGATTGCTCTTGGGCAGTCAAAAATGGTGAGACGCCCTGTAGCTGGAATACTTCATATTTTTGTATATGTAGGTTTCATAATTATTAATATCGAGTTACTTGAAATTATTATAGATGGGTTATTTGGAACTCATAGAATTTTTGCGCCTTATTTAGGTGTGGTTTATGATGTTTTAATAGCTTCTTTCGAAATACTGGCAATACTTGTAATTTTTGCTGTTGTAGTTTTCTGGATTAGAAGAAATGTTATTAGATTAAAGCGTTTTATAAATCCTGACTTAAACGGATTTCCTAAAAGCGATGCTAATTACATTTTGTATTTTGAAACCGTTTTGATGCTTTTGTTTTTATTGATGAATGCTTCTGACTTACATTTGCAGAATGTTCCGGGAGGATTTTCTCATTTTCATAAAGCAGGAAGTTTTCCAGTAAGTCAGTTTATTGCTCCGATCTTTAATGGAATGTCAAACGAATTAGTTTCATTATTGTTTGAAGCTTTTTGGTGGCTGCATATTGCGGGTATTTTAGTTTTTATGAACTATTTATACTTCTCAAAACATTTACACATTCTTTTAGCTTTCCCTAATACTTATTTTGCAAATTTAAATCCAGAAGGGCAGTTTGATAATTTGGCTTCTGTAACAAAAGAAGTGAAGTTGATGATGGATCCAAATGCAGATCCATTTGCAGCAGCTCCTGTTGATGAAAATGCAGCTCCAAGTAAGTTTGGAGCAAGTGATGTTCAAGATTTAAATTGGGTTCAGTTATTGAATGCTTATACTTGTACAGAATGTGGACGTTGTACGTCATCTTGTCCGGCAAATCAAACAGGAAAAAAATTGTCTCCACGTAAAATTATGATGGATACAAGAGATCGTTTGACTGAAGTAGGAAATAATATCGACGCTAATAAAGGTGTTTTTGTTCCAGATAATAAAACATTATTAAACGATTATATTACACCAGAAGAATTGTGGGCTTGTACTTCATGTAATGCCTGCGTAGAAGAATGTCCCGTTAATATTAGTCCGTTGTCTATAATTATGGATATGCGTCGTTATTTAGTGATGGAGCAGAGTGCTGCACCAATGTCATTGAATGCAATGATGACTAATATTGAAAATAATGGTGCTCCTTGGCAATACAGCCAGCAGGACCGTTTAAATTGGAAAAACGAAAATTAAAAATATAGTTTAATCGGTTAATCGTCAATTCGTTTAATCGTTCTTAGGATTCGATCAAGTTGCCGATTAAACAATTAAACAAATCAACGATTAAACAAAAAGAGATGTCAGAAAATTTAGTAGTGCCAACAATGGCTGAAATGCTAGCTCAGGGAATACAGCCAGAAGTTTTATTCTGGGTAGGTTGCGCTGGGAGTTTTGATGATAGAGCAAAAAAAATCACAAAAGCATTTGTACGTATATTAAACCGTACTAATGTTTCATTTGCAGTTTTGGGTGCAGAGGAAAGCTGTACAGGTGATCCTGCAAAACGTGCTGGAAATGAATTTTTGTTTCAAATGCAAGCCATGATGAATATCGAGGTTTTGAATGCCTATGAAGCAAAGAAAATTGTTACCGCTTGTCCGCACTGTTTTAATACTTTAAAAAACGAGTATCCTGAATTAGGCGGAAACTACGAAGTTATTCATCATACGGAGTTCTTAAAGTCATTAATAGATGATGGAAGACTTACTGTAGAAGGAGGTCAATTTAAAGGAAAAAGAATAACTTTTCACGATCCTTGTTACCTAGGAAGAGCCAATAAAGTTTATGAAGCTCCAAGAGATTTAATTCAGAAGCTGGATGTGGAGTTAGTCGAAATGAAGCGTTCTAAAGCCAATGGATTATGCTGCGGAGCTGGCGGTGCGCAAATGTTTAAAGATGCTGAACCAGGAAATAAAGAAGTTAACGTATTGCGTACAGAAGACGCTTTAGAAGTGAAACCAGATATTATTGCTGCAGGATGTCCTTTTTGTAATACAATGTTAACAGATGGTATTAAACATCAAGAAAAAGAAGGGCAGGTAAAAGTGCTGGATATTGCAGAATTAATTGCTAATGCACAGGATTTGTAATCTGAGGTTCTAAGTTATTAAGATGCTAAGATTCTAAGGTTAAATCTTAAAAATCTAAAATCAACAATCTAAAATTTAAAATTAAATGTATATACCTTTTGAAAATTTACCTGGTGAATCTAGAGTTTGGATTTACCAATCGAACAGAAAATTTTCTGAGGAAGAATTTTCTGAAATCGAAACCGATTTGAAAGCTTTTGTAGAAGAATGGGCCGCACACGGGACAAGTCTTGAAGCTTCATTTTTACTTAAATACAATCGTTTTATAATACTGGCTGTAAATCAAGAAGTGCAAGCTGCTACAGGCTGTTCGATTGATAGTTCGGTTGAGTTTATTCAAGGCTTAGAGAAAAAATACAACGTTGATTTGTTGGACAAAATGAATGTTACTTTTAAGCTTGGAGAACATATTGCACATAAACCATTAATTGATTTCAAGAAAATGGTAAAAGATAAATCAGTTTCTGAGAATACAATTGTTTTCAATAACTTGGTAAACAATATCGAAGAATTTAATGAATCTTGGGAAGTTCCTGCTGCTGACAGCTGGCACAGCAGATTTTTCTAAGAGTAATTTGTAAAATATTTGAAAGGCATGAAATTTTAAGTTTTGTGCCTTTTTTTTGTTTAATTGTTTTAGGTTTTACGTTTAAAGTTATATGTTTCGCCAAAATTTTTCATTCCTCGTTCCTCGGAATGACAAACTTAGTGCTGATTTAACTTTGTCAAAGTTTTAAACTTTGACAAAGTTGCTGATAATTAGGGCTTATGAAAACAAAAAAGTCTAGCGTAGCCCCGATGAGAGCGGTATCCTTTTATGGCGGGGTTCGCCATAAAAGATATAGCAGACAGCGGGACTGGTGGTCTTTTGATTGAAGATGTTCTGCTTCAAGACAGTACTAGATTAGTTAGAATTAATCTAACTTTGTCAAAAATCTAACAATTGAAAAGGGTAATTAAACAGTATTTTTGAGTATTTTCGTAGAATTAAATTTTATACATGAAAATAGCAATAGTTTGTTATCCAACATTTGGCGGTAGTGGTGTAGTTGCTACAGAACTAGGTCTTGAACTAGCCAGACGCGGACACGAAATACACTTTATAACTTATAGTCAGCCCGTTAGGCTGGCACTTTTAAATCCGAATGTTCATTATCACGAAGTAAACGTTCCAGAATATCCACTTTTTCATTATCAACCTTATGAATTAGCCTTGTCAAGCAAATTGGTCGATATGGTCAAATTGTATAAAATCGAAGTTCTTCATGTGCATTACGCAATCCCTCACGCTTATGCGGGTTATATGGCGAAACAAATGCTGAAAAATGAAGGAATTAATCTGCCAATGATTACAACACTTCATGGAACAGATATTACGCTGGTAGGGAATCATCCGTTTTATAAACCTGCTGTAACTTTTAGTATCAATAAATCAGATTATGTGACATCAGTTTCACAGAGTTTGAAAGATGATACTTTGAAGCTGTTCAAAATCAAAAATAAAATTAAGGTAATCCCGAATTTTATTGAATTGGATAAAGTAAAGAAAGATCCAACAGTGCCATGTCATCGTTATGTAATGGCAAAAGAAGATGAGCGAATTATAACGCACATTAGTAATTTTAGAAAGGTAAAACGAATTCCGGATATCATTAAGATTTTTTATAATATTCAGAAAGTAATGCCTGCTAAATTAATGATGGTGGGTGATGGTCCTGAGAAAGAAAAGGCAGAGGTTTTGTGTATGGAATTGGGGATTTATGATAAAGTAATCTTCTTTGGAAACAGCAACGAGATCGATAAAATTTTATGTTTTACTGATTTGTTTTTGCTTCCATCAGAAACAGAAAGTTTTGGTCTTGCTGCATTAGAAGCAATGGCTTGCGGAGTTCCTGTTATTTCAAGTAATTCTGGAGGTTTGCCTGAAGTTAATTTTGATGGAGTGTCGGGTTACTTAAGCAATGTTGGAAATGTTGATGAAATGGCAGCTAATGCTATTAAAATTTTAAAAGACGATGAAACTCTAAATGAGTTTAAATTAAATGCCTTAGAGGTTGCGAAAAAGTTTGATATTAAAAACATCTTGCCTAAGTATGAAGCTTTGTATCAAAAGGCAATAGATGACTATAAAGAGTAAAGGTTTTTAAATAATATAAACGTAAATGAAAAAAGTAATTTCAGTTTTAGTCCTTTTTGTTTTGATTTCCTGCGGTGTTAAAAAAACATCAGATTCAAAAGGGTTGTATGAGATTTTAACGGAGCAGTCTGACGGCGGCGGTAATATTAAGTTTTATGAAATTTTGACCGAGCCAAATGAAATCAAAATGTTAGAAAATGATCCGCTTTTAGCTGATAAAATGAAACAGACTGATATTAGTAATTCTAACTATATTATTTTAAATATGGGAGAGAAAAATACAGGAGGTTATTCTATTGGAGTTGATAAGGTAGAGGAGACAGATAAAAATATTATTATAACTGTAAAAGAAAACAGCCCTGCTAAAGACGCAATGGTTATGCAGGTTATTACATATCCTTACACAGTTGTGAAAATATATTCTAAGAAAGAAATTATTATCAAATAATACACTGCAGGCATTTAGAATTTTTAAGCCAGTATTTCTTGTTTTTTTTAAATCATAAAAAAACCTGCCCTATTTTAAAAGGCAGGTTTTCTTTTTTTTTAGTTATTGATTTTTTTTTGGATTAAAATCTAAATTTAACACCAAAACCAACATCAAATCCAAAGTTATCGTCATCATAATATCCAGAACCAATTTCAGGTCTAGCATCTAATGATAATGTAATTGGTACTTCGCTGAATCTATATTCTATACCAATATCTCCAGCTGCAAAAACATAAGTTCCGCTGTCGTTATATTTGTAGTTGTTATTGTAATAATCATGATCCCATGCGGCTAAACCACCACCAACACCAGCATACCAGTTAAAACCGCCGTCAATATTCCAAACCCATTGGTACAAAGCAACACCTTTAATGGCGTCAACATCACTGCTGTTTCTCCATCCTAAATCAAATTCAAGTCTGTTTTTTTGATTTAATCCCAGTTGGTAAGATACTTCACCTCCAAAACCGTTATTGTCGCCTAAACGTATACCAAGAGCGTTTTTTGAAATTTCTTGTGATTGAGCCGTAAATGCTAATCCTAATAGCATAATGGCAGATAGAATAATCTTTTTCATATAAAGGTTAAATTAATTTTTTTCAAATGTATAGTTCTCGTAATTCAAGAACGTATAAAATTTTTGAAAATTGTTATATAATTCACATTTCGCAACATTTGAAACGTTGTAAATTAATCTAAAAGTATTGGTGTGCTATATGTTTACTATTTAAGAATTATTGATGAGATTAATTGAGAGGTAAGAATATCTTCTATTTCAAAAAGATTTTCTTCTTCTGAAAAATTACTTTCTGTGTAAGAGTATAATTTCCATCGTTTTTTATGATATTCTAATGCTGTCAAATTTTCGATCCAGTCGCCGGAGTTTAAGTATAATGTTGATCCGTGTTTGTTTTCTTTTGTTACTATTTTGGGCTCGTGAATATGCCCGCAGATTACATAATCGTAATTTTTTTCGATAGCCAGATCAGTTGCAGTAGTTTCAAAATCTGAAATGAATTTAACGGCCTTTTTTACGCTGGCTTTTATTTTTTTTGAAAAGGAGTAAGGTTCTCTGCCTAGTTTTGCCAAACACCAATTAGCAAAACGATTACTCAAAATTAAATAATCATATCCTAAACCGCCTAGTTTTGCAATCCATTTTGAGTGTTGTACCGAAGCATCAAATACATCTCCGTGAAAAATCCAAGCTTTTTTATCGTCTAATTCTAAAACTAATTTATCAACCAAACTAAAATTTCCTAGATTCATGTCGCTGAATTTTCGTAGAATTTCATCATGATTTCCAGTAATATAATAGACTTTTGTTCCTTTAGAAGCCATTCCTATTATACGTTGTATAACTCTTAAATGTGATTTAGGAAAGTAAGATTTTCTAAACTGCCAAGCATCAATTATATCCCCGTTAAGTATTAAAGTTTTAGGTTTAATGCTTGATAAATAGTTGTTTAATTCTTTGGCGTGACTTCCGTAAGTTCCTAAGTGGACATCTGAGATAATGACCAATTCAACATTTCTTTTTTTCAATTTTTATTAATTTGAAGTTTAGCAAATAAAAGAATCTCTTGGCAAAACGGTTTTATCAAAAGGTTACTAATTTGGCTGCAGTTTTAATAAATTGTGATTTTTATTTGTTTGATCTTTAATTAACAATAACAATTTTAAATTTTTTAATTTAATTCATAAAACTTACATTTGCTCAAAACAAATAACAATGGCAGGAAATAGCTACGGCACCCTATATAAAGTTACAACATTTGGAGAATCTCATGGTGAAGCTTTAGGCGGAATTATAGACGGTTGTCCATCAGGAATTGAACTTGATTTAGAAGCAATTGAAGTTGAAATGTCTCGCAGAAAACCAGGACAGTCAGCAATTGTTACCCAACGTAAAGAACCAGACGCAGTTCAGTTTTTATCTGGAATTTTTGAAGGTAAAACTACTGGAACACCAATAGGCTTTATTATTCCAAACACCAACCAAAAATCAGACGATTATTCACATATAAAAGATAATTATAGACCAAGTCATGCTGATTATGTGTATGATCAAAAATATGGTTTTCGTGATTATCGCGGAGGCGGAAGAAGTTCAGCACGTGAAACAGCAAGCAGAGTTGTAGCAGGAGCAATTGCAAAACAAATGCTGCCTGAAATTAAAATTAATGCTTACGTTTCTTCTGTTGGGCCTATTCATTTAGACACACCTTATCAGGATTTGGATTTTTCTAAAATCGAAAGCAACCCAGTTCGCTGTCCAGACGAAAAATCGGCAGCAATTATGGAAGAGTATATTCGTGATATTCGCAAACAAGGAGATACCGTTGGAGGTGTTGTGTCTTGCGTAATTCAAAATGTTCCAGTTGGTTTAGGAGAGCCGGTATTTGATAAATTACATGCTGAATTAGGAAAAGCGATGCTTTCTATAAATGCAGTTAAAGGTTTTGAATACGGAAGCGGATTTTCTGGATCTGAAATGAAAGGAAGCGAACATAACGATTTGTATAATCCTGATGGAACTACAAAAACAAATCTTTCAGGCGGAATTCAAGGCGGAATTAGTAACGGAATGGATATTTATTTTAGAGTTGCTTTTAAACCAGTTGCCACCATTATGCAAACTCAAGATTCACTTGATAATAAAGGAAACATAACACCAATGACCGGAAAAGGACGTCATGATCCGTGCGTTGTACCTCGTGCTGTGCCAATTGTTGAAGCAATGGCCGCAATTGTTTTGGCCGATTTTTATTTAATCAACAAAACATATTAATAAAAATTAAGACAGTGAGGGTCTTATATTTTAATAATTAAAAAACAAATTAATGCAAGTTACAGAAACCAAAAAAAAATCATTTCTTTCAGGACTAACTGGGCAAATTTTAATTGCTATGGTTCTTGGAGCAGCTCTAGGAATTACTTTACACCATTATATTTCGCCAGAAGCTGCGTTGTCTTTCAGCAACAAAATAAAAATGCTGGCAACTATTTTTATTCGTTTGGTGCAAATGATTATTTCGCCTTTAGTTTTTACAACTTTAGTAGTTGGAATTGCAAAATTAGGTGATATAAAAACGGTTGGAAGAGTTGGAGGAAAAGCACTTGGTTGGTTTTTTACAGCTTCATTTATTTCTTTATTAATTGGACTATTTTATGTTAATATTTTAGAGCCTGGAGTTGGAATCAATTTAGGGCATGTTGATATGGCATCGGCAACAGAGGTAACAGGAAAAACTCAAAATTTATCTTTCGAGAATTTTGTTGAACATATCGTTCCTAAAAGTATTGTTGAAGCAATGGCTACCAATGAAATTTTGCAAATCGTTGTATTTTCAATCTTTTTCGGATTAGCTGCTGCATCATTAGGAAATACGGTAAAGCCTGTAATTGGAGCTTTAGATAAAATGTCACACATCGTTTTAAAAATGGTGAATTATGTAATGAACTTTGCTCCAATTGGAGTGTTTGGTGCTATTGCAGGTGTATTTGCAATTAGAGATGCTGAAGAATTAATTATTACATACTTTAAGTTCTTTGGGTCTTTCTTACTTGGAATTGGTACTTTATGGGTGGTTTTAGTTGCTGTAGGTTATATTTTCCTAAAAGGAAGAATGACAGAGTTGCTAAGACGTATTGTTGGACCTTTGGCGATTGCTTTTGGAACGACAAGCAGTGAAGCTGTTTTTCCTAAATTAACTGAAGAATTAGAAAATTTTGGTGTAAAAGACAGAATCGTTTCATTTATGCTGCCTCTTGGTTATTCGTTTAATCTAGATGGGAGTATGATGTATATGACTTTTGCGAGTATTTTTATTGCTCAATTTTATAAAGTTGACCTAGATTTAGGAACTCAAATGGCAATGCTTTTAGTGTTGATGTTAACCAGTAAAGGAATTGCAGGTGTGCCAAGAGCTAGTTTAGTTGTTGTTGCTGCAACTTGCGGAATGTTTAAAATTCCAGTAGAAGGGATTGCCTTGATCTTGCCTATTGATCACTTTTGCGATATGTTTAGAAGTGCAACAAACGTTTTAGGGAATGCATTAGCTACTTCGGTTGTAGGACAATGGGAGGGTAATGAAGAAACGGAAGTTGTATCTGAAAGTTAAGGAATACTTTTTTTAATAAATAAACGTATTTTATACATATAAAGAGCTGTATTTTTTAATTGAAATACAGCTCTTTTTTTAAATTTTTAAATGTATATTTGATAAAATTAGCCGATTAATGCCCCTAAAACGGATTTTTTTATTTCTTCTTGTATTTCTGAATTGTTTTGTCAATTCAGCGATCGGGCAAACTGAACCCTTATCAGAGGCAAAGATCGATAAACTTATAAAAAAAGCATTAGCTGATTTTAGAGAGTTAAACTTCGAAAAATCATTAATTACTTCTAGAGCGGCATTAAATGCTGCAACTGATTCTAAGAATCCTACCTTAATTTCTCGTTCATACAATATTATAGCCGCAAACTATAATGAGTTATTAGAAGTTGACAAGGCAATCTTTTTTTACAACAAAAGTTTGTATTATGCCAATAAAACAAAAAACGATTCTATTAAATACAATCTTTATAATAATCTAGGAAATATGTACTGTTTTGAAAAAAAACAGTTCGAAAAAGGAATTCAATATTATAAAAAATCGATTGTTTATGGTTTAAAAATTAAAGATTTAAGCCAGGTTTATTTTAGTAATGTAAATATTGTCTGGGCCTATTTTGATATTAAGAAATACGATGAAGGTTATCCGTATCTTAAATATGTAAATGAGAATAAGGATAAATACGGAGATGAATTGACGGAAATTGTTGTGAATATGTTTAATGGTATTTATCACAATTTTCGTAATGAGGATAACTTGGCAGATGTTTTTTTTATAAAAGCTATAAAAGCAGGGAAGGATAATACTCAAAAATCTGATCTAGCGTTTGCTCATTTAGAATATTCAAGATTTTTAACTAAAAAAAACAGACTCAAAGAAGCTTATGAAAATCTTTCTATCTATACCAAGCTTACTGATGAGTTGTACAATGATGAAAAAATAAAAAAAGCCACCGTTGCTGGTTTTAATCTTGAATTAGACGAATATAAAAGACAGATTGATAAAGTTGAGAACGAAAAAATAGAACAATATCACAGTCTTAAAAAATCAAAAATTATTGTTATTCTGTTTGTTTTAATTTCTTTGATTTTGCTATTTCTGATTATTACTTTAATTAAAAATATCAGACTTAAGAAGAAACACAATTTAGAGCTTTTAAAAGCAAAAGAAATTGCAGAGGAAGCCTCGCTCCTGAAAACTCAATTTATTTCGACTATAAGCCACGAATTACGCACACCGCTTTATGGTGTGGTTGGTATAACGAATATGCTACTCGATGAACATAAGGAATTATCACGAAGTGAGCATTTAAGTGCCTTGAAATTCTCTGCCAGATATTTATTATCGCTTGTCAATGATATTCTTCAAATCAATAAAATAGAAGAAAATAAGGTGGTGCTTGAGAACTTAACATTTAATATTTCTGATGAGATAACTGTAATCAAGAATTCTCTTTCTTTTTTATCTCAAAAAAATAATAATAAAATAAATATAGATATAGACGACAAGATTCCAGAGTATTTAATTGGAGATAAACTTCGTTTGGCTCAAATTTTAATGAACTTAGTTAGTAATGCTTTAAAATTTACTAAAAATGGTGAAGTCGATATTGTGGTTAAACTTGACCGAATCGAGGGGAAGTTTTACTTTTTGGATTTTCTAATTAAAGACAATGGAGTTGGTATAGCTGCTGTTGATCAAAATAAAATTTTTGAAAAATTTGTTCAAGTGGGAAGAAAAGAGGAAGATTATCAAGGAACCGGTCTGGGGCTTAGTATAGTAAAAAGACTATTGGGGCTATTTGGAAGTACAATCAGTGTAGAAAGTGATCTCGGTAAGGGAACGGCTTTCTCTTTTAAAGTTCCATTCGAGCATGATCCTCAGAAAACTAAAAAGATTATAGAAGAGATTGAAGTTGATTTAACATCCAATGAAATCTATAAAATTTTAATTGTTGAAGACAATTTGATTAATCAGCTGGTAACGAAGAAGATTATCGAGAAAAACAACTATATCTGTTCTGTTGTAGATGATGGATTTGGAGCTTTAAAGATATTAGAAACCGAGGAGTTTGATCTTATTTTAATGGATATTAATATGCCTTTAATGAATGGATTTGAAACCACAAAAAGAATTCGTCTTTTAGGGATAAAAACACCAATAGTTGCTTTGACTGCTTTTGATAAAGATGAAATAACAGATGAAGCAATTTCATCAGGAATAAACGATATTATTGTGAAACCGTTCGAGCCTGTTAAATTGTTTAAGATTTTAAACTATTTAATAAATGAAGCAAAAAACGCTGGTTAATACCAGCGTTTTTTATTTTGTTTAGAAGCATTTGATTTTCTCGATTTATGAGCTCCGCCGCTTCGGTTTGAATTTTTAGGTTTTTCTCCTGCTTCAGGACTTCCTTCGTGCCAAGGGTAAGGATGATCTGTAATAGTTTGAACATCTACTTTTATTAACTTCTGGATATCTTTCCAGTATGGATGTTCGTCTTTTCCGCAAAATGAAATTGCAATACCACCATTTCCTGCGCGCCCGGTACGTCCAATTCGGTGTACGTAAGTTTCAGGAATATTTGGCAGATCAAAATTGATAACATAAGGAAGTTGTTCAATGTCAATTCCTCTTGCAGCGATATCAGTAGCTACAAGTACGCCAACTTCTTTGTTTTTAAAAGCATCTAAAACACGTTGTCTTGCATTTTGAGATTTATCTCCGTGAATTGCTTCAGCAGGAATATCTTTTTTTCTAAGCGCCTTTACAACATTATCTGCTCCGTGTTTTGTTCTAGAGAAAACAAGGACATTTGATAAGTTTTCGTTTTTTATCAAATGGTATAGTAAATTTCTTTTTTCTGTTTTATCAACAAAATAAATACGCTGTTCTACATTTTCGGCAGTTGAAGAAACCGGAGAAACTTCTACTTTTTCTGGATCTTGTAAAAACATTTCAGCCAGTTCGCGAATTGCTAAAGGCATTGTAGCAGAGAAAAGTAAAGTTTGTCTGTTTTTTGGAGTCAGTTTTACAATCTTCTTTACATCATTTATAAAACCCATATCAAGCATCTGATCCGCTTCATCAAGAACTAAAGTGTGCAGATGATTAAAATCTAGAAAACCTTGTTTATGTAAATCAAGCAGGCGGCCTGGAGTAGCTACTAAAATATCTACACCATTTTTTAAAGCTTCAACCTGCGGGTTTTGTGAAACACCGCCAAAAATAGTCAGCTGTGTCAGGTTTGTATATTTAGCATAAGTGTCAAAACTTTGACCAATTTGTACTGCTAGTTCACGAGTAGGGGTAACTACAAGAGCGCGAATTTGTTTGGCTTTTTTTGAAGAACCTACAATTCGGTGTAATTGATGTATGATAGGAATTGCAAATGCTGCAGTTTTTCCCGTACCTGTTTGCGCACAGCCAATTAAATCTCGTCCAGCCAAAACAATCGGAATTGATTTTTCCTGAATTGGGGTAGGATTTAAGTAGCCTTCTTCAAATACGGCTTTTTGTATACTTTTTGAAAGTGATAAATCTTCGAATAACATATCTTAGTAATTAAGATTTTAGTTTTAAGTACTAAAATCTGTGCAAAGATAGGTTTATTCGGTCAATCGTTTATTTGATTCTTGTATTATTTGGGAAATGTGTGGTTTTAAAGTAGTTGTTCTTCATTGAGATTTTTCTTTTTCATTATTGGCTTTCACAAAATCGGTAACCAAATAACCAATTAATTTTCCAATTAAATTGTTGTTTGGAGAATCGGCTAAATCAGGTGCACCTTCACAAATATGAAGATATGCTGCATTTTTATGCTGTCCGAAAAAAGAAATAAATTGTCTGAGTTCTTCAACCGAAAATCCGCTTATTGTCATTGCGCTGCTGGCAATGTTAGGAATTGCATCTAAGTCAATTTCAATTCCAAACGAATCGGTTTTGATAAATTCGAGTGCAAGAGCCATTTCTTTGTCAAAGTCTTTTTCTTTACGAATATTGACGCTGTCATAAGTATTGTAGCGAACACGGTCTTCAAGTTTTTTAATAATGTCTAAAACACTTTTTGAAGTATAATTTTCATGCAATCCAAAAATGAAATATTTTTTTAGGAAACCTTCTTCGTAAGCATATGAGAAACCATTTCCGCTATGACGGCCTTCCAGAATTCTAAAATCAGAATGGGCATCAAAATTTATTGCATTAACAGGTTTTCCTTTGGCTAAAGCCGAACCTTTAATGTTTCCATAGGCATTATTATGACCGCCGCCAATGATTATTGGAGTTTTTCCAGACTTAATTATAGTAAAAATAATATGCGAAACCTCTTTGTCAATTTTTTCTACTAATTGGCTTAATTTAGATCGGTCGTCAATGTCATTAAAGTCCAGCTTTTCAACATTGCGCATTTCTTCGGCAACATTAAGCTGTCCTAAAACTATAATCTGGCTGCCTTTGCAAAATCGATTATGCTGAATATTGGCAATACTTTTTATGGCACTATCCCAAGCAGAAGCAGCTCCGGGTCTGCCATAGTTAGCACGCACGCCTATATCTTCTGGGATTCCCAAAAGAACATATTTTGCTTCGCTTTCTTGTAAAAATTTGATTTTATCAGCTCCCTTAGGAATGACAATCATTTTTTCTCCAAATTTTATTTCGCCGCTTCGATGATTTGTGACTTTTGCCAAATCATTGACTGTAAAAGGAATTAGTTTTTCCATTAAAAAAAAATATTTTTCAAAAATAATATAATTGCGTCAACTTACGTTATTACGATATATTAATTCTTAAATTTGTTTTTAAAGAAAATTATTCAATATGGAAAACCCAAAGAACAACAATTCAAGTCTAAAGGCGATAATCGCAGTTTTAGCAGTCCTACTAATTGGTAGCTTAGTGTATATTTTTAAACTTTCTTCTGATACTGAAGTGGTTAAAACTGAACTTACAACAACGATGACAGAGAAAGAATCTGTTATGAAAGATTTGCAAGAGTTAAAAGCGACTTATGATGCTGCAATTGCAGAGAATACTTCAATGTCTGATGAATTAATTCAAGAAAGAGATAAAGTAGTAGCTTTAATGGATGATTTGAACAAATCTAAAGGTGATGTTTCTAAATTCAGATCTCAAGTTCAAGCAATGCAAGGTAAAATGAAAACTTTAGTTGCTGAAAATGATGAGTTGAAAAAACAAAATGGTGTTTTAACTACTCAAAGAGATAGTACTATTGTAGTATTGGGAGAATCTAAAAAGTATAACGAAGTACTAGTTGGTCAAAATGAAGAATTGGCTAAAACTGTAGAGAGAGGTTCTAAATTATCTGTTTTAAATACTAAAACTGCTGCTTACAAATTGAAAAGCTCAGGAAAACAAGTTGAAACGGATAAAGCAAGCCGTGCTGATGTTTTGAAAGTAAGCTTTACAATTGCTGAAAATCAAATCGCTAAGTCTGGTGATAAAACGTATTATGTTCAAGTGATTGATTCTAAAAATAACGTTTTAGGAGATAAGAAAACTGAAAGTTTTGGTGATAAATCATTAACATACAGCTTTAAAACTACTGTTCAATATGAGAACAAAAGTGTAAATGTTACTGAAGATTTGCCAGGTAAAGATTTTGCTAAAGGAACTTACTTTATCAATGTTTTTGATAATGATGAGTTGGTTTCTAAAACAAGTTTCAGTTTAAGATAATACCACGTCGCTTAAGTAATAATACCACTAAAATATTAAAGGTCTGTGATTTTTTCACAGACCTTTTTTTATTGATAAAACTATTTACAGATATAACTGTTATATAATCTTTCCTTCTATAAAAACACTTTCAATTAAATTACTGCCAAAAGCGTAAGGTATTTGGTAATAAGAAGAAATTGGTTTCGTCAGTATAAGATTGGCTTTTTTTCCTTTTGTAATACTTCCGTGCGTTTCTGAAAGTCCCATTGCGTAAGCTCCGTTAATTGTGGCGGCATTTATAGCTTCTTCTGGGGTCATTTTCATTTTGATACAAGCCGTTGCCACTACAAAATTCATATTTCCTGACGGCGTAGAGCCCGGGTTGAAATCTGTTGCTAATGCAAGCGGTAAACCAGCTTTGATCATTTCGCGGGCTGGAGTATAAGGAATGCTTAAAAAATAAGAGCATGATGGTAATGCAACCGGCATGGTTTCGGTATCTTTTAAAGCTTCAATATCTTCTGGGTTCATAATTTCAAGATGATCTACAGAAAGCGCCTTAAATTTAACGCCAGCCTGTATTCCGCCAATAGAATTGAATTGGTTTACATGTATTTTTGGTGTTAAGCCTGATTCTATTCCTGCATTCATTATTTTTTCGGTTTCTTCAACTGAAAAATAACCGCTTTCGCAAAAAACATCAATATAATCAGCAAGCTTATTTTGAGCAATTTCAGGAATCATTTGTGTTATGATTTCTTCAATATAACCCGCTTTGTTTTCTTTGTAATGTGTTGGAAAAGCATGAGCTCCCAAAAATGTAGCTTTTATTGAAATAGGATAATTTTCGGCTAGTTTTTTAATTACGCGAAGCATTTTTAGTTCGCCTTCAATCGTAAGTCCGTAACCTGATTTTATTTCAACAGCGCCGGTTCCTAGATGCATTACTTCTTCAAGACGAAGTTTAGATTGTTCGTAAATATCTTCTTCTGAGGTTTCATTTAGTTTTTTAGCCGAATTTAATATTCCGCCACCGCGATTAGCAATTTCTTCGTAAGTAAATCCGTTAATACGGTCAACAAATTCCTGTTCGCGATTACCAGCGTAAACAATATGAGTGTGGCTGTCGCACCAAGATGGAAGTACTACGCGACCAGTTGCGTCAACAATTTCGTCTGCATCGATTTCAGGAAGATTTTCCATTAATCCAAAATCAGCAATTAGATTGTCTTTTATTACTAAAAATGCATTTTTAAGGGTTGGAAGTATTGCCATATCAGCTCCTGAAACTTTTGATATTGAAATTTCGCGAACTTGAAGCAGTTCTTGTATGTTTTTTATTAATGTTGTCATTATTGTTATTATTATAAAACACAAATTTCACAAATTATCACGAACTAATTCGCGAAATCTGTGAAATTTGTGTTCTTGTTAGTTTTGTTTTTTTATTCTGAAACGGTTATTTCAAACATTTTCTCCCAATATTTTCCAGTAACAAATATGGTTTTGGTTTGTGGGTTGTAAGCGATTCCGTTTAATACTTCGGCTTCTGGATGTTTGATGAATTTACGTAAATCAGAAAGGTTTAAAATGCCTTCAACAGCTCCAGAAGTTGGATTTATAACTGCAATAGCATCTTTTTGCCAAACATTTGCATAGATCTTTCCGTTAATGTATTCCAATTCGTTAAGAACTTTAATTTTTGAAGTTCCTGAATATACATTGATGTAATCAATAAGTTTTTGAGTTTCGGGATCCATTTTCCAAATTTTTTCAGTTCCGTCTGAACGGTAAATGTATTTTCCGTCATTTGTCATTCCCCAGCCTTCAATTTCTTTGTCGTAGGTAAATGTTTTTTCAAGTTTTAATGTTTTAGCATCATAAATAAAGCCTGTTTTTTCCTGCCAGCTTAATTGGAAAACTTTTCCATTTATAAAAGTAATTCCTTCACCAAAATACTCTTTCGGAAGATCTACTTGTTTAATCACTTTTCCAGTTTTATAATCTACAGATCTAAAATAAGAATCTCCTTTTTGTCCTGTACTTTCATATAAAACGCCATCATAAAATTCTAAACCTTCTGTAAAAGCTTTGGTATCGTGCGGATAGGTGTTTATAACTTTATAGTTTAGTAATTTTGGTTCAACACTTGAAACTAATTCAATTCTTTTAGTAGCATCAGATGAGTTTCCCCTATAATAAACAGTTGCTTTTAGATATTGATAGCCTAACCTTTGATCTTTTAGTTCAAATTTAAATTTTTCATTTCCTTTTTTACTTCCCACTTTTTTATCGTTAACAAAGTACGCAACGCTGTCGATTTCTTTCGAATTTGGGTTCGAAATTCCGATTGAAACAGCTTCTTGTGGAAGAAAATGGGCAGGAAAAGCAGAATCGTCAATATTAAATAAAGAATTTTCACCTTTATTTTTATCTCCACATCCAATTAATGTAGTTCCTAATAAAATGACAGCTAGGAAGTTATGTTTTCTCATAGTTTAAAATTTGAATAAGCCAATATACAACGATATTTTTATAGCGGCAAAGCTCTTGCAAAAATATAAAAAGATTGTATATTTGCACCGGCAAGTCCTACACGACCAGCTCCTGCAGACTCCCCCAGGATGGGAACATAGCAAGGGTACGTGGTTGAGCGGTGCGATGTAGGTCGCTTGCCATTTTTTTTCTTTTTTTTTATTGTCCCGAAGTTTCGGGATTTTTTTTTAGAATTAATGTAAAAGTAGTCTTCCTTCTGGAGGATTTTTTTATTTTTGGTTCTTAGTGAAGTTTGGAGTTAAGCATTAGAGACGAAAAGGTTTGTCTTTTTTCGTAAAATTCATAACTCACAATTCATAACTCATAACTCAAAAAATGAATAAAGTTGTTTTAATTACTGGTGCATCCTCAGGGATCGGAAAATCGATTGGTGAATTTTTGCATAAAAAAGGATTCGTTGTATATGGAACCAGCAGAAATCCTGAAAAAGTATTGAATTCTATTTTTCCGTTAGTAGCTCTGGATGTTCGAAATGCGGAATCAATTAAACTGGCGGTGAATAAAATTATTACAGCTTCTGGGAGATTGGATATTGTAATTAATAATGCTGGAGTTGGAATTACAGGACCTTTGGAAGAAATTCCGATGGAGGAAATTAAAAATAATTTTGAAACCAATTTCTTTGGGCCAATTGAAGTAATGAAATCAGTATTGCCACAAATGCGTGAACAAAAATCGGGTTTGATTATTAATATTACTTCAATTGCGGGTTATATGGGATTGCCTTACAGAAGTGTTTATTCGGCTTCAAAAGGAGCTTTAGAATTGATCACAGAGGCTTTGAGGATGGAAGTGAAGCAGTTTGGGATTGAAATAACAAATGTGGCTCCTGGAGATTTTGCTACTAATATTGCATCAGGACGTTATCATGCGCCGGTTATTCAAGGTTCTGCTTATGAAAAAGTTTATGGAGAGACACTTGCAACGATGGATGAACATGTTGATGCAGGAAGTAATCCAAATGAAATGGCTGAAGCTATTTTTAAAATTATTCAACAAGATAAACCAAAAGTTCATTATAAAGTTGGAGCTTTCATGCAGAAGTTTTCGATTGTATTGAAACGTGCATTGCCCGATAAGGTTTATGAAAAAATGCTCATGAATCATTATAATTTGTAAATGAAAATTAGTTGATTATTTCATGGATATGGCTTTAAACTGATTTTGTTTTTTGAAATTACTATTGTTATTGCTAATGATTTTGTAATTTTGCACCGATTTTTTTAACACACAATTAAATATAAATAGATTATGAAATTTTTTATTGATACTGCTAATTTAGCTCAGATTAAAGAAGCACAAGCTTTAGGTGTTTTAGATGGTGTAACAACTAACCCGTCTTTGATGGCTAAAGAAGGAATTACTGGAAAAAACAATATCTTGAAGCATTATGTTGACATTTGCAATCTTGTTGAAGGTGATGTAAGTGCAGAAGTAAATGCATTGGATTTTGAAGGAATGGTGAAAGAAGGTGAGGAGTTAGCTGAGTTACATGATCAAATCGTTGTAAAATTGCCTATGACTAAAGAGGGTGTAATGGCTGCAAAATATTTTTCTGATAAAGGAATTAAAACAAACGTAACTCTTGTGTTTTCTGCAGGGCAAGCATTATTGGCTGCAAAAGCGGGCGCAACGTATGTTTCTCCGTTTATTGGTCGTTTAGATGATGTTTCTACAGATGGTTTAAATTTAATTCAAGAAATTAGAGAGATTTATGATAACTATGGTTATGAAACTCAAATTTTAGCAGCTTCTGTACGTCATACAATGCATATTGTAAACTGTGCAAAAATTGGTGCTGATGTAATGACTGGACCGCTTTCTGCAATTTACGGATTATTGAAACACCCACTAACTGATATCGGTTTAGCACAATTCGTAGCTGACTTCGAGAAGGGAAATAAGTAATTATTAGATACTTATAAAATTAAAATCGTCTTTTTTCTAACGAGAAAAGACGATTTTTTTTACTTTTATAGTAACCTAAAAACAAATTACTTATGAAAATTGTACTATTCTTAATATCATTTTTTGTTGCAAGTTTATCCATAAACGCTCAAGCTGCAAAGGTTCTTACAAGTGTTAATGAGGCTGGAGATGTAGCTACTTATGAGCTGGACTGCAGTGCTAAGTTTCAGGTATTGGCTAAAGGTTTGCGTTATAATATTACCCGACATGAATTTAAAGGGCCTGAGCTGAAAAATTCGTACCGATTGATGTTGGTTATGGATGGATTTTATTCAAAAACACTCAACAAAACAATGACAATATCTGCGGTATTAAGTGATGGGACAATTATCGAAGCTAAAAAGATTATTGAAGATGATGGTTTTTTTGATGGTGCCTGCACATTAAAAATCAAAGACCCTCAGGCTCTTTTAGCTGCCAATATAGATAAGGTTATTGTTCATGCAGATAAAGATGTGGTTTATAGTTTAACGGAGCAAAATAAAGCTGTTTTTAAGGAAAATTTGAAGAACGTTATAAATGCAAAGTAAAGTTACAAAGGTATGTAGATGCACAGGAGTAGAGGTTTTGTTTTGTAAATAAAAAAAATCCCAAATTCTAATTTTAGTAATTGGAATTTGGGATTTTTTTATTGATTATTTTTGGAATTTAGTGACCGCCGCCTTCGCTTTGAACGTGGCTGATTCCTTGTTTTTTTAATATTTTAGGGCAGTAGAAACCGTAGAATCCTAAATAGGCAAAGCCTAAAAGAGGTACAATATATGAGAAATGTGTCCATGTAATACCAAAGATTCCTTCAGGTTTTGTAAGGTCAAAATCACAGATACTTCCTTGTACTAAAGGAATAATTCCTCCTCCAAGAATCATCATAATTAGGAATGAAGATGCTTTTCCAGTGTTTTTTCCTAAACCAGCGATTGCTAAATCGAAGATTGATGGCCACATGATAGACAAGAATAATCCACCAGAGATAAAGAAGAATTTAGCAATTTCCGGGCTTGGACAAACTAATCCTGCAAGCATCATTAATAAACCAGAGATTCCGAAAAGCATCAGTGTTTTTCCAGCATTTTTTCCTCCTATAAAACTTACTCCAATAAATACTAAAATCCAGATTGGGTAGATGTAGAATGAAGAAACATCGTGTGCTGCAAAAATATTAGCTCCAATAATTACTCCAAATGCAACAGCAGGAACAATGAATTTTAATGCTGTATTTACTAAGTTTGAAGTATTGAAAACGTTTACACCGCCATTCCAACGGCCAATCATTAAACTTCCCCAATATAGAGCAATAAATGGCGCGATTGCATCTTCTAATACATTACCAAATTCAGCAGTATGAAGTAAAGCAGGCAGGTTGCTGATAATTGTAACTTCGGTTCCAACATAAATAAAGATTCCTAACATTCCTAGATATAGTTGTGGATAATCAAGGATGTTGAACTTTTCGTGTGCTGTTTTAACTACTTCTTCCTCTTCTTTTGCCGGGTCTTCAATTTTAGAGAAATTCATAAAAATTGCAACTGCAATAAATGCAAGACCAAGGATGATAAAAGGTAATTTAATATCTTCTAGAGAAAGTGCTGTTTTTTTGTTGTCTCCCATTCCAAATAAAGCAATTCCAAGTAAAATTGCTCCAATTGTTGTTCCAAAAGAGTTAATGCCTCCTGCAAGTGTTAAACGGTGAGCTCCGGTTTGAGGGCTTCCCATTTTAATGGCTAATGGATTGGCAACAATTTGTTGGATAGAAAAACCTAATCCTACAGTAAATAGGGCTGTTAAGAAAAATGGAAAGCTTTCCATTGTTGCTGCAGGAATGAATAAAAATGAACCGAAAGCTGAAAGTACTAAACCAGCTGAAAGGGTTTTTTTGTATCCAAATTTTTGTAGAACATCTAATTTTAAGGAAACTAAAAAGAAAATCAAAGATCCTACAAAATACGCCGCATAAAAAGCCCACGCTACTAGTTGTGATTGAACTTGAGATAAGGTGAATACTTTTTTGAATACGGGAATAAGGATATCATTGGCGGAACCAACAAAACCCCAAAAGAAGAAGACTATTATCAACGAGATAAACTGCCCCCATTTGGTTTGCACATTTTCTGAACTCATAATTGTAATAAGGTTAATTTTTAATAAAATTGTTTTTTGAAGACCGTAAATATATTTGTTACGTGTATCAAAAAAAAATTATTGATTAAAAATAATGTTAAATTTAAACGAACTACAATATTTATTCAACAATGTGTTAATTTATATAGAGTTAGAAATGTTAAAGTTTTACTCCAAAATTCTATTTTTGACGTCTTTACTGTAATTTCTTCCAATAGGAATCGTGTAGGACTGAATCTGGATGCGGTTTCCTTCTATTGATTTTACTTTGTTTAAAGCAATAACATACGATTTGTGAATGCGTAAAAAGCGTTCAGCAGGCAGTTCTTCAGATAATGAGGTTAATGATCTGTGAGTGATATAAGTTTTATCAGGAGTAACAACTTTTATGTACTCTTTCATTCCTTCTATAAATAGAATTTCTTCAATATTAATCTTCATCATTTTTTTATCTACTTTGATAAAAATATGCGAATCGCTTTTTGAGGTATCGACTTTAATATTGTTTTTTAAATTATACTCTGTTGTAATTTTATTAATGCATTTTATGAATCGTGGAAGCGGAATGGGTTTTACTAAATAATCTAAAACATCAAGATCGTAACTTTCGGCAGCAAATTCTCTAAATGCGGTGGTTATGATTACTTTGGTTTTGTTTTCCATCAGGCTTATAAGTTCAAAGCCAGTCATCATAGGCATATTGATATCAAGAAAAACGGCATCGACAGAGGTGCTGTTTATAAAATCCAGCGCTTCTAGAGAATTATTGAATGTTCCTATTACTTCAAAGTCTGTAAAATTTGCAAAATAATTTTGCAGTACTTTTATAGCTAAAGGTTCATCATCAATCAATACACATTTAATCTTCATTATCAATTGGTATTTGTAAACGTATTATATAGTAATTCAGTTTTGTTGTATCTTTTAAGCTAAAATGATTTTTGTAAATCAGTTTTAATCTCTTTTTTGTATTAACCAGACCAATACCGCCTTTTGAGTTAAGATTTTGTGAAAGTACAAAATTATTTAAGATTTCAAAATCTAACATTTTGTTATCAATAATCTTACAGTTGATTTTAATTTTTAAATTAGTATTGTTTATGCTGCCATGTTTAAAGGCATTTTCTACTAATGAGATAAAGATCAGCGGCGGAACCATTATATCTTCGATGTTCGATTCTAAGTTAATAGTAACTTCTACATTCTCAAAACGTAATTTTTCAATCTCAACATAATTCTGAATATAATCTATTTCTTTAATCAGCGGAACAAATTTAGTTCCCTTTACATCATACAGTACATACTCCATTAAGTTCGAAAGTTTAATAATTACATCTGGAACTTTGTCTGAAGATTCTAATGACAATGCATAAAGATTGTTTAGAGTATTAAAAAAGAAATGCGGTTGAATTTGATTTTCTAGATATTTCAGTTTGATTTTAAACTGATTTTCTCGCAATGATCTGTTTCTTTCACGTTCACGAAGCCAAGTCAGCGTTAAGTAAACAGATGAAGCCATCGCTAGAACATACAATTCTCCAATACATACTGCTACAATATGATTAATCTCAAACGGATGATATTCGCGATTCGCTTCCGGCCAAATATTTTCCGAGATAATATAAAAGGTAAGAGCAGTTTTTAAAAGATAAATACCAAAAAGACTGGCTAATAAAGCAAAAGTATAGGTAATGTATTTTTGTTTTAGAACATATTTTGGAACTAAAATAAATAGATTAAAATATACTAATGGAATGTGCAGTGAGAACTCAATTAAATTTGATTTAAAAGAATAAGGATAATCATTAAAGTAAGCGCCCCATCGCAAAAAGTTGAGAGTGAAATAAGTGCCCCAGAACCAAATATGATTTTGAAGTTTTATGTCAAAGTTTAATTTTCGAATTTCGTTCAACTTTTTTAACGTTTTATTATTATTTAGGGAAGACTTGTAAATACAGTACAACTTTACATAATTACTGTCAAAAACACAATTTTTTTGAATTAAATTTTAAAATAAATGTTAAAAAATGCTGTATTTCAACGATATAACGTTTTCGTAAAACATAATGTTGAATGTTTCGTGTTGTTTGTTTAAAAAACTGTACTGTTTGTATAATATATTTTTTTTAACAGTGCCTTAACAATATTTTTATCACTTAACTAATCAAAACCATGATAAAAATGAAACAAATTATGTTAATCCTTGCGATTATCTTTACTTCGCAAATGTCATTTGCACAAGTAAAAACGATCAAAGGTTTGGTAAGCGATCAAAACGGATTGCCGCTGCCTGGAGTAAGTATTATTATTCAAGGTACAAAAACGGCTACCCAAAGTGATTATGACGGAAAGTATACGATTCAAGCATCTGCAGGAGATGTTCTTGCGTTTTCGTATATTGGTATTAAAACCCAAACAGTAACGGTGACTTCTTCACCTACAATTAATGTCGTACTTAAAGAAGACGCACAAAATTTAAATGAAGTTGTTGTTACGGCACTTGGGATTAAAAGACAAAAGAAAGAACTGGGTTATGCCGTTCAAGATGTAAAAGGTGATCAATTAAATAAAGCGATCACAACAAATGTAACTTCAGCTTTATCTGGAAGAGTTGCCGGTGTAGACGTGTCAATACCATCAACAGGAATTGCAGGTAGTACGAGAGTTATTATTAGAGGTATTTCAAGTATAAGTGAAAGTAACCAGCCGCTTTATATTGTAGATGGAGTTCCAATTGATAATTCTGGTTTATCAAATGATAATGCTGCAGCAAGCAGATGGTTTGATGGACGTGATAATGGAGATGGAATTTCAGGAATTAATCCTAATAACATTGAAAGCTTAACAGTGTTGAAAGGGGCAGCAGCTGCGGCATTGTATGGTTCAAGAGCTTTGAACGGAGTAATTTTAATTACAACTAAAAAGGGAAGCAAAGGAAAGCTTCAAGTTGAATTGACAAGCGGTGTAAGCTTTGATCATGTAAATGCTAAATATTCGGATTTTCAAAGTGATTATGGAACTGGTGCAAATGGTGCACTGCCAGATCCTAGCAGAGGTCCTTCTGAACTTTATAATTACACTACCAGCGCTTGGGGACCAAAGTTCTCTCAATCTGTAGGAGCACAAGTAAAAATATTTGACGGCTCTACAAGACCTTATGCTAAAGTCGATAATAATATTCAAGATTTTTTTAGAACTGGATTTACAACTACAAATGGAATTTCGTTATCGGCAGGTAGTGATAATGCTTATGTACGTTTTGGATATAATAATTTAAATAACGATGACGTAATTCCAGGATCTGGTTTAGAGCGAAATGATGCAAGTTTAAATGCAACTTTAAAATCAGAGAAATTTACGTTGGATGCTAATGTAAATTATATTGCTGAAAACACTGAAAATAGACCTGGTTTGGGAGATTCTCCTAACAATATTGGTTATTCATTAAGCGGATTGGCTCCAAATATTGATCAAGCTTGGTTAAAGAATTATAAGGATCCAGAAACAGGTAAGATATATGAATGGAATACTAATATTTATCAATTAAACCCATATTTTACAATAGACGAGAATCATAATTCATCTAAGAAAAATCGTTTTATAGGTAATGTGTCAGGAACTTATCAATTAAAAAGATGGGCAGCATTAACGTTGAGATCTGGTTTAGATACTTATGCTTTTAGTGCTAAAGATTTTATGGCTGCGGGAAGTACATGGCCGGGAAGAGATGAAGGTTATCTGGGTTTAAATAATATAAATGTGTCAGAGATGAATACTGACTTAATCGCAACTTTTAGTGATATAAAATTAGCTGAAGATTTTACTTTCTCTGGAATTTTAGGAGCGGGAAGAAGAGATTTTAGAAGAGAGCAAAATTCAAGATTTGGAACAAAAATTATAGAACCGGGAACTGAATACATTAGTAATTTTGTGAATCAAACAGAAAATGCTCCTGTTGAAACTAGAACCAGAACAAATTCAGTTTATGGTTCAGCAAAGTTTGATTACAAAGGATATTTGTATGCGGAATTTACAGGAAGAAATGACTGGTTCAGTGTAATTAATAAAGATGCTTTTTATCCTGCAGCTTCGTTAGGTTTTGTATTCTCTGATGCTTTTGATTTTAAAAATGAAGTTTTTAACTATGGAAAATTTAGAGCTTCTTGGGCTAGAGTTTCGAATGCTCCTGGTGCATATAAAAATGCATTAAACTATACCACGTTTGCATCTTACAATGGTCAGAGTGTTGTAAATATCAAAAATAGTGCGGCGCCAAATCCTAATTTAACTTACCAATCTAAAACAGGGGTAGAGTTTGGACTTGAAACTTCTTTCTTTAAAAATAGATTAAGAGCCGATATTACTGTTTATCGTGAAGATACTTCTGATCAAACTCTAGATCTTCCTTCATCTGCAACTTCTGGATATGAATTTATTTCGGTTAATGCTGGAGAATTGCGTAACGAAGGTATTGAGATCTTTTTGTCTGGTACACCTATTAGAACTAAAGATTTTGAATGGGGAATTGATTTGAACTTCTCAAAAAATAAAAACTCAATTCTGTCTTTACATCCAGATATTCAAACTTATACCATTTCTGAAGCACGCTGGGCAGGAGCTTCTATTGTGGGAGAAGTTGGAGGTAAATACGGAACAATTATGGGAAGAGATTTTTTAAGAAATGATGCCGGTCAAAAAGTTGTTGGCGCAAATGGTCTGCCATTATTTACAGATGAAAAAGTAGCATTAGGAAAAGGTCTTCCAGATTGGGCTGCAGGTTTAACAAATAGATTTAGCTATAAAGGAATAACACTTCAATTTTTAATCGATATGAAATTTGGAATGGATGTGTATTCTATGACTAATTCTGTTGCGGCTCAAAAAGGACTTTTGGATGTTACTACTGATGGTAGAGATGCTTATAATCAAGCAAGAGCTCAAGCAATTGCAAGCGATCCTAATTTTAGTCAAGCGACATGGATTCCTACAGGAGGTTATGTTGCTGAGGGTGTGGTAAATGTTGGAACTACAGACAACCCAAAGTATGAAAAAAATACAAAACCTGTAAATCCTCAGGATTATTGGAATACAGTATTTAATAATACACCAGCTCCATTTGTTTACGATGCTTCGTATGTAAAATTAAGAGAGGTTAGTTTAGGTTATCAAATACCAAAAAGTGTTTTTGCGGGTGCTAAAATTAACTCAATTTATGTTTCGGCATTTGCAAGAAACTTATTGACTTTTAATAAAGATCTTCCAAATGTTGATCCAGAGTCTATGTATACATCTGGAAACGGACAAGGTTTTGAATATGGTTCATTACCATTTAGACAGTCGTATGGTTTTAATATTAAAATTGCATTCTAAAAAAAAGATATTATGAAATTCAAACAAATAATAATAGCCATACTTGCATTATTTACTGCAGTAGGCTGTACTGAAAATTTTGACGCGCTGGAGAAAGATCCTGTGGCATTGACTGCAAATCCAGCTGGACAACTTACGTTTACACAATTGTGTATGTCAGGAGATGGGTTTTATCAATGGAGAACCAACTTAATTTATTCTGGTGGTTTTGTACAGCATTATTCTGGTGCATGGAACGTAACTACATTTGGAAGCAGATTTAATAAAGATGACGGATATGCTACAGCTTTATGGAGAAATGGATATTCTAATGAATTAAAGAATGTAGTAGATATTCTTGAAAACACAAAAAATGATCCTGCTGCAGCAAATATGAATGCTGTTGGTAAGATTATGAAAGTAATGGTAGCACAGCGTATGACGGATATTTATGGTGATATTCCTTATTCTGAAGCTGGTTTGGGGTACTCAAAAGGAATTGTAACGCCTAAATATGATAAACAAGAAGATATTTACGCATCATTTTTTAAAGAATTAGATGAAGCTTATAATCAATTAAAAGTTGGCGGCGGAAGCATAAAAGGCGATTTGTTTTATAATGGTGATATTCTAAAATGGAAAAAACTGGCAAACACATTACGTTTGCGTTTAGGAATGAGAATTTCTGAGATAAAACCAGTCGAAGCTGAGAAACAAGTTAAAGCGGCTTTACAAAATGGGGTTTTTGCCAGCAATGAAGATAATTGTATCATGCGCCATTTAGATGCAAGTTTTAATGATGATCCAGCATCTATTGATTTTAGAGGAAATGGACTTGCTTATGCTTTTGTAGGGAATGAAAATGGAGATCACTTTACAACTTTGGTCATAGATTATCTTAGAGACAATGGAGATCCTAGATTAACTATGCTTGCGACTCCTAAAAAAACCAGCAGTGTTAAGCAAGGCGCACCAATAGGACCAGGTGAAAATTTATACGAAGGAGTAAAACCAGGCTTGTATCAATATCAAGCTCCAGGTGGAACAGATGCAACATCAGGAATTCAAGACTATTTCAAGAAAAAAACGACACCTTTTTTACATGTTAGTTATTCAGAAACACAATTGCTGCTGGCTGAAGCTGCTTTTAGAGGCTGGGTTTCTGGTTCTGCAGCTGATTACTATAAAAAAGGAGTTGAGGCAGGTATTAAGCAATTAGAAATTTATGGAGCGCTGCCGGCTGGTCAATCTAAAATTGATACTTACCTAAATGCGAAACCATTAGTTGCCGGGAAAGAAAAAGAACAAATTGCAACACAGCTTTGGATAACTTATATTTTTAATAGTATTGAGGCTTATTCGAACTGGAGAAGAACCGGATTTCCAAAATTAGTTCCTATTACAAATCCAGATTCTCAGACAAATGGAGTTACGCCAACACGTTTGTATTATCCAAATGATGAAATGCAGAAGAATGAAGCAAATTATTTAGATGCATTAGCTAGAATGGGAGGAAAAAATGACTGGTTGAATAAAGTTTGGTGGGATGCTAATTAAATAGAAATTCCTACGTAAAGTTTTGCCTAATAAGGTGTTATTGTAATTAAATCTTAGAAATTAAAATTATGATAACATTTTATTAGGCATTTTTTTTAACATTTATTTACTTCTTTTTTTTAATAGTATTTAAAAGAATTTGATAGTTTTTATCTTAAATAACAGATTTTCAAATATTTGTGATTTGTTAAATGATTTTTAATAAAACTAACCTATTGTTGAATAAAATCTCCGTAAATGTGGTAAAAACTGCGTTTTATAGATAGGAAAACGTTTTCGTGCAACGGATTATTGATCGATTTATGTCGTTTGTTTAAAATTTCAGGCAGTTTGTATAATATATTTTTTTTAACAATCCCTTAAGAATAATTTTACATCATAACTAACAAAATAAATAAACATGAAAAAAATTTTCTTAATCTTTATGATTGTTTTTACGGCGCAAGTTTCGCTTGCTCAGGTAAAAAATGTTAAAGGTGTGATTACAGATTCTGATGGGATGCCGTTGCCGGGTGCATCTGTTGCTGTGCAAGGAGGTCAAAAAGGTTCTACTACCGATTTTGACGGATTGTACACTATTGAAGTTACAAAAGGACAAACATTAGTTTTTACTTATGTAGGTCTTGAAACACAATCGATAGTTGTAGGTGATGCTACTACAATTAATGTTAAAATGGTACCAGCTGCATCAAATGCGTTAAACGAAGTAGTTGTTACTTCATTAGGTCTTAAGAAAACTAGAAAATCTCTTACTTACGCAGCTCAAGAACTTAAAGGAGAAGAGTTGACTCGTGTAAAAGATGCCAACGTTATTAATACAATTGCAGGTAAAGTTGCCGGTGTTGCAGTAACAAAAAGTTCTGCAGGTACAGGAGGATCTACAAAAGTAGTTATTCGTGGTAACTCTTCTATATTAAACAGCCAGCCGCTTTACGTAATTGATGGTATTCCTTTGTATAATGGTAGTTCAAATCAGCCAAATGATTCATTTGGTAGTACTGCAGGAGGTAACCGTGACGGGGGAGATACAGTTTCTTTAATTAACCCTGACGATTATGAAGGAATGACCGTACTTAAAGGTGCAGCAGCATCTGTATTATACGGATCTCAAGGAGCAAACGGTGTTATTTTGCTTTCTTCTAAGAAAAATAAAGAAAACAAAGGAAACTTAGCAGTTTCTTCTGTTACTACTTTTGAGTCTGTACATTCTTTGCCAAAATTCCAAAATGAATATGGAACTTTAAATGCACAAAAATCTTGGGGAGGAAAAGTAGCTTCAAATGATTTTGTAAAAGACTTTTTCAATACAGGAGTTACGCAAATTACTTCTGCATCTTTTACAACAGGATCAGATATTGCTTCTACAACTTTATCTTATGCTAATACTTCTTCTTCAGGGATTATTGAAGGTAATGGATTAAAGAAAAACAATTTTGGAATCCGTCAAACAGCTAAATTTTTCAATAATAAATTAACTGTTTCTGCTGATGCAAAATACACAAGCCAAACTATTGATAACAGACCAGTAAACGGACTTTATTCAAATCCTCTTACAGGTGTTTATTTGTTTCAAAGAGCAAATGACTTCAATTTTTACAAAGATAATTTTGAATCATTTATTCCTTCTAGAAACCTTTACGGACAAAATTTCTACACACCATTGGATGCTGATATCTACGTTCAAAACCCTTATTGGTTAATCAATAGAAACAAATCTGTTGATAAAGATAATTTCTTTAACGGAAACATCGCTTTAGATTATAAAGCAAACAATTGGTTGAGCATTGGTGCAAGATACAGCTATAACAGAATCGAAAATGATTTTGATAAGAGAATTTATGCTACTACAAACAATTCTTTGTCTGGATATAATGGTAGATATATTAATGTAGGTACATTAAGTACACAACGTTATGGAGATTTAATTGCTAAAATCAATACTAATTTCAACGAAAATTTCAGCTTTAATGCTATAGTAGGTGCTAGTATCAATAATACTTTAGCAAATCATTCAACTACTTTAGATTCTGGTATCACTCCAGGGCTTATTAATGCTAACTTATTTACATTAGGGAATTTTGGAAGTAACAAAGGTGTAGATAACTTAAATCTTCAAGCTACAGGTTCTGCTAGAGAAGTTCAATCTATATTTGCTTCTGCTACTTTTGGTTACAAAAACATGTTGTATTTAGATGTTACAGGACGTAATGACTGGTCATCTACTTTAGTAAATACAGATACTCCATCATACTTTTACCCATCTGTGGGTGTGACTGCTCTTATTAGCGAAATGACAACTTTGCCAGAGTGGATTAACTTTGGAAAAGTAAGAGGAACTTATGCAGAAGTAGGAAACGACGTTTCAGCTTTCGTAACTTCTCCAAAATCAACAGTTCAAGGTGGTATCATTATTCCTCCAACAGTAGGACCAAGACCAGGTGAATCTTTAAAACCTGAGTTGAAATCAGAATACGAATTTGGTACAGAATGGAGAATGTTTAATAACAGATTTGGTTTTGAGGTTTCTTATTACAATTCAGAAACTAAAAATCAATACATCCAAGTTCCTGCGCCAAGTACAAACCCTTATGGTTATACTTTTTACGGAATTAACGCTGGTAGCATCGAAAATCATGGTATCGAACTTGTTCTTACTGGAAAAATCATCACTGGAGATAAATTCTCATGGGATACTACAGTAAACTATTCTCAAAATAAAAACAAGGTTAAAGAAATTCCAGAAGAATTAGGAGGAACAATTCCTTTAACTCCTGTAAACAATATCAACTACAGATATGCTTTAACAGAAGGAAGACCATTTGGAGTTATTGAAGGAAAAGGTATCGTTAAAAACGATAAAGGAGAAATTGTTTTAGATGACAAAGGAAACTTAGCAATTGAAGGAGCGTTCCGTGAAGTTGGTAATGCAAATCCTGATTTCATGCTAGGTTGGTCAAATACATTTAAGTTTGGTGCTTTTACAGCTAATTTCTTAATTGATGGACGTTTTGGAGGTGATGTAATGAGTATTACAGAATCTATGAATGATTTTTATGGAGTATCAAAAAGAAGTGGAGATGCAAGAAATGCTGGTGGTGTTCCTGTAAATGCAGTTATGCCTAATGGTACTAAAGTTACTTCAATGGATGCTCAAAAATATTACGAAGCAGTTGGCGGACTTAACGGAGCTACAGCTGAGTACGTATATGATGCTACAAACGTAAGTTTAAGAGAGGTTTCACTTGGCTATACTTTCAGTAAAAAAACATTGCCATTTGTTAATACAGCAACTTTATCATTAATCGCAAGAAATTTATTCTTCTTTTATAAAGATGCACCTTTTGATCCAAACATTGCTTTAAGTACAGGTCAAGGTTTACAAGGAGTTGATATTTATGGTTTGCCATCAACAAGAAGTATTGGTCTTAATTTAAATGTAACTTTCTAATTTAAAATATCATGAAAACAAACAATATAAAAAAATCATTAATCTGTTTCGGTCTTTTAGCCTTAGTTGGTTGTACAGATAATTTCGATGAGATTAATAGTAATCCTGATGCTTTTACTCAAGAGGAAGTAACACAGGACTTTAACCATATCTTAGGTCCTTTTAAAAATATGTTCGAGAATGTAATGGTAAATACTCCAGGTTGGAGATATCAAATTGCCATTGATTTGTCAGCAAATACTTGGGGAGGTTATTCAACAGCGCCAGGTTTTGATGGAGCAAATAATCTTTCTTACGCTCTTACTGATAAATGGAATGGAGCAGGATGGGAAGCTGCTTATTCATTAGTAATGGCAAATTTCTTGAAAGTTGAAAAAGAATCTAAAGGAAAGTACGATCAGTTTTATGCACTTGCAACAATTATTAAAGTAGAAACTTTACATAAAGTAGCCGATGCTTGGGGACCAATTGTTTACTCTCAATTAGGAACTACTAATTCGACAATCGCATACGATTCTCAACAAGATGTTTATACAGCAATGTTTAAAGACTTAGATTTTGCAGTAAATGAATTAACGAGAAGAATTGACGCAAAAGAACCAAGCTCTTTTGTAAATACAGACCGTTCAACATATGCAGGAAGCTATGAAAAATGGGTAAGATATGCCAATTCATTACGTTTAAGATTAGCAATGCGTATTGTAAAAGTAAATCCAACATTAGCTAAAGCAGAAGCTGAAAAAGCAATGAGCCAAAAATTTGGTGTAATGACAGCTGCAACTGATACTTTTATGGTAACTAAAGATGTTTCACAACACCCTTTAAGAGTAGCTGCTTATGAGTACAATGACAGCCGTATGTCTGCAGATATGGAGTCTATCATGGGAGGTTATAATGATCCTAGAATGAAAGTTTACTTTGCAACATCAGAACAATTTCCTGATCAGTACAAAGGAATCCGTACAGGAGGAATACTTGGAGATAAAACATTACACATGAAATTTTCAAATTTCGGAAAAGTAATAAAAGATGACAAACAAGTAGTTTGGATGAATGCTGCCGAAGTGTATTTCTTAAGAGCCGAAGGTGCTTTAAGAGGCTGGAACATGGGCGGTGATGCTGAATCATTATATAAAGCAGGTATTGCTGCATCTTTTGATCAGCTTGCTACAGGAGGCGCTGCTGAATATATCGCTAATAATGTGAATACAGCAAAAGATTATGTAGATCCAGTTGCACCATTCAATAGTGGTTTAGCGGTAAATAAAGTTACTGTTGCTTGGGATAATACTGCAAGTAACGAAGTGAAACTTCAAAAAATTATTACTCAAAAATGGATTGCTAACTTCCCTGACGGACAAGAAGCTTGGTCTGATCACCGTAGAACAGGTTACCCTAAATTATTACCAATTCTTAATAATCAAAGTGCTGGTGTAGTTACTACTCAATTTGGTGTAAGAAGAATAAACTTTGTTCAAAGTGAAAGAGATGGAAACCCAGAAGGAGTTAAAACTGGTGTTGCAAAACTTGGAGGTCCAGATAATGGAGGAACTAGAACTTGGTGGGATACTACTGGTGCTAACTTCTAAAAACAGAGTATAAGAATTTAAGTTTGGTTAGTGAATGGTATAGGCAGTGAAAGTTGTCTATACCATTTCAAAAACCAAAATTGTAAATACAAAAAAAAAAGAAAATAAATGAAAAGTGCTTTAGAAATAAAACCTGATATCAGCTATAAAAGCGCCGGAAAATTTGAAGAAACAAGATTTGAGAAAATCCATAACGAAATCTTCAAAAATTCTGCAGAAGCTTCTGTAATTGTAGCGCAGGAAATTGCGCAGTTAATTAGATCTAAGCAGGAAAAAAATAAAACCTGCGTATTGGGTTTAGCCACAGGTTCTTCTCCTATAAAAGTGTATGAGGAATTAGTGAGAATGCACAAAGAAGAAGGCTTAAGTTTTAGCAATGTAGTTACTTTTAATTTGGATGAATATTATCCAATGAGTAAAGAGAACAATCAAAGCTATCATTATTTCATGCATCAGCATCTTTTTAATCATATTGATATCAACCCTGAGAATGTAAATATTCCAGACGGTACAGTTGCAATTGATGAATTAAATCAATACTGTATCGATTATGAAATGAATATTAAAAATGCAGGAGGTCTTGATTTTCAATTATTAGGAATTGGTCGTACAGGCCACGTAGGTTTCAACGAACCGGGTTCGCATATTAATTCTGGCACCAGAATTATTACTCTGGATCATATTACAAGAGTTGATGCCTCATCAGATTTTAATGGAATTGATAATGTGCCAAAAAGAGCCATTACCATGGGAGTTTCGACTATTATGCGATCAAAAAGAATCGTACTTATGGCTTGGGGACAAAACAAAGCCGATATCATCAAAAGAACTACTCAAGGCGATATCAGCTCAGAAGTTCCAGCTACATTTTTACAAAATCATCCTAATGCAACTTTTGTTTTAGATCAGTCAGCTGCATCAGAATTGACACGTTTTAAAACTCCTTGGCTGGTTGGAGAATGTATTTGGAATCAGGAATTAAAAAGCAAAGCGATTGTTTGGTTGTGCCAAAAAACAAAACAGTCAATCTTGAAATTAACAGACAGAGATTACAATAATAACGGAATGTCTGATCTATTGGCACAAGAAGGTTCTGCTTATGATTTGAACATTAACATGTTTAATGTTTTACAGCATACCATTACAGGATGGCCGGGAGGAAAACCTAATACAGATGATTCACATCGTCCTGAAAGAGCAAATCCTGCAAAAAAACGAGTAATTCTTTTTAGTCCGCATCCAGATGATGATGTGATTTCTATGGGAGGAACTTTTTCAAAATTGATAAAACAAGGTCACGATGTACATGTTGTATATCAAACCTCTGGAAATATTGCAGTTACAGATGATGAAGCATTGAAATTTGCTGAGGTTTCCAGCGATTTTATTACAGATGCTGCTACTAAAATTAATTTCAAATCTGTAATTGATTTTCTGAATAATAAATCTGAAAATCAAATTGATTCTCTAGAAGTTCGAAAGCTAAAAGGATTAATACGAAGAAGAGAATCGTATGCCGCAACAAGATACATTGGGCTAAAAGACGAAAACACTCATTTCTTAGATCTTCCGTTTTACGAAACAGGACAAGTAAAGAAAAATCCGTTAGGAGCTGAAGATATTGCTATTGTAAAAGAAATCATTGCCAGAATAAAACCACATCAAGTATTTGCAGCAGGAGATTTAGCAGATCCACACGGAACGCATGAAGTTTGTTTGAATGCGATTTTTGCCGCAATGGGTGAATTAAAACCTGAAAAATATATGGATGATTGCTGGTTGTGGCTTTACAGAGGAGCTTGGCAAGAATGGGACATTAATGAAATCGATATGGCTGTTCCCCTTTCTCCATCAGAAGTATTGCTAAAACGTCATGCTATTTTGTATCACCAATCTCAAAAAGACCGTGTAATGTTTCAAGGAAATGATTCAAGAGAGTTTTGGGTTAGAGCCGAAGACAGAAATAAAAATACCGCTATTCTATACGATGAATTAGGATTGGCAGAATATGAAGCAATCGAAGCCTTTAAACGTTTTGATTACTAAAAATTTTAGATTCGGTTAGAACGAATCAAATTACAAAATTCAGATTGATTTCGCAGCGATTAGTGAGGTTCAATAAGATTCTGTCTGAGTTTTGTTTCTTTTATCTATTTATTAATGTTGTCTTAGGATAACATCTTTTCAAAAACAGTAAAAATGAAATATTTATTTGTCCTACTATTAGCAGGTGTAACCTCTAGCGCTCAAATTCAGAAAGAGCAGTTAAATCTTATGCCTTGGCCTCAGAGTGTTGTATTAAACGACGGGAATTTTGCTTTAAACAAAAACTTTAAAGTAAACATAACCGGAAACCCTAATCCAAGAATTTTTGGTGGAGTAACTCGTTTTTTACGTCGCTTAGATGGTAGAACAGGAATTTTTTTTCAGCAGGGTTTTATCACAAAATTAAATGAAGTTCCAAATGCCGAACTGCAGATTAATTGTACTAAAAGTGGTAAAATTGGTTTATATGAAGATGAAAGTTATCACTTAGATATTAAACAAAATAAAATTACGATAAACGCAACACGCGATTTAGGTGCTTTACACGGACTTGAAACGTTGTTACAAATGCTGCAAAATAACAGTAGTTCATTTTATTTTCCAGTATCAAAAATTTCAGATTTTCCAAGATTTACATGGAGAGGTTTAATGATAGATGCTTCAAGACACTTTCAGCCAGTTGATGTAATCAAAAGAAATCTAGATGGATTGGCAGCAATGAAAATGAATGTGTTTCATTGGCATTTAGTTGACGATCAGGGTTGGAGAATCGAAATGAAAAAACATCCAAAACTAATAGAATTAGCTTCGGATGGAATGTATTACACACAAGAGGAAATTAAAAATATCGTAAAATATGCTGATGAGCGTGGTATTTTGATAGTTCCAGAAATAGATGTTCCAGGTCATGCATCTGCAATACTTACAGCATATCCAGAAATAGGCAGTAAAGTGATTACATTGACAGGTGGAACTTCTGAAAAAAATATTCAAGGTACAGCAATCGCTACCTATGGAATTGAAAGAAATGCTGGTATTTTTTCGCCAACATTAGATCCTTCAAATCCTAAAACATATCAAATATTAAGCGAACTTTTTGATGAGGTTTGTCCATTATTTCCAGGAGCTTATTTTCATATCGGAGGAGATGAGAACGAAGGAAAAGATTGGGATGAGAATCCAAAAATTCAAGAATTTAAAAAGAAAAATAAGTTAACAACCAATCATGAATTGCAAACTTATTTCACCATGCAGTTAGTTCCGATGCTTAAAAAACACGGTAAGCAATTAATGGGCTGGGAAGAGATTTTGACAAAAAACATGTCAAAAGATGCTATTATTCATGCGTGGAGAGGACCAAACGAAGGTGTTGTTGCAGGTCAGTCGTTGATTGATGCCGTTAAAAAAGGGTATAAGACTGTAATGTCAAATGGATATTATGTCGATTTATTGTACCCAATAGAAAGCCATTACTTAAATGATCCGATGCCAAAAGGTGCAGTTTTATCAGCAGAAGAAAAAGCAAGAGTTTTAGGTGGAGAAGCAACAATGTGGACAGAACTTGTAACTCCTACAACGATCGATTCTAGACTTTGGCCAAGAACTGCGGCAATTGCAGAAAGACTTTGGTCTGCTGAAGATATTACTGATATGACTAGTATGAGAAAACGTCTTGATGTAGTCTCTTTCAGATTAGAAGAACTTGGCTTAACACACATTCGTAACAAAGCGGTTATTTTAAGAAATATTTCAAATAATCAAAATATAGAAGCGCTGGAAGAATTTTCGAATGTTTGTGAACCATTAAAAGGATATAAAAGAAACAAAGGAGGAACAGAATATCAAATGTACTCTCCGTTTACACTTTTTGCAGATGCTTGCGGACCAGATGCAAAAGATTCATTAGCTTTTAACGATGCAGTAAGTCAATACTTAGCAAATAAGACACCAGAAAATAAAGCTAAAGTAACGGCATTCTTTACCAGATGGATCGCGCTTCATAAAGAATTAACGGATTTGAGTGCAAATGCGCCTTTAGTACAGCCGTTTTTACCTTTGGCAAAAAGCTTAAGCGATGCCTCGAAAGAATTAGTACTTGTGTTAGATAATAAGTCGCAATTAAAAGCTGATGAGCTTAAAAATTTAATTGAACAATGCAATAGTAAAGATCATGCTGATGTTGAATTATCAGTTTATGAAAGTCTTAAAAAATTAATATAATGAGTTTGGTTTGAGTTAGTACTTAGTAAGTTGTGTTGCCTGAATTATTTAGTAATTTTTGTTATCTCTGTCAGGTTTTCTGACAGAGATAATTAGGGCAAAAATCTACTGAAGACAGCTCTTTTACGATAAACAGAAATAGAATATTGGAACGGTTAAAATTGAGTTTGGTTATTTATTTTTTAATCTAAATTTTATTTCAGAATAATGATCAAATTTGGGTGATTTGTTATTTGGTTTTCACCCAAATGCGAACATTATAAAACCTGGTAATTTTATTACCAGGTTTTTTTATTAATGCATGTTTCCCAGTTTGAAGTTTGCTGCACAGGTGCCAAAACCAATTACAAAACCAATAATGGCGAACAATATAATCTTCAATGAAGTTTTTCTATCGCGTGAGATAAAAATCAGACGTAAAATTCCAGCAAGAAAAGCAATTACACTTATAAAGGCTGCCATACCGCCAATTGCTACTAAAGGATTATTCATAATGTACTTTAAATTAAAGCTGACTTACAATTATGGCACAGGTGCCAAATCCTATTACAACAATGATTATTGGAATCAACATAATTGTTAAAAAGAATTTTTTGTTTTCTTTTCCAGAAATTAAACCAATCAATCCAACTAAGAACATCACAGCGAGGATGAACCCAAGAAATAGTAATCCTTCCATATTTTAAAAAGTTTGTAAATTAAACATTCAGTTTTTCTCGAATCTTATCAATTTTATGATCTCTGTAAAATAAATTCATGGTTTCAAAAGGGATGATTTTCATCTTATCGCTTACAATGTGAACACAAGATTTTTTAACAGCACGAACATCAAAATCATGCGCGTCCATAAAATTCATTATCAAAATTCGGAACAAATTATTATAGTTTAAAGTGTCTGATTGCACTCTTGGCAAGCAGCACATTAATTCATTCATTTCGGTTTCAGCACAATCAACAGAAATTCCAGTGCTGAATAGATTCAGCATGTGCGTTTTTAGTTTTTCATCATGTTCAAAAACAATAGTGTTTTTGGAGTTGTTTAGTAAATCTTCTGGATTTATTAAGTGAGTCATCGGAAAAACTTCTCCATCAATTTTTAAAGCATAAGCCATACATAAAGCATCTGGATTACAAGGAACCGGAATTAAATCTTGTGGTGTAAATAGAGGATATTGCTCATAAATTTTCCTGCGTACTTCAGTTAAAGTGATACGGCCTGAAAGATCATCATAATTATCATTTCGACCTGCAACTTGTGTAGGTTGAAAAGTAACACCTCGAACACATTTTTGCTGCAAAGCGTATTCAATTATCTGACCAATTTCATCATCATTTTCTCCTTTTTGAAGTGTAATTACCAAAGTAGTCGAAATGTTAAATTGATTTAAATGTTCGATTGCTTTTTTACGAACTTCAGTTAAATCCTCTCCGCGAAGTTTTTCTAATACTTCAGGTTTAAAGCTGTCAAATTGTAAGTAGATTTCGAAATCAGGCATATAACTGGCTAATGTCTCAACAAATTTAATGTCTTTTGCAATTCTTATTCCATTCGTATTTAGCATCAAATGCTTGATAGGTTTGCTTTTAGCAATGTCAAGAATTTTAAAAAATTCAGGATGCACAGTTGGTTCACCTCCAGAAATTTGAACAACATCTGGTTCCCCTTCATTAGCGACAACAGTGTCAAACATTTTTTCAATTTCTTCTAAAGTGCGATGTCTTCCATAGTTTGGAGCCGAATTTGCATAACAAGTAGGGCAGGCTAGATTACAGCGATCTGTAACTTCAACAATCGTTAAACAAGAGTGTTGTTCATGGTCTGTACACAATCCGCAATCATATGGACAGCCATAGTGTACTTTTGTATTGAACTTTAGGGGCATTTCAGATTGTTTATTATAATTACGAATCTGCTTGTAATAATCAACATCATCAGCAATCATCGATTTCAATTCGCCGTGTGTTTTGCAATGTTTCAGCATCATGACTTTATTGTCCTGAAATACAATTTTAGTATCAACAAGATCTAAGCAAGTTGGGCATAAACTTTTGGTATAATCGTAGAATATATAATCGCGGGTTTTCATTAGGATAAAAGTATAGTTATTGTAAAAGTAAAGTTTTGCTTAAGCGACTAAAAACCCGATTAATAAATTTCGAGTAGTAAATAAAAATAAAAATGGAGCTCCATTGAATACTGCTTAAATGAAGAAATAAAGGATTATATGGTTTTATAAATTCAATTAAAAAACGAAATAAAAAGTATAGCACCATGAATAGTTTAAATCGGTCACCACTAACAAGATTTCTGTTTTTTATTTTTTGAAAAAAGATAAAAAGTAAAAGCATGAAAAACATTTCATATAAAGCTACAGGATGTCTGTACAACCCATCACCCAGATCCATTCCGGTAATAAAACTAGTTTCGATGCCGTAAGTAGGTTCGGCAATACCCATTGAGAAACATCCAATACGTCCAATAAATAAAGCCACAATTATCGGAATTACATATAGATCACCTGAAGAGATTTTAACACCAATTATTTTTTTGAAAAGTTCTACTCCAAGCAATCCGCCTAAAAATCCTCCAGCAACAGTTTTGTTCTGAAAAAAAGTTAGAAAAGTCTGATTGGTAATTTCAGCAGGATTTTCAAGCATTGCAATAACTCTAGAGCCTATTAATGCACCAACCATTGCGCCAATTAAAATAATAAGACGATTAATATCTGAAATAGGATCTACTGTTCTTTTTTTCAAAAAGTAATAGGTTCTGATTCCAATAAAAAAGGCTAATGTTTCAAATAAAGCGTGCCAATAAAAGGTTTCGTTAAAGAGCTTAAATTGAAATGGAAACGTCATTTTTTAGTCAGATTTTTTTGCTAATTTAGTTAAATTAATTGGATTGTTTTTGTAATTTTTTTCTTTTGAGAAACTGCAACAAATTAGTCTGATTTGTGATATGTTTTTTAACTGAGGAACAGTTTTGTTTAGTAATGAAATTATTACATTTACAGCCTTTTTAATAAACAGAAAATTTGATCTAATATGGTATTTTTAATGCTGATATAATTTAGTCATAACCTTATTTTATAGAATAAAATATGAAAACAATAGCCATAATTAAATATGTATTTCTAACTATAGGAGCACTTATGCTTGCAGGAGCTTTTTATTTTTATCAGGATAGACAAACCTTTTTGAAAAAAGCCGAAACTGTACAAGGAACTGTTGTAGAGTTAATCAGTAAAAGATCTGATAATTCTACAACTTATGCACCATTGGTTAGCTTTACGACAAAAGCAGGAAATAAAATAGAATTCACATCAGCAGTCAGCAGTAATCCTCCAAGTTATAGTGAAGGCGAAAGTGTTGAAGTTTTATACGATCCTGCAGACCCAAAAGACGCCAGTATTAAAGGATTTGCCTCATTATGGATCGGACCTTTAATTTTTGGGATTTTAGGAACAGTTTTCTTTTTAATTGGTTTCGGAATTATTCTATTCGGTATTTTAAAGCAAAGAAAAACGCAGTATCTTCGAGATAATGGCAAACGTATTGAAACAAAATTTGTTCAAGTGCACTTAAATTACGGTATGGCTGTAAATGGAAGAAATCCGTTTCAAATATCCAGTCAGTGGCTTAATCCTCAAACAAACGAAATGTATGTTTTTGAAAGCGATAGTATTTGGTTTGACCCAACGGAGTTTATAAAAGATAATATAATAAAAGTAATGATCGATCCGAGTAATCCAAAGAAATATTATATGGATATTTCTTTTTTACCTAATCTTAAAAATTAAATAGATATTCTAGAAACCTTATAAATCTGTTCCTAATATTTAATGGCAATTTTAGTATTTTTGAGACTTAAATATTGTATTAAAATCCCATGCCGAAATCAATTTTTTTTATAGCAGCATTTTTAGTTTTTACCTTTGGCTATAGCCAAATTAAAAATGGAACACCAGAAGTTGATCCAATTCAAATTCAAAAAACATTTAATGATTGGTCCGTTTATCAAAGTAAAAAAATCATGCTTTCGAGAGATTTTACAGCGCTTGATTTACAATCTAAAGAAATTTCAAAAGAAAACTTTTTAGAACAATTAGCAAATGGAGATTATATTCCAATTCGATTAAAATCAGAAGAATCAGTTTATAATTATAAGCTGTTTAAAATTCTGCCAAAATCAGATACAAGCATAAAAGCGACAATTAACCAAATAGGTTTTGATGCTCTTAAAAACTATCAGATGGAAAGGACTGCTTTTCCTAAATTCTCGTTTAAAGATCTAGACGGAAATCTAGTTACAAACGAATCTATGAAAGGAAAAATTATAGTAATAAAATGCTGGTACATTCACTGCACGCCTTGCATCAGAGAGTTTCCGCAAGTCAATAAATTAGTTGAAGAATACAAAGACCGAAATGATATTGTTTTTATAAGTCTTGCGGAAGATTCCGCAGAACAATTAAAAGCATTCTTAATCAGAAAACCTCTTTCGTATGCTGTAATTCCTGATATGAAAGTATATATGAATGAAGCTTTACAACTCAATTCATTTCCAACACATTTTATTCTCAATAAAGAAGGAATGATTGCTAAAGTACTCCCAAATTTTGAAAGTTTGGAAGTTGCGCTGGCAAAAGAAAGTAAGTTGTAATCGGATTAATTTTGCAAAGGAATCTCATTTTTGTCATTTCGACTGAAAGGAGAAATCACAAAAGAAATTCCGCAAAGCATGTTTCCAATCTTTTTCGATTAACTAGTGCGATTTCTCCTTTCAGTCGAAATGACAAGATTGCGTGTAATAATCTATGAAAAAATAAAACTTTGCGTCTTTGCTTCCGATCGCTGTCGGGACTGCGAGAAACCCTCTCCAGAATAAAAAAACTTAGTCGCTTTGCATCTTTGCAACTCTGAACCTTTTTCCGTACTTTTGCACCAAATTAATTAAAAAGACATTCATGTTAACAGTCAATAATTTATCAGTTCAATTTGGCAAACGAATTTTGTTTGACGAAGTAAATACCACATTCACTCACGGAAATATTTACGGCGTTATTGGAGCCAATGGTGCTGGAAAATCTACATTTCTTAAAATTATTTCGGGCGATATGGACCCAACTTCCGGGCACATTCATTTAGAACCAGGAAAACGTATGTCGGTTTTAAACCAAAATCACAACATGTTCGATGAGCATACTGTTTTGGAAACCGTTTTAATGGGAAATAAAGTTTTGTATGCTGTTAAAAAAGAAATGGATGAACTTTATTTAGACTACAACGATAAAAATGCTGATAGAATAGGGGAACTTCAAGTTCAGTTTGAAGAAATGAACGGATGGAACGCAGATTCTGATGCAGCATCAATGTTGTCTAACTTAGGAATTAACGAAGAGCATCATTATACTTTAATGAGTGATATGGAAGGAAAAATGAAAGTTCGTGTGCTTTTGGCGCAGGCACTTTTCGGGAATCCTGATGTATTGATTATGGATGAGCCTACCAACGACTTGGATTTTGAAACAATCGCTTGGTTAGAAAATTTCTTAGCAAACTACGAAAATACTGTAATCGTTGTATCTCACGACCGTCACTTTTTAGATGCCGTTTGTACACATATTTCTGATATTGATTTCGGGAAAATCAATCACTATTCAGGAAACTATACTTTCTGGTACGAGTCTAGCCAATTAGCGGCAAAACAACGTGCACAGCAAAACAAAAAAGCAGAAGAGAAGAAACAAGAACTTGAAGAATTTATTCGTCGTTTTAGTGCAAACGTTGCGAAATCGAAACAAGCAACTTCTCGTAAAAAAATGATTTCGAAATTGAATATTTCAGAAATCAAACCTTCAAGCCGTCGTTATCCTGCAATTATTTTCGATCAAGATCGTGAAGCTGGAGATCAGATTTTGAATGTAGAAAACTTATCTGCTTCTGTAGACGGAGAAGTTTTATTTAAAGATGTTGATTTGAATATGGCAAAAGGCGATAAAATCGTTCTTTTCTCTAAAGATTCACGTGCAACAACTGCTTTTTATGAAATTTTAAACAATGAACAAAAAGCAGATTCTGGAACTTTTGACTGGGGAATTACAACAAATCAAGCTTATTTACCAGCTGAAAACCACGATTTCTTCGAAAACGATTTGACTTTGGTAGATTGGTTACGTCAATATGCTAAAACAGAAGAAGAGCGTGATGAAGTGTTTATTAGAGGTTTCTTAGGGAAAATGATTTTCTCTGGAGAAGAAGCTTTAAAAACAAGCCGAGTTTTATCTGGAGGAGAAAAAGTACGTTGTATGCTTTCTAGAATGATGATGGAACGTGCAAATATTTTAATGCTGGACGAACCAACAAATCACTTAGATTTGGAATCGATTACGGCTTTTAACAATTCATTGAAAAACTTTAAAGGCTCAGTGATTTTTACAACTCATGACCACGAATTTGCACAAACTGTTGGTAATAGAATAGTTGAAATTACACCAAACGGAGTAATTGATCGTTACATGACATTTGACGAATATCTTGATGATGAAAAAATTCAAGAGCAAAGAAAAAAGATGTATAATCTTTAATCTGTTATAATATAATATTAAAAACCCCAAATTCTTATTTAATTTGAATTTGGGATTTTTTTTGCCTCAATAATTTATTGTATGAATTTTCATTCAATAATAAATTATTATATTTGAAAAAAAATGTTTTTAAAAGAGAAGCAACGGAATAATGAAGAATATAAAAAAATACATAAAAGTACTATTATTGATGGCTACATTCCATGTAGGCATAGCGCAAGAGTATAAAAAAATTAATTCGTCGTCCATTTCATATTTAAACAATGGCTTCTTGTCGAATAATTTTATAAGTATAGAAAATGTAAATAAAACTAAACTTAAAAACGGGTTTTATGAAATGAATATGGATGGGAGAAAAATGCAGTTTTACATTAACGAAAAAGGAAATGTCGATGGAACTTTTAAAGAATATAATTCAAATGGAGTTTTGGCAATACAAACATTACTAAGTAATGGCGCGCTAATAAGTATGACTGCGCTTGATTCTAATGGAAAAACTATAGAGGGTTTAAATGTTGGAAAGGATGCCAAAAGCGGACATCAATTTTTCAATAGAAAGAAGTATAATTCTTTGGGTTTACTAGTCGAACAAATCGATTATAATTGGGATAAAAAAGAAATAAAAACGTCAAATTATGAAAATAAGAAACTTGTTTCTGAAATTATCATTTTTGATGAATATAAGATTTGGAATTCAAACGGAGATATAACAGAAGCCCAGTTGATTCATCCGAAAAATACAAGCTATAAAATAGAAAAGAAATATTATCCAAATGGAAAATTGAAAAGTTCTAGATTCATAGACAGTCAATCTATTGAAGGAGAATTGAAAGAATATACAGAAGCAGGCGTTTTGATAAAAAATAAAAAGACATCTAATTCAAAAACGGTCAATGTAAGTGCTAAAATTAATAATGAAAAAATATATAAATTAGAAGAAGTTGAGTTAAAACCAAGCTATCCAGCAGGAATAGATTCGTACTATAAATTCTTCTACAAAAATTTTGTGAAGCCCAATCAAGAAGGGCTTCAAGGAACAATATATTTAGATTTTATTGTTGAAAAAGACGGTTCTTTGTCAGCTTTTCGCTGTTTTAAAGATATTGGATATGCAACAGGAGCAGAAGCGATTCGGGTTTTGAAACTATCACCAAAATGGAATCCAGCCAAGATAGGAGGTAAAAAAGTAAGATGTGTTTATGTGTTAAAAGTTCCAATTAAATAAGCAAAAATCCCGTTATGAGAATAACGGGATTTTTTTATGTCTATTTATTGCCAAAAAGTTTTGCGAAAATGAAAATGATAATCGCAATAATAAAGATTACGATGAAAATTCCAAATCCCATTCCAGCTTTAAAAATGTCTCCAATAACTTCGCAGCTTGTAAATGAAAACAGTATTACAAATACCATTAACATTCTTAGTATTTTATTTTGCATGATTCTGAGTTTTATAATTTTATAAATTAAAATTACCTCACGAATCAGGAAAATGTGTTATAGAATTTTTTGAAAATGTTTTAGGATTTGATGTTTTAAGTTCTTTAATACCAAAAAATGTATTTGTTCGCTGCTTCTAAAGGAGTATTCTATTTATAACTGTAGATTTTCAATAAATGTATTTATATTGGAGTTTGTGTATTTTAAAATTACTTTTATTTCGAACTATTTTAATTTATTAAACTGAAATATACTATTTTTAAAAGTAATTCAACTGGCTTTTTATATCGTAACAATTATGAAATCATTCAAAATGAAGACTGCCTCAAAAAAAATAATAAGCAAACTAATTTTCGTCTTTTTTATCAATGGGCTGCTTTTTGCTCAAGAAGCTAAACCGCCAATAATGGGTTGGAGCAGCTGGAATAATTTCAGAGTGCATATCGATGAAAAAATGATTCGAGAACAGGCTGATGCTATGATTGCTTCAGGATTATACGATGCCGGTTATAGATATGTTAATATAGATGATGGTTATTTTGGAGGAAGAGATTCAGTAGGTAATCTTTTTGTTGATAAGCAAAAGTTTCCTTCGGGAATGAAGTCTTTGGTGACTTATATTCACAGCAAAAAACTTAAAGCAGGAATATACAGCGATGCAGGAAGAAATACTTGCGGTTCTATTTATGATAATGATCAAAAAGGTATTGGAGTTGGTATGTATGGATATCTTGATGCAGATACTAAAACTTTTTTTGAAGACTGGGGCTGTGATTTTTTAAAAGTGGACTGGTGTGGCGGCGAGAAAATGAATCTCGATGAAAAAACAGAATACTTAAAAATTTTAAAGGCTGTAAAAGCTAAGAATGAAGCAATTGTTCTTAATGTTTGTCGATGGAAATTTCCTGGTGAATGGGCAATCGGTAAAGCGGATTCTTGGAGAATTTCCTATGATATTGATGATAAATTTTCATCTATACTTAAGATTATAGATTTGAATGTTGATTTGTATAAATATTCATCTCCTGGGCATTATAACGATATGGATATGTTGCAGGTTGGCAGAGGCATGACTTATGAAGAAGATAAAAGTCATTTTTCGATGTGGTGCATGTTGAATTCTCCACTATTGGCAGGCAATGATTTAAGAACTATGTCAAAAGAAACTGTTGGTATTCTTACCAATAAAGAAGTAATTGCTTTAAATCAAGATAAAGGATTTTATCAAGCAAGACGAATATTTAAAGAGGGAAATATTGAGGTTTGGGAAAAACTGCTGGGAGAAAAAGGTAAAGATGGAAAAGCGATTGCTATTTTGAATCGCGGAGATGAAGCAAACCAATTTGTTTTAAAATCAGATTTAGTAAATCTTGAGAAATCAGCGAAAATTCGTGATTTATGGTCCGGTAAAAAGATAGGAGCAATAGGAAAGAAGGTCAGCTTTGTTATACCTAAACATGGTATAGTAGTTTTGCGTACGGAATAAAACAGCCCGTATTTCTTTTGAAAAAGAGAAAAAACTATTATTTTCTAATCGTTTTTATCTCGAGAAATATAAGTCCAAATATTATAATAATTTCTCCTAAAAAATAAGCCATACCAAAAATAGAAATACTTTTACAGTTGTATACAACAATTCCAAAAGTCAAAATACAATATAGAATGTTGGCAATGCAGATTGTTTTTAGAAATGATTTCCAATTAGTATTAATTAAAAAGTAACAGAGAATAGAATAAATTGAAAAAGTCAATGCTAATAAAGAAAGATATTCTAAAATGGTTTTTGATAAACCAAAAAAAGCATTGAAATTTCTAAGTACAAAAAATAATAATACAGCAGTAAGTAAAGCACCAAAACCATCCAGCAGAAAGATGTTTCTTGGTTTTGTTATAAACTGTTGCACACTTTTTGTCATTTTTATGATTTAGGATAACATCTCAATAAGCTGAATATAATTACCGCAAGTATCGTTTAAAACGGCAATTTTTATATTTCCCATTTCTGTTGGATTTGTTTTGAATTCAACGCCTAAATTTACAAGACGATTGTATTCTTCCTCAAGATTGTCCACATTAAATTGCGTGCACGGAATTCCTGAATCAAAAAGCGCTTTTTGATACGTTTTAGCAGGCTCAAAATGATTGGGTGATGGTTCCAACAGAATTTCAACGCCATTTGGTTCCTCTTTAGAAACAACCGTCAGCCATCTATTATCTCCGCCCAAAGGGACATCGTGTTTTTTAACAAAACCTAATTTTTCAGTGTAAAATTGCAAAGCCGTTTCTTGATTAAGAACTGGAATTAAGATGACTTTTGCTTTCATGATTTTAGGGTTTTAAATTGCTTATCCATTTTTCTTAGCAATTATTATAGTATGAATTTCCACATCTTCACCTTTTGGATATTTGACTTCGAATAATTTAATGATTTCAAAGTTATTTATAAAAAGCTGATTTTTTATATCTTCTAAAGTATGATAATAAAAATAAGTGCGATCACCAGTACTTCCCGAAATAAAACCTGATTTGGAAGGTTTTCCGGGAACAAAACTTAAATATAAAATCCCATTGTTTAAAAGTATTTTCGCAGAGTCAATTATCAGTTTAGAACAATCTTCTTCGGATAAATAAGGCAAACAAAAGCCGCACATAATTGCATCAAATTTTTGATCTAAGGAACTAAGTTCTCTTGTATCCATTACTTCAAAGTTGGCTGAAGGATTATTAGCTTTAGCTAATTCGATCATTTTTGGAGCAATGTCAATACCTGTAATTTTTAGGTTGGGATTTTTGGATCGTAAATATTTTGTAATGTTTCCTGGTCCACAACCAATTTCAAATACGTTTATTTGTTCTTGTGTTAGGGTGTTGCAAAAGAAGTCATAAGTATCGTTATACAAACTTAAACTCATAAACTTATCTTCATAGAGATTTGCAATTTTATTCCAAGTCTCAAAAGTTTCTTGGTATTTATCCATTGATTTTAGTTCTGTTCTATTGTTTTTGCTGCGAAGTCAGCAGACTTAGCAGAACGGGTTCAAAATGATTGGATGATGGTTCTTATAAAATTTCAACGCCATTTGGTTCCTCTTTAGAAACAACCGTCAGCCATCTATATATCTCCGTCTAAAGGGACATCGTGTTTTTTAACAAAACCTAATTTTTCAGTGTAAAATTGCAAAGCCGTTTCTTGATTAAGAACTGGAATTGAGATGACTTTTGCTTTCATGTTTTTTTACTCTTTTTAAATTTATTTTAAATTATGCTTTGTGAAGCCGTACAGTTTTAAATCTCCCGACTTTGAACTTGTTCTGTTTTTTTAGATAAACCTTATTTTTTATAATAAGAGATTTTTCTTGTCCAGGTTTCACTATGATTACCACTCGATGAAGTTTTACTTATCCAGTTGCCATATTTATCATTGGTATAGTTATAATCAAACTCTTCTTCATTAACAATTTTATCATTTCTCAAAGTTTGTCTTTTTGTGGTATCTCCATATTTATTAAAATCACTTAAGTTAACGGTTATATTTCCATTCCACCATTCTGTAGTTTTTTCCTTGATTTTATTTCCATTATTATCGTAAAAATACTCCCATTGATTTAATATCTGTTCTTTTGCAGTATGAACATAGTAAATAGATTGTTTGATTAATTGTTTTTTTGCATTGTAAACATCTTCAGCGCTTTTCTTTTGTACACCTTCAACATTTTCATAAGTAGTAATATATTCCAATCCATTTAAAGTTGATTTTTTTCTATTATTATCTTCAGAACTAGATTTTGTTAAATATCCCTTTTGATTAAAATCATAACTAGTAGTGTCTTTTGGGCAATAAAATGTGCCTCCTTCCATCATTACAGATGGGCAGCTTTCGTGTATTTCAACGATTTTATTTATTGTTCCTTTTAATCTCATTTTTTGCCAGTCTGATGATAATTTCTGAGCATTTATTTGGTTTACTAGTAGAATTTGTACTAAAACAAAGAAGATTTTTTTCATATTAAATTTTAAAATTACTTATAGTTTTATTCTTTTTTCGTTTTCTATTTTTCTTTGCTAAAATATGTTTTTAAAACAAAATATTTTTCAAAAAGAAGATTATGTTTTCAGAAATAAGGAATATAATGGTTTATTTAGATTTGATTGTATAGTTGAAATCTCATTCATTACAAAAAATGATATTTCCCACCTTAACATCCCAACAAATAAATTCTGATTTCGTATATTTGCCCAACCAAACATTACAATTACTTATGAGCCAAAAAGTATTACTTAATTCAAAAGAAGTTACTATCATACTCCATCGTTTGGCTTGTCAGTTAATCGAAAAACATCTTGATTTCTCAGAGACTATTTTAGTGGGAATTCAGCCAAGAGGTGTTTTTTTAGCGGAACGTTTAAAACAAATATTAGAAAACGAATATAAGGTTCCTGAAATTTCTTTGGGATATCTGGATATCACTTTTTTTAGAGATGATTTCCGTCGTACTGATAAACCACTCGAAGCCAATAAAACCCAAATCAATTTTATAGTCGAAAATAAAAAAGTCATTTTTATTGATGACGTTTTGTTTACTGGACGAAGCATTCGTTCTGCCTTAACAGCAATTCAATCTTTTGGAAGGCCTTCAGAAATTGAATTACTAGTTTTAATTGACAGACGTTTTAGTCGTCATTTACCAATTCAACCTGATTATAGAGGCCGTCAGGTAGATGCTATTAATGGCGAAAAAGTGATAGTAAGCTGGAAAGAAAATGATGGTGAAGATGTTGTTCACTTAGTGACGAATTAAGTTTAATCGGTTAACCGGTTAATTGTTTAATCGGAAAAATCTAAAGATTAAACGATTAAAGAAATTAAAAAAAGTTAAACCGTTAAATCGGTTAACTGTTTAATCGCAAAGACAACGATTAAACGATTAAACAAATAAACAGTTAAACATTAAACATGAAAGAATTAAGCGTAAATCATTTATTAGGAATAAAATATATCAACGAGAATGATATTAACCTGATTTTTGAAACGGCAGATCATTTTAAAGAAGTCATTAATCGACCAATTAAAAAAGTTCCTTCATTACGAGATATTACCATTGCCAATATTTTCTTCGAAAACAGTACCAGAACCAAACTCTCTTTTGAATTAGCGCAGAAACGTTTATCTGCTGATGTCATCAGTTTTTCTGCAGCTCAATCATCTGTTAAAAAAGGAGAAACTCTAATTGATACTGTAAATAATATCCTTTCGATGAAAGTAGATATGGTTGTAATGCGCCACTCTAATCCCGGAGCGGCTTATTTTTTATCTAAAAATGTCAAAGCGAGTATTGTAAATGCTGGAGATGGTGCACACGAGCATCCAACTCAAGCTTTATTAGATAGTTATTCTATCAGAGAAAAACTGGGAGATGTTGCTGGAAAAAAAGTGGTTATTGTAGGTGATATTCTGCATTCGAGAGTTGCCTTATCCAACATATATGCTTTGCAAATGCAAGGCGCAGAAGTTAAAGTTTGCGGACCCAAAACATTGATTCCAAGATATATTGAATCTCTTGGTGTTACAGTTGAACCAAATTTGCGTAAAGCTTTAGAATGGTGCGACGTAGCGAATATGCTTCGTGTACAAAACGAACGTATGGATGTGAATTTTTTCCCATCAACACGTGAGTACGCACAGCAATACGGAGTTGATAAACCGCTTTTGGATTCGCTTGGAAAAGAAATCGTAATCATGCACCCGGGACCAATCAATAGGGGAGTAGAGATTACATCTGAAGTAGCAGATTCTGACCATTCTGTTATCTTGAATCAGGTTGAAAATGGTGTTGCAATTAGAATGGCGGTTATTTATCTTTTGGCTTCTAAAATTCAATAATAATATTTAGTTTCAAGTTTCAGGTTTCACGTTGTTGGAATGTTCAGTTTTACAACCTGAAACTTGAAACCTGAAACAAATTAAAAAACTTCGTACCTTAGTAAAATGAAAGTAGATCAAAAAGGACATACCGTTACAGTAAAAAATACACAAGGTGATTTTAATGGCTTTGTAGAAAAAGTAACGCAGCAATTTAAAACCTTTGAAAAGCATAATGTTATAATCGATCTGTTATCAGACTCTGAACTTTCAGAAAATGATTTGAAACTTTTTTTACCACTTGCTAAATCTCAGAAAAAAGCAAAAAAATCATTTGTAATTGTAGTTTCTGATCTTGATTTTAATGCTGTTTCAGATAAATTAGTGGTTGTGCCTTCGCTTTTAGAAGCGCACGATATTATCGAAATGGAAGAAATTGAAAGAGACTTAGGATTTTAAAGAATTGGTTAATCGTTGATTTGTTTAACTGTTTAATCGATAAGTTTTTGATTATAATTTAACGCGATTAAACGATTCACGAAATAAACGAATAAACATTAAATTGAAGTTAACTATACTTGGCTGTTATGCCGCAACTCCTAGAACACTTACTAACCCAACTTCGCAGGTTTTAGAAATCAAGAATCGTTTATTTTTGATTGATTGCGGGGAAGGAACTCAGGTACAGCTTCGAAAAAACAAGATTAAATTCTCGAAAATTAATCACATCTTTATTTCTCATCTTCACGGAGATCATCTTTATGGATTAATTGGAACGATCTCAACTTTTTCTCTTTTAGGAAGAACGACCGATTTACATATTTACGGACCAAAAGGAATTAGAGAATTAATTCTTCTTCAATTGAAGCTGACAGAATCTTGGACTACTTATAGCTTATTTTTTCATGAATTGGAGTCGAAGAAAAGTGAAATAATTTTTGAAGACGCTAAAGTTATCGTTAAAACTATTCCGCTTAAACACCGTGTTTATACTAATGGATTCTTGTTTCAGGAGAAACCGGGAGAAAGAAAATTAAATATAGAAGCAGTTCAGACCTATAATATCCATGTTGCTTATTATCAAAAGATAAAAAACGGAGGAGATGTTAAGCTAGATGACGGAACTATAATAGGAAACGAAAAATTATCGTTTGACCCAATTCCGTCAATGAGCTATGCGTTTTGTTCTGATACCGTTTATAACGAAGATATAATTCCTATTATTGAGAATGTTGATGTTTTATATCATGAATCTACTTTTTTAGAATCTGAAGCTCCTTTGGCATTAAAAACACTTCATTCAACTGCAAAAGAAGCGGCACAAATTGCATTAAAGGCAAATGTAAAACAATTGGTTTTAGGGCATTATTCTACACGATACGACGGAATTGAACGTTTTAAACAAGAGGCGGAATCCGTTTTTCCTAATGTTCTTTTAGGAGATGACGGTTTGAGTTTTGAATTTTAATTTATTAGTTACAAAGGTTCAAAGTAACAAAGTAACAAAGGTTTAAGTAAGTGATGAAACTTGAAACCTTAAACTTGAAACAAAAAAACTAAAAACAATGAACGATTTAAGCAATTATAGAAAATCTTACGAGAAAAGTGAATTATTAGAAACTAATATTCCTGAAGATCCAATTAACCTTTTTAACAGATGGTTTCATGAAGTTGAAGATTTTGGCGGAAACGGAGAAGTCAATGCCATGACTGTTTCTACAATTGGATTAGACGGATTTCCTAAATCTCGTGTAGTTTTATTAAAGAAATTCTCTGAGGAAGGTTTTATCTTTTATACCAATTATAATTCTGAAAAAGGAAAAGCGATAGAAGCAAATCCTAATGTTTGCTTGTCTTTTTTCTGGCAGGAAATGGAGCGTCAGGTAATTATTAAAGGAATTGCTCAAAAAACGTCTGAGAATATTTCTGACGGTTATTTTGATTCTCGTCCTGATGGCAGTAAGTTAGGAGCGATTGTTTCTAATCAAAGTGAAGTGATTCCATCTAGAACTTTCTTAGAAGAAAATCTAAAAAAGCTGGAACATGAGTTTGAAGGAAAACCTATTCCAAGACCTGAAAATTGGGGAGGTTATTTAGTAACACCTCTTCAGGTAGAATTTTGGCAGGGAAGACCAAATAGACTCCACGACCGCATTCGTTACACAAGCCAATCTGATTTCTCATGGAAGATTGAGCGCCTTTCTTCTTAATTTGTAAGATTTTTACTTTTGTTTAAAAATATTTTATGTAGTTTATCGATTTTTTTTGTAGTTTACCGATAAATTAAATACGTTTGATATAGAAATGTAAAAAGATTGTCACATAATTATTTAAGGTTTTTGCCCCAACATTTACTTTAAAACTAAACTACTAAAGATTATGAAAAAAGTTATGTGCGCCATGCTGTTCATTGTGATTTCGATCACAATGAACTCATGCTCGGCAGAAGTCGCAGAAGGTACTGAAAGTACTGGGGGTACAGAAAAATTAATTACAGACTACAGTTACAATGCGTCTGAATTAGAAACAATGCAATTAATAAACGATTACCGGAAAAGTATTGGTTTGAATGCATTGGAAAAAATTAATCATATCTCTTATGAATGTGAAGTTCATAATAAATATATGATTGATAACAACCTCGTAAATCACAATGATTTTGTTTTGAGGTCTAAAAACATTGAAAGTGTTCTAGGCGCCAAAAGGGTTGGAGAAAATGTTGCTTATAACTATAAAACTTCTGAAGCAGCTGTGAGAGCTTGGCTGGACAGCCCGGGACACAAAGAAAATATCGAAGGAAATTATACTCATTTTGGTATTTCAGTATCTACCGATCCCGCAACAGGAAAAAAATATTATACTAATATATTTGCAAAAATTTAAAGAAAAACTTTGAAACTGGTTGGTTAGTTTTCGTTGTAATTCCTGAGTTACAACGTTTTTTTTTGTAAAAAAAAGCTGTCTATAACTAGACAGCTTTTTTGATATAATGTATTTTGGGAGTATTACAATCCAACTATAATAAACTCGCTTCGTCTGTTCATTTGGTGTTCTTCTTCGGTACATGGTACACCATCAGAACATTTGTTTACGAGCTGTGTTTCTCCGTAACCTTTTCCGGTCAGACGATTTTTAGCTACGCCGTTTTTAATAAGCCAATCGATAGTTGATTTCGCTCTTCGGTCAGATAATGCTTCATTGTATTGATGAGTTGCTCTACTGTCTGTATGCGAACGAATATCTAACTTCATAGTTGGATTTTGATTCAATACATCCAATATTTTTTCTAAGTCTAAAGCAGCTTCAACACGAATGTTTGATTTATCAAGGTCAAAATAAATCATTTTTATTCCGAAGCATTTTCCTAAATCATCTCCAATTGCAACTTTACAAATAATTTTATCCAAAGCAATTGGCAGATCCGTTTTTCCGCTTACTTTTCCAATATTAACCATTACTTCTTTAGTTGCATAATCTGTTTTTGCGGCCCTTACATTGTACGTCTTGCCGCATTCCACTGCAAAACTGTATTTTCCTTCGGCATTTGAAATGGTGGTATTTACAACAACCTGCTGGCTGTCATATAAAGTAAGTTTTGTTCCAGGCAGTATTATGCCGCTTTCAGCATCTGTGATTACACCAGTTAATTCCTGCAGACATTTTAGTCTTCTAGTTTCTAGAAATTTATAAATATCATCAGAACCGTGTCCGCCGGTTTTATTTGAGCTGAAATATCCTCTTCTGGTGGCTGGATCAATAATATAGGCGAAATCATCATTAGGCGAATTGATGTCGCTGCCTAGGTTCTGAATATCACTTACGGTTCCATTATCCTGCAATTGTCCCACAAATACATCAAGTCCGCCAAGTCCCGGATGCCCGTCAGAAGCAAAATAAATTTCATTTTCACTCGTTACATAAGGAAATGTTTCTTTTCCTTCTGTGTTAATTGTTTTGCCTAAATTTTCGGGAGTACCATAACCGCCGCCGCTGTTGATGCTTACTTTGTAAATATCAGATTGCCCGATTGTTCCCGGCATATCAGACGCAAAGTAGAGTGTTTTTTCATCAGGACTTAAAGCAGGATGAGCAGTACTAAAACTGTCACTTGTAAAAGGAAGAGCAGTTATATTAGTCCATTTTCCGTTTTCAAGTGTCGCTTTGTATATTTTGATTAAAGTAACTTTGTTATCATCTTTTCCTTTTTTGCCGTCAATAAAATTGTTTCTTGTAAAATAAACGGTCTTTCCGTCTTTAGTAAATGCTGGAGACGATTCGTGAAATTTTGTATTTATTGCTGTTTTTATTTTATTCACTTTGGTCGAACTTCCGCTTTCGGCATCAATATCTGCATTGTAGATGTTAGTAAAATATTCACCTGTCCATTTGTGCTTTCTCTGGCTGAAATTACCAGTATCTCTGGCTGATGCAAAATAGATTTTATTGTCATACACAAAACTTCCGTAGTCAGAGTATTTAGAGTTGATTCCGGCATCTTCAATTTTATAGCGCCCAGAGTTTAATTTGATTTGATCGAGATAGTTTACATCTTCTTTGTAAAGTTTACCTCTGGAATCGTTTTTGTATTTGGTGTTAAACTCATTGAGAACTTTATCAGCTTTGGCAAGCTGTCCAGTTGATTTTAAAGATTGCGCATATCTGTAAAAATATTCGGCCTCTGGAGACGGATTCATTGCAAAGAGTTCTGCGTACCATTTGGCGGCACCTTCAAATTCAGAATTGAAGTAATATGAGTTTCCGAGTTTTTTAAATAAATCCTCAGACTTATATCCTTTTTCGGCCACTCTTTCATAGGTTTTAATGGCGTCAACATAAGCATATCCATCGTATTTTTTATCACCTGAATTAACCTTTGACTGCTGTGAATAGCCGTAAAAAATATTTAATAGTATTAAGCAAAGGAGTGTATAATTTTTCATAATAATAAGTTTTAGAAGAAACGAGGAGTTGTCATTTTACCATTTTTCTTGAAGAATTCATATCGCAGGAATATCTCATGAGATCCTGAGTTGTAATTATTTAAGTTTGTTGTTTCTCGGTCGTAACCATAACCTAAATAAAGTCCGTCTGTGATTTGAAATCCAACCATTGCACTTAAAGAGGCACTCCATCTATAAGCTGCTCCAACTACAAATTTTTCAAAAAACATAAAGTTAGCAGAAATATCGACTTGTAGAGGTGCTCCTTCGACCATTTTGGCAAGTACAGCAGGTTTGAATTTGATGTATTGTAATTTATCAAGATCAAATACATAACCGGCCATTAAATAATAATTGATTTTGTCTTTATAAATGGCTACATCATTATCATCATAACGATTGGTTTCGATGAAATTTGGAACCGATAAGCCAATATAAGCTTTATCAGAATGCCAGTAAACACCAGCTCCGATATTTGGTGAAAATTTATTGTTTAAATCTTGAAATTGCGGATCGCCTTGATCTTCGGGATTTAGTTTGTTAATATCTAAATTGAATAAATTAGCGGTTCCTTTAATTCCAAAAGAGAGTTTAAAATCTGGTGAAGTTTGTATTGAATATGATAGATCGGCAGAGATATTATTCTCGTTTGTTGGACCTATTTTATCATTTACCAGCGAAAGTCCTATACCCAAATTACTATTGTTTATTGGTGTGTTGATAGAGAAACTGCTGGTTTCTGGTGCTCCGTCTAATCCAACCCATTGGGTGCGGTACAGACCAAAAACACTTAGAGCTCCGCGAGATCCCGCGTATGCAGGATTTATATTTATCGCATTGTACATATACTGTGTATACTGTGCATCCTGCTGTGCATAACCTGTTAAGGCTATAGACATAATGACGAAGAAAAATAATTTTGTTCTCATAGTAGATGTGTATTATTTAGTTATTACCTGCTAACTTTTTAATTCTGTAAAAAGGCTGCAAAGTTAGTATGAATCTTTATTCAAAAATAAGTGTTTTTTTACGAATTGTTATTTAATGCGCTATATATTAATGTTTTATACAGCGCATTTTTTTGTTTTTATTTTGAAAGATATAGGTATCCGTCTTTCTTATTATTTTGAACTTCATTATTTCCATTCAATGATTTGTAGTTCAAAATGTAGAAGTACGTTCCAGTTGGTAATCCATCTGATTTTTTGATAGTTGTTCTGCCTCTAGATGTTCCATCAAATGCATTGGTTTCATTATTGTAATTTGTAGTTTCAAATACCAATATTCCCCAACGATTATAGATCTCTACAGTGTTTCCTGGATAACAGGTCAAATCATCAATACTATCAATTACGAAAACATCATTTTTTCCATCTCCATTAGGAGAGAAAGCATTATGTACAACTATATTTCCACATGGCAGTACTTTACAATCGTCGTTAATTTCCATATTAAGGGCAATTGTTCTAGGACAGTTCTCGTCATTTATTCTATATTCGAATATGTAAGTGCCAAGGGCTAAACCTAATGCGTTAAGTGTACTTCCTTGTAAGGCATTAGTATTATTTGTATCTGTCCAAGTTCCTGTTGCTGGTGTGCCTTCTGGCAGTAAGCTAGATAAGTTTAGTAATGTTGAATCGTCATTACAAGCCTGGCTGGCGATATTAGTTACACCATTTGGCAGAACTATTATTGTTACTGTTGCTGTATCACAATTTTCAGAACTTAATTTGTCACAAAGACGATATCTATAAGTATAAGTTCCTGCTGGAGTTAAACTTGATACTCTCACATTTCCTAATGCATCGAATGTGATATTAGGATCTGTTTTTACATTGCTGTTGGTTTCAGTTAATACTGTAAAGTTTACAAGTTCAAGAGTAGCTCTAGCGGCTCCTTTTACATCGTTGCTTAAAACATTTCCAACTAATCCAAAAGTGTTACATCCAATATTGCTGTAAGTATCATCGACAGCGTCAACTGGTGTTGGCGGTGCAGGATCAATAACAGTTATCGTTACAATGGCAGTATCACAGTTTCCAGCATCGGCATTTTCACAAATTTGATACGTTAATGTATAAGTTCCTCCGGTTGTACCAACTTTTACATCTATAGATCCGTTAGGATTTAGTGTTAGTGCTCCAGTTGGATCTGGTGTTACAGTTGTAAGTGTAACATCTGCTGGATTAACTGCATTACCATTTAAGGTATCATTTGTGTATACATTGACAACATTTACTGCTCCTGTACCTCCAGATATTGGACCGCCGTTATCATCATTAGCAACAATTGCAAATGTTGGTCTGGCAGTACAGAACGGTTCAGATGGAGGATAATTTACAGTTATTGTTTCACTCGGATTAACAGATACTGTAATGTTGGCAGTTGGGCGTAATCCTTCAAAACCATCAGCAGCTTGAATCCATTGATTGTTTTGGAATACCCATCCAGGCCAGTCAGTACCTTTTCCGTTTGCATCAACCGCAGCTCCAGGCCATAAAACACGACCGCTTAGTGGTAAGTCAGTCATTGTAGTTACCACTTTGTTTGCGGCATCTGCCCAAGTTATTGATACACCATTTGCAGGAGTAAAGTTAACTGGAGTTACTGTGTAATCAAGGTATGGAACATCGTTTATACAAATTGGAGATGCAGTGACAGTCATTACCGGAGCTTCAATTGTTACGGTTACCGTTGCAGTATCACAATTTGAAGCTGCATCGGCTTCACAAATTTGGTATACCAATGTAAGTGTACCTACTGGTGCATTTGGTAAAACATCTACAGAGCCATCTGAATTTAATTGTAAAAACTCATTTGGAGTTACAGTAGTTATTATTACATCAGAAGCAGTTACGACCACGCCTTCAAGTGTATCATTAGGTAAAACATTCAAGACATTTGTTGTAATATGATTAACACCTGCTATTGGACCGGCACTATCATCATTGGCAGCTATATCTTTAAATTCTTTACAATTTACACCAAAGTCAGCATCTAAATGAACTAAATCCTCTGGAGTAACATTTACAATTATACCGCTTTGACTGGTAGTTTGACATACCGTATGCATTTGCAGTTTGGCAGGTTTTGACGTTGCTTTTTTATCTGTTGAACTTGAACTTGGAAGAACTTTTACAAGTCCAGTTTCTCCTAAAGCCGCTGCAACAGCATCTAAATTTGCTTCTCTAACTAATTTGATGTTATATTCTCCATATGGATTTGCTTGCTCTGGTCTATCTCTCCAGAATCCTTGAATTCCAATGATTGCTTCAGAATGATATCCATTTGGACCGTCAATTATAATATTAGGATTTGATGCGTTTCCAAAACCACCGGCATTTAGTTCACCCGCATTTGCTGGACCAGCATAACTTCCATCGCCATTAAAATCGATCCATTCCCAAAGACTGTAATCTATGGCACCCTCTGCGTCTGGGATGTTTTTAGTTACAACACC
>NZ_JBIPCM010000005.1:0-380953 GCF_044007415.1 Flavobacterium sp. FlaQc-28
TAACAACCTTAAGGTGGTTATTGCGGCGGGGCTCACCTCTTCCCATCCCGAACAGAGTAGTTAAGCCCGCCTGCGCAGATGGTACTGCAATTTTGTGGGAGAGTATGTCGTCGCCTTTCTTTTAAAACCCTGTTTCATAGAAATGGGGTTTTTTATTCAAATTTTGCTTATTTTTTAAGCAAAAACGGTACCTTAGCTCAGATGGTAGAGCAATGGACTGAAAATCCATGTGTCCCTGGTTCGATCCCTGGAGGTACCACATAATGCTCGGATGGTGAAATTGGTAGACACGCTGGACTTAAAATCCAGTGAACAGCAATGTTCGTGCGGGTTCAAGTCCCGCTCTGAGTACTAAAACTTCAATTAGCTTTTGCTAGTTGAAGTTTTTTTTTTGGATATAAAGCAAAAGTTTGTTATTGCTATTGGTAAATTTTAAATTATAAAAGAATAAGTAAGTATTTTGTACGTAAATTTTATATTTTTACTTTACATATTTAACTATATACTGTTTTTTAATCATGCAAAATGTTTTTTTAAAAGAAGATTGTGATCAGTTTATTAATAGAATCAATCAGCTTAAGCCGGATTCAAAAGGGCTTTGGGGTAAAATGTCTGTTGACCAGATGCTTGGCCATTGCAATGTGTCATACGAAATGGTATATGACGATATTCATCCAAAACCAAACGGTTTTATGAAGTTTATTCTAAAATTATTGGTCAAAAGTAAGGTGGTTGATGATAAACCCTATCCTAAAAACAACCAAACAGCACCACAATTTATAATTAAAGGAAATCGTGATTTTGAAACTGAAAAGAAAAGACTAATATCTTATTTGATTAGAACTCAGACTTTAGGATCAAATGAATTCGAAGATAAAGAATCGCACTCTTTTGGAAAATTGACTTCGAAAGAATGGAATAATATGTTTGCAAAACATTTAGAGCATCATCTTTCACAATTTGGGGTTTAATAAAATTGAAATTTTATGAGAAGTTTTATTGCTATGCTATTTCTATTCGTTGGGTTAGTATCTAATGCCCAAAAGCAAGAAGTTCAAAAATGTATTGATGTATTTTTCGAAGGATTTCATCAAAAAGATACCCTTAAATTGAAATCAGTTTGTGGAGATAAGCTTATTTTACAATCGATAAGTGAAAGTAAGACTAAAGGTAATAAATTATCAAATGAAAGTGCAGAAGAGTTTTATAAATCTATCGCTTCAATTCCACAGACTACTAAATTTCAGGAAAAAATATTGAGTTATAATATTCAAATTGATGGGGTAATGGCGCATGTCTGGGCACCTTATGAATTTTATATCAATGATAAATTAAGTCATTCTGGTGTAAATACTTTTACATTATTTAGAGAAAAAGATAATTGGAAGATTATTTATTTAATTGATACGAGAAGAAAGTAGTTTTTTAGATTATTTCGTGTAAATAATAGTTGCAAACATCTGTTATAAGGCATTCTTCACATTTAGGTTTTGGTCTGCAGGTTTCTCTGCCAAGAAAAGATATAGCCATACCAATTTCGGACCAAATATTTTTAGGAAGTATTTGCATGAGATCTTTTTCTACTTTATTCCCGTCTTTACTTTCTTTTATAATTCCAATTCTTGGAGCTACTCGTATTACATGTAAATCTGCAATAATGCCCTCTGCTGGTTTATTTGTTTCTCTTAAGATTACATTTGCTGATTTTCTTCCAATTCCTTTTAGGGCTGTTAAGCCACTCATAGTTAATGGAATATTTTTGTCTTCTTGAATTGTTTTTGCAATTTCTAAAAGCCAGTTTGCTTTTGTCTGGAAGTTTCGAACTTTACTGATATAGGGAATGAATGTTTCTAAATCTGTTTTCGAGAGACTATTTAATGTTGGGTATTTATCAAATAAAGCAGGTGCTATTTTATTGATATTTGCATCAGAATCTTGTGCTGATAAAACAACCATAACCAATAATTGGTAGGTGTTTTGATATTCTAAAGGATGTTTCTTCCCTTTATATTTCTCTAAAATGGGCTCTAATTTAGTTTCCCAATTTGATGTTTCTCCAAATAAATCCATTTTTTTTCTTTTTTGAATTAAAAAGGTAAAACGTTAATTCTTATAAAGTTAGGAGTTTTTGATGAATTCTAAAGTCTTTTTAATTACATTTTGATTTCCTAGAATTTTTCGATGTCCTAAACCATCTGTTAAGAATAATTCTCCGTTTTCAAGATTTTCATGAATATGAATTCCTGCTTTAACAGGAACTTCAGGATCATCATTATCATGTATAACCAAAACGGGTATTTTTACTTTTTGAGCTGCTCTATAAGCCGAAAAATCATCCATTTTCACTTGATGTTTATTCTCAAAAAACTCGCGCAGACGTTCGCTTATGGTTTGTTTTAAACCTAATTTAGCAACAAAATCGTCTAGAATATCCTGAACAATATCTCCACTTCCAATTACAATTGCTTTTTTTACTTTTAAGCCGTCTTTAATTGCATTTAGTACCGACATTCCTCCTAAAGAATGACCAATCGCAAATTCAAATGGACCATATTGTTTTTCTATTTCTAGTATAGAAGCAATAAATTCAGACATAATCGTCGTATTACCTTTTGATTTCCCATGTGCGGGAGCATCAAAACTTACTACAGAATAGCCATTATCTAAAAGTTCGTCGGCTATTTTGAACAATTGAGTACCTCGTCCTGACCATCCATGAATTAATAAAACTTTACGATCACTTTTGCCGTATTCATATGTCACAACACTTTTGTTTATTTCTGGAACATAGATTAAGTTTTGGATGCTTTTTTTATCCATCTCGAATTCTCGTTTTGGAACTTTATGTTTTATAGGCGTCGTAAATAGTTTTGCTGCATATGATGTTACTAGTTTAGATGAAATTAAAGCACAAATTTTACATGATACAATAATAAACTGTGGAATTTTTAATGATTTAGTAGGATTGTTTGCCTTTTTTGACATATCAATAAATTTTACTTGTGGGCTTAATTCTGTTTATTTTTTGCTAAATTTAAAAAACATAAAAGTAGCTATTTATATAGGACTGCTGAAAAATAATTCACAATTTGTTATAATTTTTAACATGGAAATATTTCATATTAGTGCAGAATGTTATCCAATGGCAAAAGTTGGCGGTCTAGCTGATGTTGTTGGTGCATTGCCAAAATATCAAACTAATGCAGGTCATCAGGTACGAGTAATTGTTCCTTGTTATGATACTAAGTTTAGAAAAGAGAATGAATTTGAATGTGTTCATTGGGGAACGGTTAAACTTGGAAATTTTAATTTCCCATTTAGTATTTTGAAAGAGACTACTATTAAATTGGGTTATGAATTATATCTCGTAGAAATTAAAGAATTATTTGACCGCCCTAATGTTTATGGTTATGAAGATGATATAGAACGTTTTTTAGCTTTTCAGGTAGCAGTTTTAGATTGGATAATTTGCCGAAATACAATTCCAGATGTTATAAATTGTCACGATCATCACACTGGATTAATTCCATTTTTAGTTCAATTTGCTTACAAGTATGATAGTTTGAAGAATGTAAAAACGGTAATTACAATTCATAATGGTTTGTATCAAGGCTGGTTTGGATTTGATAAGCTGCATTATTTGCCGGAATTTGATTTAAAGCATGTTGGATTTTTAGAATGGAACAATTCTATCAATTCATTAGCAGTTGGTGTGAAATGTGCAAATGCGGTTACTACGGTATCTCCAAGTTATTTAAATGAAATTAATCATGCGGCTAATGGTTTGGAATCTTTGTTCAAATCAGTTCGTAGTAAGTCGAGAGGAATTTTAAACGGAATTGATATTGAAGTTTGGGATCCTTTAAAAGATCAAATGATTGCAGCGAATTATTCGATTGAAACTTTTGAATCTGGAAAACAAAAGAATAAAGAAAAGCTTTGCGAACAATTTGATTTAGATCCTGAAAAACCGTTATTTAGTTTTATCGGCCGTTTGTTTGAGGAAAAAGGAGGAGATTTATTACCTCACGCATCTGCTTTAGCATTATCTGAAAATTTCGAAAATATCAATATTCTGATTTTAGGATCTGGAAATGCAGTTATTGAAGAGCAGTTGGTGCAATTAAGAAATGATTATAATGGTAATTATAATGTTTTTATTGGTTATAACGAAGAATTAGCACATTTGATTTATGCAGGTTCAGATTATATTTTAATGCCTTCTAGAGTTGAACCTTGCGGTTTAAATCAAATGTATGCGATGCGTTATGGAACAATTCCGATAGTGAGGAGAACTGGAGGTTTAAGAGATACGGTTATTGATTTTGGAGATGAAGGAAACGGAATTTGTCATGATCAGGCTTCAGTTGGAGATATCTGTTATTCTATAAATCGAGCTGTAAAGCTGTACAATAATAAATTAAATTTCAATAAAGTTTTAGAAAGAGGAATGACTGCTGATCATTCCTGGGAAAGAGTTTGCCAAGAATACATCGAGATATACAACCTAATAATTGAGAAAAATGAAATTTAAAAAGAAAAATGTAGTTGCTATTATTTTAGGAGGAGGACAAGGATCACGTTTATTTCCATTAACCGAAACGAGATCAAAACCTGCAGTGCCAATTGGCGGAAAATATAGATTAGTCGATATTCCTATTTCAAATTGTATTAATTCGGATATTTTTAAAATATTTGTTCTAACACAGTTTAATTCAGCATCTTTAAATGCGCATATCAAGAATACCTTCAATTTTAGTATTTTCAGCCAGTCGTTTGTAGATATTTTGGCAGCCGAACAAACACCAGATAACCCAACGTGGTTTCAAGGAACTGCAGATGCTGTTAGACAATGTATGTCACATTTTTTAAAACACGATTTTGATCACGCATTAATTCTTTCTGGGGATCAATTGTATCAGATGGATTTTAATGAAATGCTTGAAGCTCATATTGCAGCCGATGCGGCTATTTCGATAGCAACGCTTCCTGTTAATGCTAAGGATGCACCAGAGTTTGGAATTTTAAAAACGAATCATGAAAGCTGCATAGAAGCTTTTATTGAAAAACCTGACGCATCATTGCTGCCAGATTGGGAATCTGAAGTAAGTGAACAAATGCAAGAAAAAGGCAAAAAATATCTGGCTTCAATGGGAATTTACATTTTCAATAAGCCATTGTTAGAAGAATTAATGGCGAATCCAGAAACAAAGGATTTTGGAAAAGAAATTATTCCGCAAGCCGTTGGAAAGCATAAAATATTAAGTTATCAATATGAAGGTTATTGGACAGATATTGGAAATATCGAATCCTTCTTTGAAGCAAATATTGGCTTAACTACTGATATTCCGGAGTTTAATTTATTCGATAATGAAAACAAAATTTTCACGAGACCTAGGTTATTGCCGCCGTCGAAATTTAGAAATTCAATTGTAGATCAATCATTAATTTCTGAAGGCTGCATTATTAATGCAAAAGAAATTAAGAGTTCTGTAATTGGTATTCGTTCTAGAATTGGAGTGGGAACGGTACTTGAAAATTGTTATGTAATGGGGAATGATTTCTATCAGGATCTTGACGAACTAAATCATGAGAGTACAATTAATAAAATTCATGTAGGCATTGGTGAAAATTGCTTTATAAAAAATGCTTTAGTCGATAAAAATGTGAGAATTGGAAACAATGTTCATATTAGCGGCGGAAAACATTTAGATAATTTTACTAATGAATTATACAGTATAAAAGACGGAATTGTTGTAATTAAAAAAGGGGCAGTTCTTTCTGATAATTTCAGAATTGAATAAAATTAAAAATTCCAATTAAAAAATCTAAATTCGAATAGTTGCCTTAAAAAACAAATATGACAAAAGTAATTACACATTCTCTATTTACCGATTTTGATATTGATTTATTCAAAGCTGGAAAGCATTTTAAATTGTATGAAAAACTGGGAGCTCACTTAATTGAAGTTAATGGAGTAAAAGGAGTTTACTTTGCCGTTTGGGCTCCAACTGCACAAACAGTTTCGGTTGTAGGTGATTTTAATTATTGGACTCAGGGAGAGCATGTCTTAAATGTACGTTGGGATTCCTCGGGTATTTGGGAAGGATTCATTCCAGAAATTACAAAAGGCGCTCTTTATAAATATAAAATCCAGTCGAATATTGACGGAATTGTAACTGAAAAAGCAGATCCGTTTGCGCTGTATTGTGAGAAACCGCCGCATACGGCATCTGTAGTATGGGATTTGGAATACAAATGGAAAGACGAAAACTGGATGCAGAATCGTAAACAGAATAATGCGTTAGATAAACCGTATTCTGTTTACGAAGTGCATTTGGGTTCATGGAAACGTGCCGAGAATAACCGTTTTTTAACTTATTTGGAGCTTGCTGATGATTTAGTTAAATATGTAAAAGAAACTGGTTTTACTCATGTTGAGTTCATGCCGATAATGGAGTATCCTTATGATCCTTCTTGGGGATATCAGCTTACAGGATATTTTGCGCCAACTTCTCGTTTTGGAAAACCACAGGATTTTATGGTTTTAGTTGATAAACTGCATCAAGAAGGAATTGGAGTAATTTTAGATTGGGTACCATCACATTTTCCTGATGATGCACATGGTCTAGGCTTCTTTGACGGTTCGCATTTATACGAGCATCCAGATCGCCGAAAAGGATATCATCCTGATTGGAAAAGTTTGGTTTTTAATTACGGGCGAAATGAAGTTCGAGCCTTTTTGATTAGTAATGCTGTTTTTTGGCTTCAAAATTATCATGCCGATGGTTTAAGAGTTGATGCCGTTGCTTCGATGTTGTATCTTGATTATTCAAGAGAAGATGGGGAGTGGGAACCTAACATTTTTGGCGGAAGAGAAAACCTGGATACGATTAGTTTTCTAAAAGAGTTCAACGAAGTAATATATGCTAATTTTGATGGCGTACAAACTATTGCCGAAGAAAGTACTTCGTTTCCGATGGTTTCAAGACCCACTTTTACAGGTGGTTTAGGTTTTGGAATGAAATGGATGATGGGCTGGATGCATGACACTTTAGAATATTTTCAAAAAGAAACAGTTTACAGAAAATACCATCAAAATGATTTAACTTTTTCAATGACTTATGCTTTCACCGAAAATTTCATGCTTCCGTTTTCGCATGATGAAGTAGTTTACGGAAAAAAATCTCTTATCTATAAAATGCCCGGTGATGAATGGCAGCGATTTGCCAATTTAAGATTATTATACGGATATATGTTCACGCATCCCGGAGCGAAATTATTGTTTATGGGAGCAGAATTTGGTCAAACAAGTGAGTGGAATTTTGAGAATAGTCTAGACTGGCATCTGCTTCAATATGATTTTCATTCAGGAATAAAAAAACTAATTACAGATTTAAATCAGCTGTATAAATCATATCCTGCTTTGTACGAAAAACAGTTTACTGGCGAAGGTTTTGAGTGGATTAATTACTCAGATCATCAAAATGCGGTTTTATCTTATATCCGAAAAGGGAATAAACCTGATGAAAACGTTATTGTGGTTCTTAATTTTACGCAGGTTGTAAGAGAAAATTATAGAATCGGAGTACCAAAAAAAGGAAAATTACAGGAAATTTTTAACAGCGACGCTGCAGTCTACGGAGGAAGCGATGTTGGAAATTCTAAAGTATTAAAAGCAGAAGCAATGCCATATGACGGAAGAGAATTTTCTGTTGAATTAACTCTGCCGCCTTTAAGCATTACTGTTTTTTCTTTCATATAAAAATTAGACAAATAAATTTTTACAACTATTTTATTAGTATTTCGTTCTTAAATTATCAAATTGATGATTTTTTGAGGAGAATTCTAATACCCATTCAGAAAAAACGTTTTCGTGAATAAACCTTTTATTCATAGGGCTTTATGAACTTTTTTTGTAAGTTTGAAAGAGCGTTAACGTTTTATAATTAATTCATTTGGAGATATGATTACAAACACGGCATTAGAATATAAAGGCGATTTATATCCATCAAAAATTGTCTCTTTTCAACACGAAGGCGATTCCATTTTTTTTAATACAGATAATAAAGTAATCCTAAAAGTTACTATTCTTAGAGATAGTTTAATTCGATTTCGCTTTACAACAAAGGGGTATTTCAGCAATGATTTTTCATATGCAATTGATAAATCCCAGCTTCACGGTTATAATTTTCTTGAACTGACAGAAGAAGAAACTTATTTTCAAATTAAAACCAGTAAAGTAAAATGTAAAATTCAAAAATCAGATCTTCGTTTGTCGATTTACGATTTAAATGATTTTTTAATTCTTGAAGATGAGCTTGGTTTTCATTGGGAAGAAAGTTATGAATATGGCGGAAATATCGTAAAAATGAGTAAATCATCTAAAGATGGTGAATGTTTTTACGGACTTGGCGACAAGGCAACTCAAATGAATTTAAAAGGCAAAAGAGTTGAGAATTTTGCAACAGATCAATATGCTTATCAAAAAGAACAAGACCCGCTTTACAAAGTAGTTCCTTTTTATATAGGTTTACATAACAAACAGTCGTATGGTATTTTCTTCGATAATACATTTAGAACTTTCTTCGATTTTTGTCAGGAAAGACGAAATGTAACTAGTTTCTGGGCAGAAGGCGGAGAAATGAATTATTATTTTATCTACGGTCCGCAAATGCAGGATGTTGTTACCAATTATACAGATTTAACAGGTAAACCAGAACTTCCGCCGCTTTGGGTTTTAGGATATCATCAATGTAAATGGAGTTATTATCCAGAAAGCAAAGTAAAGGAAATCACCTCAAAATTTAGAGAACTTCAAATTCCGTGTGATGCCATTTATCTGGATATTGATTATATGGAAGGATTTCGATGTTTTACATGGAATAAAAATTACTTTCCAGATCCCAAAAGAATGGTTGCCGAATTAGCGGAAGATGGTTTTAAAACGGTAGTAATTATAGACCCGGGAATTAAAATTGATCAAGATTATTGGGTTTATAAAGAAGCTTTAGAGAAAGATTATTTCTGCAAAAGAGCCGATGGACCTTATATGAAAGGTAAAGTGTGGCCGGGCGAATGTAATTTTCCAGATTATACAAATCCTGCTGTTAGAGAATGGTGGGCTGGATTATTTAAAGAATTAGTGGCTGATATTGGAGTAAAAGGAGTCTGGAATGATATGAATGAACCAGCTGTTATGGAAGTTCCAAATAAAACATTTCCAATGGATGTTCGCCATGTTTACGACGGAAATCCTTGCAGTCATAGAAAAGCACATAATATTTATGGAACTCAAATGGCAAGAGCCACGTATCATGGAGTAAAGCGTTTTGCTTATCCTAAACGTCCCTTTGTTATAACAAGATCAGCTTATTCAGGAGCGCAGCGTTATACATCATCTTGGACGGGAGATAACGTAGCAACTTGGGAGCATTTATGGATTGCTAATATTCAGGTGCAAAGAATGTCAATTTCAGGAATGGGATTTACAGGTTCTGATATTGGTGGTTTTGCGGAGCAGCCAACAGGTGAATTATATGCGCGTTGGATTCAGTTAGGCGTATTTCATCCGTTTTGCAGAACACATTCTTCAGGAGATCATGGTAATCAAGAACCTTGGGCTTTTGATGAAGAAGTGATTAACATTACTAGAAAATTTGTAAGCCTACGTTATCAATTACTTCCGTATTTATATACCATGTTTTGGCAGTATATCGAAGAAGGAATTCCAATGTTGAAGCCGTTAGTTTATTTCGATCAAGATGATACACAGACACATTATCGAAACGACGAATTTATCTTTGGAAATCAAATATTAGTCTGTCCAATTCTTGAGCCAAACGCAGTAGGAAGACGCATGTATATTCCGAGAGGTGAGTGGTATAATTACTGGACTAATGAATTTTCAGTGGGAGGACGTGAAGTGTGGATTGATACTAAATTTGATGAAATTCCGGTTTTTGTAAAAGCAGGTGCCGTAATTCCAAAATATCCAGTACAGCAATACGTTGGAGAATTAGAATTTGATGAATTAACACTTGATGTATATTATAAAAACGGCAAAGAAAAATCAGTAGTTTATGAAGATGCACAAGATGGTTATGATTATAAAAAAGGACGTTACAGCTTTTTATCTTTTAGAACCGTAGGAAAAGAAAAAGAGTTGATTATTCAGCTTCATAAAGAAGGTAAGTATGATACACCTTATAGTAAATACAAAATAAACTTGATTGGTTTACCATTTAAAGTGAATGAAATTGAAATTGACAACGAAAAAATACAATTTGATAAGACTGCTTTTGAATCAAATCAGTTTTTAATCGTTGAAAAAGGTTTTAATGAACTTCATATAACTGGAGAATAAGTTAATTCTGGTAAATTAGATAATAATTATATAAAAGCAAAATTAATAATTATTGTATTTTTGTTTGTTGAAAAATATCAGAATCATGAAAAAGCAATTATTACTAGGGTTATCTGCGGCTCTTTTTGTTGGATGTGCAACCAATCCAGTAACAGGAAAAAAGAATTTAAATTTTGTTTCAAACAGCGAATTGTTTCCCTCTTCTTTTCAGCAATACAGCCAGTTTATTTCTGAAAATAAAGTAATAACAGGAACAGCCGATGCAAAATTAGTTGAGAAAGTTGGTATAAAAATAAAAGCAGCTGCGGAAAAATATTTAACCTTTTTAGGACAGTCTCAATATTTAAAAGACTACCGATGGGAGTACAAATTGGTCGACAATAAAGAGGTAAATGCTTGGTGTATGCCAGGAGGAAAAATTGTAGTTTATTCAGGAATTTTGCCAGTTACACAAAACGAATCGGGTTTGGCAACTGTAATGGGACACGAAGTTTCACACGCTTTGGCTAATCATGGAGCACAGAGAATGAGTGCCGCACAATTGCAGCAAATAGGCGGAGCAGCTTTAGATGCAGCTACGAGCGGTAAATCACAATCGACAAGAGATATTTTTGCACAAGCATATGGAGTAGGTTCGCAGGTAGGAGTAATGCTTCCGTTTAGCAGAAGTAATGAAAGTGAAGCAGATAAAATTGGACTTACTTTAATGGCAATTGCAGGTTATAATCCAGATGATGCCATTGCATTTTGGAGTAGAATGTCGGCAAAATCTGGCGCATCCGGAACACCAGAATTTATGAGTACACACCCTTCTGACGCGACGAGAATTGCCAACTTAAAAGCATTAATTCCAGAAGCAAAAGCAACAGCATTGAAAGTTGGAGTTATAAAATAAAAACAAAACAATACAAAGATAATTTGAAAGCTGTCCAGATTTTTGGACGGCTTTTTTGTTTCTAAAAAATGACACCGCATAATAGCTTTGTTTATAATTTATTAATACATGATTTATTGAATTTCTATTTGATTATCATAAAAAAGAGATAAATTCGTAGCCTGTTAACAAAACCATTTCTATGAAAGAATTAAAAAAAGGCGATAAAAAATTATTAAACGCCTGGGCATTTTATGATTGGGCAAATTCAGTTTATACACTTACAATAGCATCCGCGGTATTTCCCATTTTTTATGAAGCATTATTTTCAAAAAGAGATCATTACATTGATGTTTTTGGGCTTCATTTAAAGAATTCGGCACTAATTAGTTTTATTACCGCGGCAGCATTTTTAGTAGTTTCTTTTATTTCACCTTTATTATCAGGTATTGCAGATTATGTAGGAAATAAAAAATCCTTTATGAAGTTCTTTTGTTATATGGGAGCATTATCCTGCATGGGATTATATTGGTTTGAATTAACAGATATTTATATCGGACTGGCATTTTACTTTTTTGGATTATTAGGATATTGGGGAAGTTTAGTTTTTTACAATTCGTATTTACCAGATATTGCTTTTGAAGAACAACAAGATAGAATCAGCGCAAAAGGATATTCTTTGGGTTATATAGGAAGTGTTATTTTATTGATTATCAATTTAGCGATGATCATGAAGCCGGAATGGTTTAATATTTCTGGTCCAGAACCAGCAATGAAAGCAATGCGTTACTCTTTTATCATGGTAGGAGTTTGGTGGGTATTATTCAGTCAGTATACGTATTATTATTTGCCAAAAGGAAGAAAAGAAAAGGGTGAGAAATTAACAAAATCTGTTGTTTTTAATGGCTTCAAAGAATTGAAAAAGGTTTGGGGTTTACTGAATGAAAATGTTCCTTTACGACGCTATTTAGGCGGTTTTTTTGTTTCAAGTATGGCTGTGCAAACTGTAATGCTGGTTGCTACTTATTTTGGAGCACAGGAAATTCAATGGTCGTCAAAAGAAGAAAGTACTATTGGTTTAATAATTTGTATTTTGATAATTCAGCTGGTAGCTGTTGTGGGTGCAGTTTTAACTTCGAGAGCTTCAGAAAAATTTGGAAATATTCCAACGCTGATTTTTATTAATGCCATTTGGGCAGCTTTCTGCGCTTTGGCTTATTTCATAATATTGCCAATGCATTTTTATGTAATGGCAACAGTTGCTGGCTTTGTTATGGGCGGAATTCAGGCCCTGTCACGTTCTACCTATTCAAAGCTCTTGCCAGAAACAGAAGATACAGCTTCGTTTTTTAGTTTTTATGATGTTGCTGAAAAAATTGGAATTGTAATAGGAATGTGTGTTTACGGAATTATCGATCAAATTACAGGAAGTCCTCGTGCGGCAATTGTTATTTTGGCAGTTTTCTTTGTTACTTCGATTTTCTTATTAAGAAGAGTGCATAAAAAAGACGTTTTAAATTAATAAAACGCCTTTTAAATTTTTAAATGTCACGAATTAGAATTTGTTATTGATTGATGATGAATAAAAATTCGTGACATTCTTTGTATTAGACTTTTGAAATATTTCCTGATCCAGAAACTTTTACATCACGTTTTTCAGGATTTCCAGTGTACTTAATATCACCTGAACCAGAAACTCGAGCGGTCAAAGTTTCGCTGCAATTTACTTTACTGTCACCAGAACCTGAAACATTAACCACTACATTTTTAGATTTTAAAGCACTGGCATCGATGTCGCCTGATCCTGAAAGTTTTGTAGTAAAGTTATCAGCATTTCCTTTTAAATTTACATTTCCTGATCCGCTTAAGTTCAGTTCGAAAGAATTGGAATCAACCGCTAAACTAAAATTCCCTGATCCGGAAAGTTTCGCTAAAAACGAATCATTTTTGATAATGTCTTTTGATTTAATATTTCCAGAACCAGAAAGAGTTAACTCTGATATTTTTTCAAACGGAATTATTACTTCAACCTTTTTGCCTATGCTTGAACGGATGTTAGTGTTTTTCTTGGTATAAATTTTCAAAGTATTTTCTTCAACTTCAACTACGATTGCAGATAGAATATTTTCTTCACCCTTAACAATAATTTTTCCTTCTTTTCCAGCAACTAAATCAACATCAAAAGAGCCTGCAATTCGTATTGCATCGTAGCCGGCGGTTGATCTTGTTTCAGTAACAACTTTACCGTTTCCGTTTATTTTTTCTGATTGCGCATTAGCCATAAAACCAATTAAGAATGCACCACAAACTACTAATAGAGATAATTTTTTCATTTCTTTAAATTTTTTACGATTATTGTTTTTTGTTTAATGTTACGTTTCCGTAATTAGAATTAATAGTAACCTTATTTTGACCTTTCTTTTTATTAAACCCGCTGATTCTTTTACTGGTATTTTTAGTTTCATTGACCAAAATATCTAGAGAATTGTCGCTTTTAATGCCTCCGTATCTTGTATTAATATCAAAATCAAAAGAATAATTCATATCATAACCCATATAAACATCAGAATAACCAGAGTTTATATTAATATTATTAGCCTTACTTGTTACGTTGGAAATATTGATTTTACTATAGTTCGTGTCTAAATTAACGCTGTTAGAAATTTCAGCAATAGAAATGGTTAGATAATTTCCTGAGCCCGAAAAGGAGTTTATTTTCTGAAATTTAAGAGTCCCGTAATTACAATCGTATTTAATGTTTTCCCCTTCAAGAATTACTAAATCGGTATAATTAGTATCTAAATTTAAATTACCTGATTCATTAATTTTTAATCCAGAGTATCTTGCTGTAATATTCCCGCTTTTGATATAATCAATAGCTGAACTCTGACAATATTCTATTTTTACGTTATTGCTTGAATTGTTTAATTTTCCTAAAGAAATTTTACCATATCTACAGGCAATATCTGTAGCTCCATAAATAGTTTCAGTCGCTATATTTCCGTATTTATTAAGTAATTTTACAGAACCGTTTTTTGGAATTTTGATGACATAATTAATTTCGAAACTATTATTGCTTCCTTTGCTCTTAAACGAAGAAGTTCCAATAGAAGTCACAGCAGTAACCATTGATTTTAGAGCTGTAATGTTCACATCAATATTGTTTAGTTTTTCGTTAACCCAATTTTCATTTGGTCCATTAACTTTAATAGTGATATCAAGATCTATTTTATCCTCATCCCAAGTCGAGACAGTGACATTACCGTATTTGTTGTCAATATCGATGCCTGCATTTGAGTTTACGATATATGTTTTTTTAATGTTTTTTTGTTTTGTGATATAAGTACCATCATTTGAAAAACCTAAAAAAGGAATCAAAAGAAGTAAGATGAGTAAGTTATAGTGTTTTTTCATGAGAAGTATTTTTTAAGTTTTCGTTTTCTTCAATTCGCTGTAAAACAGTCTGCAAGAATGATATTCTAGTCTGCAGGTTGCTGATCATAGCATAGATAATTTGTTTGTTTTCTCCATTTTTCTGAACCTCTTTGATGATTTTTTCGTAGTCAGCATCAAAGACTTTCATTTGTTTTAAAGCGTCATTTATAATTTGCTCATTTTCTGGAGAGTTTTTTTCTTTTAATTTAACCAGCTCATTTTTAATCAAAATACTAAAGATAGAATCCGTACGCTGCGTTTCAGTTGACGCAAATTTTAGTTCTTTAGGTTTCTCATTATTGTTATATAATATTGATACTCCTAAAAACAGAACTATTGAAGCTGCAATTGCCCACACAGCATAATTTTTTCTCTTAGGTTGTTTTTTGTTTAATTTGTTTAAAAAGTCAACTTGATGATCTGAGCTCATTTCGCGAACATCCCATTGCTTTTCAAACTTGTTAAACAATTGATCTAATTCGTCATTTTCCTTTTTCATAATATCCAAAATTTATTTTGTAGAGGTGATAGATGATATCGCTTTTTATTTACCGGCGTTTGTGCGCACAAACTTTTTTTAATAGGCGACTTCATAAATCCTCTAATTTTTTTCGTAAACTTTCTTTAGCCCTGCTCAGCGTTGTTCTGCAATTAGCGTAACTAATGTTCAAGATTTCGCAGATTTCTTCCTGATCGTAACCCTCAATATAAAATAAGGTCAAAACCATTCGATAGTTATCTTTTAAGCCTGAAATTGTGTCCAGAACCTGCTGTACTTTAAGCGAATTGAGATCGATATTTTCAGATAAAATAGAATTATCTTCCTCAATCTTATAAAGCGTTTTGTTCAGGTCTTCCATTTGGAAAGCATTGTTTTTTTTATAAAAGTCAATGCTGTAATTAATTACAATTTTTTTGAGCCAAGCTCCAAACGCTACTTCCTGCTTGTAATCGTTAATCTTTGTAAAAGCTTTCAAAAAACCTTCCTGCATGACGTCTTGTGCAAAATGTTCGTCCTTTACAATTCTATAAGCGATATTGTACATAGCTTTAGAATAGCGGTTGTAAATTTCGAATTGAGCCTTTTGATTATTGTTTTTACAAAGTGCAATTAATTCTTCGATATTTTGATTAGTTATACTCAAGTAATGGTTGCTAGTTTTTTATAAGGACGGTGCTTTTTTTTGTTTGTTACAGTTTTATAAAAATAATTTTAATTTTTTTAGAAATAAATGCAAATACTAGTTAAAATATAAAATTCAAAACTGACTATTTTGGATTTGGCATAATGATTGTCTAATTTTATGGCCTATCTTGTGATTGCAGTACTTAATAGAAATTATAATCTTTTATGCTCCATTTGCAATTTGGATTAAACTTTTAATGACAAAACGACTTATATATTATTATGTCAAATCATAAAATACTTACTATTGACAATCTGTCACTTCAAGAATTTGATTCAGAAGCAGAATTAATTCCATTATTAACTCCAGAGGACGAGGAGGAAATGAACAATGAAGAACTTCCTGTTTCGCTTCCAATTTTACCATTGCGTAATACTGTTTTATTTCCAGGAGTTGTAATTCCAATTTCAGCAGGAAGAGACAAATCAATTAAATTGATAAATGATGCCAATGCAGGCGGAAAAATTATTGGTGTAGTTTCTCAAATTAATGAAGAAGACGAAGATCCATCAAAAGATGATATTCATAAAATAGGAACCGTAGCACGAATTTTACGTGTTTTAAAAATGCCTGACGGAAATGTGACGGTTATTTTACAAGGAAAAAAACGTTTTGAAATTGACGAAGTTGTTTCAGAAGAACCTTATATAACTGCTACAATAAAAGAAGTTTCAGAAGAGCGTCCAGACGAAAATGATACTGAGTTTACTGCTATTTTAGATTCTGTAAAAGAATTGGCAATTCAAATTATAAAAGAAAGTCCAAATATTCCATCAGAAGCTACATTTGCAATAAAAAACATTGAAAGCCAGTCGTTTTTGATCAATTTTGTTTCTTCTAATATGAATTTATCCGTAAAAGAAAAACAAGGTTTGTTGTCTATAAACGGATTAAAAGACAGAGCTCTTGAGACTTTACGTTACATGAACGTAGAGCTGCAGAAGCTGGAATTAAAAAATGATATTCAGTCAAAAGTTCGTTTTGATTTAGATCAGCAGCAGCGCGAATATTTCCTTCATCAGCAAATGAAAACCATTCAGGAAGAATTGGGCGGCGTTTCGCAAGAGGAAGAAATGGACGAAATGGGGCAGAAAGCGAAAACCAAAAAATGGGACGAAAAAACGCAGAAACATTTCGAGAAAGAATTGTCTAAAATGCGCCGTATGAATCCGCAATCGCCAGATTTTGGAATTCAACGCAATTATTTAGAGTTGTTTTTAGAGTTGCCTTGGGGTGAATATTCTAAAGACAAATTTGATTTAAAACACGCTCAAAAAATATTAGACAAAGATCACTTTGGTCTTGATGAAGTTAAGAAAAGAATGATTGAACATTTGGCAGTTTTAAAATTGCGAAATGACATGAAATCGCCAATTATATGTTTAACAGGGCCTCCAGGAGTTGGAAAAACTTCTATCGGACGTTCAGTTGCTGAAGCTCTAGGACGTGAATATGTTCGTATTTCGTTAGGTGGTTTACGTGACGAAGCGGAGATTCGCGGACATAGAAAAACATATATCGGTGCAATGCCCGGACGTATTATTCAGAGTTTGAAAAAAGCAGGAACATCAAATCCAGTATTCATTTTAGACGAAATCGATAAATTGTCAAACGGTAACAGCGGCGATCCATCATCTGCACTATTAGAAGTTTTAGATCCGGAACAAAACAGTGCTTTTTATGATAATTTCCTAGAAATGGGATATGATTTATCTAAAGTTATGTTTATTGCCACTTCAAACAATATGGCGGCGATTCAGCCAGCATTGCGTGATAGAATGGAAGTTATAAAAATGTCTGGTTATACAATTGAAGAAAAAGTAGAAATTGCTAAAAGACATCTTTTTCCAAAACAATTAGAAGCACACGGATTAACTTCTAAAGATTTAACTATTGGAAAAAAACAATTAGAAAAAATTGTTGAAGGTTATACAAGAGAATCAGGTGTTCGTAATCTTGAAACTAAAATTGCCCAAGTAATTCGTAACGCTGCAAAAGCGGTAGCGATGGAAGAGGAGTATAACAAAAAAGTTACAGACGAAGATATCGTAAAAGTTTTGGGCGTGCCAAGATTAGAGCGTGATAAATACGAGAACAACGATGTTGCAGGAGTTGTAACAGGTTTAGCTTGGACAAGCGTTGGAGGAGATATTTTATTTATAGAATCTTTAATTTCTGAAGGGAAAGGTGCTTTAACCATTACAGGAAACCTTGGAAATGTAATGAAAGAATCGGCTACAATTGCCCTTGAATACATTAAAGCTAATGCTAAAAAGTTAGGTTTAGGAATTGAGCTATTTCAAAAATACAATATTCACTTGCACGTGCCGGAAGGAGCAACTCCAAAAGATGGCCCAAGTGCAGGTATTGCAATGCTGACTTCATTAGTTTCGTTATTGACACAAAAGAAAGTGAAGAAAAATCTTGCTATGACTGGAGAAATTACGCTTCGTGGCAAAGTATTGCCAGTTGGCGGAATTAAAGAAAAGATCTTAGCAGCAAAAAGAGCCGGTATTAAAGAAATTATTTTATGTCACGAGAATAAAAGTGATATTGATGAAATTAAAGCGGAATACTTAGAAGGGCTTACTTTTCATTATGTAAAAGAAATGAGCGAAGTGCTTGCTTTAGCACTTACAGATCAAAATGTAAAAAATGCTAAAGTATTGAAATAAAAACTTCTATTTGAAGTACAAATTATTTAAAATCCAAATTCCAATTTTTAATTAAGATTGGGATTTGGATTTTTTTTTTACTGTAATTTATTTTTTTAGGTTTATAATTTTACCTTCGCAACTGCGTTATTCCCATATAGGAACGCCAAGAAAAGAATGTTAAAACATTTTGTTTTATTTTTTATAATATTCGTTTGTTCGGTTTCATTCGGGCAAGTTGGCGGGCGTTACACCTATCAATTTTTAAATTTAACAGCATCGCCGAGACAGGCAGCTTTAGGAGGAAAAACGATTACTATTTATGATGAAGATGTTAATCAGGCAATGTCTAATCCAGCAGTTTTAAATGACGAAATGGATAATCACCTGGCTTTAAATTATGGAAATTACTACGGACAAGCTTCTTATGGAAGTGCCTCGTATGCCTATACCTATGACCGACACTTACAAACATTTTATGCAGGAGTTAATTATATAAACTACGGATCATTTGAAGGTTATGATGAAAATGGACAGTCAACATCAGATTTTAGAGGAAGTGAAGGTGCATTATCACTGGGATATGCCTACAATGTTCCGTATACCGATCTTCATATTGGAGCTAATGTTAAGTTAATAACTTCAACTTTAGAGAGTTATAATTCTGTTGGAGGTGCTATTGATTTAGGATTTTTGTATATATTTGAAAAAAATAACGTAAATTTGGCTTTAGTAATCCGTAATATTGGTACACAATTTACAACCTACTCAGGAATACAGGAAAATTTGCCCTTTGAAATTACTGCAGGAGCATCGCAAGAATTAGAACATATTCCTATTCGCTGGCATCTTACATTAGAGAATTTGCAACAATGGAATATTTCATTTTCGAATCCCGTTCGAGGTGAAACTAATATCGATGGATCGACAAGCAGCGAGAAAGTTTCGTTTGTTAACAACGCTTTAAGGCATGTTGTTTTTGGTGTGGAGTTATTTCCTAAAAAAGCAATAAATCTGCGTTTAGGATATAATTTTAGAAGAGGGGAAGAATTACGAGTAGAAGAAAAACGTAATTTTTCAGGAGTTTCATTAGGATTTGGTCTGAAAATGAATAAATTAAAGTTTAATTATTCATATTCGAGATACACATTGGCGGCGAATACAAGTCTTTTTGGTCTAATTTTAAATTTTCAATAATTTGTATGAAAATATTTAGTTTATTTTTGTTTATGACTGTGGGGTTATTTACGGGCACAAACCATTACTTCAAAGAAGAATCTATTACCAGTTTAGAAATTGAAAGAATCAACAGCAGAATAGGCGACATAAGAAACATGATTACTATCGATAAAAAATACAATACAAAAATTGCTTTTTTGATTGATATGAAAGTGCCTTCTGGAAAAAATCGCTTTTTTGTGTATGATTTAGAAAACAACAAGGTTTTAGATCAAGGGCTTGTTGCACATGGTTCCGGTTCAGAAACTGGAATAAAAGGGTTGCTTAGATTTAGCAATACACCAAACTCCAATTGTACTGCGTTAGGCAGATATGTTATTGAAAAATGCTATAAAGGGATTTTTGGAAAAGCATATCGACTAAACGGATTAGAAGAATCTAACAATAACGCTTTAAAAAGAGCAATTGTTTTACATTACTATTCTGCGGTTCCTTATGACGAACAAGATTATTATATTAGTAATAGTCATGGTTGTCCAATGGTTAATGAGCAGTTCTTTAAACGAATTGAAAAAATAATTGATAGTTCTAAGTCGAATATTATCTTAGATATTTATTATTAAAATAATAGTTATTAGTACTTTAAAAAGTATAGTCCTTTTATAATTGTAAACAATAGTGTTTTCGATTTTAAAAGGATTTTTTTTGCCTTAGTTATTTATGAAAAAGATATTATTTGCCGCAGCTTTTGTTCTTTTAGCATTTGCAGTTTATAAATTTGTTTACAGAAATGAAAACTCGAAAGAGAAAGAAAAAAAAGAAGAAAGATTTAGTTCTCAAGTAAATGAAGTAAAAAAGTTAATTGAGAAAGATTCGAAATACAATCAGGATATTGTGTTTTTAATTGACATGAAAATACCGTCTGGTAAAAATCGATTCTTTGTTTATGATTTAAAAACAAATAAAATTATAGATCAAGGTTTGGTTGCTCATGGTTCAGGTTCTGAAACAACAACTAAAGGAAAACTTAAATTTAGCAATGTGCCAAATTCGTTAAGTACTTCATTAGGCAGATATTCGATCGGGAATTCTTATGTTGGTAAGTTCGGAAAAGCTTATAGGCTGTATGGTTTGGACACAACTAATAGTAATGCTTTTAAGCGAGATATTGTTTTTCATTACTATTATGATGTTCCGTATAAAGAGAAAGATGGTTACATTTGTAACAGTTTTGGCTGTCCAATGGTCAACAAAAAGTATTTTGAAAGAATGGCTGAAATTATAGATAACTCAAAATCTAACATTTTAATGAGTATTTATTACTAAAGGCTTTTAGGATTAAAAATTTAAACATAAAAAATTGAGAAAAATTACAATTGCTATCGACGGGTTTTCATCAACAGGAAAAAGCACATTAGCAAAACAATTGGCAAAAGAACTTGAATATGTATATGTAGATACGGGAGCAATGTATCGTGCGGTGGCGTATTTTGCCATGCAGAATAAATTTATTGGGGTTGACTTTTTTGATAAAAGCGCTTTGATAAATGCTTTGTCAAAGATTCAGTTAGAATTTAAATTTAATACTGAATTAGGTTTTGCCGAAATGTATCTGAATAGTGAAAATGTCGAAAAACAAATTAGAACTATTGAAGTTTCTAATTTTGTGAGTAAAGTTGCAGAAGTTTCTGAAGTACGTGCTAAATTAGTAGAGCAGCAGCAGGAAATGGGAAAAAATAAAGCAATAGTAATGGACGGAAGAGATATAGGAACAGTTGTTTTTCCAAATGCAGAACTTAAAATATTCATGACTGCAAGTGCCGAAACTCGCGCACAAAGACGTTTTGATGAATTACAGCAAAAAGGAGATAATGTTTCGTATGAAGACGTATTAAAGAATGTAGTGGAAAGAGATTATATTGATACACATCGCGAAGATTCGCCTTTAGTGATAGCTGATGATGCAATAGAAATAGATAATTCTTACTTAAATAAAAAAGAGCAGTTTGAAGCAGTTTTAGAATTGGTAAATGATGCTTTAAAAACCATTTAATTTTTTGTAGATATTATTTTTAATGGTAGTTTTACCGCTTCATTTTTATTAAAAAGACAATTTCAATATATGGGAATTAAATTAAGACTGACTATTATGAATTTTCTCCAATTTTTTGTTTGGGGAATTTGGTTGATTTCATTAGGTGGTTACATGGGGCAGGTTTTCGGTCCAATTGAAGGCGGAAGCGTTGGTTTGTCAATAGGTAGAACTTATGGGTCTATGGGGTGGGCAAGTTTGTTTATGCCGGCTTTGCTCGGTATAATTGCGGATAAATATTTTAGTGCGCAGAAGGTTTTAGGTATCGCCCATATCATTGCTGGAATTGCAATTTTTTTCGCTACAAAAGCAACTAATTCTACGGAAATGTATTGGGTTATTTTTGCTACTAGTTGCTTTTATATGCCAACTATAGCATTAAATAATTCTGTTAGCTATGCGGTTTTAAATAAATTCAAGTTTAATGTTCAGGAAGCATTTACTCCAATTCGTGTCTGGGGTACAGTAGGTTTTATAATTGCAATGTGGATTACTGATTTAACAGATTGGAAATCAAATACGAATCAATTTGTTTTTGCTTCAATTGCGATGATTGTTACAGGTTTGTTTTCTTTTACAATGCCTGATGTTCCCGCAGAAAATAAAAATACAAATCAATCTTTGTCAAGTAAATTTGGATTAGATGCCTTTGTTCTGTTTAAACAAAAAAAGATGGCAGTGTTTTTTGTTTTTGCTATGTTATTAGGAGCAGCATTACAAGTTACAAACATGTTTGGTGATACATTTATTAGAGATTTTGGTTCGAACCCTGAATATCAGGGTACTTTTGGAGTTGAGCATTCTGTGTTTATAATTTCGTTGTCTCAAATTTCTGAAACATTATTTATTTTAACTATACCATTTTTCTTAAAGAGATTTGGGATTAAGCAAGTGATGGTATTTAGTATGATTGCGTGGGTATTGCGTTTTGCCTTATTTGGAATTGGGAATCCAGGTTCGGGCGTAATTTTTCTTATTTTATCAATGATAGTATATGGAATGGCTTTTGATTTCTTTAATATATCCGGTTCTTTATTTGTTGAAAGAGAAACAGATAGTAAAATAAGATCAAGTGCGCAAGGATTATTTATGTTGATGACTAATGGAATTGGAGCCATTTTAGGTGGTGAATTTGCAGGAAGAACGGTGAGTTATTTTACCGATGGAAATAGAGTTCAGTGGCCAGAAGTTTGGTTTTCATTTGCCGGATATGCGTTTGTAATTTTAATTTTGTTTACATTCTTGTTTAAATATAAGCATAATCCAAAGGAATTAGAGAATTTGAGCCATTAAGAATAAATGTTTATATCATAAACAACAAATCCGACAGATTGTAAAATCTGTCGGATTTGTTGTTTTAAGAGTTTATTCTAATGAGATAATTAAATCATCGACTTGCTTTTTTTGTTGAGCATATTTTTGCTGCAGTTCCGAGCCTTTTCCCATTCGGTTATAATATTCTAAACCTTTTTGCGCGAAAAACTTTTTATGAAAATTGGATATTTCGGGAACTTGTGGAAATAGATTGTGAAAATTCATTTCGTAATAAGCTTGCCATTCTCGTTCATTTTTATCCAGAATATAGGGTTTTACTGTTTTTTGATTGACATGAACCAATTCGTGAGCAATAAGGATAAGCATTAATTCTATTGGAAATTCAAAAGTGTTTTCTGGAATTCTGATAATCTGTGGTTCTCCAAATTCGCCTTCAGTAGTCATTAAAATAAAATCAGGTTTTGCTTTTTCTCTGAATTCAAATCCTTTTAAATTCTTGTTTTTGAGATTGTACTTTTTTAAAAGCCAGTAAACAGCAGTGATAACTTGTCCGTTTTTATGGAACGTTTCTATTTTCTGTTTTACTTCGTCGAATGTTATGGTCATAAAGTAAAAGTAAGTAAAATTATCGTTTGAAGTCTGATTTTAAACCTTTGTCAAAGTTTTAAATTTTGACAAAGGTAGTTGCGGATAGTAAACCTGTCAGGTTTATTGGAAATCAGTAAAAAAGACTCTTAAAAACTACTAAATATTCTAATCTAGCCCCGATAGAAGCGGAAATCCTTTTATAGCGGTGTTCGCTATAAAAGATTGTAACGGATAGCGGGACTTCAGGTCTTGAAAACCCAAAATCGTCTGCTTCTGAGCAATTGACTGATAATCATTTGAATTTATTTTGTAAGTACAGAAATTTATAGTAATTTTGCAGTCCTTTTGGCAGAGAAGAGTTTCCATTAGGTATCAACCATTTATGTAAAACAACTTCTGTATTTTCTATCGCATAGAGAAACTCAAGAAAAACAGAATACAAATTTTTTATCAGCATGTCTGAACAATTAAAATCACAAGAAGAGTTTTTAGCAAATTTTAACTGGCATAACTTCCAAGAAGGAATTGATGCAGTAGATGAGAAAAACTTACAAGAGTTTGAAGAACTAGTATCAAAAACTTTCATCGCTACAGATCAAGAAGAAGTAGTTGAAGGAGTTGTTGTTAGAATTACAGATAGAGACGTTATCGTTGATATCAATGCTAAATCTGAAGGTGTTATTTCTTTAAATGAATTCCGTTACAACCCAAACTTAAAAGTAGGTGACAAAGTAGAAGTATTAATCGACATCCGTGAGGATAAAACAGGTCAATTAGTATTATCTCACAGAAAAGCACGTACTATCAAATCTTGGGATAGAGTTATTGCAGCTAATGAAACTGGAGAAATCGTTAACGGTTTTGTTAAATGTAGAACTAAAGGAGGTATGATCGTTGACGTATTCGGTATCGAGGCGTTCTTACCAGGATCTCAAATTGACGTTAAGCCAATTAGAGACTACGATGTATATGTAAACAAAATGATGGAATTCAAAGTGGTAAAAATTAACCACGAATTCAAAAACGTTGTTGTATCTCATAAAGCGCTTATCGAGGCTGATATTGAAGTACAGAAAAAAGAAATCATCGGTCAATTACAAAAAGGACAAGTATTAGAAGGTGTTGTTAAAAACATTACTTCTTATGGTGTGTTCATTGACTTAGGTGGTGTTGACGGATTAATTCACATTACTGACCTTTCTTGGAGCAGAATCAACCACCCAAGTGAAGTTCTTGAATTAGACCAAAAATTAAACGTTGTAATCCTTGATTTCGATGATGAGAAAACAAGAATTCAATTAGGATTGAAACAATTAAACGCTCACCCATGGGATGCTTTAGATGCTAATTTAACTATTGGTGATAAAGTAAAAGGTAAAGTAGTTGTAATCGCTGATTACGGTGCATTTATCGAAGTTGCTGAAGGTGTTGAAGGTTTAATCCACGTTTCTGAAATGTCATGGTCAACTCACTTACGTTCTGCTCAGGACTTCGTGAAAGTTGGAGATGTTGTTGAGGCTGTTATCTTAACTCTTGACAGAGATGATCGTAAGATGTCATTAGGTATCAAACAATTGACTCAAGATCCATGGACTGACATTACTTCTAAATACCCAGTAGGTTCTAAACATACAGGTATCGTTAGAAACTTTACAAACTTTGGTATTTTCGTAGAATTAGAAGAAGGAATTGATGGATTAATCTACATCTCTGACCTTTCTTGGACTAAGAAAATCAAACACCCATCTGAATTTGTAAATGTTGGTGAAAAACTTGATGTAGTTGTATTAGAATTAGATGTTGAAGGACGTAAATTATCTTTAGGTCACAAACAAACTACTGCTAATCCTTGGGATCAATACGAAGATTCTTTCGCTGTAGGAACTATCCACAATGGTGAAATTTCTGAAATCGTTGACAAAGGAGCTACTGTAGAATTCGGAGATGATATCGTTGCTTTCATTCCTACTCGTCACCTTGAAAAAGAAGACGGAAAGAAATTGAAAAAAGGTGATACTGCTGATTTCAAAGTAATTGAATTCAACAAAGAATTCAAAAGAGTAGTTGCTTCTCACACTGCTATCTTCCGTGAAGAAGAAGAGAAAAACGTGAAAGCTGCAACTGAAAATACTTCATCTGCATCTTCTACAAATGCACCAGCTGCAACTTTAGGAGATAACAATGATGTATTAGCTGCATTAAAAGCTAAAATGGAAAAAACTGAGAAAAAATAATTCTTAGTTTTCTTTAAATAGAAAGTCCCACAGCAATGTGGGACTTTTTTTTATCTTTTTTGTTTCAAGTTTTTTTTGTTTCAAGTTTCATGTTTGTCAGTATGAGCGGAGTCGAGAACTTTTATGAAAATGATTTCTGCTATTTTGAAGCTAATAATTTTGATTCTTCTGGGGTAAATTCGTTGACTATCGCATAAGTGTCAATTTTTGCAATTGCCATTTCGTCCAAAATGTCTACTAGATTTTTGAAATTAGATTTTTTACTTGGTTTTATAATTACAATCGCGCCATTTTTTGGTTTTCCAAGTGCTGTGGAATATTCTATAATTTTACTGTTTTTTTTTAATAATTCTTTACGAATTCCATTCTTGCCATAATTTATTTCTTTTGGTTTTTCCAATGGATAATATAAAAGACCTGAATAGGTTACTATTCTATCATTTTTATCTAGTAAAATGGTGTAAATCCTTGTTTCGTCAACACAACCCGGTAGGCAATCGTCACAATCATAATCAGGCAAACTCAAATCCATAACATTTGGCTTCGACAATTCACCAACAACCATAAAAAATATAATCAGCAAAAACGAAACGCTGACCATTGCAGTTAGATCAACTCTTGTGTTTAACTTTTTACTTCTGACTTTTTTAGGTAGATTATTCATAATGAATTGGTTTTGATTTTAAAGTTAATAATAAAATAGAGACAAAACTCATCGTGTATTTAAAAATAATTAAAAAGTTTTGGGTGGCTAAAAGCTTGTTTTTTAATCGATTTTGAGAATGTTTCGGCATTATTTGAGATTATTTCAGATTTCTTAAAAACCAAAACAAATAGTTCTCCGTAAATGAAGATATAACTTAAAACATCAATTATGAAAACTAGAAAATTTTTAGCTGCAGCAATTTTAACTTTAGCGTTAGGATTTACATCTTTTGCTCAAAAAACTGTAATGGTTGGCGGTGCTGCAATGTATCCAAACAAAAATATTATTGAAAATGCCGTTAATTCAAAAGATCATACCACATTGGTTGCTGCTGTAAAGGCTGCTGATTTAGTAGAAACACTTCAAGGAAAAGGGCCATTTACTGTTTTTGCTCCAACGAATGCAGCTTTTGATAAACTGCCAAAAGGAACGGTTGAGACATTACTAAAACCAGAGAATAAAAAAATGCTTCAAAACATACTGACTTATCACGTTGTTGCAGGAAAATGGAATGCATCAGACATTGCAAAAGCAATAAAAGAAGGAAAAGGAAAAGCGACTATAAAAGCAGTAAATGGCGGAACACTGACAGCTTGGATGAAAGGAAAAGATTTATATATAAGCGACGAAAGCGGAAATAAATCTAAAGTTACAATTGCTGACGTCAATCAATCAAATGGGGTAATTCATGTTGTTGACACAGTATTATTGCCAAAGAAATAATTTAAAATCTCCAAAACAATACCTACGTTTATGAAAGCCTTGTATTTGCAAGGCTTTTTTTTTATCGTTTTGCTGTTAATGTAGCGCCGACAGAGGCAGATACGACACAAACGACTGCTAGGATCTCGTAAAAGTTTAGTTTTTCTTGAAGAAATAGAAACGCACAAATTGCAGCGGCGGCCGGTTCTAAACTCATTAAAATGCTAAATGTGCGGGGAGGAAGCTGTCCTAGTGCTTTCATCTCTAAAGTAAACGGAATTGCACTTGATAAAAGGGCAAGGGCGACACCGTAACCAAAAAGTTTAGGAGTAAGGTTAAGTAATCCGTTTTCATAAAAACCAAATGGCAAAATTAGCAGCGAAGCAAACAGCATACCAGTTGCAACGGCTTGACCGCCATGCATTATTTTTGAAACTTTCCCGCCCAGAATAATGTAAGTCGCCCATAACGCTGCAGCCAAAAGTGCAAACAAAACTCCTACTGTATCTATGGAGTCATTTGACCACGGTGCTATTAAAACAATTCCAGCTGCGGCCAATAATACCCAGCAATAGTCAATTAAGCGTTTTGAGCCAATTATAGCAAGTAACAGCGGACCAATAAACTCTAAAGTAACGGCTAATCCAATTGGGATTCGTTCAATAGCCAAATAAAAAGTTAAGTTCATGGCTCCTAAACACAAACCATAAGGTACTACAATTTTCCATTGGTTAGGTTTAATCTGCTTTAAATTAGGTCTGTATGCTAAAAGTAAAATCAATGCCGAAACACCAATTCGGATAGAGGCTGTTCCGGCTGCTCCAATAGCAGGAAAAAGAGTTTTTGCAATTGCGGCACCACATTGAACGCTTAGAATTGCTAAAAGTACGGCAGGAACGGGAGGGATATTTAATTCTTTATTTTTCATGGAGAAATTCATGTAAAGTGAACGCAAATTTTATCTCATTGCGGTTCATTTACGTTATGCTGCTATTTTGAATTCGATTTATAAAATACCGATTCAAATGTATTTTTTATTCTAAACAAAATTATTCTAAAGCACGTTTAGTAATAAAAGCTCTGTAACCAATAATAGCCATTTGCCATTTTTTGGCTTTAGAAATATCTAAACCTTGTTTGGTAAAACTAGGTAAGAGTATTTTATTTAATTTGGCTAAAATTTTGTACATCGCAGGTTAATTTTGCGCAAAGATACAAAAAAAAGACTTTGCGGTCAGGCAAAGTCTTTTTTGTAACGTATTCTTAAATTTAAGATTAAGAACGTTTATTCTCTTTTTCAAATTTCTGAATGTTTTTTTCGTACACTTTCATCTTCTGTTCGTATACTTTCATTTCTTTTTCAAACTGCTCCATCTTTTTTTCAAAATCACCTCCTAATTGCTCATTTATCTGAGCGCTATATTTGTCCATTTCTACATTAAATTTATCCATCGCAAGTTCGAATTTTTCCATTTCTTTGTCATAGCCGCCTTCACGTTTAGCCATAATTTCATCTACTTGTTTTTCGTAAGCTGATAATTGTGGCTGAAAAGCTTCCATTTTTCTTTCAAATTCCGCCATCTTTTTTTCGAAATTTTTCACTGCAGCTTTATCCTCAAAATTTCTTGGAGGCATTGGTGCTTTTGGCATTTTAGACATATTTGGCGGAGCAGGAAGCTCTAAGTTTTTAGGTAACTCAGGTGCCATAGGAGGAATTGGAGGAGCTGGCAGTGCCGCTGTTATTGGTGATGCTGGCGGAACTGGGGGTTCAGGCATATCTCCATGATTATATGTCTTAATTGCTGCAACACGGCTTCCAGTTGTAATTGGTTCGTCAATTTCTTCACCAGTAAGAATGCCGGCTTTTTTGGAGCCATTGCTGTTCGTTGTAATTACAATGCCGCTTTCATTAATAGGATTATTGCCTTCAATCTCTAAAGTTTGTGCTTTTCCAGTTCCTTTGTCGATATCAATTTTAATTGCTGTTAATTCATTATTAGAATTTCTAATAACATTAGAAACAACAACATTTATATCATGCTCTTTTTTAAGTTTAGCGGTCATTTCTTTTAGTTCCTGATCAGTTGTTGTTTTCTTGATTTTGAATACAATAATAGGATCTGTTTTTGAAGTGATTTCTTGGGCTTCTTTTCGTTCTTTTTCTTGTGCTATTGTTTTAATTTGGAATAAAAGCACAAAAGCGACAAGAGCAGGAAGTATGGCATAATACTTCCAATAATTCCATTTTTTTGATTGATTTTTGTTTAACATGACAATTCGTTTTTTGATTAATGATTGATAAAAATGATTGGTGATTGCGACACAGCTTTCATGCGTCGTGATTTTTAAAAGCGTGTATTGATACGCTTTTTTGTCTGAAATTTTTTTGGCAGCTTCACTGTCGGCAATAAACTCGAGATTTTGCAGAATTGCTTTTTTGTACAGCCAGATAATTGGATTAAACCAAAACAGCACACAAAATACTCTAGAAATCAAAACATCCATTGTGTGATTTTGATCGCTGTGCACTTTTTCATGCTCAATAATATTCTCTAATTCAGCATCTGTATACATTGATGAGTTGTATACGATATAATCAAAATAGGAGAAAGGAGCAATGTTTTCATTTACATCTATAAATTTAAAATCAGCTTGTTGTTGTACTTTTTTGCCTTTTAAAACGGAATTTAAACTATAAAAATCCATTCCGAATTTTATAATTAAAGCCAGAAATCCAAGAGCATAAACGGCAATTGCAACATAATTCCAGTTAATTTCAAAAGATTCTTTTTCGATAGTCGGCGGATAATAGCTTCGAGTATAATTAAAGTTTTCAATTATTGGCGCCGGATCGACCCAAACGATTTTGGTGTACACCAAAAATGGCAAAGCAATAGAGGTAAATAATCCAGCTAATAAAAACCATCTGTTACTATTGAAAAAAGTTTCTTTACGAAGTAAAAAGAAATAAGCACAATAAAACAGTACTAATAAACCGCTTGATTTTGTAATAAAAATAAAAAGTGCTTCCATATCGATTATTTTTCTTCTTTTGGAGTTTCGATCATAGCTAAGATTTCGCGTAATTCATCTGCAGAGATTTTCTCTTCTTTGGCAAAAAAGGAAACCATATTTTTGTATGAACTATTAAAATAGTTGTCAATCGCAGTATTCATGTACTTTTTGCTGTAAGCTTCTAAACTAATTGCAGGATAATATTGATGCGTGTTTCCAAATGCATTGTGTGCCACAAAGCCTTTTTCTTCAAGATTGCGAACAATAGTCGAAAGTGTGTTATAATGCGGTTGATCTTCAGTGATTTCTGCCTGAATTTCTTTTACAAAAGCTTTTTTAAGCTTCCATAAAATATGCATAATTTCCTCTTCTTTGTTGGTTAACTTTTGCATTTTTAGATTATTTATTTGTTTCAATCTCAATTACACCATTCGATCCGCTGTCACCATATTTAACTTTTGCTTGAGTTCCTTTAGATATAACAATAGTTTTAATCTCATTTGGTTTAAGCTCTTCAAGGTTGTAGTCGCTTGACATTACAGTTCCATTTACAACTACTAATTGATTGCCTTTTTTCATATTACTTCTCGTAGAATTTGAGATCATTATTGAAGAAGAATTTCCATCTGTCGTAATTACTTTTGTTGTAATATTATTATCAGAATCTGTCGTTACAGTAGTGCTAATATTTGTATTAATATTAGTGTCAGTTTTTGCACTAACATCAGAATTATTGCTATCATTAGTATTTGATTTAGTTATTGTTTTTGTGCTGCTTACAAATTTTGCTTTTTTGTCAGTTTTAGAATCGTTGGTTTCATCAGAAGTTTGAATACCAACTTTTTTACTGCCTTCTTTATCTGTCGTAACAACTATTCCGAAACTCTTAATAGGTTGATCGCCTTTTGTTTGAATAGATTGTACTTGCTGAGTTCCGTTTTTAATATCAATTTTAATTGAAGTTAAGTCATTCTCTGCATTTCTTCTTATTTCAGAAGTTTCGAAATCAATATTGTGTTTTTTCTTTAGGTTTTCTTTGATTTCGTTTAATTCTTTATCAGTAGAATTTTTCTTGATTTTGTAGATGTCCTCTGATTCTTTTTTCTCAGAAACTCCTTTTAAGACCAGTTGTTTTTCTTTTGCAATTACTTCAATTTGAAATAAGAATACAAAAGCGGCAAGAGCTGGAATTACAGTGTAGTACTTCCAAGAATTTCGTTTTTTTGATTGATTTTTGTTTAACATAACGATTCGTTTTTTGATTAATGATTGATAAAAATGATTGGTGATTGCAACGCAGGTTTCGTGCGTTGTTATTTTTAAAAGCGTGTATTGATAGGCTTTTTTGTCAGATAATTTTTTAGCAGCTTCCTTATCAGCAATAAACTCTAAGTTTTGTACTATTGCTTTTTTATAAAGCCACATTATTGGGTTAAACCAAAAGATAATACAAAAAATACGAGTAATTAAAACATCGATAGTATGATTTTGTTCGCTGTGTACTTTCTCATGTTCAATGATATTTTCTAATTCTTGTTCATTATACATTGATGAATTGTATACGATGTAGTCAAAGTAGGAGAAAGGGGCTATGTTTTCGGCAACATCAATGAACTTAAAATCGGCTTGTTGTTTTACTTTTCGGCCTTTTAAAATCGTGTTTAAACTATAAAAATCAAAAGCAAATTTTGCGATCAATGCCAAAAAAACGATAGCATAAACCGCTATTAAGATATAGTTCCAATTAAGTTCAAAAGTTTCTTTGGTAATTTGTGCCGGCTCAAGCTGCGAATAGTTTACATTAAACGATGGAGAAGGATTAATCCATACAATTTTGGTATAAACTACTAAAGGTAAAATTACAGACGTTATCAAACCAGCCAATAAAAACCATCTGTTGCTGTTGAAAAATGTTTCTTTTCGCAGCAGCACTTGATAAGCACTGTAAAATAAAACGACTAAACCTGTAGATTTTGCAATATAAATGAAAAGTGCTTCCATAACGATTATTTTTCTTCTTTTGGAGTTTCGATCATAGCTAATATTTCGCGTAATTCAGCTGCAGAGATTTTCTCTTCTTTAGCAAAAAACGAAACCATATTTTTATAGGAACTGTTGAAATAGTTGTCAATTGCCGTTTTCATATATTTCTTACTGTAAGCTTCGAGAGTTACAGCTGGATAATATTGATGTGTGTTTCCAAATGCATTATGTGCCACAAAACCCTTTTCTTCCAAGTTTCGAACAATTGTCGAAAGTGTATTGTAATGCGGTTGGTCTTCAGTTATTTCTGCCTGAATTTCTTTTACAAAAGCTTTTTTCAACTTCCATAAAATTTGCATTATCTCTTCTTCTTTGTTGGTTAACTTTTGCATGTCTTTAATTTTAATTCAAAGCTATAACTATTTTTTTAGTTACGCAACTATAAAACTAGTTATTTAACTAAAAAAGACGTTGTTTGAGAATAAAAGGCATAGAAAAGTTATTCAAGTTCAAAGTTAATGAATTGAATTTTAATGATTTAATTTTAAATAGAGGATTTATTTGTTTTTTTCTTGCAGTAACGTTTTTTTAATCCAAAGGCAGCAAAGAGTTGCAATTATTCCAATACTAGCCATGAACAACCAGTTTATTTGATAGCCAAAATCAGAAATAATTTCAAAACCTACTTTAGAACTCACAATATGTGCGAGACTAAAACTCATGGTATAAAGTGCCATATAACGCCCTTCTTGCCCTCGGGGAGCACGGCTTAAGGCAAACGCATTTGAGAACGGAAAGGTTAAGATTTCGCCAATTGAAATACAGATCATGCTGATTACTAACATTCCAGCCCAAAAATTAATTAATAAAAGAAAGAAGCTCGAAGCCATTACAAAGGAGCCTAGAATTATTATTTTAATTTTAGGAAATCCTCGTCTTTCCATAAAACCAACCGTCGGCATTTCTAAAGCAAAAATCAAAAGACCATTTAAAGTCATTAAAAGACCAGTTTGAAGTTCGCTTAAGCCAAATTTTTCATTATGATATAATGGAAGCGTTGTAAAAAGCTGAAAGAAAATCATAGCCGTTATGAAACTTACAAATAAGAAAACCCAGAATATTCCATCATGAAATACCGATTTTACGTCAGCTCCACTTTCAGTTTTGTCACCATGATCGACTTTTTTCTTTTCCTTAACTAATAATGCAAAAATTAATATCGAAATAATACAAGAGGCACCATCAACCCAAAACAGTCCAGAATAGCCTATTCCCATAATTATTAAACCGCCAAGTGCAGGTCCGGCAGCAAAACCTAAATTTACAGCAAGACGAACCAGTGTTAATGCGCGAGTTCTATTTTCGGGCTTTGCATATGCTCCCAGAGATACAAACATTGCAGGTCGAAACATATCAGCAATGGTCATTAAAACAAACATCGCAATACACAAGCCCCAAAAAGTGGTTACAAATTGTACGAGAAACATTGAAATTCCTGTAGTAAACAAACTAAAAATCATGATTTTATAAAATCCAATTTTATCAGATAATTTACCGCCAAGCCAAGAACCAAGCATTGAGCCTAAACCAAATGCAACCATAATCCAGCCAACTTGATTATAGGTAAAATGAAGATCCTCTTTTAAATATTTAGACAAAAAAGGAAGTACCATTGTTCCGGCACGATTGATAAAAGTGATAATTGTAAGTATCCAGATTTCTCTAGAAAATCCTTTAAAGTTGTTTATATAGTGACTAAAAGCAGTTTTGAGCATTGCGATGATTAAAATTTGCAGCAAAGTTAGAAAACTTTGTCACGTTCTGCCGTTGTCATTTTGTTACTTTTAAACTATTTTTGCACTAAATTTCTACGATGAAAAACTATATTATCCTAAGCTTGCTTTTAACTTTTAGTTTTGGTTTCGGCCAAAAGAAATTTAAGAGTGTTGATACCGAAAAATTTCAGAAGCAAATTAACTCAGAATATGCTGATGCTAAGACAAGTCCGTTGATGGCAGAAGATTTAAAAACGTTTAAAGCATTGGATTTTTATCCCATTAATGAAAAGTATTTTGTTAATGCTAGATTTGAAAAAGCAGAAAATGAAAAGGTTTTTGAAATGAAAACCACAGGAACCAGAACGCCAAAATATGTAAAATACGGAACTATTTATTTTACAATTGATGGTATTGAAATGCAGTTGAATGTGTATAGAAATATTGAATTGTCTAAACAAGAAAAATATAAAGATCATTTGTTTCTTCCTTTTTCAGATTTAACCTGCGGGAAAGAAAGTTATATAGGCGGAAGATATATTGATCTAAAAATTCCAAAAGGAAATACAATTGCAATCGATTTTAATCAAGCTTACAATCCGTATTGTGCTTACAACCATAAGTATTCCTGCCCAATTGTTCCGTTAGAAAATGATTTAAAAATAGAAATTAAAGCTGGTGTAAAAACATTTCATTAATGGACTTTTTTAATTTTCATACACATCAATTTACGAATCAATCTGATATTTTAGAATTGGTAAATCAATATCCGCAGGAGTTTGATGCATCAATTCCTTATTATTCAATTGGAATTCATCCTTGGTATATTAAAGAAGATCGTTTAGAAAATGATTTGAGAATTATTGAAGAAAAACTGCAGACCAAAAATTGTTTAGCACTTGGAGAATGTGGTTTGGATAAACGTGTTGAAATTCCGCTTGAACTTCAAATTCAGGTTTTTGAAAAACAATTGATTTTAGCGGAGAAATACCAAAAACCAGTTGTTATTCATTGTGTTGCTGCATTTCAGGAAATTATTGCAATCAAAAAGAAAATGAAAATTTCAGTTCCAATGATTGTTCACGGTTTTTCTAAAAATAATCAAGTTGCCGAACAGCTTATTACAGCAGGATTTTATATTTCATTTGGGAAATATTTATTTCAGAATCCGAGTTTGAAAGAGGTCTTTCTAAATATTCCAAACGATCGATTCTTTTTAGAAACAGATACAATCGAAGAAGGTATTCAGCAGGTTTACGATTTGGCAGCAATATATAAAAATAGTACACTTAGAGAATTGAAAGAAATTATTGAAAGAAATTATAAAGAGGTATTCGAGAAGTAAGGAGTAATAATAGGAGTAATAAAATGACTTCACTCAGCCTGACAGCAGTGAAACTTGAAATCTGAGACTTGAAATAAAATTTAAAACAAACAAAAACAACAAAAGAAAATATATGGCAGAGTGGACGGAAAGAGCTGAGCTTTTATTTACAAAAGAAGGATTAGAAAATCTAAAAAAAGCAAATGTTTTAGTAGTGGGTTTAGGCGGAGTAGGATCATTTGCTGCTGAATTTTTGGCTAGAGCAGGAGTAGGAAATATGACAATTGTAGATGGCGATGTTGTAGATATTACTAATATTAACAGACAATTACCCGCTTTGCACTCAACAGTTGGTCAGCCTAAAATTACTATTGTAGGTGATCGTTTGATGGATATTAATCCCGAATTGAAATTAACTCGTGTTCAGGAATTTTTATCGCCAGAGCGTGCTTTTGAAATCGTTTCTTCTGAGTTTGATTATGTTTTGGATTGTATTGACAGTATAACGCCGAAATTAAATTTGATTATTGCAGCAAAACGTAAAAGAGTAAAAATCATCAGCAGTATGGGAGCAGGAGGAAAGATGCTGGCTTCTAAAGTAAAAGTGGCTGATATTTCTAAAACTATTAACTGTTATTTTTCAAAAGCAATTCGTAAGCGATTAAAAACCGTAAAAATCAATAAATTAAAAGTGGTTTTTTCATCTGAAATTCAAGATGAAAACAGCTTAAAATTGACAGACGGGAAAAATTTTAAAAAATCTTTTTACGGAACTAACAGCTACATGCCTGGTTTGTTTGGACTTCATGCCGCTGAAACTGTAATTCGTTATTTACTTAAAAAATAAGGTGCTAAGATGCTAAGATTCTAAGGGACTGAGGTCTTGATAGAAAGCTTTGGGTTTTAGTTTTTAGCGTTAGAAAAAATATACACAAAAAGAGTAACCTTAGAACCTTAGTGACTAAGAATCTCAGAACCTAAAAAAAATGATTAAAACAGTAATTTTTGATATGGACGGCGTAATTGTCGATACAGAACCCGTTCATCGTTATGCTTATTACAAGCAGTTTTCAGAATTAAATATCGAAGTTTCTGAGGAGATGTATACCTCATTTACTGGATTTTCGACTCGAAATACATTTCAAACCCTAAAAGGACATTTTCCTTCGATAGTGCATGAAGTTGAAGATTTGATTCAGCGAAAAAGAAGTATTTTTAATGATGCTTTTGATACAAAGAAAGATTTGTATTTGCTTGAAGGTGTTGAGGATTTAATTAAGGATTTACACGCAAACGGAATTCAACTAATTTTAGCTTCTTCAGCATCAAAGGTTACAATAGAAAGAGTTTTTACCAGATTTAATCTACACCAGTATTTTTCTCATATTGTGAGTGGCGAAGATTTTCCGCAGTCAAAACCAAATCCTGCGATTTTTATTCACGCAGCTTCCTTATCAATAGCGCCAAAAGACAATTGCATTATTATTGAAGACAGTACAAATGGTGTAAAAGCGGCTAAAAGTGCTGGGATTTTTTGTGTAGGATATAACAGTCTTCATTCGAACATGCAGGACTTAGATGAAGCGGATTTAATCATTAATAATTTCAACGAATTAAACGCCAAAAAAATAGCAACTCTTCAACCTTGAATTATGTAAATTTTAACATTTGTTCGGTAATTGAATTTGTAAATTTGAACAAACAAAAAAAACTCTTAATAATGAAAAAACTACTTATTGCATTAGCTATAATAATGGCTCCTTTTGCGTCTGAAGCTCAGGTGAAAACACCACAAGCGAGTCCAAAAGCTTATATTAAACAAACAGTTGGGTTAACAGATGTTGAGGTTACTTACTCGCGTCCAGGTGCGAGAGGCAGAGCAGTTTTTGGTAATTTAGTTCCGTTTGGAAAGTTATGGAGAACAGGAGCAAACGAAAATACAATTATTAATTTTAGTGATGATGTTGTAATTGACGGAAAAACTTTGAAAAAAGGGAAGTATGCAATTTATACTATTCCTAAAATCGAAAGCTGGGAAGTTATTTTTTACCTTTCTACAGACAATTGGGGATTGCCAGAAAATTGGAGTGATGCTTATGTCGCATTAAGAACAACAGTAAAAGAGAACGCACTGCCAACACCGGTAGAAACTTTTACAATTGGAATTAATGGTTTAGATCCTAACTTTGGTTACTTAGAAATGGCTTGGGAAAACTCGCACGTTGCTTTAAAATTTGAAGTTCCTACTGCAAAAATTGCTACTGCAAGTATCGAAAAAACATTGGCTGGACCAACTTGGAATGACTATTTTGCTGCTGCACAATATTTGTTTCAATCAAATGGAAACATCGAAACTGCAAGAACTTACATTGATAAAGCTCTTGATATGAGTACTGAAAAACCATACTATGTTTCTAGATTGAAATCATTAATTCAGGCAAAACAAGGAGATAAAAAAGGTGCTGTTGAAACGGCTAAAGTTTCATTGGCTGCTGCTGAGGCTGCAAACAACCAAGATTACGTAAAAATGAACAAAGACAGTATCGCTGAGTGGAGCAGATAATATCTTTTAAAATTCTATAAAAAAATCCAAATTTCATAAACTTTGAAATTTGGATTTTTTTTGTTTTTTATTTAATTAATACAAATTACTTTTTAGGCATTTCATCTTCAGGAAGAATAACTTTGTTCATTTCAGCATCTTTTTCAGCTCTTCTTTGAGCAGCTTTTCCTTTTCCAATAGGCAAACCAGCAGTTATGTATAAAGACCTGTTGTATACATTTGGGCCGTCGCCTTTCATTACAGGAACCAGCCCATAATAATATTGAACCGTTAGATTCAATCCATTGCCCACATTCATATGGTATCCAGCACCTAGAGCAACTCCTGCATCAATAACCCGTATTTGGTCTCTGATGTTCTTTTTGTAAACTACATCATCTTTGTTTACATCTTTAGAAAATTCATCAAAAGCTTTGGCTAACAAACCAAATTGCGGTCCGGTCTTGAGATAAATTCTATTTTTGAATTGGTACTTGATTAAAATAGGAACATTAAAATATCGAATCTCACGATTTACAGTTCCCCCGGCAAAAGTATTATCTAAATTCGCATCGTTTAAAGAATACATAGGAATATGGCGTGCTCCCATAGGAGATTTAACAATTACTCCCGTATTAATCATCCAAGCTGGATTTTGCTTCGATCTAAGATCAAAGTAAAAACCAAGATTAAAACCAGGATTACTTCCAGAGCTATCCAGATCAGAAATTGTCGAAAGATTTATACCGCCTTCTAATCCAAATTCTAAAAAAGGAGAATTTAGTTTGTCTCCAAAAATTAGGGAAATCAGCACCTGAGACTTCGCTTGTGACATACTTAATAATGCAGCGAGCAATAGCAAACCTTTTTTCATATAATTGGGTTTAAAGTCCAAAACGATATTGCAGTCCGCCTAAAACCTGTGTACGACTTCCTAGAAATCCGCATTCTGCCCTAAACATAATGTGTTTATTATATTGAAACTGAGTTCCAATAATAAAATTCCACATATCTTTTGGAGCTTTTTGTAATGAGTACTGAACAGAAGAATTTCCAGCAGTACTCAAGGCACCATCAAGATTAGTTAAAAAAGTTCCTGCTCTTTCTAAAGCTCGGTTTGCGGTATTATGCTTTGCCGCATTTATAGGATTAGCTTGTTGCGCAGGAGTTAAACCATTCCACCAAGTATCAACTTTAGTTTGGTTTTCGGCTACTTTTTCTAAACCATCATCAACTTTACCTTGTGCAGTAGTTAAATCAAAAATATCAGACATTGCAATATTTCCGTTAGTATCACCAGCAATATGAACTCTGAAACCTCCTACCCATAAAGCGATATTTTGATCTTCCTTATGAAACTTAAAAGTTTTACCTAATCTAGGTCCAAAAACATAAGAAAAAGCAGGTTTATCTAAAGAGCTGATATCTGTCCAAGCCATGTTCATGTCTAATGCAAGCCAGCCTCCGCCAATACCAATTGTAGGTGTCATACCAAAACCAAATGTTGTTGCATTAAAATTGGCTTTAGTACTGAAAGAAGCAACTTGCGACCAATTATTATCGGCATCTGGAATCCATATACCGGCATTAATTTTTGTAGCAGTATTTGCTTTACCAAATATTCCATAAATATTTAAAAACGGTAATAACCAAATATCAGGTCGTATTGTAAGTGCGCCGGCTTCGACAGATGATTTATCAAAACGTACAATTTCATCTAAGTTGTATTGCGGCCCATTATTGAAACCAACATTCAATTCGCTGATGTCAATTTGAGAGTCCTGCCAAAAATAATTTATTGATAATCCCGCTGAGTAAGGTAATTTATAACCTTTTTGAGCAACTTTTTCGCCCCATATAGGAAGTGCGTATGGGTATTCTTCTACTTTTAGACTGTCTTTCAGTTGTTGATTTTTTTGTCCTACGATTTTATCGGTATAAACCTGGCCGAAAATTTGTACACTAAAGAATAATAAAAAGGCTGATATTACTGTGTTGCATTTCATTGATTGTGGTATTTGTTAATTAATAAAACTGCGCAAAATAAAATAGAACTAATGTATTCTTAAACTGAGATGTATGTACGATTTTGTTTTTTAGATATTTAGGATGTAAAAGATTGAAATTTTGAATATATAATATTATGTTAATTAGTGTTAAAGTTAAATAAATTTTCTTTTGACTTGTACTATTTTTTTTAGAAAATGCAATTAAAAAACAGGATTAGAAAATAATTTGTTTCAAATAAAGAGATAAAGTATTATTTTTACAGTCATGAAATGGATTACAATAGTATTATCAATTTACTTGACTGTACTTTCAAATATGCCCTGTGCAGATATGGAAGTCGATAGTGCTATGCATAAAACAGCTCAGTTTTCATCAGAAGCCAATCATTCTCATGACAAAGACACTGATTTATGTTCTCCGTTTTGCACTTGTAATTGTTGCGGGGCACAAATTTTAAGCTTTCAATATTCTGTGAGTTATGATTTTCCTGCTGCTCACACCATTATTTCAACTTCTTTACCAAATTACATTTCTGTATTTGCTTCTAGTTTTTATGGAAGTATTTGGCAGCCGCCTCAAATAGCATAATGATAGCCCGATTGTTTAGTTTTAAAATTTAGAACTAAAGTATTTGGGTCAGAGAATTGTGGGCTTTCCACAAAATTATAGGACAATTTTTTGTCTATTTTCTCATGTCATTAAATATTTCAAATGCTAGATAAAATCATTCAGTTTAGTATACGAAACAAATTCGTTATACTACTATTTACCCTTGTTTTGATAGCTTGGGGAAGCTATTCGCTTAAAAAATTACCACTTGATGCCTTGCCGGACGTAACCAATAATCAGGTTCAAATTATTACAACCGCACCTACTTTGGCAAGTCAAGAGGTCGAACAATTAATTACATATCCGTTAGAGCAGGCTGTAAAAACAGTGCCGGATATCATAGAACTTCGCAGTATTTCCCGTTTTGGATTATCAGTAGTAACCGTCGTTTTTGAAGACGATGTCGATATTTATTGGGCTAGGGAACAAATATTTCAACGTTTAAAACAAGCCGAAGAAAATATTCCAGAATATGCAGGTTCACCAGAATTGGCACCAATTTCTACAGGTTTAGGTGAAATTTATCAATATGATGTTTATGCCAAAAAAGGATATGAAAAGAAATATGATGCCGTAAAATTACGAACCATTCAAGATTGGATTATTATTCCGCAATTACAAGGAATTAAAGGCGTAGCCGATGTAAGTACTTGGGGCGGAAAATTAAAACAATATGAAATTGCAGTAAACCCAAATACATTAAACAGTCTTGGTGTAACAATTACCGAGATTTTTGATGCCTTAGAAAAAAACAATCAAAATACCGGCGGTGCTTATATTGAAAAAGATCAATACGCATTCTTTATTCGTGGCGTCGGAATGGCTAAAGGAATTAAAGACCTTGGAAATGTAGTGGTTAAAAACCGAAACGGTTCTCCTGTTTTAGTACGCGACGTAGCGCAGGTACGCGAAGGCGTAGCGTTGCGTTACGGAGCATCAACTAAAGATGGTAAAGGCGAAATCGTGTCAGGAATGGTTTTGATGTTGAAAGGAGAAAATTCCAGCGCAGTTGTTGATCGTGTTAAAGAAAGAATGATCCAAATTAATAAAAGTCTGCCGGAAGGTGTTGTTGCCGAAGCTTTTATCGATCGTGGAAAATTAGTAGATAACGCCATAGGAACCGTTACAAAAAATTTATTAGAAGGAGCTTTAATCGTCATTTTTGTACTGATTTTATTTCTGGGAAATCTACGTGCAGGATTAATCGTCGCCTCTGTAATTCCACTCGCGATGCTTTTTGCCATTATTTTGATGAATGCCTTTGGCGTAAGCGGCAATTTAATGAGTTTAGGAGCAATCGATTTTGGGATTATTGTTGATGGTGCCGTGATTATTGTTGAAGCTTCTATGCATCATTTACAAAAACTCAAACGTAAAAAAGAACTTTCGCAGGAAGAAATGGACACTGAAATTTACAATTCGGCATCAAAAATTAGAAATAGTGCTGCTTTTGGTGAAATCATAATTTTAATTGTGTATTTACCAATTCTGGCTTTAGTGGGCACCGAAGGAAAAATGTTCAAACCAATGGCAATGACAGTTGGTTTTGCAGTTATTGGAGCATTTATACTTTCGCTTACCTATGTTCCTATGATGAGTGCTTTATTTCTTTCGAAAAAAACAGAACATAAAGAAAACTTTAGTGATAGAATGATGCGTTGGTTCGAGAATTTATACACACCATTTTTAAGCAAAGCACTTCAGTTTAAAAAAGTAGTTTTAGGAGCTTCTTTAGGATTATTTGTATTAGGCGTTATTGTTTTTCAGAATATGGGAGGAGAATTTATCCCTACAATCGAAGAAGGCGATTTGGCTATTAATGCTACAATTATGACAGGAAGTTCGCTTACGCAGATGGTTGAAACTACCACTAAATACGAGCAGATTCTAAAAGCTAAATTTCCTGAGATAAAAACAATAGTAACCAAAATAGGAAGTGGTGAAATTCCAACAGATCCAATGCCGATAGAAAGCGGTGATTTGATTATTGTTTTGAAAGATAAAAAGGAATGGAAAGGCAAGTATCACAATTGGGAAGAACTGGCAAATGCCATGAAAGAAGAGATGGAAGTAATTCCGGGAGCTAATATTGAGATTTCACAACCAATTCAAATGCGTTTTAACGAATTAATGACTGGAAGCAGAAGTGATATTGCGATCAAGATTTTTGGAGACGATTTGGAAATTTTAGATTCAAAAGCTGCCGAGTTAATTTCGAAGATTAAAAGCATTGAAGGTATTGGCGATTTAAAAGCGGATAAGGTGACTGGTTTACCGCAAATAACGATTAAATACGATTACAACAAAATCGCTTTATACGGATTGAATATTTCAGATATTAATCAAATTATTCGCTCATCGTTTGCAGGAGAAAGCGCTGGAAAAATCTACGACGAAAGCAAACGATTTGATGTTGTGGTTCGAATGGATGAAGATAATCGTGGTGATATTACTGATGTAAGTAATTTGTTTATTCCGCTTCCAAATGGGCAGCAGGTGCCGCTTTCACAAGTTGCGACAGTCGATTACGAGCAAGGACCTGTTCAAGTAGTTCGTGAAGATGGAAAACGCAGAATTACAGTTGGATTAAATGTGCGCGGGCGTGATATTAAAACGGTTGTAGAAGAGATTCAGCAAAAGCTTGATAAAAATTTCAAACTTCCTGCAGGTTATTATGTAACCTATGGCGGACAATTTGAAAATTTGGTTGAAGCAACAAAAAGACTTTCGATCGCATTGCCTATTGCTTTAAGTTTAATTTTAATACTGCTTTATTTCACATTCAAAAGTTACAAACAAGCACTTTTAATCTTTACGGCTATTCCTTTATCGGCTATTGGAGGTGTATTTGCTCTTTCGCTGCGTGGAATGCCGTTTAGTATTTCGGCTGGAATTGGGTTTATCGCTTTGTTCGGAATTGCGGTTCTTAACGGAATTGTTTTGATCTCGTACTTTAACCAATTAAAAACAGAAGGAATTTTAGATCCGCTGCAAAGAATCTTAATTGGAACAAAAACCAGATTACGTCCGGTTTTAATGACAGCAGCAGTAGCTTCATTAGGGTTTTTACCAATGGCATTATCAACAAGCGGCGGGGCAGAGGTACAAAAACCTTTGGCAACAGTTGTAATAGGCGGGTTGTTCTCTGCAACTTTATTGACCTTAATCGTTTTGCCTATTTTGTATTTAATGTTAGAGAGACTTAAACGCAGAGATAATTAGGAAATGAGAAAATTTGATAATTAGATAATTTGTTACTGTGTTTAGAAAATAATTTCTCTCTCAGATTATACAGATTGGCGGATTAATTAAAAGAATCAAAAAAAAGCTGTTCAATCTGCCAAATCTGCGAGAGGTAAAAAATAAAAAAAATGAAAAATTCAATATATAAAACCAGATTGAAAAAGCTTTGCTCCCGATGGCTATCGGGATCGCGGTTAAGTGCGTTTCTATTGGCGAGTAAAACGTTGTGGTTAATCACATTTTTACTGATAACCACACTGACATCAGCACAAACTAAAATATCTTTAGAAAAAGCAATTGAGCTTGCCAAATCAAACAATATTGATTTAAAAATTGCTGATAAGGAAATAGAAAAGCAAAAGACTTTACAAAAAACTGCCTTTCAGCCAGATCCGCTTCAGGTGCAATACCAAGGCGGACAGTTTAATAGTGCAGATTATGATCATAATGTTTCGGTGCAGCAATTTTTTCCATTAGGAAATATTACAAAAGCGAACAGACAATTGCAGGAAGAATTGGCAAAATTGGCAGAAAAACGTAAAGCTTTATCGTCTTATGAAATTGAAAAAGCAGTGACACTGGCTTATTATCAGTATTTATACGGAATTTCGATTCAGAAGTTAAATTCTGAGCTAAATGAGATTTATACCAAATTTCTAAAAAATGCTGAGCTTCGCTTTAAAACTGGAGAAAGCGGTAATATTGAGGTAATAAGCGCCAAAGCGAAAGTAAAGGAAATTGAAACTCAAAAAGAGCAATTGGTTTATGATATGGCAATTTATCAAAAGCAGCTTCAGTTTTTTGTTCAAACCAATGAAAATATACTGCCAGATGAGTCGACTTCGCTAAAGTATCCTTTTGTAGAAAATCAGGATTCAAAGGCTGAAACTATAATGACAGATCTGTATCAACAGGAGATTTCGGTTTTTCAAAAAGAAGCTAAAACATTTAAAGCCATGAGAACACCTAAGGTAGGTTTAGGGTATTTTGCCCAAACGATTGATAAAGTGTCTTTATTTCAGGGTTTTACCGCAGGGCTTCAGATTCCGATATTTGGAGGCGTAAATACAGCAAAAGCAAAAGCCGCGGAAATCAGTATTTCGCAGTCGCAATTGGCATTAGATAAAAACAAAATTATATTGAACCTGCAAAAAGAAGAATTACAAAACAACTTCAAAAAACAACAGAAGAATCTGGATTACTATCAAAATGAAGGTTTGCAATACGCCAATCAAATTATCGAAACTGCACAAAAAAGTTATGCAAACGGCGATTTGAGTTACTGGTCTTACATAAGTTTTTTAAATCAGGCAATTGATATTAAAAAACAACTTGCAGAAGCAACACACAGTTTTAATCAAAGTGCTGTCGAACTCCAATTTCCAACCATCAAAAACAATTAAAATGAAAAAAATATATAATTCTTTAACCGCAAAGTTCGCGACGATTTTAACGCAAAGTTCGCAAAGAAAAATTGCTTACAGCTTACTGCTTATAGTTTATAGCGGAATATTAATCTCATGTAATCCAAAAAAGGCAGAAGAAATAAAAGAAGAAGAAAAATCACAAACAGAAGTCGCATTAACAGAATCGCAATATAAAACGGTAGGCATTGAAACAGGATTTGTAGAAGATAGAAACCTGAATAAGGTTATCAAAGCAAATGGATATACTACAGTTCCTCCTCAAAATTCTGCTGAGGTTTCGACCTTAATTGGAGGAACCGTAAAAGATATTTATGTTTTAGAAGGAACATTTGTCAATAAAGGAAAAGTTTTGGCAACCATTCAAAATCTTGAAGTTATCGAAATGCAGGAAGAATATCATTCGGCAACAGCCAATATCGAATATCTGCAGTTAGAATACAATCGTCAGAAAACATTGAGCGACGAAAACGTAAATCCAAGAAAAACATTTCAGGAAGTAAAAGCCAAATTAGCAGCCGAAAGAGCCCGTGCACAAGCAGCAAAAAGCAAATTAGATGCTTTACATGTTTCTACAAAAGGAAGTTCACCTTTAGTACCAATTGTTGCTCCTATAAATGGTTATGTTGGGAAAATTAATATTGCCAAAGGTGCTTTTGCACAAACCGGAGTTTCTTTGTTTGAAGTAGTAGACAATAGTCAAATGCATTTAGATTTAAATGTTTACGAGAAAGATCTAGGTTCAATTTCAATTGGTCAGGTTATCGATTTTGTGTTAACAAATCAATCGAATAAATCCATTAAAGGAAAGATTTTCGGAATCAATAAATCATTTTCTAACGAAAGTAAAACCGTTGCTGTTCATGCCAAAATTGATCCAGCCGACGCAAAAGGATTGATTCCGGGAATGTATGTTTCGGCAAATATTAATATTGTTAATGCAACTGTTCCGGCTTTGCCAAAAGATGCTGTAGTTCGAAACGCCGATAAATACTTTGTTTTTGTGCAGGAAGAAACTCATGCCGAAGAAAAACACGAACATGCAGCAGGTGAAAAAGAAGAAGCTCACGAGAAAGAAGTTCATTTTAAAGCGGTTGAAGTAGTTCCAGGCACAACAGATTTGGGTTTTACAGAAATTAAGTTTGTTGGTGCCATTGAACCAGGAGCCAAAATTGTGACCAAAGGAGCTTTCTATTTACTGTCTGCCATGAAAGGCGGAGGAGAACATAGTCATTAGGTAATTTGCCATGATCCCGATAGCTGTCGGGATTAAGGCGCAAAGTTTTTTTAAAAAATCTGATGTGAAATAATCTCTGCTACTTTGCGAGATTAAAAACATTTTACTTAAGAGTAATTGCTGCAAAATGATTAAATTTAGGACATTATTTTAACGAAGTTTCAGAGAAACTTAAACCTGAAACTTTAAACCTGAAACACTATAATGATACATCAAGATAAAGAAATAAAAAGCACAAAAAATAAAGCAAAACCATCCTGCAGCTGTTCACATGATGAACCTGTACATTCGGATAATGACGGGCACGATCATGGACATGATCATGAACATAACAGCGAAGGAAGTTTGTTTAAAATGTTCCTGCCAGCCATCATATCCTTTGTTTTATTACTTATAGGAATTGGTTTTGATAACTATTTTCCTCAAACTTGGTTTTCAGGTTACGTAAGAATTGCTTGGTATGTTGCCGCTTATCTTCCGGTAGGTTTTCCTGTTTTGAGAGAAGCCTACGAAAGCATTATAAAAGGAGATGTTTTTTCGGAGTTTTTTTTAATGTGTATCGCTACAATTGGCGCATTTGCAATTGGAGAATATCCTGAAGGTGTTGCCGTTATGCTGTTTTATACCATTGGAGAAACATTTCAAGGTATGGCAGTCAGTAAAGCAAAATCGAATATTAAAAGTCTATTAGATTCACGTCCAGATGAGGTTACCATTTTTGAAAATAATATTGCTGTAAAAGTTAAAGCTTTTGACGTAAAAATTGGATCAGTTATCCAGCTTAAAGCGGGAGAAAAACTGGGATTAGATGGAGAGTTATTATCAGATACAGCTTCTTTTAATACGGCTGCTTTAACAGGAGAAAGCAAACCAGATACTAAAAAGAAAGGCGAAACAGTTCTTGCGGGAATGATAAACGAGAATACAATTGTTCAAGTAAAGGTTACAACTGCATACAGCGATAGTAAATTGTCTAAAATTCTAGAATTGGTTCAGACAGCTGTAACAAAAAAAGCACCTGCAGAATTGTTTATTAGAAAATTTGCCAAAATTTATACTCCAATCGTAGTTTATCTTGCAATAGCAATTTGTGTACTGCCAGCGCTTTTTGTAGATCATTATATTTTTAATGATTGGCTCTACCGCGCGTTAGTTTTCTTGGTTATTTCTTGTCCGTGTGCGTTAGTGATTAGTATTCCGCTCGGTTATTTTGGCGGAATTGGAGCTGCAAGTAAAAATGGAATCTTGTTTAAAGGCAGTAATTATCTAGACAGTATTTCGACGATTCAGAATGTTGTAATGGATAAAACTGGAACAATGACAGAAGGTGTTTTTAAAGTTCAGGAAGTAATTATTAATCCTGATTTTGATAAAAAAGAAATTCTGAATCTGGTAAATGTTTTAGAAAGCCATAGTACGCATCCTGTTGCAACTGCAATTCATAACTATGTGGGACAAATTGATTCATCGATTGAATTGAAAAATGTTGAGGAAATTTCAGGACACGGATTAAAAGCACTTTTTAACGGAAAGGAATTACATGTTGGTAATTTTAAACTCTTAGATAAATTTAACATACCATATAACATAGATCCAAGTTCAGTCGTTTACACGACAATAGCTATTGCATACGACAGAAAATTTGCGGGTTACTTGACCATTGCAGATGAAATTAAAAAAGATGCTCAAGAAACAGTTACAAAACTAAAAGCATTAGGTGTAAAAGTGACCATGTTAAGCGGTGATAAAACGAATGTAGTTCAATTTGTAGCTGATAAACTTGGTATTACAAATGCTTTTGGAGATTTACTTCCAGAAGATAAAGTTGATAAAGTAAACGAGATCAAAGCTAAAAACGAAACCGTTGCATTTGTTGGTGATGGTGTAAACGATGCGCCTGTTATTGCCTTAAGCACGGTAGGAATTGCAATGGGAGGTTTAGGAAGCGATGCCGCAATCGAAACTGCCGATGTTGTAATTCAAGACGACAAACCAAGTAAAATAGCAATGGCAATTAATATTGGAAAACAAACTAAAAAAATTGTCTGGCAGAATATTACGCTCGCTTTTGTTGTAAAGGCTTTTGTGCTGATTTTAGGTGCAGGCGGATTGGCAACAATGTGGGAAGCCGTTTTTGCCGATGTTGGAGTTGCCTTACTGGCGATATTAAATGCTGTAAGAATTCAGAAAATGAAGTTTTAAATTTTGAACTTAACATAAGTAAAGCCCAATTCAAGTAAATTGAATTGGGCTTTACATTTTTAATAGTGTTACTTTTTCAGATGTTTCTGTTCTTGGATTTCACCATTTCCAAAAGACCAATTTTCATGTCCATTATTTTCTAATAAAACAATAATAACATTATTGATTAAAATTGATGTTGTTGACGAAATTCTTGTGGCAATTTGATGATATAACTTTTTCTTTTGTTCTAAAGTTCTTCCTTGTCCAGCCGTTATTTGAACATAAATTATTTCATCAGAATGTGAAATTCCGAGATAACTTTCGGGATATTTTATTTGATGAGGTTCTAATTCTTCAATAACATGAAAATAATCATCTTTTGGAATATTAAACTCTTCCATCAAAGAGTGATGGATCGATTCTGAAATAGTATTTTTTGTTTCCTGAGAAAGTTTTTTGGGCAGACTGATTCGGACAAATGGCATTTTAAATATTTTTATAGTATTTGTATAGTGGTGTCAACTTTTTATAAAAATAATAAATTAATAATGAACTGAAATTTGAAGTTGGTTAAAATTTTAAATCAATAATCTTCCCATTGATTTCAAGTATAATATCTGTTTTATTGCTTTCAGAAGGAGTTTGGGTAGGATACCAATTTCGATTAGGTCTTACCATAATCAATAAACCTTCGTCATCGCCAAGTGCAGCAAAAGCTTCGCTGTTTGTGTTTTTAGTAAAGAAGTTTAAGTCGTGTTTTGTAATTAATTGATTCCCTAATTCTAGTGGATTTTCATTTACAATTCCAATTTCACTGACATTTAAAATAGATTTAGAACTGAATTCTTCTGTTTGTGAATTATTAAGATCATGTCTGGCAATGAACTCTAATAAATTTCCATTATTATCATAAAAATAAACGGCGTGAGCGTTCCAGTTTTCGAAATTGGTAATAACATTTTGATCTTCAATTATAATTAAATTAACTTTGGTTTTACACCATGCAATAGCTTCATCAAGTTTGTTTTCAGGAATATTGAAGGCAAAATGATATATTGAGTTGAAATCGCTGTTTTCAACAAATTTTAAAGTTGAATTTCCTGCTTTGATGACAATATATTCTGAATTTTTTTCGAGAATAGGAAGACCAAGAGTGTTTTGATAAAACAAGGCAGTTTGTTCAATATTATTGGTTTGAATTTGAATGTTTTGTAGTTTCATAAGTGGTGTTTTTATAAAGAATGCAAAGTATCTTTGCGGTTACATACAAATTTAAAAAATGAAAAACGTATTATGATTAATAGGCTATTTTATACGTCAATGCTAGAATAATAAATTGTTATAAGAATCTGCTTGATGCAATTAAAAAGAAGCTTTGTTTTTTTTTACCGCAAAGCACGCTAAGGTTTACGCAAAGTTCGCAAAGGCTTTATATAAAGCTTTACGAACTTTGCGCTTTTATAAAAACAGCATGAGATAAAATCTTAGCGTGCTTTGCGGTAAAAAAGAAGAAGTTAAATAAATGTTTTACGTTTAAAATTTCTCCAGGCAAAACTAATCAGCAATAAATTAAAAAGTAATAAGGGTAAAAACGCTTTTACAAAACTAGTTTCAGAGTTATCATTAAAAGTTTCAACTTTAAAATTCTCCCATTTTTCCTGATTAACTGGAGCATTGTCGAATATTTTTGGATAGAAATACAAACGCAGCTTTTCATGAAATTGTGTCGTTTCTTTTAAAAATAAAAGCTGATTTCGTAAATCTGATTTTGCGATTTCGTTTAACTGAATCTGAGTATGAAGCGTTGGAATAAACTGTGCCATAAATTCACCGGCATTATTGCGTTGCTGCAGTTTAGTTTCTAATTCTTTTGAATGAACAGCAGATTCATCGTCGCCCATTTGCTGCATGGCATAATACCAAAGCCAGCTGAATTCTTTTTCAGGAAGCGTATAATTTTTAAACTGCGGATAATGTTTGTAGAATTTATCCAGTGTTTCCTGCTTGTCCATATCCCATTTTTCGTGGTAAGCGTTTCTCTGTGTAAGCGTTAATTCTAAAGCCTCAGGAACTTTGTATGTATTGATGATATACGTATTAATTCCCGCAGGAAGAATAATAATCAGAAATAGCCAGATAGTCAATAGAATAACGGCATTGAAGTTTGAGTTTTTTTGCAGTGAAACAATAAAAAAACAAACGGCAAACCAAAACAATAGGTACAAAACAGAAATTCCGTAAAATACCATAAATGATTTGTCAATTGGAATTTGTAAAAAGATAACCGCAGCCAAAAGAATCAAAGTCAAAAGTCCGATTAAAATTAAAATTCGAACGTAGAATAGTTTCAAGATGTATAAAAAGGTATTTGGACTTTGTGTCGCCACAATTTTCCAAGTTCCAGATTCTTTTTCTTCGGAAATAATATTATATGAAAAAGCGATTATCAAAAGCGGAAATAAATACAAAAGCACAAAACTAAAATCGATATTTCCTGCTAAAAGGTTGCTGGGATTATTAAGTTCTGAATCGTATTTCTGAGCTTCCAAACCACGAATGGTAACGCTTTGAATGGACGGATTTACATCGCGCTGCCCAATCGACAAACTGTTTATAGGCAGTGTTTTATTAACCAATGAAAACTTGATGTAGTAGAGCAGAAGTCCAATTTCGTCTTGATGAAAAGCGGCATTTCTCGCTATATGTTCCTTTTGGTAAATTGCCGCTTCGGTAATATTATTCTGTTGTTTTTCCTGAAACTGATGTCCAATTAAAAGACTTATAAAGCCAATTGCGAGTAAAAAAAGCAATCCAATTTTGGTGCCTTTTGAACGGATAAAATTTTTAAATAAGAGTACTAACATATTAAATGGCTTTTAGGTTTTTAGCAGCAATTCTGATTAAAAGAAACAACAGAATTACCCATAAAAGAATAGAAATAACAGAGGCGATTTCGGTTTTTAAAACCTCCAGGATACTTTTAGGTTCATAATGAAATTCTTCAATATCAGCCCAATGTTCTTTGCTAATTGTTAAAGGCTTATCATTAAGCAGCGGCTTTTTATTACTGATGTATTTAATTTGTAAAGCATTCATTTTTTGCGCCATTTCATAACGATATTTCTCGGCTTGTTTCTGAAAATCGATGTACGAATCGTAATCTGTATTTGATAATCCCATCGAAAGATTTTTCATTGCGATGTAAGGATTTAGGAACGAAACGGCTTTAGAAAAACTATTTTGCTCAGCATAAATTTGTAGAAGATTTTCTAAATGTTTATTGTAAATATTCGAGCTGATTTTTTCGCCCTCAGTCATAATAAACCCAGAATAATTAAATGGAAGTTTTTGTACGGAATCGACTTTGTAAACGCGCAGTAAAGAATCTTTTATAGCTTTGTAATGCACATCATTTGGATTATGACTGTCGCCTTGCTTTAAAATATCTTTTTCGATATCGCTGTTAAACTGAATTTTTGAAGGTGCTTCATACAAATACGCTCCAATTGCCTGAGTTGTTCTTGGCAGAATAATGGTAAAAATCAACCAAATTCCAATTAAAGAAACCAATGCTTTTTTTGATGTTTGGCTTGAAGCCGAAATCAAAACGGCAACAACACAAAAGAACATTAGATAAATAAAATGGAATCCAATAAACAACAACATTTTAATCGATTCATCTGCCGAAATAGAGAAGTTTTGAAGTAGTAACCAAATTAAAACCAAAACAATAATGGTTGGAACAAAAAGCAGCATAACGACGCTTGCAATGCCTAGGATTTTACCAAACAAAAGTTGTTTCCAGCTGATTCCTTGACTTAAAAGGATTTTTAAAGTTCCGTTTTCCCTTTCATACGCCACAGAATTAAATCCAATAAAAAAGATTAATAACGGAAGCAAAACCTGCAAAACCATTGCAATACTGATTTCGCCAAAACGAAGCATACTGTTTGAGAATCCTGCTTCAGAGAAATTAGCTGTATTTTGTTTGTGCGCTTCAAGGAAAATAGCATTTCCAAAAAACGGTTCCATTCCAAATTCAAAAACACTTAAAGACGTACTTTTTCGAAAAGCAAAATTACCATAATGCGCCATTCTATGCGGGTTTTTGTCTGGATTTTTCAACCAGTCTTCGCGAGATTCATGCTGATATTTTTCGCTGGTTTCGTTTTGACTTTTGTAATTGTCCCAGCCGGAAAAAGCGGCAAAGAGGAGCAGAGCACCAATAAAAAGTGTAATTATATATATTGCAGCGTTTTTAAAAACAGAGTTCTTAAAATGTTTAGCAATAAGTATTTCGTTGTGTAATAATTTCATATTAATTAAAATTTACCTGTTGAGTGTAATGTTTAAACACATAGAAACATAGCTTTTGGTTGATTTTTAAAAGGCGTTTCACTTGTATAAATTCATATAGCTATGTGTTAGAAACAAGTTTCTTTCAATTACTTTCTGTAATAAAAAAATCTATGTTTCTATGTGTTTAAATGTTTTTACCTCAACGAATTAAAATTTATAAGTTACAGTAAGGCTGGCATTTCTAGGACTTCCTGGAAACAAACGCAAATAATTCTGCGCACCAAGCCAATAGGTTTTGTTTAATAAATTGCCTGCATTTACAGCAATCTGTACATTACTTTTACTTGGTTTGTAGAACAAAGCAGCATCAAAAATGGTAAAATCAGGCAGTGTAAAATCTCTTGTAAACCAAGGCACTTTACTGCTTTGATATTGAACTCCAAAACCAATTCCGAGATCTTTTAAAACAGAATCAGAAGCAAAGTTGTAACGTGTCCATAAATTGGCGCTGTTTTTTGGTGTATTCTGTTTTCTGGCACCAATTAATGCAGGATTATTGTCTCGAATAATTTCGGCATCGATATAACTATATGAAACATTAATCTGCCAGTCAGCCGTAATATAGCCCGCAAGATCACACTCAAAACCGCGGCTGCGTTCAGCACCTCGAGTCACCAATAAATCAGGATTTGCAGGATCATTAGCATTCATTAAAATATTGCGCTGATTGATTTCGTAAATCGCGGCGTTGAAACTCATCGAATTATTTAAAAAAGTAGTTTTTATTCCCACTTCTTTCAAATCACTTTCAAGCGGATCAAATAAACTTCCAGCAGGCAAAGTCCCTGTTTGCGGCATTAAAGTGACCGTGTTCGACTGCGGCTGATAACCTTCAAGATAAGTTGTATAAACATTAATCGCGTCGTTTACCGCATACGTGATTCCAACTCTTGGTAATAAAGCCGATTTTTTTACTTTTAATTCCTTATTAGTGTCATAATTCGTAATGTCTTCAAACCATTCATTTCTCAGTCCTAATAAAAAAGTAAATTTTTCCCATTGTATTTGATCTTGAATATAAACCGCATTTGTAGTTGTTAAGGCAGATGGAAGAGCGGTTCGAACATTTAAAGTATAATCGTTAGGACTTGTGATTTTATAAGTAGGATTGCCCAAATTAAAATAATCAACATTTGGTTTAGGCATCACTACGCCGTCAATGGTAACCGTTTGGTAATTTGCTGCATTTGCTGCAACAAAAGTACCTGCAACCGTTCCGTCTTTCAACAAATAACCTCTTGCCGCATTTTGTCCGCCGCCTTTGTTCTTATTCCAGCTGCTTAAATCGTAACCCGTTAGCAGTTTGTGTTTTAATTTTCCTGTTTTAAAATTAAAATTAAAATAAGCACTTAAGTTGTCAATATCCCAATTTTGCAGACGTTGCACAAACTGCATCATGGCCAGATTGGTAACAGGTTTATTGTTCATATCAACGGCAAAAGCATTTGTAGTTCTATGCTCCTGAAGATCTTCTGTCCAGGTTTGTTTCATGTAAACAGCATTAAAACCAATTTTCGAACTGAATTTATGGGCAAAATTGGTTGTCAAGATCATTTCTTTCGATTTAAAGAAATCACTCGGTGCGCCAAGATTTAAGCTTATCGGAGTTTTATTCAGACTTGTTTTTCCTGCAACAGCGCCAAAGATAGGCTGACCTCTGTCTAGAATTCCTGTCATATTACTTAAAATCAATTCTGTATTAATAGCCGTTTTTTCGTTTGGGATATAACTAAAAGAAGGAGAGAATAAGAACGATTTGTTGTTAACTAAATCACGAAATGATTTTGCCTGCTGATAGGCTCCGTTTACACGATATAGAAGTGTTTTTGATTCGTTTAAAGGACCAGTAAAATCCAAAGTTCCTCGTAAAGTGCTGAAACTTCCAACGCTCAAACTGACTTCTTTTCTGTCTATCGCCAATGGTTTTTTTGTTACTAAATTGATGCTTCCGCCTGGATCTACAGATGAAAATGTTGCACTCGACGGCCCTTTTATAACTTCAACACGTTCTATATTACTCGTTAAAGGTTGTAAAAAGTAGTATTGGCGTGTTCGCATTCCGTTAATAATCTGACCTTCTTCGTTTTGACTTATTCCTCGAATGGTATATTGATTGTAATAACTCGCAGGAATAACGCCGCTTGACATTTTTACTGCATCGGCTAGATAAAACGCCGCTTTATCAGCAATTAACTCTTTAGTTATTGTCGAAATAGACTGCGGAATATCTTTGTTTAAAGCGGCAATTTTTGTTGCAGCAAACGAGTAATCGCTGTTGTATTTTTTGGTTGAGCGGCCTACAATTTCGACCGTTTGCAATTCATTTCGTTTGATAGAATCGGGAGCGATTGTGTCTTTTGACTTTTTAATAACCGTTTGCGATTGAATAATATGTGTACCAATTATTAAAAATAAAAGGATAAATAAATGTTTCATTTTTTTAGTTTAATGGAAATTCTATTTCCTTTTATACAGTTTGTAAATACAGATTTTCAAGTTCATTTGCAGATATTTTGTCAGCTTCGATTACCGTAACCAAGTTTCCTTGTTTCATGATTCCAATGTGTGAAGCTATTTCTCTGGCTCTGAAAATGTCGTGCGTTGCCATCAAAATAGCGGTTCCATCTGCAGAAAGTTCTTTTAAAATCTGCGAAAATTCATTAGAAGCCTTTGGATCTAGACCGCTCGTAGGCTCATCTAACAAAAGCACTTTTGCTTTTTTGGCAATGGCAATGGCAATTCCAACTTTCTGACGCATTCCTTTAGAATAACCTCCTAAATCTTTGTTGTGCGCCGTTGTTTGCAAACCCGCTTTTGTTAAAAAGTATGTCAGTTCTCCCGTAGAATATTTGAATCCAGCCAGAGACGAAAAGAATTTTAGGTTTTCTAAACCGCTTAGATTAGGATATAACATAACCGTTTCAGGAATATAGGCTACATGTTTTTTTGTTTCCTGCGTATTTTCTGTAACCGAAATATTATTGATTAGCAGCTCGCCGTCTGTAGGTTCAATAAATCCAAGAAAAAGATTAATTGTTGTCGTTTTTCCTGCACCATTTTGACCTAAAAGAGCAAAAATTTCACCCTCTTTTATTGTTAGATTTAATTTGTTCAAAGCAATATTATCACCATATTTTTTGGTAAGATTCTCGGCTGTCAGCATAATTTTTTTATGTATTTGGATGGATTATTTTGATTTTTGATATAGAAGCTTCGAGCTGATACGTTTTTGTAAAAGCTTGATTTTTTAGTTCTTAATAACAAATGTGAAGGTTGTTTACGAAAATTGATTATTCAGATGTTTGAACTGATTTAAGAACAAAACAGCTCAAATAATGACATAATAATAAAATGCGATTTTGCTTATTTACAGAGAAATAGGCATGAAGCAATTTTAAAATTGTGACGAATAAAATTTTGTAAACTAAAGTAATGCGGGCGGTGCTCGCAGGGCAAAAAGACTGCCTTTGAAAAACGTAGAAACAGTTTGAGAATAAACAAACTGATAAGATATTTCAGAAATTACTTTATGAAAAGATAGGGTCTGAAAAGTGTTTGGAATAAATGTACTAAATGCAAAATGGCAGATAGGACAGTTTGTGTCTACAGAATGACTGTGTGTTATTTCATTTTGACCAGCGGTATATTTGTGATCGCAATGTTTCTCAGATAATTGTTTAAAAACGTGTTCGTAGGAGTGAATAGTCTGAAACAGCATTGTAAACAATACAGTTAAAGATATTATGAAATTGACAACTACAACTTTCTTTTTCATCTAGTGGTATTTCTGTGCGCTATTTGTTAGTATCATTAGTAAAAACGAGTAACGCAACAGTGTTGCAAATATAGTATCTTATTTGTTTTAATAAAAGATTATGAGAATTATTTAAAGTATTCTGCTTTATTTGGCAGGTTTGATTTAGTTGTTTTTGTTTGAAATTTTTGGTTTTAGGTGTTTTATAAATTAGTATTATCAATTTTTACCCCATAAAATAGATGCTAATTATTCCTGTTAAAAGCATTGAAAAATGTTATATAATGCATTTTTTGTTAGTCATCCTGTTATATAATCCCTATTTTTACCTTACTAGGACATTTTTTAAGATTCATAAAACGCATTTTTATGATTTACTTTTCATCTTAAATAGGTCAATTTCTGTTAACGAGTTTCATACTCAATAAAAAAATTACATATGAAAATAGGATTAATCGGATTCGGAAAAACTGGAAAATCAGTAGCTTCAATACTATTAGAAAATAAAGGATTCTCTTTGGAATGGGTTTTAAGACAAAGTAAAGTTTTAGAACACAGATCAGTTCCGGAGTTTTTAGGAATTGAATCAGAAGAACCTGGATTAATCTATTCTAGTTCTAACACTGGTGTAGAGGAGCTGCTGGAGAAACATCCGGTAGATGTTATCATCGATTTTTCTTCAAGCGAGGGAATTTATACTTACGGAGAGTTTGCTGCCAATAAAAAAGTAAAAATCATTTCGGCAATCTCACATTATAAAGAGAAAGAATTAAAACTGCTTAAAAAATTAGCCGATAAAACCACTGTTTTTTGGTCTCCCAATATCACTTTAGGAGTAAACTATTTATTATTTGCAGCTAAATTTTTAAAGAAAATTGCACCTTGGGTTGATATTGAAGTAAACGAAGAGCATTTTAAGAAAAAAGTAGGAACATCTGGAACTGCTGTAAAAATTGCAGAAGCCTTAGATATTGAAAAAGAAAATATAAATTCAGTTAGAGCAGGAGGAATAGTAGGAAAACACGAAGTTATTTTTGGATTTCCTTTCCAAACCGTGCGGTTAATTCATGAATCTATTTCAAGGGAAGCCTTTGGAAACGGAGTTGTTTTTGTAGCCGAGAATTTAAAGGATAAGAAAAAAGGTCTTTATAATTTTGAAGATATTTTGACGCCTTATTTTGCGGTATAATAGTTTTACAGTAAAGATATTAAAATGCTAAGTTTTGTATTAAAATATTGATTAAGCAGATTGCTTGTCATTTCAACTAAAAGGAGAAATCGCACACGTGAGTAGACAAAGATTGGCGATCGTTGTTACGGAATTTGTGGTGCGATTTCTCCTTTTAGTCGAAATAACATATTTTTTTATCTATAATTGGGAGTTTGAAAAAGATTATACCAAACCTATTTTCGCAAAAGTACAGCCTTGCTGTATTCATAATTCATTTTTGCGATAGAAAGCACCGAAATTCCTTGCGGACATTCGATTTCACAGGCTCTGGTATCAGAGCAGTTTCCAAAACCTTCAGCGTCCATTTCTTTCACCATATTTAAAACTCTTTTTGAAGCTTCTAGCTGCCCTTGAGGAAGCAAAGCCAAGTGGGTTATTTTGGCTCCGACAAATAAAGCAGCACTTGCGTTTACACAAGTGGCAACACAGGCACCGCAGCCAATACAGGCGGCAGCATCAAAGGAAGCTTCGGCAGTTTCATAAGATATTGGTATACTGTTCGCTTCAGGCGCTTGGCCAGTTGAGGCTCCAATAAATCCGCCGGAAGTTATAATAGCATCAAAAGCACTTCGGTCGATTTTTAAATCTCGGAGCACCGGAAAAGCTTTTGCTCTAAAAGGTTCAATATAAATAGTTTCACCATCTTTAAAGCTTCGCATATGAAGCTGGCAGGTTGTTGTGTTTTTTAAAGGGCCGTGCGCACGCCCGTTAATCATGACACCGCACTGTCCGCATATACCTTCTCTGCAGTCGTGATCAAATTCGATAACACGTTCTTTTTTCTGAATAAGCGATTCGTTCAAAAGATCAAGCATTTCTAGAAAAGACATATGCTCAGAAACGCCGTCTATTTCATAATCTACGATTTCTCCTTTTGAGGAAGTATCAAACTGACGCCATATTTTTAAAAATAGTTTCATATGCTTTTAGTTTGTGGTTTATGGTTTGTGGTTTTTGCGTGCAACATTCTATTTTCAGTTGCATTTCCCATTTTACAATTCATCATTTATTTATAACTTCTCACTGCAAGCTCTACAGATTCAAACACAAGAGGTTCTTTATGCAGTTTCTGCGGATGATCTTTTCCTTGATATTCCCAAGCCGAAACATAACAAAAATCATTGTCATTACGAACCGCTTCACCTTCGGCAGTTTGATATTCTTCTCTAAAATGAGCTCCGCAGGATTCTTCTCTTTGTAAAGCATCATAACACATTAATTCAGCCAATTCTAAATAATCAGCAATACGCCCCGCTTTTTCTAATTCGCTGTTAAGTGTATCGTCGCCTGTAATTAAAAGGTCTTTTTCAAACGAAGCTTTTAGCTTTTTAATTTCTGTAATCGCTTCTTCAAGGTTTTCCTTGGTTCTAGAAAGTCCGCATTTTTCGTAAAGAAGTTTTCCAATAGTTTTATGAAAATAATCTGCGCTGAGAGTGCCTTTACTGTTTAAAAAATGATCTAACTGCGTTCTCACTGCTTTTTCAGCCTCTTCAAAAGCAGGATGATTCGTATCAATTTTAGGAGCATTAAGTTCTCCTGATAAATAATTGGGAATAGTATATGGCGCTATAAAATAACCGTCGACACAGGCTTGCAACAATGAATTGGCGCCAAGTCTATTGGCTCCGTGATCTGAAAAATTAGCTTCGCCTAGAGCAAATAATCCCGGAATTGTAGTCATTAATTCATAATCAACCCAAAGTCCGCCCATAGTAAAATGAGCTGCAGGAGAAATTAGCATAGGCTCTTTATAAGCATTAATTCCAGTGATTTTTTCATACATCGCAAAAAGATTGCTGTATTTTGCTTCTATACTTTTTTTCCCCTGCGCTTTTATGGCATCAGAAAAATCAAGATAAATAGCATTTTTCATTGGACCAACGCCATGTCCGGCATCAATTCTTTCTTTTGCTGCACGTGACGAAATATCTCTTGGAGCTAAATTTCCAAAAGAGGGATAGCGGCGTTCTAAATAATAATCACGTTCTTCCTCAGGAATGGTATTTGGATTTCGATCATCATTGGCCGTTTTAGGAACCCAGATGCGCCCGTCGTTACGCAACGACTCTGACATTAACGTAAGTTTGGATTGATTAGCACCATGCTGAGGCAGAGAAGTAGGGTGAAACTGAATCCAGCTTACACCTGCCATATAAGCGCCTTTTTTATGCGCTCTCCAGATGGCAGAACTATTACAGCCCATTGCCAATGTCGAAAGATAATATACTTTTCCGTAACCTCCAGAAGCCAAAACTACAGCATCTGCACTGTGACGTTCTAATGCTCCTGTTTCAAGATTTCGGGCAATAATTCCTTTTGCTTTTCCGTCAACAATAACCAAGTCCAGCATTTCATGACGGGTGTATGTAGTCACTTTTCCTGCAGCAACTTGTCGCATTAAGGCTTGATAGGCACCCAATAAAAGCTGCTGCCCCGTTTGCCCGCGGGCATAAAAGGTTCTTGAAACTTGAACACCACCAAAAGATCTGTTGTTTAAATACCCCGCATATTCTCGTGCAAATGGTACTCCTTGTGCAACTGCATGATCTATTAATGCTGCAGAACATTCGGCTAAGCGGTAAACATTTGCTTCGCGAGATCTAAAATCTCCTCCTTTGATAGTATCGTAGAACATTCTGTAAACGCTGTCACCATCATTTTTGTAGTTTTTGGCAGCATTGACACCGCCTTGTGCCGCTACAGAATGCGCTCTTCTAGCCGAATCCTGAAAACAAAATGATTTAATATTATAGCCTTGTTCTGCTAATGAGGCAGCGCAGGAAGCACCTGCAAGTCCAGTTCCTACGACAATAATATTTAGTTTTTTTCGATTTGCAGGATTTACAAGCTTGGCTTTGGCTTTATAAGTACTCCATTTTTCGGGAAGAGGCCCGTGTGGTATTTTTGATTCCATCATTCTTTTACGGTTTAAAATAAATTCATGCAAAAGCTTAAACAAGAAACTCAATTATAAGAAAGTCTAATTTACTATAAAAATTTGATTTTTTGTAAATAAAAAACTATTTAAACGCATTAAAAACGTTCGGTAAAAATCTAATTTTAGGGTCTCAGATCTAGTTTAAAACTATTTTTTTTAGATTCTGCAGCTATTTTAGCCACAAATTTCAAGAAAGTGCGTTTGGGTCTTTGACACCCGAGTGATAGCGAACGGACGAAGTAAAGAGTTGTTAACTTAAATTGTCTATAAAGGAACACGGATTAAGCGGGTTCGCTTTCGCGAAAACGCGGATGAACACGGATTTTTCATCTATTATTTTTAAAAATCCGTGTTCATCCGCGTTTTTACTTTTGTAAATCCGTATCATCTGCGTTCCTTTCGCAAAGAGTTAGATAGAATTACATAAATTTCCACAAATTAATTAGTGCTAATTAGTGGCTAATAAATAAGTATCGCAACCTTGCAGACTTTCAGTCTACTAACTAAACCTATAGAAAGAAAGCCCATAGTGGTTTAGTTTATCTTACCAATTGATATTCAGATGTGAAATATTGTAAAAACAAAACACAGCTCTGTAATTAGGCTGTGTTTTGTTTGAAGTGGAATAGATAAGATTATTATTTGATAAGTTTTTCTACGTCTGGAATCTTCTCCAATGCTTTTGTGTTTTCTTCCAGAAGTTTGGCGGCGGCTTCATTTATTTTGGCTGCTGGAATTGCTTTCCATTTATCCAGGTCTTTTTCGTAGTCATTTTGAAATAATAGTCTGGATAAATCTCTTATAACACAAAAGGCTGCGATAGAATGACCATTTTCGCTGTCATAATTACCATTATTAATAAAGAATTGCAATCTTTTATATAATCCATCGGGAGAATAAAGCGATAATTCAGTCAATTTTGCTCTATATTCTAAATCAGCAGAACCAACGCCTTTTAATTTTGGAAACAATTTATAATCAGCAAAATGTCTTCCTTCGTGTCCAATGTAGCTAATTCTAAATGTTTCAGATTTTAAGTCATAAGCTTTCTTTACACAAAACAAAGCTTCCTTTGTTGCCCATCCTGCAGGATAATAACGGCCTAAAGTGGCATATTCGCTCCAGCCCAAAGTAACAAAATCATCCATAAAATAGATTTTGATATCCGTTTCTTTTCCGTCATAATTGAGGTTGTAAATAGTATCTTTTTCAGTTTTCCAAACTAATAAATCGTACAAACCTCCCGTTTTACCAAATCCTGTACTGTGATAGCCTAAACTTGAAATGTATTTTTTTTGATACACATTGATACTGTCTTCATTAAAAGTTAATTTTTCTGAAGAAGGAAGTTTTGTTTTAAGAAAATTGAAAACATTTTTCATAATAAGTGTATCATTTTTCTTTTCCTTGTCTAAAAAAGACATTCTCCAGTAATCTCTGTATATTTTCAGTAATTGATCGATTTTTGATTTTCGGGTTTCAAGGAAATCGCTTTTATCATTTTTAAATTTAAAACGGTTTTCAAAATCGGTTTTGAACTTTAGGTCTTTTTTTGATATTTTTTTGTTGGGATCAATTTCTAACAAAGATAAAGCCTGCTTAGGATTTCCATCTAAGGCGAGCGAATAGATCTTAGTATAATCGAGCTTTATACTATCGTTTTGTACAGTCTGAGAATTTATTTTAGAAAAAGAAACAAAAGTAAAGAAGAGTAAAGTAATAAGTTTTAATGTTCTCATAATAAAAAGATTAAGTGATATTAGTTCTGATTTAATAATAGCTTTTTATCTATAGAGACCTTTTTTTTAATTATGTTACAGTTTTAATTATTTTTATACGTTAATCTATTAGGTTTGTTGTGTAATGGTTTGATTGTCAGTTTTTAAATTGTTATTTTTCAATTATCATCGTAACGCCTTGTCCTCCTGCAGCGCAAATTGAAATCAATCCACGGCCAGAGCCTTTTTCGTTTAACAATTTTGCCAAAACGCCAATTATTCTTCCGCCTGTTGCGGCAAAAGGATGCGCTGCAGCCAAACTGCTTCCTTTTATGTTTAGTTTTTCGCGGTCGATTGCTCCAAGTGTTTTCTTTAAATCAATTTCGACGCTTAATTCAGGGCTTTCCCAAATTTTTAAGGTTGCTAAAACTTGAGCAGCAAAGGCTTCGTGAATTTCATAATAATCAAAATCTTGTAAGTTCAAGTTTGCCTTTTCGAGCATTCTGCTTACTGCAAAAAGAGGTGCCAATAAAAGGTTTTGCTGATTTTTTACATATTCAATTGCAGCAACTTCGGCAAATGTAATATAGGCAAGAATAGGTAAACCTTGTTCTTTTGCCCATTCTTCGCTGGCGAGAAGAATACAAGAAGCACCGTCAGTAAGAGGAGTTGAATTTCCAGCGGTTAGAGTTCCATTTATTTTATCAAATGCTGGTTTTAATTTTGCAAGTTTTTCAAGCGAACTGTCTTTTCTGAGATTATTATCTTTTTCAAGTCCATTAAAAGGAGTAATCATATCATCAAAAAAGCCTTCTTCATAAGCTTTTGCCATATTTAAATGACTTTTAAGAGCAAATTGATCTTGTTCTTCTCTAGATATTTTATAATATTTTGCTGTGATTTCAGTATGTCCGCCCATCGAAAGTCCGGTTTGGGATTCTTCATTTTTAGGTACTAAAGGTGATAAGTCCTTTGGACGAATTTTTAGAAATGCTTTTAATTTTCCTCCGAATGATTTTGCATTTCGGGCTTCTAATAAAATCTTTCGCAAATTTTCGCTTATTGCCATTGGTATATCACTTATAGAATCGACTCCGCCGGCAATTCCAGATTCTATTTGACCAAGTGCAATTTTATTAGCAATATAAATTGCGCTTTCAATTCCGGTGTCGCAGGCTTGTTGTAAATCGCAGGCAGGAGTTGCTGGATCTAAAGAAGTTCTCATTACGCATTCGCGAATCAGATTATTATCATAAGTATGTTTTATTACTGCTCCGCCAGCGATTTCTCCAAGTAATTTTCCGTTTAGATGGTATTTATCGATAAGCCCATTTAAAGCAGCAACCATCATGTCTTGGTTTCCCACATTAGAATAAGCAGTATTTGCTCTCGCAAAAGGAATTCGATTATAACCTACAATGGCAACTTTTCTGATCGTTGTGGTATTGTTCATATCTAGAGATTTATTTCGATGAGATAAATTTTTAAGACTTAAAGATAGGCAGAGTTTATTGATATTTTTTATTTAGTAAGAAAAAAACGCTTGGTAAAGTTTGATAATTTATGGTGTTTTTATGTTTGTTGTTATTATTATTTAGAATAATTAAAAATAATTTGCATAACAAAGTATTAGGAATTACTTTTGCCAAATAAAACTTAAAATTTTACTAAAATGATATTAAATATGATTAAGAAAGCTTGCTTTTTGGTGCTTTTCTTGAGTTCATTAAACATGATGAGTCAAAACTTAGGAAAAGTAAGCGGTAAAGTTTCGCTAAGCGGAAAACAACCGGCAGAAGGTATTTCTGTAGTACTAAAAGGAACAAAATATACTTCTGTTACAAATGATAACGGACAGTACGAGATTAAAAATGTTAAGCCTGGTTCGTATATTGTGAGTGTTCGAGCAGTTGGAATTCATGCAGTAGAAAATGAGATTGAAGTGTACTCGAATCAAGTTACAACCAAAAACTTTTCGCTTTCAGAAAGTCAAGAAGATCTTCAAGAAGTTGTAATTACAAAAAACAAATACAAACAAGATAAGCCATCTTTGTCACTGCGTCTTCAAACGCCGGTTTTAGAGATTCCGCAAAATATTCAAATTGTAAGTGCACAAACTTTAAAAGATCAGCAGATTGTGAGCATGAGCGACGGAGTAATTCGTAATGTGAGTGGTGCCGTACGTATAGAGCATTGGGGTGATATGTATACTAATATTTCGATGCGCGGCTCGCAAATTCAAGCTTTCCGTAATGGATTTAATGTCGTTTCTTCTTTTTGGGGACCATTGACAGAAGATATGAGTTTTGTAGATCATATTGAGTTTGTAAAAGGACCAGCAGGATTTATGCTTTCCAGCGGTGATCCAAGCGGACTTTATAATGTGGTGACTAAAAAACCAACGGGAATTACAAAAGGTGAAGCGACTGTAATGGCTGGAAGCTATGATTTTTACAGAGCGAGTATCGATCTTGACGGGAAATTGGATAAAAAAGGGAAACTATTGTACCGTTTTAATGGTACGGCACAGAAAAAAGGTTCGCATAGACCTTTTGAACATAATAATCGTTACGTAATTGCGCCGGTTATTTCATATCAAATTGATGATAAAACAAAAATTACTGCCGAATATAATTTTCAATATGCAAATATGACTGAAGTAGGTTCTTTTTATGTATTTGGACCTGAGTCTGACGGATATGCGACATTGCCTGTAGGATTTACAATGACACAGCCTGGTTTACCAGACACTAATATTCAAGATCACAGCGGTTATTTGATGTTTGAGCATAAATTTGATGATAAATGGAAGCTTACGGCTCAAACTTCTTATTTTAAATACATTCAGCAAGGATATAGTTCTTGGCCGGGAGTTGTAGGGCCTGGTAATGTAGATAGAAATTTTGACGGTGTTTCTGAAGGAACTCTTGCAAAAGGAGAAATTATTAGAAATGTTGGTATTTGGGATGCTGAAAGCAACATGTATTTAGGACAAATATTTGTTAACGGAAAATTTAATACGGGTTCTGTATCGCATAAAGTATTAGGAGGAGTTGATTTGGGAAATAAAGATTATATGGCAGATTGGGGACAATCGCACGATCTTGATACGGTAGACAAGCCTTTTAATGTTTATAATCCTGATTACGGAACGCCTTCTAATGGTTTTCCAGAGTTTGATCATAAAACACCTTTAAGCCAAAGAGCAGGCGGACTTATGAGTTCTAAATATGCGGCTGGTTATATTCAAGATGAACTTGGTTTTTTTGAAAATAAATTAAGATTAACACTTGCAGCAAGATATACTTGGCTGAGTCAATCAAGCTGGGGATCAACGCAAGAAGACAGCCATATTACACCTCGTGTAGGACTTAGTTATTCTATTACTGATAATTTAGCAGTTTATGGTTTATACGATCAGGCTTTTACGCCACAATCGGGTGTTATTAAAAGCGGAGAAAGTGTAAAACCGCTTACAGGAAATAATGTTGAATTTGGTATTAAAAAAGACTGGTTTGATGGTTCTTGGAGTACAACATTGGCTGCATACAGCATTTTAAAGAAAAATGAATTAACATCAGATCCTGCAAATACGCCAGGGCAGCAGTTTAGTCTTGTTTTAGGTGAAAAAAGAGCACAAGGTGTTGAGTTAGATTTGAGAGGAAAAATCTTTGATGGTCTTAATTTAATTGCAAATTATGCTTTTACAGAATCGGTTGTATTAGAGTCAAATGTGTCGACTATTAAAGAAGGTTCTATTGTTCCGGGTTATGCAAAACATACGGCAAATGCTTGGTTAAACTACAGCATTCAAAATGGAACTTTTAAAGGTCTTGGAGCGTCTATAGGCGGAACTTACCTTGCAGGACGTTTAACTGATACCTGGAGTGTAGGACTTGAAAAACTTCCTAACTATTTTAAACTTGATGGAGGTTTATCTTATGATACTAGAAAGTTTAAAGTTACAGCAAACGTATTTAATATCTTAAACAAATACCTTTACAGCGGTTCGTACTATTCTTATCTATCAGCTTATTACTGGCAGACAGAACAGCCAATTAACGTAAGAGTAGGAGTAACATATAAATTCTAAGTAAAAACTAAGAATTAATATAAACGAAAAAGCATCCGTCAGTTTTGGCGGATGCTTTTTTTTATAGTTTTTGGTTTTGATATTGCGAGATATAAAATAAAAAGTTCTTTTAATCTGTGATCCCGATAGCTATAGTGAGCGGTAAAAAAAAACTATCCTTTATGTATTAAAGGAATTAATTTTGTTCCAATAAGTTCTATAGCATTCATTAGTTGAGAATGTGTTAATCCTGCATTATCCATTTGAAAAGTAAATCTCGAAATTCCACCAAGCGCTTCGCTGTGACGCAGGATTTTTTCGGCAGTTCTTTCAGGGCTTCCTACAATTAAAACGCCGAGATCATCTATTAATCCATCAAATTTGTCTTTTGTTACGGGAGGCCAGCCGCGTTCGCGCCCTAATTTTGTCCAAAGTTCTGAATAGCCGGGATAATATTCGTCAATTGCTTTTTGGGTTGTATTCGAAACATAACCGGGAGAGTGTAAACCTACTTTTAGTTCATGCGGTTTAAAACCTGCCGCTTTTCCAGCTTCGCGATACAAGTCTATTAATGGACGAAAACGATGTGTTTGTCCGCCAATTACAGCCGCCATCAAAGGCAATCCTAAACTACCCGCTCTCACAAATGATTCTGGCGTACCGCCAACGCCCAGCCAAACGGGAAGTTTTTCCTGCAATGCTCTAGGATAAATTGGCAGATTATTTATTGCCGGGCGAAATTTTCCGCTCCAGTTTATAAACTCATTATCTCTAATTTGTAAAAGCAAGTCCAATTTTTCTTTAAAAAGAGCATCATAATCGTTAAGATTGTATCCAAAAAGAGGATAAGCTTCAATCGAAGATCCTCGGCCTACAACAATTTCAGCTCTTCCTTTAGAAATTAAATCAAGTGTCGCAAAACTTTGATACACACGTACAGGATCAGCAGCGCTCAAAACAGAAACCGCACTTGCTAATTTGATGTTTTTTGTTCTTGCTGCTGCCGCACTTAAAATAACAGCTGTAGCCGAGTCAAGAAACTCTTTTTTATGATGTTCTCCAATTCCGAAAACGTCCAATCCAACCTGATCTGCAAATTCAATTCTTTGCAGCAGTTGTTCCATTGCATCAACACTGCTTAAAGTGTTGTTGTCGCCATACATTGCCGAAGCAAAACTGTCAATTCCTATTTCTATCATAATAGTAAAGATATTAAATTTATTTTTTTCTCTTCTCAAAAAAAGCGATTTTAAGATTGTTGATATTAGTCAACTGTACCTGTAAAATAATTGTTTTTTGTATCTGTATCTAATCTGTTTTGCCCGCTAATTTTGCTTTGAAACTAAATAACTAAAGAAATGAAAACCACTAATACAGCCAAAATTCAGTTTAATGAAGTTAATGTATCGTCATTAAAAGCTGTTGTTAATATGTGCCAGAATAAAAGTGCTGTGAATAGTAATGCCAAAGATAAATCATTGTACTTAATCAATAATTTAGGACTCCCTTTAAGTGTTGCTTCTTTTGAAAATCGAGTTATTGGTTATGCTTTTGTTACCATTAATAATGAAGAAGAGCCTGAAATTAATTCGTATTGGGAGAAAGAATTTTACAGCATTGAAGCAGAACAAAATTTGAAGTTTCATGCAGAAACTATTTTTCATTCAACATTTAAAGATGCTGAAAAACGTTCGGCTAAAATTCAAAATGCAGCCGATAAATTATCCAATTGGTTAAGCTTTTGTAATTAATTTTAAACGGTTACAGATTTAATTTTTTATATTTTTACAGGGTACAGATCAAGAAATAAAAAGATGGCAAAAGAAGTTTTATACCTAAAAATTGCAAATATAATTGAAGAGCAGATATTCTCTGAAACTTTAAAAATTGGAGACAAACTTCCATCAATTCGTGCTTTACAAAAGTTATACGATGTAAGTTTAAATACAATAAAACAAGCATTTTTAGAATTAGAAAGTAAATCGCTGATAGAATCTCGGCCAAAATCTGGATTTTACATTAGTAAAACATCAAACAGAAAGCTTGCAATACCTTCAATGAATAAGCTTAAGCTCTCTGAAAAGCAAGTTGCTCCAGAAGATTTGATTACAAAGGTTTTTGATACGCTGAAGGATAAAAGTATCAGCCGATTTTCGTTAGGGGTTCCAGATGAAAGTCTGCTTCCAATTGCAAAGCTGAACAAAGGACTTTTGAAAGCAGCACGCAATTGGGCTGAAAGCGGTACAAGTTATGAGCCCGTTCAGGGAAATGCAAACTTGAGACGAAATGTAGCAAAATGGTCATTTATATTAGATGGAAAACTAGCTGAAGATGATTTTGTAATTACTTCTGGAGCCATGAATGCTATCTATAATTGTTTAATGGCAGTTGCCAAAAGAGGCGATACTATTGCGATTGAAAGTCCTGTTTATTTTGGAATTATTCAAGTTGCCCAAACATTGGGACTTAATATTATTGAATTGCCGACTCATCCTGTTACTGGTATCGATTTAGAAGCGTTGAAAAAAGTAATTCATAAAATTGATGTCTGTTGTTTTGTGACCAATTTCAGTAATCCCCTTGGAAGTTTGATGCCGGATGAAAGCAAAATCGAATTGGTAAAAATGCTCACACATCATAATATTCCTCTTATAGAAGATGATTTGTATGGGAATCTTTTCTTTGGCAGATCAAGACCAAAACCGTGTAAGTATTATGATGAAGCTGGTATAGTAATGTGGTGCGGTTCTGTTTCTAAAACTTTGGCTCCGGGATATAGAGTAGGATGGGTTGTTCCAGGTAAATTTAAGGATCAGATAATCAGAGAAAAATTAGTACAAACTATTTGTCAGCCTTCATTGTATCAAGAAGTAGTTGCTGATTTTTTAGAGCATGGAAGATACGATCATCATTTAAGAAATTTTAGAAATACCTTATACACTAATTCGCTTCATTTTCAGCGAACTATTGAGGATCATTTTCCAGAAAACACAAAGATCTCGCAGCCACAGGGAGGTTCATTCCTTTGGCTTGAAGTAGACAAGAGTATTGATACAGCAGTGCTTTTTGATACCGCTGTAAAACAAAAAATAGGTTTTGCACCGGGCAGAATTTTTACACAGCACGATCAATATAATAATTGCATGAGGCTTAATTTTGCTGTAGAATGGAATGAAAAAACCGAATTTGACTTAAAACGATTAGGTCAGTTAATAAAAAATACGATTTAAGTTTTTTACTTCAAGTAGACGTTTAAAGGATTTTAAATTAATGAGAGAATCCAAAAGAAATACTGGTTATGATTATCAAAATAACGATTAACGTAATCACGACATATAAATAATCTTTTTCAAGAAAGAATGAAAACAAAGAGAATATAACCCTTAGAACTGGTGTTAAAAAGAGTAAAATGACTCCAAAATAGATTAAATATTCGCCGTTACCTTGAAGTACTCCGTGATAAACAGTCGAAATTACTTCAAAGATATTTCGGTCATTTTCTTTAAAAACTGAGTAATCTTCAATGTCGCTTCCGTGGTGCATTAAATAAATAATACCGCCAATGAAAGCTACTGATAGAGAAATCCAAACGCCGTAACGCAGTAAATTACCAATAATGGTTTGAAAATCTTTTTCTCCAAATTTTTCGTGCTGCATAACTTTAGATTTTTCCATTAAGTCCATTATATATCATATTAATTGCGAGAACAAAGATCAAGCACGCAAAAAAGATTCGTAGTTTTTTAGGGTTTGTTCTAACCAAAATTTTAGCACCCGCCATAGCACCAAACAATACACCAATAACAACCGGCATACAAATTCCAGGTTCAATATATCCTTTTTGAATATAGATTACGGAACTCGCCATTGCTGTAACGCCCATCATAAAATTACTTGTTGTAGTCGAAACCTTAAACGGAATACGCATAATATTATCCATTGCAATTACTTTGAAAGCACCAGAACCTATTCCGAGTAAACCAGACATCATTCCGGCAAGTCCCATCATACTGAAACCTCCAATAACATTTTTTGTTCCGTAATGAACAACCTCTCCGTTATGAGTAGGATAAGTTCCTTCCAGTTTTAGTTTTTTAGCCAAAGGACTGGATTCTAAAACAATATGTTCTTCTTTTTTTCTAAGAGAATTTATTGCCGAAAAAATCAATGTAAGTCCAAATAAAACAGCAATGAAAGAAGTAGGCGCAATTGCCGAAAGTAAAGCGCCTCCAACAGCACCAATAGTAGTTGCTATTTCAAGAAAAATCCCAAGACGCATATTTGTAATTCCTTCTTTTACATAAGCCGCCGCAGAGCCGGAAGAAGTTGCAATTACCGAAACTAAAGCAGCTCCAATTGCATAATGTATATCAACACCAAGTATAATAGTCAATAAAGGAATAATAATTATACCGCCGCCTAAGCCTGACAATGAACCAATGAAACCAGCCATAAAAGCGCCAAGAAGCATAATCACGGTAAATGTAAGTACTGTCATTAAGATATGTTTTGTTTGTGGCTAATTTACGAATACATATCAGTTCCTGAAAAAATAAGGGGCTTAAAAATGGCTTAAAAAGGTTTTTAGTTTATGGTTGGTGGTTTATAGTTTGTAGTTCATGAACATAAAAAAGAGTTTGCTATGCAAACTCTTTTTTATTTATAACCATTAAATCCTATTATCAACCGCAAAAGTAGTCTTAGCAATTGTCGAAAGGAGCAAAGCTGCAGCTGCACTAGTAAAAACAGAATAATCAAATGGTGCTTTTATTGAAACAGAACCAGCCATTGCGAGCGCAAAAAGAAGCATTAAAATGGCAGTGCCAAAAGCTGCAATTCTAGTTTTAAACCCGCTGAGTAATAATACAGCAAGCAGAATTTCAAAAAAGGTAGCTGCTGCGCCTAATATTTCTGCGGTAGATTTACTGGCCCATGAATTAAGCGTTTGCGTATAGATAACGAAGTTTTCCCAATTTCCCCACGCAACTGCGTTAGATCCTGGTGCGCCCCAAAGTCCAAATCGATCTGCTACTGCCGAAAGCATTGTAATTCCTAAAACTATTCTTAATACTAATCCTGCATCTGCTGTCGATATGTTTCTCATTTATTTTTATTTTAGTTAATTTGAAGATGTTCCAAATTCTTTTTTACCAAAGTTTTATGTCCAACGGGTTTAAAACCAAGCTTTAAATATAATTTTTTGGCATTTGGATTATCTTCTTCTACAAGTAAACCTAATGTCTCTTTATTTTTATGAACGTATTTATCAATCAAAAATTGCAGAATTGCAGAACCAATTCCTTTTCCTTGATGTTTAGGATTTATGCCTAAAGAGTCAATATAATATTCACCAGCCTGCGTTTCATCTTCTGGATCAAAATCTGGATTGTAATTACTTCTCACGTATTCGATTATCGGATTACGTAATTTTTGCAAATCGGCACCATCATAAAGATTAACTGCACCAATAATTTCATTATCTGCTTCGGCTACATAACAATTTTGATAGGAGTATTGATTGTTTTCTGTTTCAACAAAATGCTGCAGAAATTCAAGTGCGCTGTTATAATCGTCTTTACAGATGAATTTATAAATAATGTCTTCCATTGCAAGTAACAAAATTGGAGCAATGTATTTAGAATCGGAGATAGCAGCTTTTCTGATAATCATAATAGAGTATTTTACTTTTTACAAATTTACAATTATAATATTCAGAGCGTATGATGATTTTATATTTACAATGCCGAATTTGTACTGTTATAGTATTAAAATATACCATATTTAAACTTTAATCTCCTCGTATCTTTGTTAGAGTAAACCAGTTGAGGTAAATGTTAAAACAGAAATAACGAAATAAAAAAGTATAAAAATGAAAGCAATAGGATTTAAAACATCATTGGCTATCGCGGAAAAAGACAGTTTTATCGAATTTGAAACGTCAAAACCAGTTCCTGCTCCCCATGATTTATTAGTAAAAATAGATGCCATTTCAGTAAATCCGGTAGATTTTAAAGTTCGTCAGAGCAGTGCTAAAGATACCGTTTTAGAGAATCCGAAGATTATTGGCTGGGATGCCGTTGGAATTGTAGAAGCTGTCGGCGAAAATGTTACGTTGTTTAAAAAAGGAGACGAAGTTTATTATGCGGGCGATATTACAAAACAAGGAAGCAATGCCGAATATCAAGTTATTGATGAACGAATTACAGGACGAAAACCAAAATCGTTAAGTATCGAAGAAGCTGCCGTTATACCGTTGACAGGTTTAACAGCGTGGGAAATTTTATTTGATCGAATCCGAATAAATCCAGAGAAGGATAAAGGAAAATCCATTCTAATAATTGGAGGCGCCGGCGGAGTGGGGTCGATTGCAATTCAGCTTGCTAAAAAAATCGCTGGTTTGACTGTGATTGCAACAGCTTCGCGTCCAGAAACGATAGATTGGTGCAAAAAACAAGGAGCAGATTTTGTGGTGGATCATAAAAATTTAATTAAATCTGTTAGAGATGCTGGTTTTGAAAATGTAGATTTTATTTTAGACTTTGTCGACACCAACTTGTACTGGGATTTAATGGTTGAATTGATAAAACCTCAAGGACATATTGCTTCAATTACAGGAAGCAGTGATCCTGTGGCGTTGAATAAATTGAAAAACAAAAGCGTGTCGTTTTCTTGGGAGTTAATGTATACGCGTTCGATGTTTCAAACAGAAGATATGATCGAACAGCACAACATTTTAAATAAAATAGCCGATTTATTAGATGAAGGTATTTTGAAAACTACTTTAAATGAAACATTAATAGGTCTTACGGCAGATAATCTTAAAAAGGCGCACCAGCTTTTAGAGTCAGGAAAAACGATTGGGAAAATTGCGATAAAACTCTAAGTCTTTCTTTAAAAGAATTCAAAAGTCCAATTCAACTCGATTGGACTTTTTTTTTGTAAATTGGTGAAATTCTATAAGTTAAAATGTAAATCATATAAAATTTAATATCCTTAATTTTAGATATTTGTTCGTATTAACCCAAATTAACTAATAACTGCTATGAAAAAATTTAAAGACATTTTTGTTCTTTCAACTGCTTTTCTGATGTTTAGCTGTTCAAGTAATGATAAACCAAAGAATGAAGGAGGAACAAAAACGGATCCTGTAGAAAAAGAAAAGCCAAATTCTAATTATAAACCTGCATTTGCGGGGCAAACCCGAGTAAATGGCATGACTACCAATACGGAGTTTCAGGCTACTGTTCTTACATCAGAATTAACAAATCCATGGGGAGTAAAAAGTCTGCCAGACGGACGTCTTTTGGTTACTCAAAAAACAGGAACAATGCGTATTGTCACTTCTGCAGGAGTTGTAAGCGCTCCCATTACGGGGCTGCCTGCTGTAAATGCTTCAGGACAAGGCGGTTTATTAGGGTTGTGTTTGGATCCTGATTTTGCTTCAAACCGAATGATTTATTGGGTTTTCTCTGAAGCGGTTTCGGGCGGGAATATATCTTCGGTGGCAAAGGGAAAATTATCCAATGATGAAAAAACGATCGAAAATGCGACAGTAATTTATCGCTCAAGTCCTGCAAACGCAAGTAATTTGCATTATGGAGGACGAATTCTTTTTGATCAAACAGGAAACCTTATTGTGAGCACAGGAGAACGCTCCGTTTTAGAAACCAGACCTTTGGCACAATCTTTAACAGCTAGTTTAGGAAAAGTGATCAGAATCACCAAAGATGGGAAAGCGGGAGCTGGAAACCCAACTTTTGCGGGAGCTGGAGCATTGCCGGAATTGTTTACTTACGGTCATAGAAATCCACAGGGATTGGCTGTACATCCAATTACAAAAGAAATTTGGCTGAGCGAACACGGACCACGAGGCGGTGATGAAATCAATCGACTTCAGGCCGGGTTAAATTATGGCTGGCCGATAATTACGTACGGAATAGAATATAGCGGAGAACCAATTGGTGCCGGAATTCAACAAAAAGAAGGAATGGAACAGCTTGTTTACTATTGGGATCCTGTAGTATCGCCAAGTGGAATTACTTTTTATGCAGGAAATCGTATACCAGAATGGGAAAACAATTTGTTTGTTGGTTGTTTAAGCGGTATGCATATCGTTCGCCTTGTTATTAAAGACAATAAAGTTGCGGGAGAAGAGAGACTTCTTGCCAGCGAAAATCAGCGTTTTAGAGATATTACGCAAGGCAGTGACGGTGCTTTGTATGCTGTGACAGATCAAGGAAGACTTTATAAAATTGATAAAAAGTAAGACTTAAAGATTTTGGATAAATAAGTTATAATGGCGCAATAAGGCGCCATTATTTATTTTGTAAATGTCTATTTGTGTTTTGTTTAATTTTTATACTGTGTTTATACAGTAAAAAAGGCTTTTGTAACAATAAGCATAATTAGAGTAAGAAAGTAAAGGGCTGTTGCAACGGCAGCAAAAATAATATGGGCAAAAAACAGCTGAATATAGTAATCTCTAAATCCAATGGAGGGATGATAATGAGTGATTTTAAAAATAAGTATCCAGCTGATTATACCAATTATACCACTGATAACTCCAAGTATAAGGGCACTAAGTGCTGAAACTGCTAAAATATCTTCTGCCCAAATGATATGATAAGCGGCTACAAATAGAAAGCCAATTACAAAATGAAGAAACCATCCCAAATTATTTTTAGTCTCAGTCGTAATATTAATGTTCATTTGAACTAATACTGAGCTTAGAAGTACGGGGTCTCTGTATAATTTTCTGTAATTTTTAGACATAAAATAGCTGAACCACGTCATTGCTGATGTCGCAGCTCCCGAAATTAAAACCAGTTGTACGAAAATGTATAAATCCATAATCTTCGGTTTATAGTTCAAAAAATGCTCTTTTCAAAGTTAAATCGATAATTGCTTGGAAAGCTTATATTATTGAACTTTGTAATTATATAATTATCAGTATAAAATCGATGCTAGCTGATGTTTTTGTTTTTAAAGTATTGATTGTTAGTGGTTAAGTTATTTTTTGGTTATGAAAAAACAATCCAATTAGTTATCTTTATAAAGTTTAGAATTGTTTGAATTTCATAAGTAAATGTTTCTTTTCTGTTATTTTTAAAGAGAGAGGGTTTTTAATTTTACACTATAATTTAATATATAAAGTATGAACACAATTAACGCAAAAGCATTTGGAACCATTGCAGCCGATGCATCATTAGAAGAAATGACAATCGCGCGCAGAGAAGTTTTGGCAAAAGATATTGAAATAGAAATTTTGTATTGTGGTGTCTGTCATTCAGATTTACATACTGCAAGAAACGATTGGGGAGGAACACAATATCCAGCTGTTCCTGGTCATGAAATTGTGGGAAGAGTAACTAAGGTAGGAAGCGAAGTAACGAAACTTAAAGTAGGCGATTTAGCAGGAGTAGGGTGTTTGGTAGATTCTTGTCATACCTGTGATAGTTGTAAAAATGACCTAGAACAGTATTGCTTAAATGGTTTTACAGGAACTTACAATGGCCGAGATGTTCATTTAGGCGGACATACATATGGAGGTTATTCTCAAAAAGTAGTTGTTGATGAACATTTTGTTTTAAAAGTGCCTGCAAACTTAAACTTAGCGGCTGTTGCACCATTACTTTGCGCAGGAATTACAACTTGGTCACCATTAAAACACTGGAATGTTGGCAAAGGAAGCAAAGTAGCAGTAGTTGGTTTGGGCGGACTTGGACATATGGCTATTAAACTGGCAAAAGGTCTTGGTGCCGAAGTTACCTTGTTCTCTAGAACTCCAGACAAAGAAAAAGACGCTTTAGAACTGGGGGCAGATGCTGTAGTAATTTCAACAGATAATAATCAGATGAATGCAGTAAGCGGAAAATTTGATTTAATTATTGATACTGTTCCTTATGTTCATGATGTAAATCCTTATGTTGCTACGTTAAGTATCAACGGAACTTTAGTTTTAGTGGGGTATTTAGGAGGTTTAGAACCTATTTTAAATACTGTGCCAATGATTTTAGGCAGAAAATCTGTTGCAGGTTCTGTAATTGGCGGAATTGCCGAAACACAAGAGATGTTGGATTTTTGCGGAAAACATAATATCGTTTCAGAAATTGAAATTATTAAAATGCAGGAAATCAACGAAGCTTACGAAAGAATGCTGAAAAGCGATGTAAGATACCGTTTTGTAATTGATATGGCTTCTTTGAAGTAATAGTTTCAGATTTTAGAAAAAAGAAAATCCCAAGTATCAACTTATTGATACTTGGGATTTTTTATTGTCAGCTAAAAAAGCAGTTTTTTAATTATCGAAAAAATATACAATTAGCATCTTTACAGGTTTTTTGCTTTTGTTGATTGGCACGTGTTTCAATCTTCCATCAAAAAATAACGAATCGCCTTCTTTTAAAGTGTAGGTTTCATTTGCTATCAAATAATCAACTTCGCCAGATATAATGTATTTATATTCAAAAGCATCAGTACTTACCTGATCCCTGTAACTATTAGGCTCAAGAGTTAAGAAAACAATATCAATAGTAGAATTTTTTATGGTGCGGGTTAAAAAACGCTCGTACGAAAAACCATTTGATCCTTCCTTTTGAAACAGGTCGTATTCGTCTTTTCTTTTTATAAGCACCATTTCATCTTCCTGAGTCATATCCTTAAAAAACTCACTTAAATTAATCTGCAGAGCAGAAACGACGCTGAGTAAAACTGTTAATGAAGGAATGCTTCTTCCGTTCTCAATCTGAGAAATCATGCCTTTGCTTACGTCACTTAAATCTGCAAGTTCCTGTACAGTAAAGCCTTTTTCGATTCGGTATTGTTTTATTCTCTTACTGATTTCAAGTAAAATAGCTCCTTCCATGTTTAGTATTTGTATACAAAAGTTTATTTATAATAAACATTACTTCACAATTTGTTTACATATAGTAAACATTTGTATAGTAATATTGCACTGTAAAAATAGACAAAAATATGGAATTAATTGTATTTGATATGGCTGGCACTACTGTCCATGATGAAAATAAAGTTGGCTTAACATTGCAAACCGTTTTAAAGGAATTTGGTTATGATTTTTCTCTTGATCAGATTAATGTAGTAATGGGTTATGAAAAACCAGTAGCGATTTCGATTTTATTGGAAGAGAAAAGACCTGAGTTAATAAATAAAATCCATCAAGTTTTTGTAGCAAAAATGATTGCTTTTTATGAGCAGAGCAACGATGTAAAAGCAACTTCTAATGCTCATGAAACTATTCAGTATTTAAGAAAAAATGGGATAAAAGTAGCTTTCGATACAGGATTTTCTCGTCCGATTGCAGATGCTATTTTCGAAAAACTAAACTGGAAACAAGGCATTGATTTCGATTTCAGTATTACTTCTGATGAGGTTGAGCATGGACGTCCTTATCCAGATATGATTTTTAGGGCTATGGAGCACTTTAATATCGCAGACGCTTCATTAGTTGGAAAAGTCGGCGATACAATGTCAGATTTACAACAAGGTGAAAATGCAAAATGCGGATTAGTAGTCGGAGTGACCACCGGAGCATACAGCCGAGAAGAATTAGAGCATCACTTCCACCATTATATTATTGACGATTTATCAGAATTAAAAAACAAACTTTAATTAATAAACTCATGAAGGCTTTACTGTACATTGCAGCTGCATTATTCTTAACAACTTCGTATGCACAAGAAGTTAAAGGTAAAATCAGTAGTGAATCCGGACCTTTACACCCGGCTTCGATTTTAGTTATAGAGCAATCTAGAACTATAGACACAGACCAAAATGGTAATTTCTCTTTTAAACTTAAAGCAGGGCAATATCATTTAGAAATTTCAAGTGAAAACTATACTTCAAAAAAAATTGCAGTAAACGTTTCAACAAAAAATATTGATTTAGGAACTATTGTTCTCGCTGGTAGAGAAGAAAAACTGGATGAAGTAGTTTTAGAATATTATAGCAGCGGAGAAAGAAAAGCGATGGATATGCGCCAAAGTTCAAATGCTATTATGGATGTTGTTAGTGCAGATGCAATGGGTAAAATGCCAGATATTAGTGCAGCTGAGGCCGTACAAAGAATTCCGGGCGTGAGTATAGACAGAGATCAGGGAGAAGGAAGATACGTAACCGTAAGAGGAACGCCGTCGCAATGGAGTTCGGCAACAATTAATGGGGATCGAATGCCATCTGCAAAAACCTCAGGAGATTTGCTTGGTAATCGTACTGTGCCAATGGATTTACTACCAACAGAATTTCTGGAATATATTCAGGTTGTAAAAGCAATTACGCCAGAATATGAGGGAGATGCTATTGGAGGAACGATTAATTATATCCCGAAGTTTTCTCCTAAAAAAGAAACTTTTCGTGCGACTGTTGCTATTCCTGTTAATCTTCGTGCGGATGATAAAGTGGGGTATAATAGTACAGTATTATATGGTAACCGATTTTTTAAGAAGAAATTCGGCTTTCTGGCCATGACCAATTATAATCGACGTACTTATTCTACAGATGATTATGAGGTTGTTTATGGTAATGCATTGCACAATGTAAATACGCTTGATGTTAGAAATTATCAGGGAGTGAGAACCAATACTGGATTTAATGTCGCAACAGATTTTCGTTTTAACAGCCGAAACAAAATTTATGCACGTGGTTACTACAGTCAATTTCTAGACGAAGAGCAAAACAGAAAAACAATGCACTACTTTAATAAAACGACAAGTAATGCCGTATTGCGATGGAGCACCGTAGATTATTTGTTTAAAAATTACGGAGGTGAATTTGGATACGAAAGTAAAATATCAGACAAGTTGAAGATGAACGCCAAAGTTGCGGCGTATACTTCATGGGCAGGTTACAATGGTCCATCATCAGCAACAAAAAATGATAGAGGTTATTATTATGGAAACTGGATACAAACTGTAAAATATGACAATTTGGTGAAAGTCGACGGTACAAATTATAAGTTTTTGCAAGGCGACGGACCTGCTGGTTATGTGGGTGATCCATCCAACAATATTCAGCCGCACTTTTCGGCACCATATGATCCAGAAAAATATTATTTGGACAGATATGTAACTTCAATTCGTAATGTCGAAGAGAAAGATCAAGTAGCTGCCGCTGATTTTAATTATACTGCAAAAGAAAATTTGAAAATAAAGTTTGGTGGAAAATTTAGAAACAAAACCAGTACATACGACTACCGTTATATTACTTGGATTTACGATACAAAAGCGCCAAAAGCCTATTTAAATCAATGGGAAAGAGAAGCATTTCCAAGTAATAATTGGTTTCCAGAATTGAATAATAATTATGATAATTTAAAATTTAATTATCCAACAGAGAGCTCTTTTATTGACCCAATGGGAAATCCTGCGATTGCCAAGAACTTAAAGTATAACTATCAGGATGTAACCAACTCCAGTTATGCAACAGGTAATTATGATGCTACTGAAAAAGTTTGGGCAGGTTACGGATCTGCAGAATGGAATATTAACGAAGATTTTCGTTTTGTGGGTGGAATTCGATATGAAAACACAGCTGTAGATGCAAAAAGTTATGAGTTTAACGATAAAACCAAAGTAGTTACACCAATATACGGAAGTAAAAATTATGGTGCATTTTTACCAATGACGCATCTGATTTACAAACCATCAAAGAAATTGGATTTAAGAGCGGCAGTTACCAGAACTTTTGCCCGTCCGGCTTTTAACGAATTGAGTCCGAGTAATAGAGTAAATCCCGATAATCATACAGTTGTAGAAGGAAACATCAATTTAAAACCAACATTTTCATGGAATTATGATGTAGTAGGTTCTTATTATTTAAACAAAAACGATTATGTGACGGGAAGTGTTTTCTACAAAGATCTTAAAGATTTAATTTATACATCGACAACTGACGAAATAAGAACTGTTGGCGGAGCCGAAGATTTGTATAAAGTTTCAAGACCATTAAATTCTGATAATGCATTTTTATACGGAGTTGAGGTGGGTTTCAATAAGAAATTTAAAGAATTACCTGGGTTTTTAAGCAATTTTAGTCTAAAAGCAAATTACACGTTTACAAAATCCGAAACCACATTGTCAGATCGAGGCGACGAAAAAATTGGTTTAATGAATCAATCGCCAAACATCTTTAATGCATCGCTTATTTACGAATACAAAGGTTTTGCAGCACGATTGGCGGCAAATTACCGTGAAGCCTTTTTAGTAGAAATCCGTGATAATAAAGGAGCTGACAGATATCAGGATAAAGATTTTCATTTAGATATGAACCTTTCTTATACAACGCCTAAGAATATTACATTCTTCATCGATCTTAACAACCTTAACAATCAAGAGTTACGTTATTATCATGGTGTAGTGTCAAGACCAGAGCAGGTGGAGTATTACGGCATTCGCGGTAAAATTGGAGCAAGCTATAGATTTTAATAATTTCTAAACATAAAGGTAACATTCAAGTAGTACTATTGTGTTTTTTATAAAGATAAGATGAACAGAAGAGGTTTTGTAAAAAGGTCAATGCTCGGAATGATTCCGCTGTTGTTTCCTGTAAAAGTATTTTCATTATTTGCCACAAATAACAATGCGTATTTTATGCATGGAGTGGCTTCTGGAGATCCTACAAACGATGCAGTGATATTATGGACACGTATTACTACAGAATTTTCAGGAATTTGCAATGTCGAATGGCAGATCGCAAATGATGATGCTTTCAAAAACATAGTTAAAAAAGGTTTCGTAACAACATCACAAGACCGCGATTATACGGTTAAGATTGATGCAACGAATCTAGAAAGTAATCAGGTTTACTTTTACAGGTTTATTTATAACGAAACGACTTCTGATATTGGAGTTTGTAAAACATTGCCTGATTCGCTTTTAAAACCGCTTCAAATAGCAGTTGTAAGCTGCAACAATTACGAAGACGGTTATTTTACCTCATTCCGTCATATTGCCGATAATAAAGCCATTGATTATGTATTTCATTTAGGTGATTATATCTATGAATACGGAACAGGACAATATGCGAATAAAGCTTTTCTTGAAGAAAGCAATCGCTTAAACGACCCGCTTCATGAACTTATTTCATTAGCTGATTATAGAAAAAGATACGCTCTTTATCGTAAAGATAAAGAGCTTCAAAAAGCACATCGCACAAAATCCTTTATCTGTATTTGGGACGATCACGAACTGGCTAATAATGCGTATTTCGGCGGAGCAAAAAATCACCAGAACAATGAAGGAAATTGGACTGACAGAAGTGCCGCCGCTGTACAGGCTTATTTTGAATGGATGCCTGTAAGGGCTAAATCGACAAGCGAAATGATTCGTTCGATCAAAATAGGAAAGGAGGCTAATTTCTTTTTCTTGGAAGAACGATTAGACGGCAGAGATAAACAGTTATTAAGCAGCGATCCAGAAAAATTTAATCCGCAACGAAAAATGATTTCCAAGAAACAGTTCGATCATTTGTCAGATGAATTGAAAAATAGTGATGCAAGATGGAATTTTCTTGTAAATCAGGTCATGTTTACGGGCTATAAAAGCAAAAAAATAGAAACGGTAAAAGAAGAGGATTGGTGGACTGGTTATCCTTACCAAAGAGAACAGCTGATCGAAGTTTTTGAGAGCTTGAAAAACCCGCCGATTATTTTAACAGGAGATCATCATCAAAGTCATGTTTTAGAATTAAATGCGCCAGATTCGGCCAATAACAAACGTATTGCGTGGGAGTTTTTAACGCCGTCGATAACTTCTAAAAATGATGATCGCTTAACCAGCGAGCAAATTGCCAAAAAAAGTAAACTTTTATACAAGCTTAATCCGCATATGATTTACAATGATATTGCAGCTCACGGTTATTTTATTTTGAAAGTGAGTAAAAAGCAAATCAACATCAGTTATAAATTCAATTCCGATATACTGCTGCGAGATGGTGACGAAAGGCAAGGTCCTGATTTTACAATTGATAACTTAAACAACTTAAAGAAAAATGTGTAGTTCATGTGTTATGCTGTTTAATGAAAAAAACGGCAGTATTCTTCCCGAATATACGACTTTGCCAGCATTGCAGACAGGCGAGATTTTAGTAAAAAACAAATACACGACTTTGTGCGGCAGCGACCTGCATACTTTTACAGGAAGACGAAAAGAACCATCGCCAATTGTTTTAGGACATGAGATTGTGGGAGAAATTCTAGAACTATCGCAAAGCGAGCCTTTTTATGATTTAAATGGAAATATATTAAAAGAAGGTGATCTTATTACCTGGACCATTTTTGCTGCAACAGATACAGATGAGTTTGTAAAAGATAAAATGCCTCAAAAATCTGCCGGTTTATTTAAATACGGACATGTTCAGTTTACCGAAAACGAGAAATTCAACGGCGGATTAGGAACGCATTGTGTATTAAAAAAAGGAACAGGGATTTTGAAACTGCCTTCGTCTATAGATGAAAAATTTGCACCAATTATTAATTGTGCCGGAGCTACAGCAATGGCAGCTTATCGATTAATTAGTCAAATTGAGAGCAAAAATGTTCTAATTCTTGGAGCAGGAGTTTTAGGTTTAATTGCTGCAGCGATTGCAAAACAGAAAAAAGCATCATCTGTTACGGTAATTGATATTGATGACAGGCGATTAGAGAAAAGTAAATCGTTTGGTGCTGATTATATTTATAACAGCGCAAATCCAATTGAAGAACTTGCTCAAATAACATCAGGATTTTATAAAAAAGGTTTTGATGTTGTTATTGATATGAGCGGTTCTATTGCAGCCATAAAAACTGGTTTGCAGTTTAGCGCAGTAGGAGCAGAACACATTTGGATAGGCGCCGTAACTCCAACAGAAAGTATTGAAGTTAATGCTGAGGTAATGATTCGTAAATTATTAAGCATAAAAGGAATGCATAATTATAATTATGAAGATTTTATTAATGCCGTTTCATTTTTTGAAGATCATTTTTCAGATTATCCTTTTGGTACTTTCATCGAAAAAGAATTTCCATTGCAAGAAACCCTAGAAGCATTTCAATATGCAATTAAACATAGACCATACAGGGTTTTAATAACAATTTAATGATTAGTAAAATCTCAAAAAAATACCAAATGCTTTTTATCACCATGTTTTGTTACCTGTTTTTTTATACAGGCAGACATAACTTTGGCTGGGCAACAAAAGCAATGCGCGAAGATTTAGGAATTTCATATACTTTTATCGGATGGATAAGTTTCGCCATGCTGATAGGCTATTCGCTGGGACAGTTTATCAACGGAAATCTTGCCGATCGTTTTAATCCAAGATACCTGGTGCCTATAGGTGCTTATTTGTCTATTGCCTGCAACTTAGGAATTAGTTTTACCCATTCGCCTTATATTATTTTAGTTTTATGGTTCTTAAACGGCTACTTTCAATCGATGGCTTGGGCTCCTGGAGGAAAAATAATTGCCAATTGGTTTAAAACCGAAGAGCAGAACAAAGCCTTTGGTTTGTATACCATGGCTGCGGGATTTTCATCGGCAGTGACTTTTGGTATTTCAATTTATATCACTTCACTGCATTTAGACTGGCGAATGTTGTTTAGACTGCCGGTTTTATTACTTTTTGTATCGGCCACCGTATTTTTAGTTTTTATAAAAGCATCGCCGGTTCCTGTAGAAAGAAAGTCAAAAGGTTTTGATTTTACAGCAGTAAAAAAGAGTTACAGTGAAGTTCTGGGACATAAAAAGTTTAGATTAGTCTGCCTGTCATTTGGGTTGGAAAGTATGGCGCGCTACGGATTGATATTTTGGGTTCCTGTACATTTTTTAGGAGATAACTGGAAAGAAGATCCTTCGTTAATTTGGGTTACCTTTTTGCTTCCGCTGGGCATGGCTTTTGGTGCTTTTAGTTTTGGACAGTTGTCAACAACGCTTTTTAAAAGCAATTATAAATCTATATTTATGGGAATGCTGGTTTGCTGCGGGCTTTCGTTTCTATTGTTCTTTATGCATAATGCAAATCTAGTTGTAATAGGATTTCTTTTGATTGCCTGCGGCTTTTTTGTTTACGGACCTCAAGCTAACTTTTGGGCTTTATGTCCGCAGATAATGGGGCGGGAGCGAACAGGAACTGCAATTGGAACCATGAATATGTGCGGTTATCTTTTTGCGGCTTTAGGCGAGCCTTTGCTTGGGTATATTATTGAAACAACAGGAAATACGAAGTTTTTGTTCTTAGTCATTTCTATAATATGTTTATTGTCAGCCTTAATAATGTATTTGATTAAAGAAGAACGATAAAAGCGATTTGGCATAAAACAAAAACACCTCTAAAGCCCAAAGTTTTAGAGGTGTTTTTGATTGTGATTGAATTGTTTAAAAAGCTTTGCGCATAATTTTTAAACACATAGGAACATAGTTTTACTGCTTCTAAAAAAGGCGTTTCACTTGTTTGAAAACACATAAACTGTTATGTGAGAGAAATGTATTTCTTTTTTGTATTCTTTGCTGTTTATAAAATCTATGTTTCTATGTGTTTAATAAGTAATCAGAAACGGGCAGAGGAAAATTTTACTTTTGCTCTGCAATTGTTGATTTATTAAGCTTAACAACTCGAATTGTTTTATTTGTATTATCAGATAAAAAAATGCGATCATTAAGAAGTGCAGTACTTACAATAGTGCCAAAAGGATTTTGTCCCATAATATCAGAGGCATTTACTCTTGGTTTGTATGTTCTATTGTTAAACTCATCTTTTGGATAAAGGCGTAAATAAGAAGTGTTTCCTGCGTTTTCTGACGTTATCGCCCAATCTTTACTAAATACTACCGAAATTGGTTTTACTTCTTCAAAAGGAGCTTTTACGGGTTCTAATGGAGTGGTTAGTGAAGCAGCTGCATTGGCACGAATCCCTGCTAAATTATAATACAAATAGCTTTTAGCGTCTCTTCCTGCCACTACTAAATTTCCATCGGTTACATCCATAGAATACACCTGATCGAAACCGCTTAAAGTATTTAGTTTAGCAAATGGTTTTAGATTCCAGTCGCTGGTTTCAGTAATTTGTGAAGCTTCAAAAACTTTAATAGATTTTTCTTTTTCCTTTACAAACACCAATCCGTCCTTTGCAACAACGCCAAAAACGTGTACAAAAGTCTGCCACCATTGCCCGTTTCCAACCGTGTTAATTCCAAGAGTAGTAGTTTCGTCAAGTACAAAAAGTCTCGATTCAACACTTCCTACATAAATTCTTCCATTATCAATAGAAACAGATGTCAAATTAACAAACGGAATTGTTGTGCTTCCTTTTGTGTAGTTTGCAATTGTTTTAATATGTGCTAAAGTCACAGCATTAAAAACCTCTAAAACATTACCGTTGCAAACATATAATTTCTCTTTTGAAATCGTGATTCCTTTAGGATCAATAGTTCCAGTTCCGTCGCCAATTTGTTTGGCTGTAATCGAAGCTTCGTTTGTAGGGTAGTAATAGTCGTAATTTGTTGGTTCGGGACCATCAGAATCTTTGCTGCAGCTGGTAATAAAACAAAGCAGCAGTATTAAAAAAGGTAGTTTATTCATGTTGATTTTGCGGGTTAGTTCCATTTTCCTTCTCCTTTGTATTTTAGTAAAAATGGGTTTTTAGGATTTATCTTAAATTCTGGTTTTTTATATTTACCCGTTAGGTAACTTGTTTTGCTGTATCCTTTTAGGACTTCGGGATCTGTAAAAGGCAGATCGTTTAAGTAAATCAAGTATTTATAAAAATCAGTAAGCATTTCCTGTTGTCCGCCGCCTTCGCCGCTGTTTGCCAAGTTACTGCTGTGTCCCCAGCCAATATGATGCGAGTATTCATGTGACCAAACCGACATTTCGCCTAACCAATGTCCTGTAACATAACCAGATTCCCATTGAGAAGCCAATGCACCGCCGCCTAAAGCTGCTGCACCGCCAACCATTGCCATATTTACCGTTCTGCCGTCAAGGTAATTCCAGTACGTTTTTTCTATTTCCTCTTTAGTTAAATAGTCATAAGTCCCATCCTTATCATCTGCATTACCATGCCAGTTAAGTGCACCATTTATTGCAGTTCCTGCTGTAGCAGCCTGTTCTTGTTTGTATTTGTTGAAATTTGTAAAAGTGCTGTAATACAAAGGATGACTTAAAGCATAAGAATAATTAATGATCATAGTTATAGCTTCTTTTGCTAAAACTGGATTCATTGGTAAAAATTTACCAAGTTCATTAGTATGATATGCTGCGCTAAATTGTACTAAGTGTGTAGACTTTATTTTTTTAAATTTCTGAAATAAAGGATCAGTAGATTCTACAGAAAACTCGATTGCTCCCGATGAAAATCCTTCGATTTTATCGATTGTTACTGTTTTACCGTTTTCAAGTTCGTAGTCATGTTTGCCCGCTGTTAACGGAATTTGATGAAAAGATCTGTGAAAAGCAGGCACTTTTGAAAAATTGTAAAGAACAAATCGCTTTTCGTAGTTAGGTAATTTTGCATATATTTTTACATCAGTCAATCCAACTGGTGAATACAGAGATACCTGAACAGAATCTTTGCTTTTTTGAATTACTTGCAAAGGCTCATTTACTCTAAACCAGCGGTCTTTATTGTCGTACATTTTTGAAGAGTTTTCGGCGTCTTCAAACATTGTAAAGGCACGATTTCCTGCTGGTAATGTTGCAGCGTCAATGCTAGGCAGATAATTTGGCTTGTAATTTTCGCCGTCTTCCTTGTCACTGCACGCAAAAGTGATACTTGCCAGAACGACAAGTACTGGAAAAAAATAATACGTTTTTTTCATTAGTAGGGTTTTGATTAAACTTGGGGTTTGTTTTTAACTTTTTAATATTAAAGCGCAAATTTCGTTTAAAAAACGAAATTTTTAGTAAGAAATTTTTAATTCTTTAAGATTTATCTGTAAAATACTCAGAAACAGTAAAAAAAGCAAAGCCTAATGCTGTAAACAAAAGGCTTTGCCGAAGAAAGCTCCAGCGGAGCATTTTTTATAAAATAGTGTAAGTTTAACGCACGAATGTTGATTTTAGGATGTTAATTACATCTAATAATTAAAAGACGTTATTCGAGCTATGTTTTGAAATTAATTACGACCTAATTCTCGTTAGATGGTTTTCCAATTGTTGCTAGTATACCGCCGTCTACATAAACAATATGACCGTTTACAAAATCACTTGCTTTTGAGCTTAAAAAGATTGCTGCGCCTTGTAAATCGTCTGGATTTCCCCAACGTCCTGCAGGAGTTCTCCCCATAATGAATTCGTTAAAAGGATGTCCGTTTACTCGAATTGGAGCTGTTTGGCTTGTTGCAAAATAACCAGGACCAATTCCGTTAGTTTGAATATTGAATTTAGCCCATTCCGTAGCCATGTTTTTAGTCAGCATTTTTAATCCGCCTTTTGCTGATGCGTAAGCACTTACAGAATCTCGGCCAAGTTCACTCATCATTGAACACATATTTATGATTTTTCCACCTCCGCGTGTAATCATTCCTTTCGCTACATTTTTAGAAACAATAAAAGGACCTGTTAAATCAACCTTTACCACAGCTTCAAAATCGGCGACTTCCATTTCGATAATTGGCGTTCTTTTGATAATTCCGGCATTGTTTATTAAAATATCGATAGGACCTACTTCAGACTCTATTTTGTTAATTGCTTCGATTACTGCATTTTCATCAGTAACATCAAATAAGTAACCGTAGGCTTCAATTCCTTCCGATTTGTATTCGGCAATTGCATTGTTTACTGCTTCTTGCGACGAATGGTCGTTTACTACAATTTTTGCACCTGCGTGTCCAAGTCCTTTAGCCATTGCCATTCCTAATCCGTGAACACCACCTGTAATTAATGCTGTTTTCCCTGTTAAATCAAATAAATTAATTGACATTCTTTTTTGTTTATAGTTAATAGTAATTCTGTTTTTAGTTCTTTTTTACCAATATAATCAGCGGGTTGTTTATTTTTTGATGAAAAGTATTCAAATAATCAAACCATTGTTTTGCAGTTGTAATTTTACCTGCTTTATCCCACGCCGCACCAGTATAGTACACGATTGGTTCGTTGTTTTTGACTGTGGTTTGTGCTAGAATTTGTTCTTTGGTGCTCCACATTGCTGTTGTTGGAGTTGTTAAAATTGAACCTATAGCTGTTGTACCGTCTTTTTCGAAAGTAGGTTCCCAATATCCCATAATACCTTGTTGTTCATTTAAAGAAATAACGCCTGCTTCCTCTCTTTTTATGATTCCTACAACAACGGGAATTGGTTTGTTGTCATTGAATGTGTAAACGTTTTCGATTCGGTTAAAATGTGAACCTGCATCAAGCGAAATGGTTTTTACGGCGCTCATTTTTATGCCGCCAGCGTCCCATTCGTCATATTTTAGTTGAAAAGTGGAGCGTAAAGGGCCGTTGTCTAAAACTTTCCATTGGTGATAATTGCCTGAGTAACGAATGGTATCTTTGATAAATGGAGCCATATTGCCAGCGCCCAATGTAAAGCCTACGTGATAATAATCTAAACCGTCACCATGGTCGATATGGTAATCATCGCGTTTGTAGCGGTCGTTTAGTACTAATTTATCCGTTCGTTTTACCCAAACATCAAAGCCGTAAGCATCACCTTCTGTTTTCTCTAAAGCTTTTCCGTAAGCGCGAAACGCAATTTTATCATTTTCCCAAGCAAAATCATCTTTGCGTTCAGGAACGTAGCGTGCATATGTTTTTGCTGCAAAAGTCTCGGGTTTTCCTTTTTGAATAGAAAGGTTTAATGTTGATTTAGCTTTAATATTTACTTGCAGTAATAAATTTTGAATAGCAGCAGAACCTTTGTGTTCCAATTGAAAAGGAATCTGCTTTTTTGTACTAGGATTAATTACAATAAAGTTTGCCGTATCGATTTGCGGATAGGAGGAAAGGATGTCTTTCCATTTTATAGAAACCACAGTTTCTGTTTGGTCTACTGCTGAATTATTTTGAATAGTAATACTTACTTTTGTCTGCCCAGTAGAAGTAAAGGGTAAAATAAAAGTAAGTAGAAAAATACATTTTATAATTTTCATAAAAGTTTAATTAATAGATTGTTATGTTGTTTTATTTAAAGTTATGATTCTTTGTTTTTATGTTCTTGTTTTGATTTAAAAAGGCATAAATAGAACTTGTCGATCAGAAATGAAATCATTTTGCCGAGGTCGTAATTTTCGAAATTATTGAGTCTGTCTTTGTGTAAAAACTTTGTTTTTGCAGCTGTTTAATTAAACAGGCGGAGGATTGTAAAAAGTGTTTTTTGTCTGCATTAGTTAGTTTGTATTGTTGTTTCGTTATTCTTTTGGCTGCTCTAGTTTGGCTAAATATTCACTTGGCATACAGCCATAATGCTGCTTAAATGCGGTTGAAAAATAAGATGGAGAGTTAAAACCGCACATATAGGTAATTTGTGCAATGGTGTATCGCTTACTCTGCATTAATTCTACTGCCTTTTTAAATCGGATTCTTTTTATGAAATCCATCGCCGATTCGCCTGTAATGGCTTTGAGTTTTAGATAAAGATTAGAACGGCTCATACCAATTTGTCTGCTGAAATGATCAACAGAGAATTCAGAATCGGCTAAATGATCCTCGACAATTTGTATGGCTTGTTTAAGAAAATCTTCGTCAAGGGTATTAAAAGCAATGTTTTCAGGAACCATTTCTTTGCCTACGGCATAATATTCTTTTAAACGTTTACGCGAGCGCAGCAGATTTGTAATTTTTGCTGCTAATATTGGAGTCGAAAAAGGTTTTGTAATATAATCATCAGCGCCCATTTCTATACCTTTTAACTGTTGGCTGGTTTCGGTTCTGGCGGTTAAAAGCACTAATGGAATGTGCGAAGTATTGATGTTTTGTTTGACACGTTTACAAAAATGCAATCCGTCAAGTTCTGGCATCATTACATCGCTTATGATAATATCAAATTGATGAATTTCTAAAAGTTCAAGTGCCATTTGACCATTGTAAGCGACTGTTACATCATAAATTTTACCAAAGTAATCTCGCAGATAATCTATAATCTCTTTATTGTCATCAACTAAAAGCAGTTTTATAGGCTGATCTCTTTCTGCTAATTCGTTTTCTTCTTCAAGAATATTTTCGTTATCAAGTTCATTATCGGTAACGATATCTAATTCATATAAAGAATCTTCGATATGCTGATCGTTTTTATACACTTGATCTGAAACAGGAATTGTTACTTTAAAAACACTTCCAACTTCTTTAGTACTTTCGGCAGAAATTTCTCCGTGATGTAGTTCGACTAAGCGTTTTGTAAAAGCCAAACCAACACCAGAGCCCAAATTCATTTCACGATTGTTTACCTGATAAAAGCGATCGAATACTTTTGATAAATCGTCTTCACTAATTCCAACCCCCGTGTCAGCGACTTTTATTTCTACAGTTTCATTTTTCTTTACTAGTTCCAACGTGATGCTTTGACCCGTTTTGGTGTATTTGAAAGCATTGGATAATAGATTGAACAGAATCTTTTCCATAGCATCTTTATCAAAATAAAATAAAAGCTGTTCTTCGTTTGTATGAAATGTAAAATGAATGTCGTTTTTTTCTGAAAGCGGTTTAAATGACTCATAAATTTCACGAGTAAAACGAACAATGTCTCCTTTGCCTACTTTAAGCTGTCGCGTTCCCATTTCGGTTTTTCTGAACTCAAAAAGCTGGTCGACTAAGTTGTACAGTCTTTTTGCATTAATAAACATTAGTTCGTGTTTCTTTTTAGATATTTTGTCAGCAAAAGGTGTTTTTAATAATTCCTCTAAAGGAGCGAGAATCAATGTTAATGGCGTTCTTAATTCATGCGAAACATTAGTAAAGAAATCCATTTTTACTTGGTTGATATAACTCACTCTTTCTTTGTCAATTCGTTCTAATTTTAACTGTTGTTCGGCTTGAATTCGTTCTTTAATAATTTTAAAACCAATATAAACGGCTATACCAATAATGGTTAATAAAAGCAGTGAAAACCAAAGTGTTTTGTACCAAGGCGCAAGAATAACAATGGTTAAACTTCTTACAGAGCTCATTTCGCCATTTGGACCAACGGCTTTGATTTGGAAATTGTATTTTCCTGCTGGTAAATTGCTGTAGCTCACTTTTAGCTGATCTGTGCGCTGCCAGTCTTTATCGATGCCGTCGAGTTTATAATAGTAATAAGTTCTATTAGATGAAATGTAGTTGAAGGTGTTGAAAAAGATACTGAACTGCTTGTATTCTGAGCCAATTTCAAGTTCTTTTACCTGATCGATATGTTGTTCTAAAATATTGGTTTCATCGTTTACAGCAACCGTTTTGTTTAAAACTTCGAGTGTTGTAAAACTTAGTTTTAAAGGAAGTGGTTTTTGTTTGATCATAGCAGGATAGAAGTACGAAATACCTTTGATACCGCCAAAAAGTAACATACCGTCTTGTGCTTTACAGAACGAATATTCGTTAAACTGTTTGTTTTGCAGTCCGTCACTTTCGTCAAAATTTTGAACCGTACGGCTGTCTGGATTAAATTTGATCAGCCCGTGATTGGTAGAAATCCATAAATTACCATCATCATCGGGAACAATGCCGTAAATGGTTTCTTCAAAAAAGTCTTTTCGAGCTTTAAAGCTTATAAAAGATTCTTGATTTTCGTCATACAAACGCAGGCCCTCTCTAGTGCCAATCCAAATTCGATGCTTTTGATCTTCAGTTATACAATTGATAATATCTTCACTTAGTTTTCCGTGCCCCACATTTCCAAACAAAAGCGTATCAGGATAAAAGAGCGTAACTCCGTTTGTAGTTCCTATCCAAATGCGATTTTTACTGTCTTCAAACAAAAAAGTAACAGCGTCTGATGTTAAACGTTTTCCTGCTTTGTCTAGATGAATGTGAGTAAAAGTTTTGGTCTCGGGATGAAATTGGTCTAAACCGGTTCTTGTGCCCACCCAAATACGCCCTTTAGAATCTTTCAGTAAAGCGTAGACTAAATCTCCTGCAATACTGTTAGGATTTTTTTCATCATGACGAAATCGCTGTGCCGTTCCTGATTTTGGATTAAGAAGATTCATTCCTCCGTTATGAGTACCAATAAGTACATTGCCATTATCATCAAAAGCAATGGCTTTAATATTATTAGAACTAATACTGTTAGGATTGTTTTCGCTATTTGAATAATAACTGATTGTACCAGCATTTTTGTTCCAATAGTTTATTCCTTTGTCATTAGTGCCTATCCAAAAATTTCCTTTAGAATCTTGTTTGATTACTCCAATAACTTCATCGTTTAACGATGGTTTAGCCGAGTTTTGGCTTAAAATATTAAACTTTATATCGTTTTTATGATAGTAATTAATACCGCCATAGTAGGTTCCAAGCCAGATTCCGTTTTGCTTATCCTTCAAAAAGCATCGTACAGAATTTTGTGCAATAGTATACGGTTGTGAAATTTGATGATAATAATTTGTAAAAGAATTGGTGACTTGATTATAAATAGAAAGACCTCTAAAAGTACCAAACCAAATATTACCTTCTGTATCTTTACCCACACAACGAATGTTATTATCAGCAATACTATTTGATGATGAAATGTGCGTAAGAGTAGAAGTCTGGCGGTTTTGACCATTGTACAGAATCACTCCATAACCTTCTGTTGCAATCCATAAGTTCTTATTATCAATAAAAACACTATTGATGTAAGGTTTGTTAATTCCTAAATTCAGTTTTTTTAATTGATGTGTTTTTAGGTTCAATTGAAAAAGACCAACATCAGTACCTATAAGAAGCTGCTGCTGCCAAAAACTGATGTAAGCAATCTCTTTTATTTCATGAGAAGAGGCTTTGAATTTAATATTGGTGAATTTTTCGTCTTTTGGCGAAAGAACAAAAATCTCGCCTGTAATTGATGCTGCCCAAATTCGATGTTCGCTGTCTTCTGTAATAGAGGAGATATACCATTCGCCCAAACTTTTTGGAAACTGGTAATTGGTAAAATTATCAGTATCATAATTATAAACACTTAAACCTTGATTTCCGCCTACCCATAATCGTCCTTTGTGATCTGTAAACAAACTTCGAATGAAATAAGATTGTAAACTATTTTTAGTGTTTTTTATTGGTCGATACACTTTAAAACCTTTACTGTCATAACGATTTAATCCGTCTTGTGTTCCTATCCAGATGAAACCTAAAGTATCTTGCTGAATAGCAAAAACAGAACTTTGCGACAAGCCTTTATCAACCGAAATAGTTCGGAAATAGCGATCTTGTACCTGCGCATAACTTTTCACTGAGAAAAGAGTTATGTAGAAAAACGTAAAAAGGAGAATCGTTTTCTTCATAAAGGTTTGAATTATAATTTATTGTTTGGTTTGGCTGATTGTTTAAAAGAACGTAAGCTCTAATTTAAACAAAAAGAAAACACTTTATTCTTTTAATTTTTATCGTATTTAGCCGCATCTGGCAATTCGTCAACAACTTCTTGTTTGTTTACTTTAGAATTGTAAATTTCTAGTAATAGAGAACTTCCTGCAATTTTTGGAGCATATTTTTTTCCTTCAAATTCTAAAGAGAGATTACCAAAGCTAAATGCCGATTTTGCGGTTTTACCAATTACTTGTAATGCTGCCGCTTTTTTGCCGTCTAACTGTGCTAGAATTTCCCAATCTCCAACTTGTAAATGCTTTAAATCATTAACGTTTGATGCTGTTTTAATGACTTCTGTTTTGCTGTCTTTGATTTGAATGATAGTTAAGAATCTAAATTTTTGTTTAGGTTCTGAGGTAATTCCGGCATGCCATTGGTCTTTAAAATTTTTAATTTTACCTTCATCATCGGTAACTTTATTCCAGTTTACTGCAGTTTCAAAAAATAGATTGTGTACAGCCATTTTTAACGGACTTTCGGCATATACATTAGCCGTAACATTTCCTAAATCAGTTTTTACGACAAATTGCTGCTGATTTGATTTTTCTGAATTTTGACCTTCAATAGTGTAATAGGGGCAATGAAACTGTGTTGTCCATTTAACTGGGTTTTTAGCTTCTAGTTCGTCGTACAAAACAATATATCCGCCTTCTAATTGCAGCATATGCCTTCTGTACAATGTTACGCCAGATTCTCCATAGCCGTTTTCTTTGCTTGGTACAACTTTAATTTGTTCAAATCTGTTCAGCCAGAATTCACTTTTAATTTCGCCGTAAGCATTGCTTGCATCTCCTAGAGCATATTGAATGCGTTTTCCTGATATTGCTCTCGGAATCCATCCGTAACCTTCTTCACCGATTTTTTGGTTTAAGCTGTCGGCTAAAATAGTGTTATACGCTTTTGTAGATCTATAATGCAAAAGATTGTGTTTGTCGCTGAAATTGCTGTAATAACCAGTTCCGCCAAAGATCACTTTTCCTTTATAGTTAATAGTAAATGCGTTTTGCGAAGCGTGCCCGTGTCCCGAAGAACCAAACGGACTGCTGAATAAATAACTGCTTAAAGTTTTATCAGCGTTGGCTAAATCTTCATGCATAGCAACAACTCCTACATCGCCAAATTTGCGTGTTTTGGGCAAATCTGAAGGAGATGAAACTGGTAATTTTCGGTTTGGTTTAAAATTTAAAAGACGGAAAAGCAGGAAATCATCTGTACCGTGATAATATGATGGATATTCTTTTTTTATTCCGTCAACATACCAGTTTAAATAAGGATTATCAATTTTATAAGTCAGCGCATCTGCAAACCAAGCTTCTCCCTTTACAATGTATGGAATGTTTTCCCACATATCACCAATGGCTGTACTAGCCGATTTATTAGGATGTGTATAAAGCATATAATAAGGCAGATTCTGCATCCAAGGTAATTTGAAATAATCGACTCCGCTAAAATCGCCAAACATTTGCGACAGGTAAATAATCGATTTAAAGTTGACTCTAAAATAGCCGTTTCCTTCATGCCAGCCGCCGTCTGTCGTGCCTAGAACCGGAAAACGTGCTGACCATACTTCATACAAATAGGTAAGCCATTCTTTTGCTTCGGGCACATCGTTTATTACCGAAACAGTTGCAATAGCAAGATTTCGCATGGTAATCTGCCAGACGTGATTGTCGCTTACGTGCAATTCAAAACGATTTGGAAGATGATCGTAAACTCTTTTAGATCTCAGTTTAATGATGTTTTTAAAAAGCTCTTTTTCATCTGGTGATAAGAAATCATATCCTGCATCATAAAACCAACCTAAAGCTTCAAGTACTGCACCGCTTGTAAAATCATCACCAGTTGCAAGTCCGTCAGGATTCATATTGGCAATATTTATAGCTCTGCGTTTGGCGTCTAAAATGAAACGTTTGTCTTTAGTAAGCTGATAAGCAATACATAAATTACGAACTGGAGTACCAACGGCGTCACCAAACCCATGATACATTCGCTCGATAATGATCTTTTTTTCTAATGGATTTTTACCTGTTGTATCAATTATGCGTTGTGGTTTTTCTGTTGGGAGAGGAGCAAGCATTAATTTTTCCGCGTAAGCGATAAACTTTTTAGCCTCAGGATTATCAAGATTGTTTTTGTAAAAATCCTCGCCAATTGTACGCATATCCCACAAAAGCGGATGTGCTCCTTCATTTCGCTTTAAAACTTCGTTTACAGGCGGTGAAACTTTTTGATTTGCATATTTTGAATCAATAACGAAATCATACGTAGGAGACCACGTCCATTGATTGCTGTTTTTTAAGGCATAAGCATATTTCCAATACCATTTTCCAGATTTTAAAGCTTGATGCAAAGGATAAACAGCCCAGCGTTGTTCCTTACTGGCAATTAAATCTTTAGTAAAATTTTTATCACTTGCCAGCATTACTTTGTAACGCACGTTTCCAATATTTGGATCTTCAGGAATTGCACTGCCGCTTTCCATTGGTTTCACCATTTCTTTACCGTTTGTTCCAGGCCAAAGCAGGGCAGGAGCATTTGTAGGCACCGTTATTCCGTTTACAGGATATGGCCATTCGCGCACTCTAGAATGTAATTTTTCGGCAGTGAGTTTAATTTCGGCGGGTTGCTGCGCAGATAATTTACCACTTAGAATTAGTAAGATCGAAATACTTATATTTTTTATCATGGTACTCATTACTTAGTTTTAGAATCATATTTTGCAACATCTGGTAATTCATCGATTACTTCTTGCAGCATTGGTTTGTTATTGATAGTTTCAACAAGCATTGAGCTTCCACTGGTTTGATGTTGATACGTTTTTTTTCCTAGTTTAATAGAAGAAGCACCGTAATTAAAGGCCGAATTTAATTTTTCATTTTTAATATTCAGCATTGGAGCTTCATCATTATTTAATTGTGCAGATAACTCCCAGCTGCCAAAATTCAGCTGAATGTTTCCATTTTTTAGCGCGACAGGTTTTATGATTTCTGCAGCTTTACCATCGATTTTTATGACGGTCAGAAAGCGCATTTTTTTACTTGGCGTTGAAGTTATTCCTGCATGCCACTGATTTTTGTATTCGAAAACTTTCCCGTCTGCTCCAGTTACTTTGTTCCAGTTTACGGCAGCTTCGGCAAATTTATCATGTACTTGCATTTGAAGATCAGTATTGGCAAAAACGCTTGTATTGACTAAACCTACATCTGTTTTTACGGTAAAATTCTGCTGTTTACTGCTGGCAGTTTCTTTTGATTCGATTGTATAATAAGGTACTTGAAATTGGGTAGTCCATTTTGCAGGCTTTTCAGCTTCGAGTTCGTCGTAAATCACCACATAACCATCTTCTAACTGTAGATAATGTCTGCGATAAAGTGTAATATTTCGTTCTCCGTATCCATTTGCTTCATTTGGTACGACATTAATTTTTTGAAAACGATCCAGCCAAAATTCATTTGTAATAGGGCCGTAAGCTTTTGTGGCATCGCCCAACACATATTGAATGTGTTTTCCTGTAATAAAACGAGGTGTCCAGCCATAACCATCTTCGCCAATTTTCTGTCCCAGACTATCTGCCAATATAGTCGAATAGGCTCTTGAAGTGCGATAATCTAAAAGGTTGTGACGATCACTAAAATTGCTGTGATAGCCAGTGCTTCCAAAAATTGTTTTGCCTTTATAGTTAATAGTAAATGCATTTTGTGAAGCATGACCGTGACCAGAAGAACCTATTGGACAGCTAAAGAAATAACTGCTTAAATTTTTTGAAGAATCTGATAGATTTTCATGCATAGCAGCTATACCTACGTCTTTAAACCAACGTGATTTCGGAAGCTCATTAAATGACGATTCAGGCAGATTTCGTTCTGATTTATAGTTTATTAATCGATAAAGCAATAAATCATCTGTTCCTGTAAAGTAGCTAGGATAATCCTTTTTAATTGCTGCTACATAAGTATTAAGAAAAGGGTTGTTTATTCTATACGTAAGAGCATCAGCAAACGAAGCGTCTATCTTAGCAATATTAGGCTCTTTTTCCCACATATCACCCATAGCCATACATGAAGCCGCAGATGGATGTGTGTAAAGTAAAAAATAAGGAAGGTTTTGCATCCAAGGAAGTTGAAAATAATCTACACCGCTCAAATCGCCTAATAATTGAGATAAATAAATAAACGATCTAAAGTTTACCTTAAAATAGCCGCTGCCTTCATGCCATCCGCCGTCATTATTGCTTAAAATAGGGAATCGGGCAGACCAGACTTCATAAATATAAGTCAGCCATTTATTGGCTTCAGGCACTTCGTCAATGGCTGCTACGGCGCCTATTGCCAAATTTCGTAATGTAATCTGCCAAATGTGATTGTCGTTTATATTGATTTCGAAGCGGTTCGGAAGATGACGGTAAATTCGCTCACCGCGTAATTTGATAATAGATTTTAAAAATGTTTTTTCGTCAGAGCTCAGAAATTCATAACCAGCATCGTAAAACCATGCAACGGCTTCTAATATTGCTCCTCCCGTAAAATCATCGCGAGTAGCTAAACCGTCAGGATTCATATTGGCAATATTCAACGCTCTGCGTTTGGCATCCAAAATAAATCTTTTGTCTTTTGTAAGCTGATAAGCAATACAGAGATTGCGTACAGGATTGCCCACCATATCTCCAAAACCGTGATACATGGCTTCAATATTGATTTTTTTCTGAAGTTCAGATTTACCAGTTGTATCAATGTAACGTCTTGGCTTTTCTTCGGGAAGCGGCTCCAGCATTAACTTTTCAGCGTAAGCTATAAATTTTTTGGCTTCAGGATTAGATAGGTTTTTTAAGTAAAATTCGTTACCTATTTTATTCATATTCCAAAGTCTCGGATGTTGTCCATTTACACGCTGTAAAACCGTAGTGGCTGCTGGTGAAACTGGATTGTTTACAGCCGCTGAACTAACTACAAAGTTGTATGCCGGCGACCAAACCCAGTTTTGTGAGCTTTTCTGGCGATAAGCATATTTCCAATACCACTTTCCAGATTTCAAAGGTTGATGAAGCGGATACATTGCCCATTCTTGTTCTTCACTGCTGATTAAATTTTGCTTAAAATCAGGATCTGAAGCCACCATTACTTTGTAAACCACATTATGAATTTTTGGATCGATCGTAAAATCATCTCCAATATCTCCTGACAAAACAATTTTCTTTTCGCCATTTGTTCCCGGCCAAAGTAAAGCTGGAGCATTTGTATTGATGGTTACTCCATTTGCAGGATAAGGCCATTCTCTAAGTCTGCCATGCAGTGTTTCTGTTGTTAATTTAATTGTCGCTGGCTGTTGGCTATATATTTGAAATGTGATTACAAAAAGTAATAACATAAATGCTTTTTTATGCAACATAATCTTGTTTTTGGTTTACAACCCAGATTGAAAAGAATCTCCGTTTTCTTTGCACCATTGTTTTAAATAACGACGCATTTCATTCAGCTGTTTTTTATAGGCTGAATTAACGGCTAGATTTGTAATTTCTCCTGGATCGTTGGTTAGATTGAATAGTTGTTCTTTTAAATCGCCTTTATTGTAAACGATATATTTAAAATCTTTAGAAATTACAGCGCGTCCGCTAATTCCTAAAAGCTGTTCGTTATCGGCAAAATCGGTTTCAATAACCAATGTATCGCGCAGGCTTTGTGCTGGATTGGCTATTTTTTTGCTAAGATCGATTCCTTTTAAATAATTGGGTTTTTGTACCCCGGTAAATCCGCAGATGGTTGGAATAATATCGATGCCGTTACAAACCAGCATTTCATCAGTTCGTGGTGACCATTCGCCTATTTTCGAAATTATGAAAGGTATTTTTGCTGATTCTTCGTATAATATTTGTTTTTGATTCCAGCTGTGGCCAGCGTAACCATCACCATGATCCGCTGTAAAAACGATGATGGTATTTTTTTCGATATTGTATTTTTTCAAAGAAGCAAGAACCATTTCGATATAAACATCTACTTTTTCTACTAAACGGTTGTAAGCCCAGCGGTATTGACGCCATTGATCTTCTGTCCAGTTTACACTTGGATAGGTTCCTGGATTTACTTTTTGCTGTTCACGCACAATTTTAGGTTCATGATCTGGAATTTTCCAGTTAAGGGGCAAGGGCGGACATTGCGCTGCGGGTGGAGCTTTTTCTAGAACATCCATTTTTAGATCTTCATGGCGCGCCCACTCACAAATGTCATGCGGATTTAAAAAAGAAGCGACAAGTAAAAATGGTTTGTCTTTGTTTTCTTTGATAAAGCGTGCACAGAATGATGGAGTTGCGGCATCATTATAATCTTGAAAATTAGTGTTTTCAATATATTCAAAACCATGCTGATTTTTCTTCGCTGTAGGTACAGGCAAATGCCATTTCCCTACGTACCCAGTTTTATATCCTCCGTTTTGGAAAATTTTCCCCATCATAAGCAAATCTTCCGGCCATTGTCCGTCTTTCTCAGGAGCATTTCCAATAAAACCATTTTCAAAAGGCATTTTTCCGCTCATAATTGAACTGCGTGACGGCGAACACAATGGCTGAGCACAATATGCTCTGGTAAAACGCACACCGTTTTGTGCCAGTTTGTCCATTGCAGGTGTATGTAAATCTTTATTTCCTGCAATACTCATAGCATCAGCAGTCTGCTGATCGGTCATTATAATTAGAATATTAGGACGATCACTAGTTTGAGCCTTACTCACAAATGGAGCTGCGATCCAACCTGCAATAGATAACAGTAATATTGTTTTTTTAAATAACATAATGGTCTGGTTTATTTAATAGCTGGCTGTCTTTTTATAAGACTTAGAGTCTTTGAAAGTACAAAACGAATTTAGGCATCATTGATTTAAGATAGTTTTGATTTTGTACAAAATGCTATTAATTTTAATTAAAAATCAATGACTGTGCGGTATTTCATACTGATTTTGCACTTTAGTTTTGTTCGCTTTTGAAAATATTCTTCAGTTTGGTGGTTTTATTATTAATGATAGGTTTTGCGTTGTAAGCTAAAAATAAAATATACCCAAGCGTAAAAAACAGAAAAGACATAGCGTAACGCAGTCCAATATAATCGCCTAAAGTTCCAATAATAAGAGGTACGAGTGCACCGCCAAAAATACCAGAACACAAAATTCCTGAAAATGAACCATGATGTTTATGGGTGGAATTGAGTGCCAGCGAAAATACAATTGAAAACATAACTGAAATGGTAAAACCTAAAGTGATAAATGCTGCAACAGCCATCTCTGAATCACCATATAATGCAGCAATTAAGACGATCATGGAGAGAATACTGACTGTTTTTAAAACTATTTTAGAATCCCAAAGCTTTAAAACAGCAAGTCCAATTAAACAACCGAAAGTCATGGCTCCCCAAAACCAAGCTACTGTACTTGCACCTTTAGCAGCAGGATCAACACTATGATAGCTTCTTAAAAATTCAGACATCCAGTTGGCTAATGATTGTTCTGTTCCTACATAAGCTACAATTCCTAAAAAGAAAAGCCAGATTTCTCGTTTTTTCAGTAGTTCTAAATATACTTGAGAAGTTCCTGTTTTTTCATCGTCGTTGCGTTTTACAATTGGTATTTTCAGGAATGCTATTACTAGAATAATTACTATAAAAATTAGGGTAAACAGCCAGTACAAGATTGTCCAGTTTAAATGATTTTGAATAAGATTGTTAGAAATAAAGTCTAGAAAAGCATTGTTTTGATGTAAGACATAAGTAAAAACAAACGGACTGATAAATGAGGCTAGTCCAAATGTAAGCTGTGCCATAACAGAATAAAAAGCAAAGTTTTCTTCGCCTCCTGCTGTACGCATAAGCGGGTTAATAATAACTTGAAGCATCGCCATTCCTAATCCAATTACAAATAAAGAACCTAGTGCAGTGCTGTAAAGGGGATTTACAGCAAAGGCTGCTGAACCTATTAAGTTTAAAGAAAAAGCGAGCAGCATTGCTTTTTTTTCTCCCATTTTTTCGATTAGTATTCCGGCCGGAATAGACATAATTCCATAAGCCAAAAAGAATGAAAATGGTAAAAAAGCGGCCATTGTAAGGCTGAGTTTGTATGTTTGAATGATGATAGGCATTAATGGGCCTAAAATATTGGTTACAAAAGAGATTACGAACCAAATAACCAGAATCATTACAACCAGAAAATTATTTCGTTTCATAGTGTTCCATTTTAAGTTTCTGAAAAACATTTGCAGTGCAGCCCAATATGCCTGCCTGATTTCCTAATTTGGCAGCAACAATCTGGGTATGAATTGAGGCAGCTGGAATTGACAAGGTTTTTGTTCGGTATCTTAATTCATCGATATAAAACGTGCCCGCTTCGCTGATTCCGCCGCCTATAATTACTTTTTGCGGACTGCAGATATTTATAAAACTAGCTATGCCTGCCGCTAAAGAATCAAAATGACGTTCCATGGCACGAACGGCATATTCTTCGCCATTTAGGTATTTTTCGATAATATATTTTCCGTCAACTTCTTCAGAAGGAAATTGGTTTTGAGATTTATAATCGTCAATTAAAGCAGTTACAGATGCATAAGCTTCCAAACAGCCACGTCCACCGCAAGTACAGGTTAAACCATTTTGCTGTATTATGATATGACCTAGTTCACCACCGCGATTGTTGAAACCGCCGTAAAGTTTTTTATCAATCAAAATGGCTCCGCCAATACCTGTGCCTACTGTTAGAAAAATAGCATCTGTGCAATCTTTTGCCGCACCATAGGTTAATTCGCCAAGTCCCATTAAATTAGCGTCGTTATCAATAACGATAGTATGACCGGTTAGTTCTTTTAAAATAATGCCTAATGGTAATTCTTCGAAACCAGGTAAATTATCCGCACCGCCAATGATTACACCATTTTCAACAAGACCTGGAAAACCGATCCCAACGCCGGCAATTGGCTTTTTTAATTGTAAGGTGCATTGGTTGATTGCGTCTGCGATTAGTTGTATAATTTCTTCTTGAGTTCTAGCATTCTGTAAGGGAACCAAGAAGGATAATAAGATTTTTCCTTCTTCATTGACAAGACCGCATTTAAGTGAAGTACCGCCAATATCGATTCCAACTGCGTAAGATGTTGACAGTCCAGAATTATGTAAGTTTATCATAATTGTAATTTTAATTATCCTTTTGAAGCGTTTATTTTAGCTTCGGAGGATAAATTTGAATGGAATGTTTAGGTAACATTAAATGAAAAATTGAGGTTTTCAATTTAGATGAAACAATTAATGCAGAACGAGGTCCTGCATTAATGTTTTAAAAAGATATTTTTTCTGAGGGGAAAATGAATTGTAAATATTCAAGAACCCCCCGTTTAATATTTAGGATTTTGTCGTGTAATGTTCTTATTTACATCAGTTTCATTCTGAGGATAAGGATAAAGTTCATGCTTTCCTGCTACAAAGTTTCCTACTGAAGGATAGAAATAGTTTGAGCGGATAAGTTTCACAGCATTAGCAGTTTCAGTTATTTTATCTCCTAAGATTCCCCATCTAATCAAATCGGCTCTCCTCATTCCTTCAAAAGAAAGTTCCCAAGCTCTTTCTTGCTGAACGGCTTTAAGGAAACTATTTTTATCAAGTCCGGTTGGCAGGTTCATTTCTGCAGTTGTTGGTTTTGGTAAAATTCTAGCTGTTGCTGTTGCACCAGAACCTTTTCCGTCTACACTTGTAATTGTAACAGTTGGTACAGAAGTATAACCGTCTCCAGTACGTAACATTGCAATTGTATTGATGGCACCGCTTGCCAAAGTTACAACAGCTGCAGAAGCATCAGAACCGCCGCCGCCTGTAATTTGGATTACTACATTTGCTGCAGAACTATATCCAGTACCTTTTGTTTTTAAGTCAACAGCAATACGGCTTCCTTGTACGTCGGCACCAAAACCTCTTCTACGAACTTGATTAATGGCATCGTAAGCAATGGCATTTGGACCTTCATTTAATTCGTTCTCTACTTCGGCGCGCATTAAAAGCAAATCAGAATAGCGCATAATAACCCAGTTAATGTGGCTGTATGCTTTTTCTTGGATTGAATTGGTTTGAAATTCACGGCTCCATTTTCCAACTGTCCAGCTCTCGTCTTGTCTTGTAGTTAAAAGCGCTACTTTATTTCCAGCGGCATTAAGCGTATACATGGCAATCGAGAAATCTCTTCTTTGATCTGCAGCATTAAATCCGTTGTAAAAAGGTTTTGGAACAACACATCTTGAATTAGTCGAAGAATAAAAACCATTTGCGGTAGTTACACCATTAAAATTACCAATGTTAGAGGAGTTTTCTCTATATCCTGCAGGATTGTAAAAGGCAACTTGAAAAATGTTTTCAGTAGGCTCTAAAACGTGGAGACATTGGTTTTTAAAAACCTTTGAATAAGATGGATTCAACTTATACGGGTTTTGCGCCATTACTTCGTTGATTTGCTGTTGTGCCAGTTTATAAAAGTCTTTATAGTTGGCAGGACGGCTCATTACACCATCAGCACCTAATGAATATCCGCCTGCAAATAGGGCAACTCTTGCCAGCATAGCTTTGGCAGCCCATTTGTTTACACGTTCATCTGTAGGGATTTGTTCCGGCAATAGGAGAGCAGCTTCCTGCATATCTTTGATAATCTGGGTGTAGATTTCTTTTCGATCTACAAGACCGCCTTTTAAATCATCTCCTGCTTGTGAACTTTTTGTTTTAAAAGGAACATCGCCCCATAAACGTACTAACTCAGAATAGTAAAAGCCGCGCAAAAATTTAGCTTCACCAATGAATTTGTTTAATTGATCTTTTTGAGCCTGTGTTCCTTCGGTGTACAATGTCATTTGCGGAATTCTTTCAATCGCAACATTGGCTCTGTCAATTCCTTCGTATAATTTGCTCCAAACGGCATAAAAAACGTTAGTCTGCGAAATACCTTGATAATGCGGTATCATACGCCAGTCATCGGCACTTAAACCGTTGATTTGCTGAATGTCAGTGTCGGTATCAAAAAGTATAGAGATATTCCATCCATAGCTGTCAAAAGAGGACATTGCTTCATAAACTCCTAATACAGCCATATTGGCTTCGTCTGAAGTTTTAAAGAAATTGGCTGTTGTAAAATAAGAATATGGAGTAACTTCTAATTCTTTTTCACATGAATTAAGCGGCAGTAAAAGAAAAGATACACTCGCTGCTATAATTGCTCCAGAGGAAAATATTTTGTTTTTCATTTTTTCTAATCTTTAAATTATAGTGAAATATTTAAACCAGTGATAAAGGATTTACTTCTTGGATAAGCACTAAAATCTACTCCTCTGGTAATAGCATTATTAAGTACGCTGACTTCTGGATCAAATCCTGAATATTTCGTAAATACATATAAATTATAAGCTGTAAAATAAACTCTCAAATTTGAGATATACGATTTTTTCAACCACGCTTTAGGTAATGTGTAACCTAAACTAATATTGTTGATTCTTAAAAAAGAACCGTCTTCAATAATATCACTGTACAAACGTCCTGTAGCATTACCGTTGAAAGCAGGATTCGTTTTGCCAACATTTAAAGCGGCAAGTTCAGTAGGATCAGTTACACGTTGTCCAGCAGCATTAATAGTTGTCCATCTATCAGCAAACATGGCAAATGTATTTAGATTGTCTAAATTAAGTCGTGAATTGTTTAGTACGTTGGCATTGTAAATGTCGTTACCAACTGTAAAATCTAAAAAGACACTTAAGTCAATCCCTTTATAACTGAAAGTATTGTTTAAACCTCCTGTATATTTCGGGTTAGCATCACCTATTGCAGTTCTGTCAAGATCATTGATAACACCATCTGGTGTACCATTTGGACCGCTGATGTCTTTAAATTTAATAAAACCTGGCTGTACAGCAAGATTATCACTTACTACACCGCTTTTTAAAGTATAAGTTCCGGCAGTTGCGTTATAATCAAAATCACTTACTTGATATAAACCGTCGTTTACATAACCATACATTACTCCAACTGGTTGTCCCACTTTTAGGATGTAGTCATTTTTGTCCGTATAACTATTAGTAATCAATGACGTTTCGCCTTCACTTAAAGCCAGTACTTTTGTTTTGTTAAAAGCAATATTAAAGGTAGTATTCCAATTAAAATTGTCGTTTTTAACATTAGTTGTATTCAAGGTAAATTCTATACCACGGTTTGAAGTTGCTCCAATATTCTGAAATTGTTTTTTAAATCCAGAGCTTGCAGGAACACGAGTGTTGTAAAGCAGATCTTTAGAACGATTTTCATACAATTCTGTAGTAAGAGAAATTCGTTGTTTAAAGAATCCTAAATCTAAACCTATGTTGGTCGATTTAGTAGATTCCCATTTCAAATACGGGTTTGGAAGATTACTTTGAAAAGCAGTAATATTTACTTGATTGTTTAATGGATATGATCCTGAATTGAAAATACCTAAAGCGGCATAATTTGCAATTCTGTTATTTCCTGCTTCTCCATAACTTAAACGGAATTTTAAATCAGAAAATGCAGGAATGTTTTTCATGAAATCTTCTTCAATAACTCTCCAAGCGGCTGAAACTGAAGGGAAAATTCCCCATTGATTTTCAGTTCCAAATTTAGAAGAACCGTCTGCACGTAAACTTGCGGACAGTAAATATCTGCTTTTGAATGAATAATCGGCTTTTCCGAAAAAGGATAATAATTTATCATCTTCAGCAAAAGAGGTTGGCATTGCCGCAATTGTTCCCAATTGTAGTTTATCCCATCCTAAATTTACATCAGGAAATGCCGATGCCGATGCAGAGATTCCTTCAGAATAATTGTAAATATACTCTTGACCTGCGGTTACACTAAGCTTATGCTTTTTAGCAAATGTATTATTATAGGTTAATACGTTGTTGTAATTTAAACGAGTCGAAAGATTATGGGTAATACCTCCATTTGCTCCGCCAGATCTAATAGCTTGTATTCCATCAGCACCATTAAAGTACTTACTTTTAACGCTGTTATCCGTGTAACTTACCAAACCGCTGTAAACTAATTTTGGTGTAAGATAGTACGAAAGTTGAAAGTTCATGTTGATAGAACGATTTACTGTTTCTCTTTTTTGGCTGTCTATAGTGATAAGCGGACTTTGAAATGCGGGTGAAGCTTGATTGTCTAATGGATCAATCAGTAAATATTTAAGTTCGTCGTCAGAACCATTTTTTCCAATAGTAGGACGATATTGTAATAGCGTTTGCAGCATACTTAATCTCGCATTTCCACCATCATTTGTAGATAATCCTGTAATTTTTTGATTCGAATAATTGACAATAGCATTAACTGTAAATTTTTTGCTTATCGCTTGTGTTACCTGCAATTTTGCAATGTTTTTTAAAGATTCACTGCCAATCATGATTCCTTGATCGTTATTAACCGAATAAAAAGCATTGTATTTTGTATCACTTTCGCCGCCACTGATACCTATTTTATGATATTGGTTTACAACAGCGTTTCCAAAAACTTCATCTTGCCAGTTGATTCCCGCTCTATTTTTGTAAAGTCCTTCCATTTCTTCATAGGTGCCAAAAGTGTTTAGGTATTTTTGCATTCTAGTATCATCCGTGGCACTTTCATAAACCAATTGTGTGTATTGGTACGGATTCATTACTGGTAATGTTTTTGCAATTGTTTTTATACCGCCGTAAGTATCGTAACTTAACCTAAGTTTTCCGCCGGCAGATTTTTTTGTGGTTACCAAAATTACTCCATTTGCACCTTGCGCACCATAAATAGAGGTAGAGGATGCATCTTTTAGTACATCAATAGATTCGATATCCATTGGATCTAAAAAAGCAAGACCGCCAGTTTGTGCAACTCCATCAACTACATATAAAGGCTCGTTACTTTGTGTAATCGAAGTACCACCTCTAATTCGTAATGAAGGTTGTGCACCAGGAGTTCCGTCTGGCATAGTTACCTGTAATCCGGCAATACGACCTTGCATTGCCTGCGCTACATCCTGTACAGGAATTTTAGCTATTTCGGTTCCTTTTACTGAAGAAATTGCACCAGTAAGATTTTTTCGTGTTTTTGTTCCGTATCCTACCACAACAACTTCGTCAAGATTATTGGCATTATCAATAAGTTTTGTATTGATAAGTGTTCTGTTCTTTACTTGTTCTTCAGTAGTTTTAGTTCCTATAAAAGTAAATACTAATACAGCATTAGATTTTACTTTAATTTGGTATTCACCATCCATCGAGGTGACTGTGCTGTTTTTAGTTCCTTTTTCAGAAACGGTTGCCCCAGGCATAGGCATATTTTGGGAGTCGGTTACAACACCTTTAACTGTAATAACATCTTGCCCGTACATCACGCAAGTTGTCAGCAGTAAAAATAAAAATAGAGTCCTTTTCATAGTTTTGGTTTTTTACCGGAATACTTTTTCATTATTCCTGATAGCTATTATTTAAGTTAGTTTTTTAACCTTGTTAAGTAAAAGTTATAACTGCTTTAATTTGAAAGCTGTAAAAATTGACTTTAGTAAGGTTTGGTTCAATGTCGCTTAAATTGTTTTCTTTCTAAATCACAATTGGTTTATTGTGGTTTGTGGAGAAAAGTATAACAATTTATGAACTTGTAAAAATGCCTTAGGTATTTTCTGTCGTATAAACAAAAAATGATTTTGTAAAAAATGATTCATTAGCTTTTGATTAGTCATGTTGGTTATTATTTGATAGAAACAAATATAGAAATCGACCTAAAATGACAGTTTTGAAAACGTCCAAAATACTATTGATTTTGATTAAAACAAGCTGTAAACCCCAAAAAATTAAGGGTAAAAATGTGTTTTTAATATTTTTTCTTACTTTTTATTTAGTATTATCTTTTTCTATTTCATGCAAAAGATCAAGCAGGTTTAAAATGTGTTTAAATAAGTGAAAAATAATGGCGATATAAGCCGCTGATATTTAAATGGAAAGTCATTTTAATCTGTTACGACTTATTATTTTATACTTAGATTTTAAAAACTATACGCATTGGTTATTTGCTAAAAGATTGGGTTGTTTTTTTGTAAAAGACAAGATAAAACAAGACAAAAAAAAGACGTCCTGTTGAGACGTCTTTGAAATAGAATATTTGAAATATTTTCTTTTACTGCTTTACAAGGATGTTTTAATATCATTTTTCTTGCCGTCAATACTAATTGTAAGGCTTACAGTTCCTTTTTCCAGATTATGATCTGCATTTGGTTTAATACTGATTTCAGGAGCTTTAGAACCATTGTAAGGATATACGATACTTATAAAATCTTGTGTTTTGTTATCGATTTTATTTTTTTCGAATACAAAAGCTGGTCTTGGAGTTTCTTTGCCGTATGCATAAGATACTTTTCCATCTTCTTCACTAAGAGCTGTTTTATCTGAGTTTAAAGATTGTATCAGCAAGTTGTTACCGTCTTCATAAGTGGTATATACCTTATTATTAGTTTTGTCAAAAAATGGTTTGCTGTCTTCTTTTAACTGAAAATGAACACCTAATTTTCCAATCGCATTTCCAATAGCTTTATCAACGATCAAGAAATATTTTTTATTAATAAAAAGTACGCTTCTCTGATGGTTTAAGTTTGTATAGCTTGGATTTGTGTAGGTTAAAATATCTAAATTTTGTCCAGTCTGCCATTTCTCTTGTTTTGCTTTGGTGATAACCATATTTTGGTTGTCTAATGTCAAGGTGCTGTGTACTTTGGTTTGACGGTACCAATTTCTCATTTTGGTAACTTCGGCATCTCCGCTGTAAATATAACAGCCAGTATCTGGCATAAAATTGCGTCCGTTATTCCATAGTTCAAAAGTTCCGTTATCAGGTTGTGCGTGAAATTCTCCCGGAGGGCCGGCTTTTAAAATCATTACTGTTGACTGCTCATTCCATCCGTTTCTAAAGGTATAAAAACCACCGTCTGGCAATGCATTTGATAAGTTCGACGGTAATTTTCCTGATGCGCCATCTGTAGCAAAATATTTTATTTCTTCGTTTTCAGGGAAAGCTTTTGACCATACTGCAAATTGTTTTAATCTTGCATTTTTTTCAACCAGCCATGCATCACCAAACATTGGAATGTTGTAGTTAGGGAAAGTGATATTTGCCAGTGCAATAATCATTTTTTCAATTGTTTTTGAAAAAGAGTCTGGAAATTCTTTTTCAACTCCTGCCATTTTAGCCGAATTATAGGCTTTTAAGAAAATATCAATTGTAGCAACATGATAAGTTGGCGAAAGTTCCCATTGAACTCCATCTGGTAATACCTGTGATTTTATTTCTCGGTTTAAAACATCAATTCCGCTTTTACGCCATGCAGCCGCTTCTTTTAGTTCTGGAAAAAAAGCACCAGCACCTAAAATTCGCTGTGCTTCAAACAATAAAGGGTTTCCATCTTTTGTGTAATGAGCAGGAATATAGGCAGCTTGTTTAGCATAACAGTTTAAAAACTCCATTAAAAAAGCAGGTGTAAAATTTGGAGAAGGAACAAACAAATTGAAAGTTCCTGGCAGACTTTGTACACGATCAGAAACTTCCAGCGGACGCCACGCATATCGATCATTGTCTTTAGAAAGCCCTAAAGGATTCTTTTTTTTCCAATCTCTAAACTGAGCAATCCATTCCTTTGCATATTTTTCGTCGCCAGAACTTCTATACACAATTCCCATAGGCTGCCACCAATTTACTCTGTGCAGCTGCCAGCGCATTTCATTATCTTTTATAGGCCAGTACGTCCAGTCTATATCTGCGCCATAATCAAAATAGCTGTAACCTCTTATAGGCTGGAATTTGTGCTGCAAAGCGTTATCAGCTTTTTCCTGATTTGCTTTCCCGACATCTTTCCCTTTTAATCTATTTTCATCTCCTACATTAAATTCAGGATGTTTTATGTTTTTTCGATTACGGTAATAAGTTAATAATTCTTTTGCTGCATCATTGTATTTTGCGGCATCATAAAGCTGTTTTGTTTTTTCAAGACCCGGATAGGAGAGGTTGATATTATCAAAGCTCTCTTTAGTAATAGGTTTTTCTTGTGCCCTTACAGGATTCATAAGCAGTATGAATGCCAGTATTGCAATTTGGTTTATTATTCTTTTCATTTTTTAGTTTGTTAAGGCAAGTTATTCTTTTAAATTGTAATTTTTTTGATTGCCGCATATTTCTTCAGTGCTTCCAGATAGTAGTAATCTGCATAATCTAAAGGTGTATCAATTTCTGAATTGTATAAAAATGCTCCAACACTATGTTTTAGTAAAAAGTAATTATTCTCGCCCGGTTTGGCTAAATAAGCTTCTGAAGATAAGGATTTTAGTATTTCTTCAGCGTAATCTAAGTATTTTTTCCCGTCCTTAGCCTCTGTGCTTAAGTCTAATAATCCGCATGCAATTACTGCCGCAGCCGATGCATCTCTTGGAGCTAATTCATCTGTATCCATTGCATTATGAACATCAAAATCCCAAACAGGAACCTTGTCTTTTGGCATACGAGGGTGGTTCATTATAAACGATGCAATATTTTCTGCCTGTTGTAAAAACTTCTGATTTTTAGTATTTGCATAACACATTGCATAACCGTAAAGCCCCCAAGCTTGTCCGCGTGCCCAAGCCGAATCATCTGTAACACCTTGATGTGTTGCTTTACGAAGTACTTTGCCTGTTTTTGGGTCGTAATCTACGAGATGATAAGAACTGTAATCTTTTCTAAAATGATTTTTTATAGTCACTAAAGCATGAGAATTGGCTGCATTTGCATATTCGGGTTTACTAAATTGGTTTGCTCCCCAATACAAATATTCAAGATTCATCATATTATCGATAATAACAGGGTAGTGCCACCAAGCAAAATCCCAAGAACGAATTGCTCCAACTTTCGGACTAAAACGGGCGTATAAGTTTGCTGCGCCGTCTGCTAAAGCAGGAAGATAAGTTTTATCGCCTGTAATTCTGTAGGCATTTCCATAAGAGCAGTAAAGCATAAAACCTAGATCGTGTGTGTTTTTTATGTTTCGGATAGAATCAAGTGCAAGTGTGAATTTTTGTGCTTCTTGAGCCAGTTTTTTGTCGCCGGTTAATTCATATCCGTACCAAAGACTTCCCGGAAAAAAGCCGGTTGTCCAATCCGTTAAGCCAGCAAGTCTAACAGTTCCATTGGGGTTTACAGAACGAGGATTTTTTCCAGGTTTATACGTTTGTGCAGCTTTATTTAACTGATAATGTATTACTTCAGATGTTTTTTTGAACCAATCCAGCGAGGGATCATTTTGATTGGTCTGTGAAAACGAAGTAAATGTAATTGCAAAGACAACAAAAAATAGGTTAAAGGTTTTTTTCATAGTTTAATCGTTTTTAGATCTATATTCATTTTGATTGAATATTTACAAAAGCGAAGTTAAACTTGAGGTTCAAATTGGTCTTTCAGTTTTTGTTATAATTGTTTTGAATTTGTCTAAATACCCCTGTTTTATTGGAATTAGTTAGTATTTTTTTTCTAAAACAGCATAAAAACAAAAAACGGTCCGCAAAGACCGTTTTGATTTAAAGTAAGAATTAAAAATGATTCTGGCTTTATTCTTTCACTATTATAATTGTTGCTTTGTAACCTGTACCAACATTCCATTGACTTGCTTCAATAGCAACACCTTTATCGTCGTAAACTTGAAACTCGGCTGTATTTGGCGAAGCAGATCCTTCATTCAAAGCTTCAAAGTCAATTTTATTAATTCCGTTTACCAAATTAATTTTAAAACCTTTAAATTCTCCATCTAAACTCACTTCTGGCTCAACAACTTTATCGTTTAAATATACTTTTATTTTATCGCCGTCTACAAAAGCGGCATCACGATAACGAATTGTAGAAGTAAAAGATGTCGTTTTGAAACTTCCTAAAAATTGATTTCTTCTATAGAAAATTCCATCAACATTTGACTCTTTTTTATATAGATTAGTGTCTTTAAAAAGTTCCTCTGGATTAATTTTTAAGGGATCTGGTTTTTCAGCAACTGGTGGTTCTGCTTTTGGAGTGTTTTCTTTAGGAGGAGGAATTACTTCTTTAATTTCTGCATTCTTTTTAGGAATCGGTTTAAATTTGGCATTCAGTTCGTCCTGCGAATATCCTTGTAAGCAAACACTAAACATAATAACTAAAAAAACTATTTTTTTCATATCTCTGAACTATTTATTTATGGATTAAACACTATTGAGGTGTATTTATAAAAACAAATAATTGAAATATTTATTGTCTTTACCGATTAAATTAATGCTCTCAATACAAAAATTAATAAATGTAGTTTGAGTTCAAAGTTTTTATTTTTTTTCTATCTTTAGATTACACTGGTTTTTCTTTCAGCTGGTCTAAAATACCAAGACACAATAGTTAAAACAATCAATAATATTGGGCCAAAATAATCTTTAGCCGCATCTCCTACAGCAAAATGTGAAAAAACAGCTCCCGTCATGACAAAAAAGAAACCAGCATATGCCCATTCTTTTAGTAAAGAAAACTTTGGAATTAAAATGGCTATAACTCCTAAAAGTTTCCATACTCCCAAAAAAGTTAAAAAGTATAAAGGATAACCCAAACGTGTTATCATTTCTGCTTCATCTTTCATTTTTAATAATTGAACGATTCCTGTTGCAGTCATTCCTAATGCCAGCCAAAGCGTAGCAATCCAATAGATAATTTTGTTTCTTTTACTCATAATATTTTAGTTTATAGTTTTACTTAAAATTTCTTGTAATCGATTATGCGCCATATTAATACCTTGTGCAAACGGCATTTTTAATGTTTGGTCTCTAAGTTCAATTGATCTATAAATAATTTGAATAGTAAGTCTGCTGGTTTCATTAGTAAGTTTTTCAAACTCTAAAAACTCCAATTGAGGAGAAAAGTTTGTATTTTCCATTTCAAAAGTTCGTGTTATTTTTTGATTAGGAATATATTCATGTATGACACCGTTTGCCTTAAAAACTACATTTCCATTAGGATCTGAAGTTTCAAACTGCCAGCCGCCGTATTTTTTATTTTCTAGTTTCAGTACTTTTGTTCCCATCCATTGTTCTACAATTTCGGCTTCGGTGTATCCTTTGAAAAGTAATTCCAAAGGAAGATCAAAATCTCTAGTAATCACTAATTGCTGTTCTCCATTGACGGCGCTGACTTTAGTTTTTGGTTCCATGTATTAATCGTTTTTGGGTTTATAGTTTTTCATTATACTTTCTAATTTATTAAACCTGTCATCCCACATTTTACGAAAAGGTTCAATAAAATTGTCGATTTCCTTAATTTTTTCTGGATTTAAATGATAGTGAATTTCTCTTCCGGTTTGTGTTTGATGAAGTAACTCACATTCACTCAATATTTGTATGTGTTTTGAAATAGTCTGTCTAGACGATTTAAAATTTTCGGCAATAGCTCCCGGAGTCATTGCTTGTATAGCCACTAAGCTCAAAATAGCTCGGCGGGTAGGGTCGGCGATCGCTTGAAAAACATCTCTTCTAATTTCCATTGTGCAGTTATTTGACTGCAAATATAATGCAGTTATTTGACTGCGCAATTTTTTTTTAACTTTTTTTCAAAAAAAAACTCCTAAATAAATAATTTAGGAGTTTTCAATGTCTTTATTTTTTTTGAATTATGATTCTGATTTTAAAAATGTTACACTAAACTTAAGTTAGATCTTCTTTAGTGTAAGTTTCATTTCTTTACTGTCTAAAATCAGTTCATCTGTTGTAATCGTGCTTTCACAAGGGTATGGAGTACCAACTTCATCTTTTATCACTAAACTTTTTCCACCTTTTGTCAATGCATAAGTACCATTTGTAATCTCTCTTGTTAAAAAGCCAGTTACGTGCCCATCTTCAGTAAAAGTTAGGGTTCCGTCGCTTAGAATAACTGCTTTTAAAGAATCTGAAAGTGGCATTTTAGCTTCTACAGCAGTAATTTTCCAAGAATTTACCAGTTTATTTCTACCCTTAGCGCATGAAATAATTAATACTGCAGCCAATGCAATTCCGAAGATAAATAATTTAGATTTTTTCATGATTTTGTGATTAAAAATTAGACAGGAAAAGTTACAAAAAAAAGTATTACTCCTAACATTTTATTAACACAAAATAAGTTAATCTGTCTGATTTATAATATTTTATTGAAATTACTATTGTATTTCCATAGTATATTTATTTCCAAAATGGTTTTGCCTTTAATTTTTTAGTATCCCAATTTTTTTCATTTTTAAAGTAATCATATAACACTACAACAGTTTTGGGTTCTCCCAATATATAAGCAATTCCGTTTCCGTCAATTTGAGGTTCTAAAACACTTATTTTTTGTTTTACCACTTCGGGAACTAAAGGGTTAATGATGTAATGATCAAACGGAAAACTTCCGTCTAAATCAGGAAAAATATCTCTTTGATTATAGGCATATATGAAGCTGAAAACCTTTTTGTGCAGAGAAAGATTTCGATTAATTTCATATAAATGAGAAAGCGATGTTACATCACCAATCAAATAATAATAATCTGCAGAGTCATCTGCAAGTAGTTTTCCTTTTGGTGGTTCAAAATATATGATATCATCGTTTTTAAGAGTTCTTACCCAATTTGCTCCCTTTCCTTTTGAAAATGTACATATTGCAACATCTATAATTTGATGGATAGGTTCGTAGTTCCAAATCGAATATTTTCGAGTTTCTAAGTCTGGAAAAATGGTATAATCGCCAAGAAAAATGTTTAAGGTAAATCCGGGAATATATTCCATTTTTTCAAAATCAGAACTTTGTATTTTTAGATGAAATATGTGTTTGTTAATTTGTTTAATATCAATTAATTGTCCTTTTTGAATATCGTAATTTGTCTGCATAATTTTAAAATTTTATGCAAAGATGAAAATCAAAAAGAGAAGGAATATTGACTTATGTCAAAATCAAATTTTTGATTTTAAACGACTTAAAGTTTCCTGAGAAATATTAAGATAGGAAGCTACCATTTTGTTTGGCAGCCGCTGTACATATGCCGGATTTTGGTTTAACAACAGTTTATAGCGTTCCTTTGCATCCATAGTTATAAACGACATTAATCGCTTTGTATTTGTAATGTAGGCCATCTCAAGATAATGTCTGTAGAATTTTTCCCAGGCAGGAATTATAGCTGTTAAGTGATAAAAATCTTTTTGATTGATGTATAATAGTTCTGTTTCTTCAAGTGCTTGAATAAATTCAAAAGAAGGTTCTTCTGTTATAAAACTGACTAAAGCGGTTGCAAAACTGTCTTCAAAGGCTAAATAACGTGTAGAATCAAGTCCTTCTTCGTTAATAAAGAATATTCGCAAACAGCCTTTGCCAACGAAAAACATCCGTTGGCTGGTTTGTCCATGCGTAACCAAAATTTCATTCTTTTTTGGTTGTAAAGGTTTAAAAAAGGATAAGATTGTTTTTAGTTCAGATTCATCAACAACTATTTCTCTTTTTATATAATCTTCAATTTGTTTGTACATTATGTTATCAGGCTGTATCAACAATTAAAAACGGAATGTTTTAACTGTTTCTTGTTAATTTTTCCGAAAGTTTTCTTGCATTTGGGATAATTAAAAAAGCTGCTGCATAAGCAACAGGAAGCATCACCGTCCAAGCTTTTAGAAATTTAAAAAACCAATCTTGTCCAAATCCGTAATTGCGAATCAAACCCACAAATGCCATTATTAATGTCATTGGTATTACCACAAATAAGGTGTTAACGTACTTAAAGTGTTTCTTTTTCATTTTAAAATAATTTTGAATTAATAGTAATGCAAAGATGTTGCAAGAGTCTTTATTCAAAATTGACATAAGTCAAAAAAGAACTTATTTGATAATGGAGTATTCTGAGTTTTTGAATGTAAATTTAGTTTAGAGTCAAAGCCCCTAAAATTTCTTCGTACATAAATGGTCCTCCCGGATACTTAGCCGTATAATCGAGATTCATCCATACTTGACCACGTTCATCAATGTGATAGTGAATTTTCTTTTTATAGCTTTCCTTTGGGAAAAGTACATTTTTGATTAGATAATTGACTTTTTCCAAATCGATTAAGGAACCAATTAATATTTCAGGATATATATGTCCTTTTGTATGAATTAATCGCGGAGTGCCGCCAATAGAACGAATTGCGGCCGCCATTAGAATAGAATGATCGTCACAGTCTCCAGAAAAATACTCTAATGATTCGCTGGCAGTTGCAATATAATCGCCTTCTTTTGGATCATTTACATAATTCCAACGGCTGTTTATTTCTTTAAATACAGCAAAACATTGAATTATTGTTCTATAATCTGAATATCCTTTTATGCCTCTAAAATTCTTGGTTGTTGCCATGATTGCAAAATTCCTGACTTTTGGATTTTGATATTCGATGGCATTTATAATTTTCGACTTGTTTGGAAAAGGCAGCAATTTTGCCACAATAATATCCTGAGGAAAAGGATTGTCTGACATGGTGTAAATCATCGAATTGTAATCTTCAGATATTTCGCTGAAACCATAATTTCCAATGACCGTTCCATAAATTAGAATCAATAAATAAACAGCAACACATAAAATTATTATAGTTCGCAACAACATTAAGAGAAAGAAAATCGCCGCAAAAACGAATATAAAAATAAACACACGATCTAAATTGAATGCCCAATTTAAATCGCGTAAGTTTTGATGCAGTATGATAAAAATAGGTATCGTTATCAAAAGACTCAACAGCATAATAATCACCCTATCCCAAGGTGATTTCACCTGTAATTTGGATTTTAATTGCGGAAAGTCAATTTTAGGAAAATTTATCATAAGAATCGAAAGCAGTTTTTACAGCGCTTTTACCGTTTCAACAAAAGTACTTTTTTTATCAATAATTCCCAGATCAAATAATTGATTTTGGATTTTGATAAAAGCTTTCTCATTTAAATGTTTTTGAGACCATTGTGTTAGTTTAAGCCATTCTTGAATGTCTTCTACTTTTTGATTGAATAATTCGGCCAATGTTTTGTCAATACTCGGAATTTGAGCAAAATCAACGGTAGTTTTGTTTATAATTTCTAAGACTTTTTCAACAACTTTTGGGTTTTTCTTCAAAAACTCGTCACGAACCGTTATTACAAAAGACGGCCATGGAGTAGGACAGTCGCCAATGCGTCTAAAAACACCTTTATCTACAAGAGGTTTTGTCATAAAACGTTCCCACATAAAATAATCTGCAGTTCCGTTTGTTAAAGCTTCAACAGCACCATCAATTGTATTTATAATCTCAAATTGCAAGTTATCACTGTTCCAGCCTTGTTCGTTTGCATTAACGTAAGCCATCAATTGTGAACCTGATCCAATTCTAGAAATTGCGGCCTTTTTATTTTTTAAATCCGTGATATTCTTAAAGTCAGATTTTGCCGCGACGTGAATTCCCCATATTAATGGCGATTGCACATAAATCTGAACAATTTTACTTGGGTTTCCCGCAACAATATCTTTTACAATTCCTTCGGTCAAAATAACCGCCATATCCGTTTCTCCATCACGCAGCATTTGACACATTTTACCAGTTCCTTCTGGAATGTCTTTCCATTGCAAATCAATATTTTCTGCTTCAAATTCGCCATTTTCAATGCATAAATGCCATGGCAGATTGAAGTGTTCCGGAACACCTGCAATTTTTACCGTTTTCATTGTAGTTAAGTTTAAGTTAAGTTTAAGTTAAGTTTGGTATGCGTATTTAAGTTTGTTTAGTTTTTTAATAAATCAGCTCGATGTTTTTCAGAAAGACAAGGTTCTGCAAATTCAAAAACAGAAAGCGTTTCATATTCATTTAAAACACTTCGTACAATCGAATAATCTGTTTCTCTTGCAATTTCGACAGCTAGAAAAGTATCATTTAAACTTTCAGACAAACAATTAATTGCTTTCAGTTTTTCGATTATAATTTCCTTATCAAAATCTTTTTCTAAAATTAAGATCTGAACTATCGAATTTCCTGAACTTTCAATCGTTTTTTGATAGACCAAACGTTCTTCTTTTTCATCTAATTCAGCATAAAATAAATCGTCTGTTGCAATTAATGCTCCAAAAAAAGGAATATTATCTAATTTAAAAAGTCCCTTTTCTAAGTCTACAATTTCAGCCCACATAGTTTCTGAAACGGTTTCTTCTAGATAATCGCTGTAATATTTAAATAGTATTTTTTTATGTGTTTCTTTCATTAGTTAATTTCACTTATTATTGCTTTCAATGGAGATATAACAATTCTATAACCATCAGGATCCTGAAACATTTTTCCGTTTTCATTCCAAAAAGGATTTACGGCAGTTATAGTTGAAATATTATGATGCTCAAGCTTATCTATTAATTCGTTGTAATCTAAAATTGTTTTTGGATAAAGGATAATTACATCATCTTCATCAAAAGAATGATTGGCTTTTACTTTAGATTGCGTAAACTCAAAATGCCAGTCTAAACCTATTTTTCCAATAAAAACGCCGTCATAATCTTTATGATTCTGAAAATCACCTAATCGCTCAAAACCAAGAATATTGATATAAAAATTTTCAATTATTTCTAAGTTATCCGTGTGTCTTGCAACTCTTAAAAACATAATTTTAGATTTTTAAATTATCTTATTTTTTAATTGGCAGATTATTAATTCCCAGCCAACTTATTCAATGTATAAGTAATAAGTTCATCAACTGCTCTATAAGGATCCTCGCTGAATGTTCCTGATGCACGGTTGGCAATAATGGCATTTAAAGATAAAGCATTATGACCTAAAAGCGCCGAAAGTCCATAAATTGCAGCTGTTTCCATTTCTAAATTGGTGATTCTGTCATCCTCAAATTTAAAATTATCCATTTTACTGTTTAATTCCTCATCCTGAATATTCAAACGTAAAACCCTGCCTTGCGGACCATAAAAACCTCCTGCAGTTGCAGTAATTCCTTTAAAAATTTTATCAGATTCTATAAGTTGTTCCAGTTTTTCTGAACACGGAATTACATAAGGCCTTCCTTTACGGCTGTCCCAATTAGTATGTTTGATAAAAGCATCTTCAAGAGCTGCATTTGAAACTTCGTCGATTAAGTAGGAGCGAAGCATATTATCTAAACCAAGTCCAAATTTCGACATTACAAAACTATCTACAGGAATATCCTCTTGTAAAGAACCAGAAGTTCCAATTCTTATAATATTTAATGAAGTTAAGTTTTCTTTTGGCTCGCGGGTTTTTAAATCGATGTTTACCAAAGCATCCAGTTCATTTACAACAATGTCAATATTATCAGGGCCAATTCCAGTTGACATTACAGAAATTCTTTTGCCTTTGTAAATTCCGGTTTGAGTTTTAAATTCTCTTTTTTGTGTCGAGAATTCAATTGAATCAAAAAACTGAGTGATTTTTTCAACTCTATTTTGGTCGCCAACAAAAATTATATCATTGGCAATATGTTCAGGACGAAGGTTTAAGTGGTAAACACTTCCGTCTGGATTAAGTATTAATTCTGAATTTTGTATCATTTTTTTCTAGGTGCTAAGGTTCTGAGGTACTAAGATGCTAAGGTTTTTTGTAGAGGAGCACTGTAGTGCCTTTTTTTTAAATTCCAATTACTCAAATTTATACAAAGCTTTGTGATCTTTGCGTTTTTTATAAAACCTATCGTTATAATTCTTTGCTCCCGATAGCTATCGGAATTGCGGTTAAATATTTATAATTATTTGGAACAATTTAAATTCTAAAATAAGCAATCTAAAATTATTACCCGCCAACACGTTTCGTTTTAAATCCTTTTTCTTTTAAAATAGCCATAATTTTATCGCGGTAATCACCTTGAATAATTATAGAATCATCTTTAAAAGTACCGCCAACGCTTAATTTGGTTTTTATTTCTTTAGCCAATAGCTTAAAATCTTCATCACTTCCTTCATAACCTTCGATTATGGTGGTTGCTTTTCCTTTTCGTTTTTCAAACTTGCAGATCATGGGTTCTTTTTGAATGTAAAGAACATGATCCTGCTCTTGAACCTCTTCTGGTTCGTTTGATTCGATATGATCGGGGAATAAATTTTTTAATTGATCTTTAAAATCCATATGTTTTCTTCTTCTAAAAAAATAAGCTCCAATTTAAAAATTAAATTCCAAATTCCAATGAAAGTTTGGAATTTGGAATTTTTAAAATTGAAACTTAAATAAGTTTTATTTTTTGATTAAACCTAGATCTACCAAACGTTCGTATAAATAATCACCAGCGGTAATATCTTCGAATTTTTTTGGGTTTTCTTCATCAATACAATTTTCTAAACAATCTAAACGCATATCACTTACAGGATGCATAAAAAACGGCACAGAAAAACGTGAAGTTCCCCATAATTCTCTAGGAGGATTCACTACTTGGTGAATGGTTGATTTAAGTTTGTTATTAGTATGTCTAGACAACATATCTCCAACATTAATAACCAATTCGTCATCAGCTGCAATAGCGTCAATCCAGTCGCCATTGTGGTTTTGAACTTGAAGTCCTTTGCCTTGAGCACCCATTAATAAGGTAATCAAGTTAATATCGCCGTGAGCCGCTGCACGAATTGCATTTTCTGGCTCAGAAGTAATTGGCGGATAGTGAATTGGTCTTAAAATAGAGTTTCCGTCTTTTGCATATTGATCAAAATAAAATTCATCTAAACCAAGGTGCAAAGCCAATGCTCTTAATACATAAACACCAGTTTTTTCAAGCATCTGGTATGCTTCTTTTCCTACAGCATTAAAACGAGGTAACTCAGTAACTTCTACATTTTCAGGGTATTCTGATGCGTATTTTGAGTTTTCGTCAACGTATTGGCCAAAATGCCAAAATTCTTTCAAATCTCCCTCTTTGCGTCCTTTAGCATGTTCTTTACCAAAAGAAACATAACCTCTTTGTCCGCCAATTCCAGGAATTTCATAATTATGCTTAGTTTCTACTGGCAAGGCGAAAAATTTTCTAATTTCACCATAAAGTTCGTCTACCAATTGGTCGTCAAGAAAATGACCTTTTAGGGCTACGAAGCCAATGTTTTCAAATGCACTGCCGATTTCATTTACAAATTTTTGTTTACGTTTCGGGTCGTCCGAAAGGAAATCACGTAAGTCTACACTAGGAATGTTTTGCATACTTTACATTTTTATTTAAGAAAAAAAGGCCTTTTAAAGCCTTTATATAACAAAGGTAGAGAATATTTTAGAATTGAATTTTAAAAGTTATAATAAAATTAAAATTTTATAACATAAATGAGTGAAATTGTTATATTTTTTTATATTTGATATACAAAAACCAAGAACTATGATCTTTTATAGAGAAAACCTTACAGATGAGCAGTTGTTAGACTTATACAAAAAACTGCTTAAGCCGCGTTTAATCGAAGAAAAAATGCTCATTTTGATTCGGCAGGGTAAAGTATCTAAGTGGTTTTCGGGAATAGGGCAGGAAGCAATTTCTGTTGGTGTAACTTCTGTTTTAGACGAGTCTGAATATGTTTTGCCAATGCATAGAAATCTCGGAGTTTTTACTACACGAAATATTCCTTTGCATCGATTATTTTCGCAATGGCTGGGAAAAGCAAATGGTTTTACAAAAGGACGTGACAGAAGTTTTCATTTTGGAACTCAGGAATATAATATTATTGGAATGATTTCGCATTTGGGGCCTCAGTTAGGAATTGCTGACGGAATTGCGTTAGCGAATAAACTTCAAGATAATAAAAAAGTTACCGCTGTTTTTACTGGTGAAGGCGGTACAAGCGAAGGCGATTTTCATGAAGCGTTGAATATTGCTGCTGTTTGGAAACTTCCTGTAATGTTTGTTATTGAAAATAATGGCTACGGATTGTCTACGCCGACAAAAGAACAATATTCTTGCGAGAATTTAGCCGATAAAGGAATTGGTTATGGTATTGAAAGTTATATTATAGACGGCAATAATATTTTGGAGGTTTATAATAAGCTGTCGAAGTTAAAAGAAGATATGCAAAACGATCCGCATCCTGTTTTGCTCGAGTTTAAAACTTTTAGAATGCGCGGTCACGAGGAAGCAAGCGGTACCAAATATGTTCCGAAAGAATTAATGGAAGAATGGGAAACTAAGGATCCTGTTGTAAATTATAGAAATTATTTAACTGAAATTGGCGTTCTTACAACTGAACTTGATGAAGAGTTTCACAACGAAATAAAACAGGAAATTGACGAAAATCTTGCCATTGCCAATGCCGAGCCCGAAATAATACCTTCTTACAGCGGTGAATTAGAAGATGTTTATAAGCCATACGAATATGAAGAAGTTATTTCGACAGCTGAAAATAAGAATATTCGTTTTATAGATGCTATTCGAAATAGTTTAGAACAATCTATGCAGCGTCATAAAAACCTTGTCATGATGGGACAAGATATTGCTGAATATGGTGGTGCTTTTAAAATTACTGACGGATTTGTAGAGTTTTTTGGTAAAGATCGTGTTAGAAATACTCCTATTTGCGAAAGTGCAGTTGTTTCGACTGCGATGGGATTGTCTATAAATAATTATAAAGCAATTGTCGAAATGCAGTTTGCTGATTTTGTTTCAACAGGATTTAATCCGATTGTCAATTTATTGGCAAAATCACATTACCGCTGGGGCGAAAAAGCCGATGTTGTGGTTCGTATGCCTTGCGGCGGCGGTACTCAAGCGGGACCATTTCATTCTCAGACAAATGAGGCTTGGTTTACCAAAACTCCAGGTTTAAAAGTGGTTTATCCTGCTTTTCCTTATGATGCAAAAGGTTTATTGAATACTGCAATTAACGATCCAAATCCAGTTTTGTTTTTTGAGCATAAGCAATTGTACAGAAGTATACATCAAGATGTTCCTACCGATTATTATACTATTCCTTTTGGAAAAGCAGCATTGTTAAAAGAAGGAACTTCGATAACTATTATTGCTTTTGGTGCTCCAGTGCATTGGGCATTGGAAACGTTAGCGAAATATCCTGAAATAAAGGCTGATTTAATCGATTTAAGAACGTTGCAGCCACTTGATACTGAAACTATTTTTACCTCAGTAAAAAAGACAGGAAAAGTAATTATTTATCAAGAAGATACCCTATTCGGAGGGATTGCAAGTGATATTTCGGCTTTAATTATGGAGGAATGCTTTGAGTATTTAGACGCTCCCGTAAAAAGAGTGGCAAGTCTCGATTCGCCAATTCCGTTTACAAAAGCCTTAGAAGATCAATTTTTACCTAAAAATCGTTTCGAAGAAGTTTTATTAGAATTATTGAAATATTGATTATAAAAATCACATTGTTTTGCATAATGAACATTTTTTTTATCTTTAAACCATAAAAAAAATGACTTATGAAAAAACTGTTTGTTTCAATTTTTGCTATTGCATTGCTTTTTTCTTGTAATAAAGGTGCTAAGTCTAATGCTGACAAAGCTTTAGATGAAAAATTTGATAAATACAAAGACGGCTTTGTAACGGCTTTGTGGGAAATTAATCCTGGCTGGGCTTCTGGTGTAGGGTATCACAAGTTTGATAATCTCTTAGTTGTTCCAAATGCAGCTGAAGAAAAAAAACAACTTGATTTTGCAAATGCACAATTAGATTCATTAAAGCAGTTCAAGCTTGAAGATCTGTCAGATAATAATAAGACTGATTTTCAAATGATAAAAAATCAGCTTGAAAGTACAATTTTCAGCATTAAAGAAGTAAAATCATCGCAATGGAATCCAGCGGATTATAATGTTTGCGGTGCTTTCGCTGAAATATTAAATGGAAAATACGACTCATTAGAAACTCGTCTTCGTTCTTTTGGTGCTAAAATGGACAATGTTCCTGCTTATTACGAAGCGGCAAAAGCCAATATTAAAAATCCTACAATAGAACACACAGAACTTGCAATCGCACAAAACTTAGGAGGTTCGACAGTTTTTGATGTTGATCTTAATGAAGCTTTGGGAAAAAGTAAATTGAGCGATTCTGAGAAAAAAGAAATGCAGGATAAAGCTAAATTGGCTAAAAAAGCGATCACAGATTATGCTGCTTGGTTAAAAGCTTTACCGAACAAAACACCTAGATCTTTTAGACTTGGTTCTGCATTGTATGCTAAAAAATTCAATTTTGATATCCAATCAAGCTATACTGCCGATGAGATTTATAAAATTGCAATTGACCACAAAAAAGATTTGCACGAGAAAATGTTTGTTCTGGCTGATAAACTTTGGACGAAATACAAAGGAAAAGATCCAAAACCAACTGATAAATTAGATTTAATCAAGCAGGTTATTGATAAAATATCATTGCAGCATACTACTCCAGAAAAATTCCAGTCTGAAATTGAGAAACAAATCCCAGAACTAACAGCTTATGTAAAGGCTAAAGATTTGTTATACATCGATCCATCAAAACCACTTGTAGTTCGTAAAGAGCCTGCTTATATGGCGGGAGTGGCAGGAGCATCAATTTCGGCTCCGGGACCATATGATAAAAATGCGAATACGTATTACAATGTAGGAAGTATGACAGGATGGACGGCTGAAAATGCTGAAAGTTATTTGAGAGAATACAACGATTACATTCTTCAAATTTTAAATATTCACGAAGCAGTTCCTGGACATTATACGCAATTGGTTTACAGTAATCAATCTCCAAGTATCATTAAATCTATTTTAGGAAATGGCGCAATGATCGAAGGCTGGGCTGTTTATGCAGAAAAAATGATGTTGGAAAGCGGTTACAAAAACTCAGATGAAATGTGGTTGATGTACTATAAATGGAATTTAAGAGCGACTTGTAATACAATTTTAGATATTAGTGTTCATACTAAAAACATGTCTAAAGAAGCAGCTATCGATTTATTGACTAAAGAGGCTTTTCAGCAGCAAGCTGAAGCTGATGGTAAATGGAAACGCGTGACTTTATCACAAGTACAATTATGCTCTTATTTTACAGGTTATACTGAAATTTATAATTTAAGAGAAGAACTTAAAAAGAAAGAAGGAGATAAATTTAATTTGAAAAAATTCCATGAGAAGTTTTTAAGTTTTGGAAGTGCTCCAGTTAAATACATTAAAGAGCTAATGCTTTCTGAGGAATAAATTTCTGAAAAGTATAGTTTTAGAAACAGGTTTGGTAAGATTAATAATCTTGTCAAACCTGTTTTTTTATGCTAAATAATTTCTGAAAATAATAGTTTAATTTTCTTTTTTATCAAATTCAAACAACTGCACTTGACTTTTTAGTCTGTCAATCAATAAATTCATCATGCGCTTGTTTAAACTTGATGAATTTTGAATGTATGTATCGTATTCTTCAATCGTAAAAAGCGCCATAACAATTCCTTTTAGAGAATTTCGAAACTTAATATCTTTTTGAATCGAATTTTCTATAGTCTGGAGTTTCTTCTCGATGGTGTAGGAATAAAAATCGGCTTTGTTTTTATTTACATAATTAATAAAAACGGCTATGAATAAATCATTTTGAAGCTTTAAAATAGGTCTAATTGTTTGATTTTGAAATAACTCATCTGCCGAAGATTGAGCACTTACAGTTCCTAAAGTTTCGCCTCTGAATTCTTTTAAAAAAGTGTCTCTATCTGCCATGTTTTTTCTTTAAATTTATAAAAATTTCAAATACAAAAAACTCTATTTTTACTTTTATAAATTAAAATTATGCGATTTCATACTAGAAAGTGGGTTAAGCCCGAAGATTTAAATCCTAACGGAACTTTATTTGGAGGAAAATTATTAGCGTGGATAGACGAAGAGCTGGCGCTTTATACTATAATTCAATTAGAAAATCCGAGAGTTGTAACCAAACATATGTCCGAAATCAATTTTAGAAGTTCTGCAAGACAAGGAGATATTGTCGAGATTGGGATTGATGTGGTTAAATTTGGAAATACTTCGGTAGTTTTAAAATGTGCAGTTAGAAATATGATGACGAGGGAAACCATTATTACAATCGATGAAACTACAATGGTGAATCTCGATGAAAATGGTAAACCCAAAGCTCACGGAAAAACTCAAATTGAGTTTGTAAAAGATCGTTTATAAATTACTTAAATAACTATAAATGATATAAGTAAACTGCTTAACAAATGAGTTATGAGTAATGTTAACTTATGTCAAAACAAATGTATACTATGAATTTAAAATCACTTTTGTTTCTTTTTTCGGTTTTTGCAATTATCGCTTCTTGTAATTCTAAAGAAGAAAAAACAGGTTACAAACAAGTTTTTTACCGTGCTGTAACTAATAATGATACTGCAATTTTGGTTCTAAACATCAGTGATAAACGTTTTTTTGGACGGTATGAAATATTGTATAATAGGATTGGTAAAGATTCTGGAGATGTGAGAGGCGATATAAAGGGAGATACGTTTAGAGGCGATTTTCATTTTATATCTAATGGAGGAAGCTGGAAAAGAGTTCCTTTGGCTTTTTTGCGAAAAGAAAATAAACTAGTTTTAGGGAATGGTGTAGTGGGGACATATATGAATCTTCCTTGCTTTTTGCCTGGAACTTTAAATTATAAAGACCCAAAATTTACTTTTGAAGAGGTGAAATAATAAATTTAGTTTTTGATTTCAAGATGTTTTTACAAAAACTTTGCTTTTAGTTCTGGCGTAGGAATCATGCAGCTTTCTTTTTGGCCGTACCATTTGTAGCGATTTGCTGCAATATAGTCGTAAATATAATTTCGAAGCTTTTCTGGAAGAATTTTAAAAATTGTCATTATACTGTATAAACCGCCCAAATCTTCGGCAATTTCAATTACAGCGTTAGATTTATAATAATAAGCCACAGCAGGATGATACATAATTATGCTGTCAATTTTAGCTTGATCGACACCAATATAAGTACAAATTTCTTTTCCTAAATCAGATTGTAAAGCCACAAAACGAAAAGTATCTTTTTTATCGTGTTTTATAATAAATTGAACGGCGCTGCTGCATAAATTGCAAACGCCGTCAAATAGAATTATTTTTTTGTTTTCTGCAGTTTTTTGAAGCAGCGAAACAATCTCACTCTGTTTTTCCATTTTATATATACGCTTCACTTCGTCGTTTTCCGAATAAAGCTCTTATTTGTCTAAAAATCCATCGAAGATCAGGTATAACAAACAGCCATCAGCCACAAACCATCAACTATTTTTTAACAGCCTCAACAAGCTCTAATTCGTCTAAACTTACTTTCGAGGTAAAGATACCGTAGTTTACGGTTGCTTTATTTTTTTCGATAGAATCTATGCTTCCTACAGATCTTCCGTCGAGCATTCGAACTCTGTCGCCGACTTTTAAAATAGGTTTTGGTTTTTCGATAACCGGTTTGAGTTTCTTTTCCTTTTTCTCTTTTCTAATCTCTTCGACTTTCACAGAAACTTCTGCAATTACTTCTTTTTTCTTTTCAATAATTGCTTTGCTTTCTTTTGGAGTTGCTTTTTTACGTTTAGAGTTTTCGATTTCAACAATTTTTAAAAACTCACCAATAAGTTCTTTCTTGTTTTTATTGTTAAAGTACTTCTCCGCGATATCTTCTATTTTTTGACCAATGTAAATTGTTTTCTGATTGCTGTCGTATAATTCCTGATAGCTTTCTAATTTTTGTTTGATTTTTACATTGATGTTTTCCATCTTTTTACTTTCCTCACGTGCTCGAGTTTCTTCTTCTTTTAAATTTAAAGAAGTTTTTTCAAGCTTCGATCTTTCTTTTTGGAGTGTTGCAATGGTCTTGTCAAAGCGAACTTTTCCAACTTCGATTTTTTTCTTTGCACGGTTAATTAATCCAAATGGGATTCCGTTTTTCTGAGCAACCTCAAACGTAAACGAACTTCCTGCTTGTCCTAAAGCTAATTTATACATTGGTTCAAGCGATTTTTCATCAAACATCATATTTGCATTTGTAGCAAATGGCAATTCGTTTGCCAAAATTTTCAAATTAGAATAATGCGTTGTAATAATTCCGAATGCTTCACGATGGTAAAATTCCTCTAAGAAAATTTCGGCTAAAGCGCCTCCCAATTCAGGATCAGAACCTGTACCAAATTCGTCAATTAAAAACATGGTTTTCTTGTTACACTTCTTCAAGAAATAATTCATGTTTTTTAATCTGTAGCTGTATGTACTTAGATGATTTTCGATAGATTGATTATCTCCGATATCTGTTAAAATTCGGTCAAACAAAAAGGTTTCGCTTCGTTCGTGAACAGGAATCAGCATTCCAGATTGCAGCATCAATTGCAGTAAACCAACTGTTTTTAAAGAGATCGTTTTACCTCCGGCATTTGGGCCAGAAATTACAATAATTCTATTTTCTTGTTTTAGTTCGATAGTCTGCGGATGCGTAACTTCGTTTTTTTGTTTATTATTGAGATACAAAATCGGGTGATAAGCTTCTCTAAAAAACAATCTTCTTTCTTCCGTAATCGTTGGTAAAATTCCGTTGATTCGGTTAGCGTATTTTGCTTTTCCAGCAACAACATCAATATCACTCAGGAATTCTTGATATTCAATTAAAAGCGGTAAAAACGGACGAATTGAATTTGATAACTGTTTTAAAATTCGAGTAATCTCTTCTTTTTCTTCGTATTCTAAATTGCTTAATTCACGCGAGTATTTTAAAGTCGCTTCTGGTTCGATGTAAGCAATACTTCCCGTTTTAGAACTTCCTAAAATAGAACCTTTTACTTTACGACGATACATAGCAAGAACAGCTAAAACGCGGCGATTTTGAACAAAACTTTCTTTAATATCATCAAGATATCCTAAGCTGTTGTATTGTGTTAATGCAACACCAAAACTTTGATTCACTTTTCCACGAACCAAATTCATGCTCTGACGAATGCTCAAAAGAGCAGGAGAGGCATTGTCTTTTATTTCGCCGTATTTGTCTACAATTGCATCAATTAAAGAAACAATCTCTTTTGTATATTCAACTCTTGAAGCTCTTGCATTAATATTGGGATAATAATCATCAAACTTTTTTAGAAAAGTAAGTAAGGCATTTGTTGTTGACGAAAGTGTGGCAATTTTTCTAAAACTTCCTACTTCTAGAAAACTGTCTTCGATTGCCAGAAATTTAATTTCGTGGGTTATCGCATCAAATCCGTGATTTGGGAGCGCATTATTGTTTTGAAAAGAAGAAACATACTCTGAAGTTTGCATTAAAGCCTGCATCAATGTTTCTTTATCTCTAAAAGGTGTTATTTGTAAAGCTTTTTCTTTTCCAATATCTGTGTTACAGCCAGCCGAAATAGTTTCGAGCACTGTTGGAAATTGTAAATCTTGTAATGTTTTTTCGGTAATAGATATCATTATATATCGTAAATTGTAAGGTTTCAAAGTTACAAAGTTTTAAAAACTAAATAGTACTATTGATTAGTAGTTTGAAAAAAACTTTGCGTAATTTGTGATAAAATTTTAATTGATGAAAAAGAAATTAGTTGATTATGAAGATAATTTAGTTTTTGGAATTATTAGAAATAATATCTTGAATGGAAAATTAGAATATAAAAAAGCAAAAGTTCTTGTAATTGGCTCCGAAATAGATTTTAAGAAAGAGATCAATACAGATCCATATATAATAAAAGTAGATGTTGCTGGTTTCGACGAAGAGTTAATAAAGGAAGCAGTTGTTAAAATGTCAAAAAGTTCCTTTATTGAAGGAGATGGTTTTAGTTTTTCTGCTTCTATATCTTCTGCATGGTGCAAAGAGGAGAGCTGGTTGGAAATTAATATATCGCACTTTTTATTTTACACTATTTTTGAATTTAACTTATAATTTATTGGAATGACAATTAATTTATCTCAAGATTGGCAGGATGTTTTAAAAGATGAAATACAAAAGCCTTATTTTTCTACATTAATGGAGGCTTTGGATGCTGAGTATAAAACGCATACTTGTTATCCTCCGGCTGAGTTGATTTTTTCAGCTTTTAATAATTGCAGTTTTGCCGATTTGAAAATCGTAATCATTGGTCAAGATCCTTATCATGGAGAAGGAGAAGCCAATGGTTTGAGTTTTTCAGTAAATGATACGGTTAAAATTCCGCCGTCACTTCGTAATATTTTCAGAGAAATAAATACCGATCTTGATTCGATTTTTATGCCGTCATCTGGAAATCTTGAAAAATGGGCACAACAGGGAATTTTACTTTTAAACGCTTCGCTGACGGTTCGTAAGGATAGTCCAAATAGTCACAAACATTTAAAATGGAATCTCTTTACAGATGCTGTAATTCAGGCTGTTTCTGACCATAAAGAAAATGTTGTTTTTCTGTTATGGGGAAGTTTTGCTCAGAAAAAAGGATTAAAAATAGATCGCTCTAAACATTATATTTTAGAATCAGGCCATCCGTCTCCTATGAGTGCCAATCAAGGAAAATGGTTTGGAAATAAGCATTTCAGCCAGACAAATGCTTTTCTAAAATCAAAAGGGATTAAAGAAATAGAATGGTTTTAAAATAGCACTTTTAAAAAGACCTATTTTTCAGTTTCTTTTTTAGTAATTTCTTCTAATACAGCTTTCTTTTCATAGTTTACTACTTTTAGAATAATCTCTTGATTTTTAGCTGTTTTTCCTTCAATAATGTATACTTTCCCGTTTTTGAACGGAACATTACTTTGGTCAAAATCTACATCGCCATACGTCAATGTGTTTTTTACATCGGCAGTATCAACCCATTTTTCATTTAAAGTCTGAACGGCTTTATCAGAATATTGAAAAGGTTTTGTTCTTAAATCATTTAAAACTCTGGCATTTGGAAAATAGTTGCAGCGAGTATCTTTACCACTAAAAATAAGGGCTACAACAAAACAACCCATTACTAAACCAATCAAATAATATGCAAAACGGTGTACGAACTTCATGAAATAAAATTTTTGCAAAGGTACATTAAAGTTCCTTTAAAATACAAGTAAATTAATATCGTTGTCTGGCAGATCAAACCAGTCGCCAATTGCTTTATTTGTTAGAATTCCATGATATAAATAAATTCCGTTTTTAAGCCCTTTATTGCATCTGATGGCACTCTCTAATCCGCCGTCTTCAGCAATTTGATGAAGATACGGTGAAAGTATATTGCTTATTGATAATGAAGCCGTTTTTGAATAACGGGAAGGAATGTTTGGTACACAATAATGCAAAACATTGTTTTTAATAAAAGTTGGTTTTTCGTGTGTTGTTACTTCAGAGCTTTCAAAGCAGCCGCCAGTATCAATACTTACGTCAACAATAACAGCGCCTTTTTTCATGTGTTCGACCATAGTTTCAGTAACAATAATTGGGCAGCGTTCTTTGCCTCGCATGGCGCCAATGGCAACATCACAACGTCGTAATGCTTTTAATAATGCTTTTTGCTGAATGGTAGATGTAAAAATGCGCTGACTTAAATTATTCTGCAGTCGGCGTAATTTAGTAATCGAATTATCAAATACTTTTACATTTGCACCTAATCCTATTGCGGTTTTTGCTGCAAATTCGCCAACGGTTCCCGCTCCTAAAATAACGACTTCGGTTGGAGGAACGCCGGTAATGTTTCCAAATAACAGCCCTTTACCAAATTCAGTTGTAATCATTAATTCGGCTGCTATAAGTATTGAAGCGGTTCCAGCAATCTCGCTTAAAGATTTTACAGCAGGATAAGTGCCGTCTTCGTCTTTTATATATTCAAAAGCTAATGCTGTAATCTTTTTTTGCGCCAAAGCTTCAAAATAAGATCTTTTTTTTGTTTTTAATTGAATTGCCGAAATGATAATAGTTTCTGGATTTATCATTTCGATTTCGGCTAAAGTAGGCGGTTCTACTTTTAATAAAAGCGGACAACCGAAAACTCTTTTAGTATCTTTAGTGATTTCTGCACCAGCATCAGAATATTCTTTGTCTGTATAACTTGAACTTTCTCCAGCTCCAGATTCTATCATTACGCGATGACCTTCGTAGGTTAAAGAATTTACTGCATCTGGAGTCAGGCAGATACGCCTTTCCTGATAGCTGGTTTCTTTTGGAATTCCTATAAAAAGTTCTCTTTTAAAACGACCAACCTCAAGTTTTTCTTCTTGTGGAAGTAATTGCTGCTTTGTAAACGGAGTTAAAGTAATTGACATGAGTTGTGCAAAAAATTAAGAGTACAAATTACGTAAAAAGTTTTAAAATTAGTGTAAAAATTCTGCTAATACTCTAGCCAAATGTTAAGATATTATTTTCTCCATTTTAATGTCGGCTCTTTTGTAAACCCCTGCTTCTAAAGGGATTTCTGCGAAGCCAAATTTTTTGTACAAATGAATTGCAGGAAGTAAAGTTGTATTAGAGTACAAAAAGAGTTTTTTTATATCATTTTCTTTCGCAATATCGATACAATGTTCAAGTAGTTTATTGCCAATTCCTAATCCTTGTGCAGTATCAGAAACAGCCATTTTGCTTAATTCGAATGTTGAATCGTCAACTTTTAGTAAAGAAACTGTTCCGATGATTTCGTCGTTGTATTTTGCGTAGAAAATCATTCCGCCTTTATCGATAATTTCTTCTTTCGGATTTGCAAGTGTTATTTTGTCTTTTTCTTCTACTTTAAAATATTTGGTCAGCCAAGCGATATTTAAAATTTTGATATGCTCTTTCAAATCTTCTGAAAAAGGGATTATTTCTACAACATTTTTCATTGCTTCTTTTGTTTTTGACTTGTAAATTATAATTCTGTGGAGAATTTTTGAGTTGAAGTTTACTGCAAAGATTCATTTTAGGAATTATATAAAGGTTCGCAGAGTTTTAGTTTAGCTCTAGTTTGCGTTTTCCATCAGAAAGCAATTCAATATTTATGGTTGAAGTATCTTCGGGAAGAAGATTAGCAATTTTTTCAGACCATTCTATAAAACACCAGTTTCCGGAATATAAATAATCATCAACACCCATATCGAGCGCTTCAGTTTCTTTATTTAAACGATAAAAGTCAAAATGATAAACAATTTGATTGTCAGAAGTATAATATTCGTTAACCAATGAAAAAGTTGGACTGCTCGTGGCATCTTTAACCCCTAAATTTTTGCACAACTGCTTGATTAAAGTAGTTTTTCCAACGCCCATTTCACCATTAAAAAGAATGATTTTTTTAGGGTTTGAAGCTAAAATTTGTGCTGCTGCTTCTTGAATTTGATCTAAAGAAAAAACGATGTTCATTGTTATATTTTTTTGCCACGAATTTCACAAATTTTCACGAATTAAAGCTTACTTTTTGGAATAAATTAATTCGGTAGATTCGTGTAATTCGTGGCGCTATATTTTATTTCGGATTAAATACCAAAAACGGAATAATCATTTCTTCTAACGAAATACCGCCGTGTTGATAGGTGTTTTTATAATAACTTACATAATGATTGTAGTTATTTACATAAGCCAGAAAAAAATCATTTTTGGCAAAAATAAACGAACTACTCATGTTTATGGCAGGTAAACCAATTGTTTTCGGCTCCTTTACTACATAAACATCTTTTTGTTCATAGGTTAAACTACGACCAGTTTTATAACGCAAATTTAGACTTGTGTTTTTATCTCCCACAACTTTCGATGGATTTTTTACATTAATTGTTCCGTGATCTGTTGTTAGAATTAGTTTAAAGCCTAAAAGCTGTGCTTGTTGAATAATTTCTAATAATGGAGAATTCTTGAACCAGCTTAATGTTAAGGAGCGATACGCTTTATCATCTGATGCAAGCTCTTTTACAACTTCCATTTCTGTTTTTGCATGCGAAAGCATATCTACAAAGTTGTAAACCACAGTGACTAAATCATTTGTTTTTAGGGCTTTGAAGTTTTCTGCTAGTTTTTTACCGCCGGCATAATTGGTGATTTTAAAATAGTCTTCTTTAATATTTAAACCCAAACGTTTTAATTGTGCGGATAAAAATTCTGCTTCATACAGGTTTTTTCCACCGTCTTCGACATCGTTTTTCCAATATTGCGGAAATTGTTTTTCCATATCCAAAGGCATTAAACCTGAGAAAATAGCATTTCTTGCATATTGAGTTGCAGTTGGCAGAATTGAAAAATACGGAACTTCTTTTTCTAATTTGTAATAGTTAGAAATCACAGTTTCAAATGATTTCCATTGATCATATCGAAGGTTGTCGATTACAACAAATAAAATAGGTTTGTCTTTCTTTTTAAGTTCTGGGACAACTAATTCTTTGAATAAATTGTGAGACTGAATGGGTTTGTCGGCTTTTGGAGCGAACCAATCTTCGTAATTTCGTTCAATGAATTTTCCAAATTGTGAATTGGCTTCTACTTTTTGAGATTCTAGAATTTCGATCATTGCCTGATCGTTGATATTCTCTAGTTTTAATTCCCAAAAAAGCAGTTTTTTGTATAGCTCAACCCAGTCTTCATAAGAATTAACCATGGCTAATTCCATCGAAATTTTTCTGAATTCTTTTTGATAATCTAAAGTCGTTTTCTCTGAAATTAATCTTGAATCATCTAGATTTTTCTTTAAGCTCAATAAAATCTGATTTGGATTTACTGGTTTAATTAAATAATCGGCAATTTTAGATCCGATTGCTTCTTCCATTATGTATTCTTCCTCACTTTTGGTAATCATAATCATAGGAATAGCCGACTTTTTTTCTTTCATTTCTGAAAGCGTTTCTAAGCCGCTCATTCCAGGCATATTTTCATCCAAAAAAACAATATCAAAATTGTCTTCCTCAAATAAAGCAATTGCGTCAAGACCGTTGTTACAAGTTGTTACAGCGTAGTTCTTTTTTTCGAGAAATAATATATGTGGCTTTAAAAGATCGATTTCATCATCGACCCAAAGTATTTTTATTTTGTCCATAAACGATTAATTTTAATGCAATTTAGAAGTATAGAACTTAAAAAGTATTAAAAATAGTATAAAATTAGGGATGTTAAATATAAATTAATTCAACTGCAATTTTTGTCTTTCTTTGAATGTTAAGAAAAAACTGATGTTAAATGTCGATATTTTAAATTAAAAACTAAAACCTGTTTATAGTTAATTACTTATATTTGTTGACCAAAAAATAGCCAACTAGTGACTCATTATAACAAACTTAAAATATTCAACGACCCTATTTACGGGTTTATCTCTATCCCGAACGAACTTATTTATGATTTAATTCAGCATCCGTATTTTCAACGTTTGCGTCGTATTTCGCAAATGGGAATGTCATATTTGGTTTATCCAGGAGCGAATCACACACGTTTTCATCATGCTCTTGGCTGTATGCATTTAATGCAGAAAGCCGTTGATACGCTTAGATTTAAAGGAGTTGCGATTTCTGGAGAAGAAGAAAGTGCATTATACATCGCAATTTTACTGCATGATATAGGACATGGGCCATTTTCGCATGCTATGGAAAAAAGTATTGTGGAGGATGTAAATCATGAAGCGATTTCGTTATTATTCATGAATCAGTTAAACGATGAGTTTGATGGGAAATTAAGTTTAGCTATTCAAGTTTTTAAAGGAGATTATCATCGCAAGTTTATGCTTCAATTGATTTCAAGTCAGTTGGATATGGATAGAATGGATTATTTAAAACGTGACAGTTTTTATACTGGAGTGGCTGAAGGAAATGTGAATTCTGAACGTTTAATTCAGATGATGAACGTGGTTGACGGTGTTTTGGTTATTGAGGAAAAGGGAATTTACTCGGTAGAGAAATTTTTGCTTTCAAGAAGATTGATGTATTGGCAGGCTTACTTGCATAAAACAAGTTTGGTGGCTGAGTTGATTTTGATGAAGGTTTTGAAAAGAGCAAAAGAATTGACTTTAAAAGGGGTTAAACTACCTTGCAGTGAACCGCTTTTGTATTTCATGCAAAACAAAATTACAATTGAAGATTTTGATGCTGAGAAATTGGATCTGTTTTCTCAATTAGATGATTTTGATATTATCAGTGCGCTAAAAGCATGGCAGAAACAGGATGATTTTATTCTTTCTACTTTAAGTAAAATGCTTATCAATAGAGATTTATTGAAAATTAAGCTGAGTGCAGAGAAAATTCCGATGGAAGAATCACAATCTTTAAAAGAAGAATTTGCTGAGGAACATCATATTTCACAGTTAGAAGCAGGTTACTTTATATTTAGAGGAAAAATTAAGAATCAGGCTTACAGTAAAGAAGCGGAACCGATTCGAATTTTGAAAAAAGATAAAACAATTGAAGATGTTGTAGAAGCCTCTGATCAGTTGAATTTGAAATCGTTATCTAAATTGGTGACAAAATATTACATCTGTTTTCCAAAACAACTTATCTAAAATTAACATTTAAAATCTATTTTTTATATTTTTGTCGCGATGAAATTTACAGCAGAACAAATAGCGGGAATTTTAGAAGGAGAAGTTGTTGGGAATCCCAATGCAGAAGTTTCTAGGCTTTCTAAGATAGAGGAGGGCGAGGAAGGATCGCTTACTTTTTTGGCTAATCCCAAATATATCAATTACATATATACTACAAAAGCAAGTGTTACAATTGTTAACGACAGCTTTATACCTGAGCAGGAAATTACTACAACTTTAATAAAAGTAGAAGATGCTTATGCTTCTTTTTCTAAACTTTTACACTTTTACAATCAAGTAAAATTGAATAAGAGCGGAATTGAAGCGAACTCTTTTATGTCAGAAGGAACTAAATATGGTGAAAATCTATATTTGGGCAGTTTTAGTTATATAGGACAAAATGTTGTTTTAGGTAATAATGTAAAAATTTACCCAAACAGTTTTATTGGCGACAATGTAGTTATTGGTGACAATGTATGTATTTTTGCAGGCGCAAAAATATATTCAGAAACGGTAATTGGAAACAATTGTACAATTCATTCAGGTACTATAATAGGTGCAGATGGTTTTGGTTTTGTACCAAATGAAGAGGGAGTTTATAGTAAGGTGCCGCAAATTGGTAATGTTATTATTGAAGATAATGTTGACATTGGTGCTAATACTACGATCGACAGAGCAACTCTTGGTTCTACAATTATTAGACAAGGAGTTAAATTAGACAATCAAATTCAGATTGCTCATAATGTAGAGATTGGTAAAAATACTGTAATTGCTGCTCAGAGCGGTGTTGCAGGCTCTACAAAAATTGGCGAAAACTGTATGATTGGCGGGCAGGTTGGTATAGCAGGCCACTTAATAATAGGAAACAATGTTAGGCTTCAGGCGCAGTCTGGAGTTGCGAGAAACATTAAAGACGATGAAATTCTGCAAGGAACACCGTCACTTGGATATACAGATTTTAATAAATCGTATGTTCATTTTAAAAACTTTCCTAAGATTGTTGCCGAACTGGAAGAATTAAAAAAACAAATAATAAACCCAAAAAATGGAAATAATGGTTAAACAGAAGACCATCAAAAATGAAATTTCACTAACAGGAGTTGGATTACACACTGGAAAAGAAGTTACAATGACTTTTAAACCAGCTCCAATTAATAACGGTTTCACTTTTGTCAGAGTTGATTTGCAAGGTCAGCCAGTCATTGAGGCTGATGCTAATTATGTTGTTAATACACAAAGAGGTACTAACTTAGAAAAATTAGGTGTTAAGATACAGACTCCAGAACACGTTTTAGCTGCATTAGTTGGCTGCGATTTGGACAATATTATTATTGAATTAAATGCCTCTGAACTTCCTATCATGGATGGTTCATCAATATATTTTGTTGAAGCAATTGAAAAAGCTGGAATCGAAGAACAAGATGCCAGCCGTAATGTTTATGTTGTAAAAGAAGTTATCTCATTTACTGACGAAGCAACCGGAAGCGAAATTCTGGTAATGCCAAGTGATGATTATCAAGTAACAACAATGGTTGATTTTGGTACAAAAGTATTAGGTACACAAAATGCGACACTTAAAAGTATAGCTGACTTTAAAAATGAAATTGCTAATTCAAGAACTTTTAGTTTTTTACATGAATTAGAGTCATTATTGGAGCACGGATTAATTAAAGGTGGTGATTTAAATAATGCAATTGTATATGTAGATAAAGAAATTTCTGAAACTACAATGGCTAATTTAAAGAAAGCTTTTGGTAAAGACGAAATTTCGGTTAAACCAAATGGTGTTTTAGATAACTTGACTCTGCATTATCCAAACGAAGCGGCTAGACACAAACTACTTGATGTTATTGGTGATTTATCGCTTATTGGAGTTCGTATTCAAGGAAAAATCATTGCAAATAAACCAGGTCACTATGTGAATACTCAGTTTGCTAAAAAATTGGCAAAAATTATTAAAATCGAACAAAGAAATCATGTTCCAGTTTATGATTTAAACCAAGAGCCATTAATGGATATCCATAAAATTATGGCAATGCTTCCTCATAGACCTCCATTCTTGTTGATCGACAGAATTATCGAAATGTCTGATCGTCACGTTGTTGGTTTGAAGAATGTTACTATGAATGAAAATTTCTTCGTAGGACATTTTCCTGAAGCTCCAGTAATGCCGGGTGTTTTAATTGTTGAAGCAATGGCACAAACAGGAGGAATTTTAGTATTAAGTACAGTTCCAGATCCTGAAAACTACTTAACATATTTCATGAAAATTGACAATGTTAAGTTCAAACACAAAGTATTGCCAGGTGATACATTAATTTTCAAATGTGAGCTTATTTCTCCTATTAGAAGAGGAATCTGCCATATGCAGGCAAATGCTTACGCAAACGGAAAATTAGTTACCGAAGCAGAATTAATGGCACAAATCGCAAGAAAACAATAATAAATAATCAATTTTATTGTTTAGGTTTACTGCCCCAAATTAGATTATTTTAATTTAAAATATAAAACATAGATGAATCAACCATTAGCATATGTTCATCCTGGCGCTAAAATCGCTAAAAACGTTGTAATTGAGCCTTTTACAACAATTCACAATAATGTTGTTATTGGTGATGGTACTTGGATTGGTTCAAATGTAACCATCATGGAAGGTGCCCGTATTGGTAAAAATTGCAATATTTTTCCTGGTGCTGTAATTTCTGCTGTGCCGCAGGATTTGAAGTTTGGAGGCGAAGATTCTCTTGCTATTATTGGAGATAATTGTACCATTAGAGAGTGTGTTACTATTAATAGAGGTACAGTTGCTTCTGGGCAAACTATACTAGGTAACAATTGTTTAGTTATGGCTTATGCGCACATTGCACACGATTGTGAAATTGGCAACAATGCCATTATTGTAAATGGTGTAGCGTTGGCAGGTCACGTAGTAGTGGGTAACCATGCTGTAATTGGAGGTTTGGCAGCTATTCATCAATTTATTCACATTGGAGATCATGCTATGATTTCTGGTGGATCATTGGTTAGAAAAGATGTGCCGCCTTATACAAAAGCGGCAAAAGAGCCATTGTCTTATGTTGGAATCAATTCTGTAGGTTTAAGAAGAAGAGGTTTCAGTACAGATAAGATCAGAGAAATTCAAGAAATTTACAGAATTCTATATCAAAAAAATTACAATACAACACAAGCTTTAAGTATTATTGAAGCTGAAATGGAAGCTACTCCTGAGAGAGATGAAATTCTAGATTTTATTAGAAATTCATCACGAGGAATTATGAAAGGTTATTCAGGAAACTATTAAAAATAAAATTTAATTGTTTATTTGTATAATCGTTTAGTCGAAACAAATAAACGATTAAACGATTGAACAGAAATTAAATAAAACAAAAACAAATGGCATCTACATCAGATATTAGAAACGGATTGTGTATTAAATTTAATCACGATATCTATAAAATCATCGAATTTCTTCACGTAAAACCTGGAAAAGGTCCAGCTTTCGTAAGAACTAAATTAAAAAGTTTAACAACAGGGAAAGTATTAGATAATACATTTTCTGCTGGACATAAAATCGAAGATGTTCGTGTTGAAACACATACTTTTCAGTTTTTATATGCTGAAGGTGATGAGTTTCACTTCATGAATGCTGAAACTTTTGAGCAAATTTCTTTAAACAAGAATATCTTAGATGCTCCAGGATTATTGAAAGAAGGAACAAATGTAATGGTTCAGATTAATACTGAAACAGATTTGCCTTTATCAGTAGATATGCCAGGATCTGTTATTCTTGAAGTTACTTACGCTGAGCCGGGAGTAAAAGGAAATACAGCTACAAATGCAACTAAATCTGCTACGGTAGAAACTGGTGCGTCAGTAAACGTTCCGTTGTTTATCAACGAAGGAGATAAAATTAAAATTGATACAGCTTCAGGTTCTTACATGGAGCGTGTAAAAGAGTAAATTATTAATTAAGATAATTTGTCAATGAGTCAATTAGATAATTTATGAATAAACATAATTTTGAATATTCATTTTCTATTTGACTCATTTTCTAATTGACACATTCTCTAATTGACAAATTTTCTAATTATAAAATATGAAATTTCCAAAAGTTCACTCTTTAGAAGAAATTGCAAATTTGCTTAACTGCAAATTTGTTGGTGATAAAAACTTTCCCGTTTTAGGTATGAACGAAATTCATGTCGTAGAACCTGGAGATATAGTTTTTGTTGACCACCCGAAGTATTATGACAAAGCTTTACAATCTGCTGCGACTATTGTTTTAATTAATAAAGAAGTCGAATGTCCAGAAGGTAAAGCTCTTTTAATTTCTGATGATCCTTTCAGAGATTTCAATACCTTAACCAAACATTTTAGACCTTTTCAAGCAACAACTGTATCAATAGCACTTTCTGCAACTATTGGAGAAGGAACTGTTATTCAGCCCAACTGTTTTATTGGAAATAATGTAACTATTGGTAAAAACTGTTTAATACATCCAAACGTTACTATTTACGATCATACCGTAATTGGAGATAATGTTATGATTCATGCAGGAACTATACTAGGAGCAGATGCTTTTTATTATAAAAAACGCCCTGATGGATTTGATCAGTTAATTTCTGGCGGCAGAGTGGTGATTGAAAACAATGTTGGAATAGGGGCGCTTTGTACAATTGACAAAGGCGTAACTGGAGATACAACTATTGGAGAGGGAACAAAACTGGATAACCAAGTACATGTTGGACATGACACAGTTATTGGCAAAAAATGTTTAATTGCTTCTCAAACTGGTATTGCTGGTTGTGTAATTATTGAAGATGAAGTAACTATTTGGGGACAAGTAGGAACAACAAGCGGAATCACAATTGGAGCAAAAGCGGTTGTAATGGGGCAGACAGGTGTTACGAAGTCGGTAGAAGGAGGTAAGTCTTATTTTGGAACACCAATTGAAGAATCAAGAGAAAAGTTAAAACAATTAGCCAATATCAAAAAGATCCCTGAAATTCTAACTAAATTGAAGTAATATGTCTATAAAAGAGTTTGTTCAAAAATTTTATAAGTCGGATGCCTTAATTGATAGTGAAATTCTTAAAACGTATCTCCATCCTGAAGTTATATTGGAATGGAATAGCAGTAAAGGATATATTGAGATGAATCATGACTCAATGCTGGAAATGGCCAATGAGCTAAGTCGGGCGTATGTTCGTTCGAAAGTGCGAATCAGCCACATTATTGCTGAAGAAGATCTAGTTTCAGTACGTTATTCTCACTATGTAAAAACAATTGAGAATCCTCGTGAAGAGATGCTGTTGGCGCATTTTTCTGCATTTTGGCAGATAAAAGATGACAAACTTTATAGGGGTTATCAGATGAGTCAATTTTCTTAATATTTTTTTGACAATAAAAGAGGCAAAATACATTACAAAACCTTATTTTTGCAACACAATTTTAAAAACTACATAAAATATATATCATGAGTGTTTTAGTTAATAAAGATTCCAAAATAATTGTTCAAGGATTTACAGGGAGCGAAGGAACTTTCCACGCTTCTCAAATGATTGAGTACGGTACTAATGTTGTTGGTGGTGTTACTCCAGGAAAAGGAGGAACGAGCCATTTAGATCGTCCAGTTTTTAATACAGTAAAAGACGCTGTTGACCAAGCTGGTGCTGATACATCTATCATTTTTGTACCGCCTGCTTTTGCTGCAGATGCAATTATGGAAGCTGCTGACGCTGGAATTAAAGTAATTATTGCTATTACAGAAGGAATTCCTGTAGCAGATATGATTAAAGCAAATAATTATGTTAAAGAAAGAAATTCTAGATTAATTGGACCAAACTGCCCAGGAGTTATTACTCCAGGTGAAGCTAAAGTTGGTATTATGCCAGGTTTCGTTTTCAAAAAAGGTACAGTTGGAATTGTTTCTAAATCAGGAACTTTAACTTACGAAGCTGCTGACCAAGTTGTAAAACAAGGTTTAGGAATTACTACAGCTATCGGAATTGGTGGAGATCCAATTATTGGAACTACAACTAAAGAAGCTGTTGAATTGTTAATGAACGATCCTGAAACTGAAGTAATCATTATGATTGGTGAAATTGGAGGTCAACTTGAAGCTGATGCTGCAAGATGGGTAAAAGCTGATGGTAACCGTAAGCCAGTTATTGGTTTTATCGCTGGAGAAACTGCTCCTGCTGGTAGAACAATGGGTCACGCAGGTGCAATTGTTGGTGGTTCTGATGATACAGCTGCTGCTAAAAAACAAATTATGAAAGACAACGGTATTTATGTTGTTGATTCACCAGCTGAAATTGGTAAAAAAGTAAAAGAAGTACTTGGATAATCTTCAAGTTATTTAAAATAACAAATTCCAAAAAAGTCTCAATATTTTGTTGAGACTTTTTTACATTTTTAAAATGTTGGAATATAAATTAAAAATTTAGCAACTTTGTGTGTCAGTACCTTAGAAGCTTAAAAATAAAAAATGATGAGTAAAGAATTAGAAAAGTTTAAATCAAGTAATAGTTTTACTTTTACTGTAAATGATAGTTTAGAAGAAGTTTGTAATGCTCCTGAAGGAAGTGCTGGGATTTTTGTAGTTTATGAAATTGACGGAGATTCAAAAGAGCTAATCATGGTAGGTTCTACGGGAACTGTGCAAAACGATGGAACTCTTAAAAGCAAAAGCGGAGGATTATACGATAAAATTGTAAATGGACATCAGTTTGCAAAAACAGGAAGAAAATACTCTTGGCCGGCACAAATGAAATTAGAGAACATTTCTGTTCTTGAAGTAGTTTGGTATGAAACTTTTAATGCAGATGTAAAAGCAATTCCAACTGCTGTTGAAGGGCAGGTTTTGCAAAATTTTCTAGATGAAAATGGAAAATTACCAAGATGGAATGTAGCTTTCTAAAAGCAATTTCTTAATGTAAATTAGCAAAGCCTTACTTTTAGTAAGGCTTTTTTATTGAGGTTATATAAAATTTTTAATGTAGTAAAAATCTTTCTTTTTGCTATTTTAAAAGAATGAATTTTTTTTTAACATTTATTTAAGAACGCTGACGCAGTCTAAGTTAAGGATGGTTTCTGTATTAAGAAACCGCTTAGTTTTTGTAAAATAATTGGTTTTAAATATTTGCTTTTATATATTTAGCGAACAAAATAAAAATTTAATGTTAAAATAATGTGTTCTCTGCATTAATAAAAAATGTCTTCTTGTTTAGATAATAATTATCAATTATGAAAACCCGAATCTTACCAGTCAATTCTATTGATGACAATACACTTTGGAATGATTTAAAAATAGGAGATGAAAAATCATTTTCACTGCTGTTTGAAAGACACTACAGCGATTTGGTGAGTTACGGGAACTCGCTTTCTCCATACGCAGAAAAAGTTCAGGATTGCGTTCAAGATGTATTTACAGATATTTGGCTTTATAGAAATTCATTGCAGGGCTCAGTTGTCGTAAAAGCCTATTTGTTATCAAGCGTAAGAAAGAGAATTGCTCGATTGTACGAACGTGATCATATTTTTAGAAAAACGGCAAGTACAGATGCTGTCGAATTTTTATTAGAATTTGCTGTTGATAATGAACTTTTGGATGATGATTACGTTACAAAAGAAAAAGTGGTTCATTTGAATAAATTACTTAACGAATTACCTCCAAGACAAAAAGAAGCGCTTTATCTGCGTTATCATCAAGGACTTAGTGTTGAACAAATCGCCGAAATGCTGGATATTAATTACCAATCTGCAAATAACTTGCTGCATCGCGCTTTACTTACTCTTCGTAAAGAATGGAAAGGCAGTTTAACTATTATTACAATACTGTTTTCAAGCACTTTTTAAATAAAGTAAAAAAAAATAAAAAAAAATCACAATTTAGTGAGTATATAATAAGAAAGCTGTCCTCTATGTTTTTGTAACCTTATTTTTAGATGCAAAAACGTAACACATATACCGAAATAGAAGATTTTTTATCTGATGAATCATTTCAATCCTGGATTCTATTTAAAATAGATCAAGATGGATGGGAGGAATGGACCTTAGAAAGTCAACAGAGAGCAAAACTAGTAGAAGACGCTAGGTTAATGCTTCTTTCTATGAAAGTTCGCGAAAGTGAACTTACAAAATCTGATATTCACAGAGCGTTACAAGATACTTGGATAAAGATTCGTGAGAAAGAATCTCAAAACGCACAACAAGATTCAAAAACTACTTTTTTTAGAAGATATCTTCTTTCTGGAATTGCAGCATCTTTTCTTTTATGCTTGATGTCAGTTTGGTGTTACAATCAATATTTTAAATCCGAAAGCAAAATAGTTACTTACAAAGAACTTATCGATGATAATAATGAAGGTTTAGTAGAACAGACTAATAATTCTAATAAACCTCAGATTATCACATTATCAGACGGAAGTTCTGTTTTGCTGCAGCCAAATAGTAAATTAAGTTACCCTAAAATCTTTACCGGAAACGAAAGAAAGGTGTATTTATCCGGCGAAGGTTTCTTTGAAATTAGTAAAAATCCTCTTAAACCTTTTTACGTTTATGCGAACGAGATTATCACAAAAGTTGTAGGAACTAGTTTTAGAGTTAAAGCTTATTCTGATCAGCCTGATGTTGAAATTCTTGTTCGTACCGGTAAAGTTAAGGTAAAATCAAACGATATGATTTCTAAATCAGATCAGCAAGAGATTGTTTTACTTCCAAATCAAGCTTTACGGTTTTTACGAAATGATTTGAAATTTAATAAAATAACAGATATTACTCAAGATGTAGTACTTGCAAAAAGTGTTGGTAATATTGAACAGTTAAGCTTCGAATTTAACGATATTCCAGTTTCTCAAATTTTTGAAACAATCGAGCAAGCTTATTTAGTTGATATTGATTATCCAAAAGATAAATTAAAAGATTGTCATTTAACCACTTCATTAAGCGATCAGCCTTTAACCGAAAAATTAAAAATTGTTTGTAAAAGTATCGGGAATAGTACAAGTTTTGAAATGAACGGAAATCAGATAATTATAACATCCCAAGGCTGTAATTAATCTTTGAATGCAACTGTAATTGCATTTAAATATTTTGTCACTAATCGTAAATTTTTCGATGTAAAACCTTTCAGTTAGGAAATTAATTGTAGTTTATTTCATATTTAAAAATATGAACCAAAAAAACAAAAACTAAACCAACCAAAAAAAATGAAACTGCCTATGTGAAAAAGAATGTTGTAAAAAAAAGTGCCGTGATGCTGTAACACCACGACACTTATTAAATTGAATTTTCTCTCTGTAAAGAGTAATTCATTCGTTTCTTAGAATACACTCGAATAAGTATTAATCAAAACAAATCAAAATTATGAAAAAACCAGTTGTTAAACAACGATTACTCTATAGAATCATGAAAATAACACTATTTCAGTTTGTCTTAGCACTTGTGTTTTCAAGCTTTGCTATGGCAAATAATGTAAATGGGCAAAAGAAATTAGATACAAAAGTTACAATTACAGTTGAGAATTTGACTCTTGATAGTGCTTTGTCTAAAATCGAAAAGTCTGCACATGTAAAATTTTCGTATAATTCAAGACTTCCTCAATTGAGCCGAAAGGTTAGTATTGAGGCAAATCAAGAGACTTTATCTAGTATTCTTAGTCGAATATTAGTGCCTTTTAATATTGCATTTTCAGAAGTAAGCAATCAAATTATCTTGCAAAAAACAACAAGCGAAGATCCGTTTGCAAGTGCAGATAATCATGATTCACTTTTTGAAGTATTAACGGCAGGACCAATTATCAAAGGAAAAGTAACTGATGCAAGCGGAAGCCCTCTTCCTGGAGCAACAGTAATGGTAAAAGGTACAAAAACTGCTGTATTAACAGATTTTGATGGTAATTTCTCTATCGAGATGCCTTCAAACTCTGATAAGCTTGTTATTTCTTACGTTGGTATGGAAACTAGAGAAATAGGTATATCTAATACTACTCCAACGGTAGTTCTTAGTGAAGTAGGACAAAACTTAAAAGAAGTTGTCGTAACTACAGGTTATGAGAAAACATCAAAAAGAACCTTTACAGGGGCGATCAGCAAAATTTCTGGTGCTGAATTGAAAGTTGATGGTGTTGTTGACGTAAGCAGAATGATCGAAGGAAAAGCTGCAGGGGTTACCGTACAAAATGTTACAGGATCTTTTGGTACTACTCCTAAAATTACGGTACGTGGATCATCTTCTATTTTTGGAGATACAAAGCCATTATGGGTAATTGATGGTGTTGTTCAGGAAGACATCATTAATGTTTCATTTGCTGATTTGGCTTCAGGAAATTCATCAACATTATTAAGCTCATCTGTTGCGGGTTTAAATGCAAACGATATTCAAAGTATTGAAATTCTTAAAGATGCATCTGCAACTTCAATCTATGGTTCTAGATCGTTAAATGGAGTTGTAGTTGTTACAACTAAACAAGGACGTAGAGATTCTCCGTTAAAAGTAACTTATTCTGTTGAAAATACGGTAAGAACTGTACCTAGTTATACACAATACGATATCTTAAACTCTCAGGAGTCAATGAGTGTTTTTCAGGAAATGAAACAAAAAGGATATCTTGATTTAAGTTCTTCATATACAGGTAGATTTGGTGGTGCTTATAATATTCTTGCAAAAGAGATTAATCGCTATAATGATTCAAATGGTCAATTTGGAGTTAAAAACGACCAGCCAAATATTAACCAATTCTTAAAGAAATATGAATTAGCAAATACAGATTGGTTTGGTGTTTTATTTAGACCATCTATTACCCAAAACCACTCATTAAGTTTTTCTGGCGGTGGAAAAAATAATACGTTCTATGCCTCATTAGGATATTATACAGATCCAGGATGGACTATTGCAGACAATGTAAAACAATTAACATCAAACATAAAAGGAACTTTTTTTATAAACGACAGATTAAATATTACGTTATCTACAATGGGTTCTGTGCGTGATCAGCAGGCACCAGGATCTTATGAGAGTCAAAAAGATGTTGTTTTTGGTAAAGTAAACAGAGATTTTGATATAAATCCATTCAACTATGTTTTAAGTACAAGCAGAACTTTAAGACCTTATGATGATAATGGTAATTATGAATACTACCAAAATAACTGGGCACCAATGAATATTGTAAATGAATTGGCTAATAATACATTGGATATAAAAGTAAACGACATTCGTTTTCAAGCTGATTTAGATTATAAAATCAATAAACATTTGACGTATAATTTAACAGGTTCTGCTCGTTATGCAAATACTTCAAGAGAGCATAAAATTTACGAAAATTCAAACGTAGTTGCGGCATACAATGCAGGTGTTGGGGATAATGTAAATACACAAATACAAAAAGACAACGTGTTTTTATATCAAAATCCAAACGATTTAACGGCGCCAAAAATTTCTGTTTTACCAAGTGGAGGATTTTTAAGAAAATTCACAAACGACATGACTTCTTATAATATTAGAAATAGTGTTACTTACAGAAATACATTTAATGAAAAACATGAAGTAGAAGGTTTTTTTGGTACAGAGCTTAGATCTGTAGATAGAAACAATGACAATTTTACAGCTGTTGGTATTCAATTTGACAAAGGATTAACTTCATTTATTGATCCTAAAATAATTGAGAAAATTGTAAATGGAGGAGACTCATACTACGATTTTGGTGCTGAAAGAGAGAGAACTGTTGGTTTCTTTGGAAAAGTTGGATATACTTATGATCGTCGTTATACAGCTTCGTTAACAGGTCGTTACGATGGATCTAACAGACAAGGTGATACAGGATCGTCAAGATGGTTACCAACTTACACAGTAAGTGGAAAATGGAATGTTGCTGAAGAAAAATTCATGAAAAATGTTGAGTCTATCAATACTTTGGCATTAAGAGCTTCTTATGGACTTACAGCAACAGCTGGTCCAGCTACAAACTCATTAGCAATCTACAAAAGTTTTATCACAGACCGTTTTAATCTTTCGGATAGAGAAAATGCTATACGAATTGAAGATTTACAGAATAAAGATTTGACATGGGAAAAACAGTATGAAACTAATATTGGAGTAGATTTAGGTATGTTCAATAATAGAATACAATTGACAACAGATATCTACAGACGTAAAGCGTTTGACTTAATAGATTATGTAATTACTTCTGGTGTTGGCGGACAATCTGTTAAACAAGGTAATAATGCCGATATGGAAACAAAAGGTATTGAGCTTGGATTTACGACGCAAAACATTATAACTGACAACTTTAAATGGTCAACAACATTGAATTTTTCAGTTTATGATCAAAATATTACAAAATTAGCAAACAAACCATCAGCATTTGATTTGGTTGATTCTAATGGAGGAAATACAGTAGGACACCCTAGAAACTCAATCTATTCTTACCAATTTACAGGGTTGAATAATCAAGGATTGCCAACTTTTATTTTGCAAGACGGAGCAGAGAATAATATTACAAAAGCAAACTTTCAGGATACTAACGATGTTATGAAATATCTTAAGTATGAAGGATCTATTGAGCCAAATAAATCTATTGGTTTTGCAAATACATTTACTTATAAAAACTGGTCATTATATGTTTTCATCGTAGGATCAGGAGGAAATAAAGTACGTTTAAATCCAGTTTATAGTAATGAATATAACGACTTAACCGTCTTTACTAAAGAGTTTACTAATAGATGGATTAATCCTGGAGACGAGAATGTTACAAATGTTCCTGTCATCGCAGATAGAATATTAAATAGAAATTACGGAGAAAGCGATTTACAAATTGCGTACAATACTTATAATTTTTCTGATGTAAGGGTTGCTGACGGTGATTTTGTGAGATTGAAAAATATTTCGCTTAGCTGGGAGTTTCCTAAAGATTTTAAAAGAAAACTTGGACTTAGCACTTTTACTTTAAAAGGATCAGCGGTAAATCCATGGTTGATTTATTCTGATAAAAGATTACACGGACAAGATCCTGAGTTTCGTAATACAGGAGGAGTTGCTTTCCCAATCACTTCTCAGTATACATTTACTTTAAATGTTTCATTATAATAAGATTAATTATGAAAAATATAAAAATAGCATTTTCATTACTATTAGTAATTAGTATTAGTAGCTGCGATGATTTTCTTTCAGAAGTACCAGATAATAGAACGCAAATAAATACACCTGAAAAAATTTCAGAAATATTAGTAACTGCTTATCCTAATGCAACATATATGGGGATAGCAGAAACAATGTCTGATAATGTATTTGACAGTGCGTTACCGAATTCTGACTTAGATAATAAACAAAGTTACAACTGGGAAATGCAAACGCAATTAGGACTTGATACCGAAGAGTCTTTTTGGAGCGCTTCTTATAGTGCAATTGCATCAGCAAATCAAGCATTAGCGGCAATTGAAGAATTAGGCAGTCCAGCTAGTTTAAATCCTCAGAAAGGAGAAGCATTAATTGCAAGAGCTTATTCTCACTTTATGTTAGTTTCATTATGGTCAAATAGATATAATCCTGCAACCGCAGCTACAGATTTAGGTATTCCATATGTTACAAAACCAGAAGGAGCCTTATTAGCACAGTACAAACGTAATTCTGTAAAAGAAGTTTTTGATCTTATCGAAAATGATATTAATGAAGGAATGAAATACGTTACTAGTGATTACAAAGAAGTAAAATATCACTTTAATGTTACTGCAGCAAAAGCTTTTGCCAGCCGTTTTTATTTAGTTAAAGGAGATTGGAGCAAAGTATTGGAATATACAAAAGACTTAGGTACGAGACCAGCTGGACTTAGAGATTATGCTGCTTTTAATGCAGTTCCTTATGAGGAAATGCCTATAGAATATTCTAGAGCGGAACAAGTAGCTAATTTGTTAGTAGCCTATCCAAATTCAACTTGGAGAAGAAGTTACTCTTATAGATTTACTCTTGCCGGAAACAGATCAGATGAAATTTTAGGAACAGCAACTAATATTTATGCTAAACCTTGGTTAATTCGTGCGGCAGGTCAATATAAAGGAGGACAAACAGTTTTAGTGCCTAAACTTTATGAATATTTCAAAGTAACTAATCTAACTACAGGAGTTGGAGAGCCTTTTACAAGTACAGTGCTTTTTAGTAATGATGAGTTTTTCTTGAACAGAATCGAAGCTCATGTTATGAATAATCAAATTGCAGAAGCTAACGCTGAATTAGAATATTTCCTTGGAACCAAAACAGCAGGATATAATCCAGCTGCGGATAAACTAACAGAAGCCAAAGTAGTAGCAAAATACCCTGTGATTGCTAATGAGTTTACTCCTTTTTATACTTTAACGCCAGTGCAGGCATCTTATATAAAAGCAATTGCGGAAGCTAGAAGAAGAGAATTTTTACATGAAGGTTTGAGATGGTTTGATATCAAACGTTTTAATCTTGTGGTAACACATGATACGTTTGAGTTTGGAAAAGTAGTGAGACATAACGTTTTGGAAAAAGACGATAAAAGAAGAGCATTACAAATTCCAGCTAGAGCATCTGACAATGGAATAGAAAAAAATCCTAGATAAAAATTTAATTTTAACTATTATGAAAATATTAAAAAGATATAAAGCGATTGCATTAATTACAACATCATTGTTGTTTACTGCCTGCGCACATGAAGATCAGCCAACAGAAAGTCAATTAGATTTTTCGCAGAAAAATAAAACAGAATTAGACAAGTGGATTGATACTGGTTTTTTAGATCCTTACAATATCAAAGTGTATTATGAATGGAACCAAAACCTTGTGGATAATACTCGTTATTTATTTCCGCCAACTATTGATAAAGTGAAACCAGCTCTTGAAGTAGTTAAAAAAATCTGGATTGACAGTTACACAACTATTGGAGGTGCAAATTTCGTAAAGAAAATTGCTCCAAGAGAGTTTGTTCTGGTAGGAGGGATGAACTTAAACACAAATGGTACAAGAACATTAGGATTGGCTGAAGGCGGTCAGAGAGTGACTCTTTTTCAAGTAGATTATCTAAACAAAAAAAGCAGACCAGATGTGACTGAGTTTATTCATACTATTCAACATGAGTATGTACACATTTTAAATCAAACTAAACCTTTTGACGAACAGGCTTGGGCAAAATTAACACCAAGCGGTTATACAACTAGCTGGTATGTTGAAGAAATTGAAGATTCTAGAGAGTTAGGTTTTATAACAAGCTATGCAAGATTAAATATTTATGAAGATTTTGCAGAAACAGCTTCTGTAATTTTAACAAGTTCTAAGGCTGAGTATGCTGCAATTCTGGCAAGTATTACTGATCCTGTTGGTAAAGCTAATATTCAAAAGAAAGAGGCAATTGTTGTACAATATTATAAAGATGCTTTTAATATGGATTTTTATGCTCTAAGAGACGAAGCGCAAAAAAATACAGATGCTGTAATCGCAAACTAAGAGTATTAATAAGGAGCATTAATTAATGTATTAAAAATTGATATTATGAAATTAAAATATATATATAAGTATTTGATAGTTGCTTTTGCGGCAATACTATTAGGTGCGTGTACAAGCACGGAAGCTGACGAGAAATTTGAGCAGACACCTACTGAACGTTTAAATATTCAGAAAAAAGAACTAAATGATTTATTGCTTTCATCTGCAGAAGGATGGAAAGCCGTTTATTATACAGATAGTACACAATTAGGAGGCTGGACACATTTGTTTAAGTTTACTCCTGATGGAAAAGTAGACATGGCATCAGATTTTGATGACGATACATCGGTTTATAAAAGCCAGTACGAAATTCAGTTAGGAAGTACAGTAAGTTTAGTATTTACAACAGGCAATAGAATACATCTTTTATCTGAGTCTAATAATTTTCCAACAGCAGCGCTTTTTGGTAAAGGATATTTAGGAGACTTTCAGTTTTTCTATTACGGTCAAAAAAATGGAGAAATTATTTTTAGAACCAATAGAAATTTTCATGAATTAAGATTTGTAAAAGCCAAACCACAAGATTGGACTGATTTACCAAAAAACACACCAATAATCGAAGCAATAACAGGAAACATAACAAGTCCTTTATACAGATTATTGGTAGTAAATGATGGTTCTGCTATACAAAACTATCAGTTTGATTATAACTCTGATGCTCGTTTTGGTACCGCAGCATCTTTAGCGACTGGTTCTAATGATGTTCTAAATTTAGCATTAGCATTTACACCAACAGGCGCTACAGTAAAACCGGCATTAGTAGTTAAAGGTCAAAGTTTAACAAATTTTGTATACGACAGCGTAAGTAATACTTTTATTGCAACTGGAACAGGTGGAGTATCTGCAACAATTAAATTTACAACAGTTCCTCCAATCTTAACAGATGATTACAAAGTTGCTTTCCCAGCTGCAGGAAGCCCGGCAAATGCATTTGGTTATATAGCACCAAATTTAACCGAAGCACCTACGAATTCGGAACTTTTCAAGGCACTTTTAGCTGAAGTTAACGCATCACTTCCTGCAAACCAGAAAGTTTCACGTATTCAATTTAGTTTTTCTCCAGGAGGAGTAGGAGAGATTATTTATCTTTTTACAGGTGGAAAACCTATTATTTACCATAGAGTAAGTATTACGGCAGATGCTGCGAATAAAACGATAATTCTAAAAAATACATTCTGGCATAATGGTTCAGCAATTACACCAGCGCCTGCATTCTTGAAAAATCTAGATGATAAATTACTTGATCCTAAAGGATTGTATGTTAAAAAAGAAAGCTTCAAGTACAATGCATCAAATGCAATTTACACTTTCTCAGGAGCTTCAAGCGGATTTAGATTAACTACTTATGCATTTCAATAATTTTTAACTTTTTTATATTTTGAATAAAAGGCAGCTCATCTTTTGAGCTGCTCTTTTAAACAAATTCATGTAAAGAGATATAAAGGTTTAATTTTTAGAATTAAAATCTAATCATTTAAAAATTCCGAATATGTTGAAACAGTATCTAACATTACCAAGTATTATTTCATTATTTCTGATTGTAATGGTTTTGATAGTATCACTAGTTTTTCCTGAATACGTAAGGTATTCTTATTATGGGGCAATAGTGATAATGATTCCTTTTATAATTTTTGATCTTATAAGAAAAAGAAAAGAGGATAAAATAGATGGTACAGAATACTTTAAAATATCAGTTTACAATATTTTCATTGCAGCAGCAATGATGGTAGTTTTGTTTTTTCTCATTAACTCAAACTATCCTTCACAGTTTTAATTTTAGTTTTACTTTTTTGTATTTTGGATAAAAAGCAGTTCATTTTTTCGAACTGCTTTTTTAATATTATTTTAAGAATAAGATTATATTTTTGAATTTAAAAAGAAAAATATTCTTATATTTATACTTGAGAATGAGATAGATATGTCTTTTTCTTGGTCTGAAACTCAACAGACTTAAAAAGATTGAGAACAAAAACATCAAACAACCTAATTATTATGTTAAAAACAATTTTGAATTTTAAAGGAGTTGAAGTATTAAATGTAAATGAATTAAAACACACAGTTGGCGGACTTGAGAGATGTATAGTATCTTGGTCGCCATATCCTTATAATGGTCCATGTATTATGCTTCCGCCTATAGAACCAGCAGAACCAAGAGAGCCAATTTGCAGAGCTACAATTGATGGTATAGAGTGCGAATAAAAAATATTTTTCAAACGGTTTCATAAACTATTGAAACGGTTTTTTTGTTTTTAAGTTAAAGCCCATTCCATCCCAAATTTTTCATCACAAATTTTATTAAACGCCCAAATAATCTATATTTGTATTTCAAAAAATAAAAACGAATACTTCAATATGAAATTACTAGAAGGAAAAGTAGCAATCATTACTGGCGCGAGCCGAGGAATTGGAAAAGGAATTGCAGAAGTTTTTGCTAAACACGGAGCAAACGTAGCATTTACATACAGCTCATCTGTAGAATCTGCTCAAGCTTTAGAAGCGGAGTTAAATGGTTTAGGAGTTAAAGCAAAAGGTTACAAGTCTAACGCAGCCGATTTTAATGAAGCACAAACTTTTGTTGATGCAGTTTTGGCTGATTTTGGTACAGTAGATATTTTGATTAACAACGCAGGAATTACAAAAGATAACTTGTTAATGCGTATGTCAGAAGCTGATTTTGATCAAGTAATTGATGTAAACTTGAAATCAGTTTTTAATATGACAAAAGCAATTCAAAAAACGTTTTTAAAGCAGCGTGCAGGTTCTATCATTAATATTAGCTCTGTTGTAGGAGTTTCTGGAAATGCAGGACAAACAAATTATGCAGCGTCAAAAGCAGGTGCAATTGGTTTTACAAAATCAGTAGCTTTAGAATTGGGATCACGTAACATTCGTTGTAATGCAATCGCTCCAGGTTTTATTGAAACAGAAATGACTGCAAAATTACCAGAAGATGTAGTAAAAGGATGGAGAGACGGAATTCCGTTGAAACGCGGAGGAACTACTGAAGATGTTGCAAACGCTTGTCTTTTCTTAGCATCAGATATGAGTGCATACGTTACAGGACAAGTGCTTAATGTTTGCGGAGGAATGCTTACTTAATATGTTAATTGATTATGGTTTGTTGTTTATTGTTCAGAACCAAAAACGATAAACTAAAAACTATAAACCAAAATAAAATATGACTACAAACACGATTTTATTATTATTGCTTTCTTTAGTAATAGCGGGTGGGTTATCGTATTTTCAATATTTTTTTAAAGCCAAAAACAAATCAAATCTGATTTGGTTTTTGGCTTTTTTACGTTTTCTAGCCATTTTTGGATTATTGGTGTTGCTTATAAACCCTGTAATTTCAAAAAGTTCGTTGGAGATTACCAAAACACCTTTGGCAATTGCTGTCGATAATTCAAGTTCAATAACCGCATTAAAAGCAGACAAAAAAACAGCTGAATTATATCAAAAGCTAATTTCAAATCCAGCATTAAAAGAAAAATTTGATATTCAATCCTATCAATTCGATGCCGATTTTAAGGCTTCAGATAAATTTGACTTCAAGGGCAAACAAACCAATTTAGACGAAGTTGCAAAGAATTTAAAAAGCATCAACAAAAATCTGATTTTCCCAACTGTAATTATTACTGACGGAAATCAAACTACAGGAAACGATTACGTATATCGATTTGATCCTGTTAATAAAGTTTATCCTTTGGTTGTAGGAGATACAACCACTTTTCTTGATTTAAAAATAAATCAGTTAAACGTAAATAAATACGCCTTTCATAAGAACAAATTTCCTGTGGAAGTTTTTCTTCAATATGCAGGCGATAAATCTACAACTGTCGATTTTACAATTTCGCAGGGAAATACCGTTGTTGCAAAAGAGAAAGTTTCTTTCTCACCATCTAAAAAAACAGCAGCTTTAAATTTACTATTACCAGCTGATAAAGTAGGATTGCAAATATTTAAAGCCAGTATTTCATCAACTGCAAAAGAAAAGAACAGCTATAATAATATTAAGAACTTTGCGGTAGAAATAATTGATCAAAAATCTACCATAGCAATTGTTTCAGCCATAAATCATCCAGATGTAGCTGCTTTAAAACGCTCAATCGAAGTTAATGCACAACGCAAAGTAATATTGGTTAAGCCAAATGATATCAGCCAGCTGCAAGAAGCATCTGTTTTAGTTTTATATCAGCCGACATCGGCATTTAAAGCAGTTTTTGACAATAACAAACAAGCCGGAAGAAACACATTTATTATTACAGGAAACAACACCGATTTTAGTTTTTTAAACCAACAGCAGAATAATCTGGTTTTTAAAATGAGCGGACAAATCGAAGATTATTTATCTGAATTTCAATCACAGTTTAATTTATTTGCGGTTGATAATATTGGTTTCGAAAATTTCCCGCCATTGCAAAATTTATTCGGAACAATTTCCACAAACGGAAATGTATCTGTTTTACTTTCTTCAAAAATTAGAAACGTTTCTACAAATGCTCCTTTGTTGGCTTTCGCCGAAAATCAAGGAAAAAGAACAGCCTTTCTTTTAGGCGAAAACAGTTGGAAATGGCGTTTGCAAAGTCATATCGACAATCAGTCATTTGAAAAGTATGATGTATTTATAGATAAAATAATTCAGTATTTAGCAACATCAACATCAAAGAAATCTCTTGTTGTAGCACACGAAAGTTTCTATAACTCAGGAGAAGAAATTATAATCAATGCACAATATTTTAATAAAAACTATGAGTTTGATGAAAAAGCAAGACTAACAATTACCGTTACAAATGCCGAAACCAAACAAGTAAAAAACTACGATTTATTAAAAGGAAATAATGCTTTCTCCGTAAACTTAGAGGGATTAACCGCAGGAAAGTATAATTTTACAGTAAAAGAACTAAACTCAAATACATCGTATTCAAGTCATTTTGAAATTTTAGATTTTGACATTGAGAAACAGTTTGTAAATCCTGATATAGCAAAACTGAAACAATTAGCACTGCAAACCAACGGAAAAGCGTTCTTTGAAGATCAAGCCGATGATTTGATTCAAGAGCTTTTAGAAAGTAAAGAGTACAAATCGATTGAAAAAAATGTTTCAACAAAAACTCCAATAATTGACTGGGTTTGGTTATTGATTTTAATTGCGGCTTTGTTAACGACGGAATGGTTTGTTAGGAAATATAACGGATTGTTGTAATTTTAGAATTTTTATTTTGACAGCCTGCTATTTATGAAAAAAATATTTGTCATATTCTTTTGGGCTTTTGCACTGCAATTGTACTCACAAAATGTAATCGAATTAAGATCTGATGAAAAAGTTGAGTCTAAAATTATAGGAACATATTTAAAGGAGAACAACTTATATGTATTAAATTCTGAGAAGCTAAATTTAAATAGTAAGATGTTTTATATGTTTTATAAAATTGATTTAGATAGAAGAAAAATTTTAAATAAAATAAGAATAGAAGACGGAGAAATCTATAAAGATCCTTATTTTAAAGATATTAATGATTCAATATATTTATTAAATAAGTCTACTTTCAATTATTTTGCAAGTTATTTTGTTTTTGATTCTGATTTGAAAACTCAAAGAGGTTTTAAAAAAACAAATATTGCTGATTATGTAAATTCTCAGGGAATTCCTTTTTTTAATGATTTTAACTATGAGAAAATCTATTTTGATGGAAAACAAATAGAAGAAGGCTCTTTTGCGTATTTCTCTTTAGAGGATAAAAGTGTCTATACTTTTAAATCGTCATATAAAACGAAAAATATTTCTTTTTCAAAAGTAGATTCTAAAAGCTCATATAAAAAAACTTATGCTTTCAAAGAGCTGCCTAACTATGTGAATGATTTTACAGAGTATAGTAAGTTTCGGTACAATAGCAGCTTTTTTCCATCCATTAATTATATATTCGTTACACCTGAAATAAGAAATAACGCCATTAATTTAGAATCTTTTTATTATTTGAAATTTGATAAAAAAGAAGGTGGTTTAGTAAAAATTGGAATTCCAAGTGTAAATAATATTGGAGATTGTGACAAAATTAAACCATTATCTAAGTCACAATACGAAATTACAAATAATGGAAAAGGAACTTTAATACAATTTGGAGTTGATAAAGATCAAAATTTTTGTGTTTGTGAATCAAAGAAAATAGGAGAAAATTTTTCTTATCAGGATATTAAAGAATTTAAACAAAAAAAACTTTATATTGGATATGATTCTGAATCAAAAACAGCAAAAGTGTATTTTGACTGAATGAATCAATAAATTTTAGAAACAAAACATGGACTTCAGGCTAAAAGTATTCTATACCGTTGCGCTCCGCCTTAATTTTACTAAAGCGGCAACAGAGCTATACATTACGCAGCCAGCTGTTTCTAAGCATATTCAAGAACTCGAAGAAACCTATAAAACAAAGCTTTTTGAGCGAAACGGTTCTAAAATTGCTTTAACTCCAGCTGGAGAAATTCTACTAAAACACGCCAAAGAGATCTTTGAAATTTATCGCGAGATCGATTTTAAAATGAGTTCTTTTATAAACGAACGCCAAGGTTTATTGCGATTGGGAGCAAGTACAACAATTTCACAATATATTATTTCTCCCGTTTTGGCTCGTTTTCATCAAAAACAAAAAGACATAAAAGTCAATTTGTTAAACGGAAATACAGAACAAATCGAAAATGCTTTAATCAACAAAGAAATTGAAATTGGAATTGTCGAAGGACAGTCAAAAAATCAATCCATAAAGTATATTCCATTTTTAAAAGACGAATTGGTTTTAGTCTGCAATAGCAATAATCCGTTTGTAAAACAAAATGAAATTTCGGTAAGTGATTTAAAATCAATGAAATTCATAACACGTGAACGTGGATCTGGAACACTTGAAGTTATAGAATATGCATTGAAAAAAGCAGGTTTAAAATTCTCAGATTTGCAAATCGAAATGCAATTAGGAAGTACCGAAAGTATTAAATCGTATTTATTAAATTCAGACTGCTTTGCCTTTATGTCTATTCATGCGGTTAGTAAAGAATTGAAAAATAAAGAATTAACGGTCTTAGATGTAGAGAAGTTATCTGTAGAAAGATACTTTTACATCATCACATTGTTAGGTAAATCTGATTCCTTATCAGAGCTCTTTATCCAAAATATATCAAATCATTATAACTTGAAGTTATAGTCGATTGTAATTTGCGATTGGGAGTTTTGTGTAAAAGAATAGAACTTTGCAGAATAAATTTTTAATTATTCTATTTTGAAAACAAAAGAACATACAGCCTCACAATTATTCGAAGTTAATCGTTACTTACAACAAGCCATTTTTGCAGCTGTTATCTTTTTATGCTTATTTTCGATCATTTCACCACCAATTGCTTTATTGTTTGGAGTTGTAATTGTAAACATATTTGGTAATCCATTTGTAGAATTCAATGGTAAAGCAATCACATTTTTATTGCAGTTCTCCGTTATTGGATTAGGATTTGGAATGAATGCATCAAGTGCAATTTCGGCTGGAAAAGAAGGTTTTTTACTAACTGTATTCTCTATATTCAGTACTTTGATTTTAGGAACTTTTTTAGGAAAATGGCTGAAAACGGATAAAAAAACATCTCACTTAATATCTTGCGGAACTGCAATTTGTGGAGGAAGCGCTATAGCAGCGATTTCGCCAGTAATAAAATCAAACGAAAATGAAACCTCAATTGCTTTAGGAGTAATATTTATTTTGAATTCAATTGCCTTATTCGTTTTTCCATTTATTGGTCACCAGCTCGATTTGTCGCAAAAAGATTTCGGATTATGGTGTGCGATTGCTATTCATGATACCAGTTCTGTAGTCGGTGCGGCAAATAAATATGGAGTCGAAGCTTTGCAAATCGCTACAACTGTAAAATTAGCAAGAGCTTTATGGATTATTCCAATTTCCATTTTAACAGCTGCAATTTTTAAAAGTAAAAATTCAAAGATTAAAATTCCTTACTTCATAGGTTTGTTTATTGTCGCTATGCTTTTAAATAGTTATGTTCCTGCAACAGCAGTAATTGCGCCGCATATTGTAAATATTGCTAAAGTTGGATTAACAATAACCTTGTTTTTAATAGGAGCAACATTAAATGTAAATACTCTAAAATCAGTAGGAGTGAAGCCTTTATTACAAGGCGTGTTTTTATGGATTTTTATAGCAGTTTTAGGTTTAGTATCAATTTTGTATCTCGGTTAAATCGATTATTTTATATTTGAGAATTTGACAGCTGGTTTTCCTGTAATTTTATACCATTTTCCAGAAAAACTAAGTCTTTTTTCAATTACAAAATTAAACTGTTTTTTAGTTTTTGCCAGTTCAATAATTTCTGCTGGCAAATCTACCTCATAATCATCTTCACTGCCTTTTGGTTTTTTATAAAAACCAGTTGTAGTAATTAAAAAATCTCTAAAAAACTTTTTCTTACCATCGTTGATTACTTTGTATGAGCTAGACCATTCAGAATTTCCACCGTTATTAAATAAAGAATAATAACCTAATTCCATTAAAGGCTGGTATTTACCATCAAAACCAGCAATAAGATATAAGTAACCATTATAAGGAGCGCCAGCACCGCCGTTTGCATGTTCTATGGTAAACGCATATTGGTCTTCGCCAATTTCGACAAGTTTTGGTGAAGGCGCTCTTGAGAACGCACCAAAAGCGGCGATAGCGGGTTGAAAAGATTTCATTTCCCAAACGGTTCCATTTTTAGCAAATTTAGCAACACCAATTAGTCCGCCGTAAAAACGCCCCGTTTGCAAACCATCAGCATCATAATAAGAATGATTGAAAGTCAATAATTTAAATTGATTTCCTTTTGAGTCAGAATAATCGATATTGCTTAGAACTCTTGTCGCAACACCTTCTTTATATGGAAAAAGCTGATTTCCCTCAACACCATTTGCATCAATAAAAGGCTGTGGTTTACAGTTGCTGCATTTCCAGCTTACAAATGTATTATGATCTGATAAGTTGTATAATTTACCTGGAAATAATTTCTGCATTGCCTTTACAGGATCAAGAGAACCAGATATTTTAAGTACTCTTTTTGTGTTTAGAATAGTATCACTGATATTTTTTAATTGTATATCAGTTTCTTGAGCTAAACAAATTGAACTAAAAAAGAGAGTTAAATTAAGAATAAAGAGGCGCATATTTGTAAGATTTAATACCGTAACAAACATACAAGAAAAATTCTGACGATTTTATATTTATCATATTTATATGGTTTAAAAATGGTTAGAGGTTAAATTAAAAGAATCTTAAAAACGATTCTTTTAAATTATCTTTAAATAAGGTAAATTTGTCTCTCAAATAAAAACAAAAATGAAAAACTTCAAAATGAGACCAAAATTAATTGCGTTTTTTGCATTAATCATAGGTTTTTTTACTTTATCATGGGGAATTGTAGGCCATGAAAGAATTAATAAAGCCGCTGTAATGGCTTTACCAAAACCACTTCAGATTTTCTTTTACAATCACATTGATTTTATTACACAAGAAGCATCTGTTCCAGATATTCGTAAATATGCTTTAAATTACAAAGAAGAGAATCCTAGGCATTATTTTGATATGGAAAACTTTGGTTCTGCTGATAGTATTCCAAAAACTTTAGAAGAAGCAAAGAAAAAATACGATAGTAAGTTTCTAAATAATAACGGAATCTTGCCTTGGTATATTGAAGATATGATGGTTAAGTTAACCAAAGCTTTTAAAGATAAAAATAGAGCAGAAATTTTATTTCTTGCTGCAGATTTAGGTCATTATATTGGTGATGCACATATGCCATTACATACTTCGGCAAATCATGACGGACAATTGAGCGATCAAAAAGGGATTCATTCTCTTTGGGAAAGCAGACTTCCTGAGTTATTTGCTAAAAATTACAAGTTAAATATTCCTGAAGCTCAATATTATGCTGATGTTCATAAGGCAACTTGGGATATGATAAACGATACACACAGCTTAGTGAAACCGTTATTAGATATTGACAAAAAGTTAAGAACTGCAACTCCAGAAAATCAGGTTTTTAAAATGGATACAGATGGAAAAGTATTAAAAAGCAAATACAATACACCAGTTTTCTCTGATGAGTATGCGAAAAAATTGCACCAGGATTTAAATGGAATGGTTGAAACTCAAATGAAAAAAGCGATTACTGCAACAGCAAGTTTTTGGTACACAGCATGGGTAAATGCTGGAAAACCAGATTTAAGCGATTTAGATTCGTCGGCTGTTACACAAAGAAATCATCAAGCTTTACAAGATGATTTGAAATTGTTTCAAAAAGGAGATTTATTCGGAATGAAGAATCAAAACGACTAGATCTTTTAGTTAGAAGTTTCAACTTGAAAACATGACAATACTAAAGAAAAGCCTCAATTTCATTTGAAATTGAGGCTTTTGTGTATAATAGAATTTGAAATTTTAAAAGAAATTATTTCTGATATTTCTTTTCCTTCAACATATACGAAGCCGATTGATAATAAGAAATCGTTTCATTTACCAAACTTAGTTTCTCTGTTTTTAATGGAATTTCGTCATAATCAAGTTGAAATTCAGGAGCAACACCTGTTTTAGGATTTATTTTCAGTGAGAACTGTTTAACTTGCTGTTTAGGAGATAAAATGGTCAGTACATTATCTTTTATTAATCCCAAATCCTGATAAGTTGCAATAAAAGCTCTTGGTTTGTAAGTTGGTTTTAAAACGTCTTGACCAAAGAATTTACTATGATAATCAAAATGCAGTAATCCAAATAAAGTCGGCATAAGATCAATCTGCGACATCAATTTTTCACATTTTTCAGGTTTTCCATTCGGAGTGTAAATAATTGCCGGAATTCTGTATTTATCCAAAGGCAGTTCTGTTTTTCCAGCGCTTGATGCACAATGATCAGCTACGATTACAAAAACTGTATTGTTAAACCAAGGTTGCTTGCGAGCCATTTCAAAAAACTTACGCAATGCATAATCCGTATATTTTACGCCGCCGTCGCGAGATTTTATATCACCTGGAATATCAATTTTATTATTAGGATATGTAAAAGGTCTGTGGTTGCTGACCGTCATAATATGATTAAAGAAGGGTTTATTTTCTTTAGCTTCAGCCGTCATTATTTTGACCGCTTTTTTATACATGTCTTCATCACATACGCCCCAAACATTAGAAAAAGTGATTTCTTCTGGTGCAAAACTTGATTTATCTATAATTTGATAATCATTACCAGAATAAAAATCCCTCATATTATCAAAGAAAGCATCTCCGCCGTACATAAACTTCACATTATATCCTTTTTGTTTGAATAAGGCTCCAGTCGAAAATTTATTTTTATTATCCTCTCTTTTTACAACACTTTCTCCTGCAGTTGGCGGCAGACATAAAGTTACAGCTTCGAGACCGCGAACAGTTCTATTTCCTGCAGCATACAAATTGGTAAACTGCAGACTTTTTTGTGACAAACTATCTAGAAAAGGAGTAATATTTTGCGAGTTTCCATAAGCTTTCATGAAATCAGCACTTAAGCTTTCTATTGTAATTAAAACAACATTTTTGCGATTTTCAGCAGAGTCACTTTTTATTTGGTGTGTTGTGTCTTCTGGGGAAATTGTAGGAAATTGCTCTTTTAGAATTGCAAAAGCTTTGTCGTGTGGAATTGTTTTGTAAAATTTAAAATAATCAAGTTTGTTGTTCTGAAAAGCCAAATAGAATTTATATAAGCCGTTTGATTGCAATTCGTTAACAAAAATATTTTTTGAATTTTCTGTTTTTGCTAAAGATGGAATCGCAACCAAAGAGACTAAAAGTAAACACCAATAAATACCTGAAATTTGTATTTTTTCTTTTAAAGTCGGAATTTCATTAATATATGCTCTCGATGATTTTAAAATATAATATGTTATGACTCCTGTAATTAAAAATAAACCAGAAAATATCGGAATAACGGGATAAGACTGCATGATGTTTCCAATAACTTCATTGGTGTAAATCAAATAATTAACAGCAATAAAGTTGTATTTTACTCCAAATTCATTCCAGAAAAAGTACTCGCTTAATCCGTTTTGAAGAATCAATAATACGTATAAAAAAATAACAAAAGCAAAAAGCCAGAATCTAATTTTATCTCTCCATTTTGGAAGAAAAAGTAAGAGCGCAAAAAGAGCCGTTTTGATTCCTATAAAAATTAGAACTATTTTGGGTAAAGCACCGCCATATTCATCAAAAATGCTTTTTCCAGAAGCAACATAAAGAAAAGCAGTTATTAAAACGCCTAAAATAATATACCCTGAAGGTTTGTTGTATTTAGAATTTGAAATAAATATAAGGTATAACCATAAAAAGAATCCAGCAACAACAAAAACGAAAAAATCCGATGTTAACCCTAAACAGAAGATCTTCAGACTTTCTAATGTTGTAAAAGAAGTTTGAGTTATAGGATGGAAAAACAAAATAGTACGAAGTACAAAACTTACTATAAAATAAAATACAGCAAGATTGTAAAAAGGAGAAAGCTTTTTATAAAGTGTCATGGTAATTTGTTTTCTGCAAAATTAATTCTGATTCATTAATACGAGATTAAGTTCGCCTTTTACCTTACTTAGTGTTAACTTAATGTTTCCTTAAGATCAATATTATAGCTTATTCGAGTGAGCTTTAGTATTTTCAGAAACTTAAAATATTTATCTTTGACTATTTAAACGTTAATCTTAATAGAAAGACATATGCATATTTTAATCGTAGAAGATGAGTTAGGTATCGTTCAGTTTTTGCAGCAGGGATTGCAGGAAGAGGGTTATAAGGTTACTACTGCAAACGATGGTTCTAAAGGATTTGAATTAACGCAGGAGCAAAAATTTGACTTGATTTTACTAGACTGGATGCTTCCTAAAATTAATGGTTTAGATTTATGCAAAGCAATTAGAATCAAAGATCAAATTACGCCTATTATTTTTTTGACTGCTAAAGATACTGTACAAGAAACTATTGAAGGTTTAAAAGCTGGGGCAAATGATTATATCAAAAAGCCATTTAGTTTTGAAGAATTAGTGGAGCGTATAAAAGTTCATTTTAGAAATAGAAAAGGTACAGAAGTTCTTTCATTAGGTGCAATTAAAATTGATTTATCAAAACATATAGTTTTGAAAAGCGACGAAGAAATTGCATTAACACAAAGAGAATTCGAATTGCTTACTTATTTAATTAAAAATAAAGGAAAAGTTTGTACTCGAAATCAGATTTTGAAAGATGTTTGGGAAATTAATTTTGAATATGATACAGGTGTAATTGATGTTTTTATGAACGCCATTCGTAAAAAATTAAAGCTGAAAATAGAAGAAGATTATATAAAAACAATTCGAGGTATAGGTTACATCGCTAACGACTTATAAATGGTACAGCTTTCTTTTAAAAACAGAATTGCATTAAATTACATAATTACTACAGGTTTATTGATTGCAGCTGTTTTTTCGGTTATTTATTCTATTGTAAAACACACCGTTTACAGTCATATTGATGAAAAAATAAAAGTTGAAATTCAAAATCATTTAGAAGAAATAAAAGTCGTAAACGGCAAAGTAATTCTAATTGATGCAGAGGAATGGAAAGAACGTGAGCACAATACAATAGATGTGAATCCTGTTTTTGTACAGTTCTTAGATTTGAAAAAAAGAGTTATTGAAAAAGCACCCAATTTAAAAACAGAAACGCTTCAGTTTAAAGATTCAGTAGAAGATTATGAATTGTTCGATACTATGATGGGAGATCATGCAATTAGACAAATTCAAGTTTCACTTCATGTTAATAATAAGAAAATAGGATATATTATTGTTGCAATGTCACTAGCCGACTCAAAAATGGTGCTTAATAATTTGTTCGAAATTATGAGTTTGTCGTTTTTAGGGATTCTGCTGCTGCTGTTTTTTATTGCCCGTTTTTTTGCAGGACGAAGCATAAAACCAATAAATGCAATTATAAATACGTCGAAGATCATTACCAAAGATAATCTGAAAACACGTATTCCGCTGCCCAAAACGCGGGACGAATTATACACGCTTTCAAAGACCATAAACAATTTATTAAATAGGATTGAAGATGCAATTGAACGCGAAAAGCAATTTACTTCAGATGCTTCTCACGAATTAAGAACACCTCTTACAGTGATTAAAGGTACGCTTGAAGTTCTTATACGTAAACCTCGTGATAATAAAGAATATGAAGAAAAAATTAATTATTGCATTCGAGAAGTAGATCATTTAAATTTACTAGTAGATCAGTTGTTGTTAATGGCTCGATTTGAAAATCAAAAGCAAGATGTAAATACAGAATTAGTATACCTAAATTCGATAATTTTAGATGTTCTTACTTTGAATTCTGAGAAAATTAAAAGCAAACATATCAATATTAAATTTGAAGCCGAAAAAGATTATTATGTTCAGTCCGATAATTTTCTAGTTATTACGATTTTGAGAAATATTATTTCAAATGCGATTAAATATACAGAAAGTAAAGGAGAAGTTTCCATTTTGTTGTTCAATCAAAATGGGAAAACAAGCTGTAAAATTTCTGATAACGGAATTGGTATTGCTAAAGAAGATCTGGAGAACATTTTTAATCCGTTTTTTAGATCTAAATCTACAGAACATCCCGAAATTAAAGGGACTGGATTAGGATTATCTATCGTAAAAAGAATTACAGATTTACTTGATATAAAATTTAAAATAGACAGCAAAATTGATGTAGGAACATCAGTTATTTTAGTTTTTAACGAAGAAGTGAAAACGTTGTAGTAGATTGAAAGAATGCAATGAAAACAAGGCTTGAGCTTTTTTTTAACAATAAACTATCGTTAAGTTATATTAAAAATTGCTTTTTTATGAAATTAACTATTATATTTGCAAACGAATCAAAGAATTATAAAACAAACCAAACAATGATTTCAAATCAATTACATCATCATCATTTTCATTATTGCTCTCAAGCGATGTGTTAATGGTATGTGTGTAAATCATCATATTTTAAAACCCGTTTGAGTACATCAAACGGGTTTTTTTATACCAATTCTTTGTACTCAAACTATTAATTCAAAAAAAAAACTAAAAAATGAGTACTTTAAAAATTGCAATTCAAAAATCAGGTCGTTTAAACGAAGACAGCATTCAAATCCTAAAAGACTGCGGTATTTCAATCAACAACGGAATAGACCAGTTAAAAGCCGAAGCTTCTAATTTTCCTCTTGAAGTTTTATACCTTAGAAATTCAGATATTCCTCAATATTTAATTGATGGAGTAGTCGATTTAGCAATTGTTGGCGACAATCTTTTGGTCGAAAAAGGCAAAGAAATTGAAGTTGTACAGCGACTGGGATTTTCAAAATGTAAAGTATCTGTAGCAGTTCCTAAAACCTTCGAATACAATTCGGTTCAAGATTTGGCAGGTTTAAGAGTTGCAACCTCTTATCCAAACACAGTTAACGAATACTTCAATTCTTTTGGATTAACAGTAGATATTCACCAAATTTCGGGTTCTGTAGAAATTGCCCCAAACATTGGCCTTGCCGATGCTATTGTTGACATCGTTTCAAGCGGAAGTACTTTATTCAAAAACAACTTAAAAGAAGTAGAAGTGATTTTGAAAAGTGAAGCAGTTTTGGCCGTTTCACCAAAAGTTTCACCAGAAATTCAAAAACATATCGATACCTTAAAATTCAGAATACAATCTGTTTTAAGAGCAAGAAATTCGAAATATATCTTGATGAACGTTCCAAACGAAAAAATTGATGAAATAGGAAAAATTCTTCCAGTTTTAAGAAGTTTAACCGTTTTGCCGTTAGCACAGGAAGGCTGGAGCAGTGTACACTCTGTAATTGATAAAGATACTTTCTGGGATGTAATTGATAAATTGAAAGATGCAGGTGCCGAAGGAATTTTAGTTTGCCCAATTGAAAAAATGGTTCTGTAGGGCTTTGCCCGCTTTAGGCAGTAAGCTTTAAGCTTTATGCCGAAAAAAAACACAAAGTAAGAAAGCTTAAAGCCTATAGCTTAAAGCCTATAGCAAATAAGCATAAAGCATAAAAACAATGAATAAAATAGACAATCCAAAACAAGATACTTGGTCAGAAATATTAAAAAGACCAACTCAAACTATTGATGATATTGAGGTTACAGTAAAAGAAATTTTTAAAGAAGTACAGAAAAAAGGTGATGAAGCCGTTGCAAAATACACTTCAATTTTTGATGGGATTTCTTTAGATAATTACGAAGTTTCAACAGTAGAGATAAAAGAAGCAATTGCTTTAATTCCAAATGAATTAAAAGAAGCTATTCAGCTCGCAAAAGACAATATTTACAAATTTCACAGTGCTCAGAAAACAGATCGAGTTGAAATTGAAACAATTGAAGGGGTAAATTGTTGGCAGGAGAAAAGACCAATTCAAAAAATCGGATTGTATATTCCAGGCGGAACGGCTCCTTTGTTCTCAACCGTTTTAATGCTTGCTGTTCCTGCTGAAATTGCGGGTTGTAAAGAGATTGTATTATGTTCGCCGCCAGATAAAACAGGAAAAATAAACCCAGCGATTTTGTATGCAGCAAATTTATGCGGTGTAACTAAAATTTTGAAAGTCGGCGGAATTCAGGCAATTGCAGGAATGACTTTTGGTACACAATCAATTCCTAAAGTGTATAAAATTTTCGGACCAGGAAATCAGTTTGTGACAGTGGCAAAACAATTAGCAACCCAGTTTGGTGTTGCAATCGATATGCCGGCCGGACCATCAGAATTATTAATTGTTGCCGATGATACTGCAGTTCCGGCATTTGTAGCTTCAGATTTGTTGTCGCAGGCAGAACACGGAACAGATAGTCAGGTAATTTTAGTTTCAACTTCTAAAAGACTAATTGACGCAGTAGAAAAGGAAATTCAATCTCAGATAGAAGTACTTCCAAGAAAAGCCATTGCAATAAAAGCAATCGAAAATTCAAAATTGATTTATGTCGAAAATGATCAAATTGCTTTAGATTTAATCAATGAGTATGGTCCAGAACACTTCATTATCTGCTCGCAGTATGATGATTTTTATTGTAACGGAATTATAAATGCGGGATCTGTTTTTATTGGAAATTATACGCCAGAAAGTGCTGGAGATTATGCTTCAGGAACAAATCACACGCTTCCTACCAATGGTTATGCAAAAAACTACAGCGGTGTAAATCTAGATAGTTTTACAAAATCAATGACATTTCAGAAAATATCTGAAAAAGGAATTCAAAACATCGGTAAAGCGATCGAAACTATGGCTGAAGCCGAAGGTTTACAAGCGCATAAAAATGCTGTTACCTTGAGATTGAAGAGTTTAAAATAAAAGACAAAGGAAGAAGAAAGAGAAAAGAAGCAAGATTTTACAAAGTCTTTCATCTTAGTTCTTACTTCTTAAAAAGACAAAACAATGAGTACTTTCGATATAAATACAATAACACGTGAAAACGTAAAATCTTTAAAACCATATTCTTCTGCGAGAGATGAGTTTGAAGATTTTGATACAGCCCAAATGATTTTTTTGGATGCTAACGAAAATCCGTTTCAAAATGGTGTAAACCGTTATCCAGATCCGCAGCAAAATTCAGTTAAAGCAATTTTGGCAAAAAACAATAACGTAAAACAAAGTCAGATTTTGTTAGGAAACGGAAGTGACGAAGTTTTAGATTTACTTTTTAGAGCTTTCTGTGAACCCAAAAAAGACAATATTATTTCGTTACCGCCAACATACGGAATGTATGGTGTTTTGGCAAATATCAATGCTGTAGAAAATAGAGAGATTTTACTTTCTACTGATTTCCAGCCGCAAGTTGAAAAGATTTTAGAAGCAGTTGACGACAATACAAAAATTATCTTTTTATGTTCGCCAAACAATCCAACCGGAAATTCATTTTCAGATGAAAGTGTTGTAAAACTACTGCAAAATTTTAATGGATTAGTTGTTATTGATGAAGCTTATATCGATTTTTCGGATAAAGAAAGCTGGCTTGCAGAAATTGACGAATATCCAAATTTAGTTATTACACAAACACTTTCAAAAGCTTACGGTTTGGCAGGAATTCGTTTAGGAATCTGTTATGGTTCCGAAGCTGTTGTTTCAGTTTTAAACAAAATTAAACCGCCTTACAATGTAAACGAATTAACACAGCAAAGAGCTAAAGAGCGTTTAAAAGATACTGAAAAGATAAAACAAGAAATAGCTTCTATTATAAAGCAAAGAGAGGAATTACTTAAGGTTTTACTTGATGTTAATTTTGTTGAAAAAGTATATCCTACAGAAGCAAATTTTGTTCTGGTAAAAGTAGATAATGCTAATAAAAGATACGATCAATTAATAGAAAAAGGAATCGTAATTCGTAATAGAACTACACAGCCTTTATGCGAAAATTGTCTTCGTTTTACTATTGGAACAGAAGAGGAAAATGCTGTTTTAATTAAAGAATTGAAATTATTAAGCTAAAAAATATAGCCACAGATTATAAGGATTAGAATGATTTCTTTCTGTACGTGATTTTTCGCCACGAATTTCACAAATTAACACGAATTGAATTAGTGAAAATTCGTGTAATTCGTGGCAAACAAAAAAATCATTTTTAATCCGTGCAATCTGTGGCAGAAAAAATAAAATATGAAAAAAGTACTTTTTATCGATCGTGATGGAACGATTGTTTTAGAACCAGAAAATTTACAATTAGACAGCTTGGATAAACTAGAGTTTTATCCGAAAGCCTTTCAATATTTGGCTAAAATTGCCAATGAATTGGACTATGAATTGGCAATGGTAACCAATCAGGACGGATTAGGAACAGATAGTTTTCCAGAAGATACATTTTGGCCAACGCAGAATTTCATTTTAAGAGCTTTTGAAAACGAAGGTGTTTTGTTTGATGAAATTTTTGTTGACAGATCTTTTCCTGAAGAAAATGCGCCAACTCGCAAACCTAGAACGGGAATGTTGACTAAGTATTTAAACAATCCTGAATATGATTTAGAAAATTCTTTTGTTTTAGGTGATCGTTTAACTGATGTTGAATTGGCGAAAAATCTAGGAGCAAAAGCAATTTTCATGAATGATACAGATGGAGCAGGGAGCAATGAAATATCCTCAAAACGTGAAGAGCTAAACGAGACAATTATTTTGCAAACGATGGATTGGAAGAAAATCTATGAGTTTTTGAAACTAGAAGCACGCTCAGCGTCTATTACTCGTAAAACCAATGAAACTGATATTTATATTAATTTAAATCTTGACGGAACTGGAAAAAGTAAAATAGACACAGGAATCGCATTTTTTGATCATATGTTAGATCAAATCTCACGTCACGGTCAAATGGATTTGGAAATCCTTGTAAAAGGCGATCTTGAAGTTGATGAACATCACACAATAGAAGATACAGCAATTGCACTTGGAGAAGTTTTTGCGAAAGCGTTAGGAAATAAATTAGGAATTGAGCGCTATGGGTTCTGCTTACCAATGGATGATTGTTTAGCACAAGCTGCAATTGATTTTGGAGGGAGAAACTGGCTGATTTGGGAAACTGAATTTAAACGTGAAATGGTAGGTAAAATGCCAACTGAAATGTTTTATCATTTCTTCAAATCATTCACAGACGGAGCAAAAGCCAATTTAAACATAAAAGCAGAAGGAATCAACGAACATCATAAAATTGAAGCGATCTTTAAAGCTTTCGCGAAAGCAATAAAAGTAGCCGTAAAAAGAGATACAGAAAAAATGATTTTGCCTTCGACGAAAGGAATGCTGTAAAATGCTTTAAGCTATAAGCAATAGGCAATAAGCCTACAGCCTACAGCTTAAAGCCTAAAGCTTTATAAAATGAAAATAGTAATTATAAATTACGGAGCAGGAAATATTCAAAGCATCATGTTTGCTATTGAAAGATTGGGTTTTAAAGCTGTTTTGAGTGATAATCCAAATGAAATTTCGTCAGCAGATAAAGTGATTTTTCCTGGTGTAGGCGAGGCGAGTTCGGCGATGGTTAAACTCTGCGAAAGCGGTTTGAATAGTTTGATTCCGCAATTAAAACAGCCGGTTTTAGGAATTTGTCTCGGAATGCAGTTAATGTGTAATAAAACAGAAGAAGGAGATACAGAAGGTTTAGGGATTTTTGATGTTGACGTTTTGAAATTTTCAAACAACGTAAAAGTGCCACAAATGGGTTGGAATCAGATTTATGATTTAAAAACCGATTTGTTTAAAGGAATTTCTGAAAATGAATTTATGTATTTGGTGCACAGTTTTTATGCGCCAAATTGTGCAGAATCTATTGCTACGACAAATTATGATGTTGAATACGCATCGGCTTTACAAAAAGATAATTTTTACGGAACTCAGTTTCACCCAGAAAAAAGTGGTGATGTTGGGGAAAAGATTTTGGGGAATTTTTTAAGAATGTAAAATTCCAATTTCAATATCAAAAATCAATCAAAATATCAATTTTGAAAATCAGAGAAGGCTTTACGACTTTCGACTTTCAAACTTTAAGACTAAAATAAAATGAGAATAATACCAGCCATAGATATCATTGACGGAAAATGCGTTCGTTTGTCCAAAGGTGATTATGATACCAAAATAATTTACAATGAAAACCCGCTTGAAGTAGCAAAATCATTTGAAGCGCACGGAATTGAATATTTGCATTTAGTAGATCTTGACGGTGCAAAATCAAGTAAAATTGTCAATTATAAGATATTAGAACAAATTGCATCGCAAACGAGCCTGAAAATTGATTTTGGAGGCGGATTAAAGTCAGATGATGATTTGAGAATTGCTTTCGAAAGCGGTGCAAATCAAATTACCGGTGGAAGTATTGCGGTAAAAAACAGAACAATTTTTGAAAAATGGATTTTAGAATATGGTTCAGAAAAAATCATTTTAGGCGCTGATGCAAAAGATGAAAAAATTGCAGTTTCTGGCTGGTTAGAAGAATCTAATGAAGATTTAGTTCCGTTTATTCAAGATTATCAATCAAAAGGAATTCAGTATGTTATTTGTACTGATATTGCCAAAGACGGAATGCTTCAAGGGCCGAGTTTTGATTTATACACCAAAATTTTAGCGGAAGCAAATGGCGTAAAACTAATCGCTTCTGGTGGAATTTCAACTTTTGATGAATTGCCTAAATTAGCCGAATTAGGTTGCGAGGGAACTATTATTGGAAAGGCAATTTATGAGGGAAGAATTACTTTGAAACAACTGGAGAATTTCATAATTAGAAAATGAGATAATTAGTCAATTAGATAATTCTTTGCATTGCGCTGAAAATTATCTAATTATCTAATTCTCAAATTGACACATTAAAGATATGTTAGCAAAAAGAATCATACCTTGTTTAGATATAAAAAACGGAAGAACCGTAAAAGGTGTTAATTTCGTTGACTTGCGTGATGCCGGTGATCCTGTTGAATTAGCAGAAATTTACTCGGCTGAAGGTGCTGATGAATTGGTTTTTCTAGATATTTCGGCAACCGAAGAACGACGTAAAACGCTGGTAAATATGGTGCGAAGTGTAGCAGAAAAAATCAATATTCCGTTTACTGTCGGCGGCGGGATTTCATCTGTTGAAGATGTAGAAATCCTTTTAAATAATGGGGCTGACAAAGTTTCGATTAATTCATCGGCAGTAAAGAATCCGCAATTAATTAATGATTTGGCGCAGAAATTTGGCAGTCAATGCGTTGTAGTGGCTATAGATGCTAAACAAATTGAAGGACAATGGATTGTACATTTAGTTGGAGGAAAAGTGCCAACAGAATTAAATCTATTCGATTGGGCAGTTGAAGTTGCAGAACGCGGCGCAGGAGAAATATTATTCACATCAATGGATAACGACGGAACGAAAAATGGTTTTGCAAACGAAGCTTTGGCTAAACTTTCAGAATTAGTGAATATTCCCATTATTGCTTCGGGAGGCGCAGGAAACATAGATCATTTCGTGGATTCTTTCAAAGTTGGAAAAGCAGACGCAGCTTTAGCGGCAAGCGTTTTTCACTTTAAAGAGATTGAAATTAAAGCGTTAAAACAAGAATTAAAAAATAACAACATAGAAGTTCGATTATAGTTTTAACTTTAAGACTTTCGACTTTACAATTTTAGACTACAATTATGGAAATCGATATTAAAAGTGCACACGGATTAATTCCTGCAATAATTCAGGATTCAGAAACAAAAAATGTATTGATGCTGGGTTATATGAACGAGGAATCGCTTCAAAAAACAATAGAAACTCAAAAAGTGACTTTCTTCAGCCGTTCAAAACAAAGACTTTGGACGAAAGGCGAGGAGAGTGGTAACTTTTTGAATTTAGTAAGTATAAAAAATGATTGCGACGGCGACACACTTTTAATTCAAGCTAAACCAGTTGGGCCAACTTGTCACACAGGGGCGGATACTTGCTGGCAAGAACCAAACAATGCTAATTACGGATTTATTTCTCAGTTAGAAAACACAATCAAAACCCGCAGAGAAAATGCTGATTCTGAACAGAGTTATGTAGCTTCTTTATTTGCAAAAGGAATCAATAAAATTGCTCAAAAAGTCGGAGAAGAGGCAGTAGAAGTGGTGATTGAAGCTAAAGATGATAATGATGATTTGTTTCTTAGCGAAAGCGCCGATTTACTTTTTCATTATCTGATTTTATTGCAGGCAAAAGGTTTTCAGTTGAATGATGTTATTGAGGTTTTGAAGAAACGTCAGAAGTAAGATTTGAATTTTGTCATTTCGACCGAAGGGAGAAATCACACAAGAAACTCTGCAAAGCATATCTAATCTTTGTCTAGATTCGAGTGTGATTTCTCCCTTCGGTCGAAATGACAAAATTATACTGAATTAAAGATTAACGAAGTCTCATTCCATAAACTCAAAAACAGCAAATTCTTCTGGCTGATGAAAACCAAATTTCAAGCTTTTATAAGGCTGTAATGAAAGGTATTCAGTATTGCTGTCATAATCGATTCTAAAAACATTTCCTTTCCACTTTGTTCCAATTTCGGGTTTTTTGAAATTGCCATTTTCGATTTTTACTAGACTTGAAAAAGGTATTTTAATTTCTGTGCAATAACCTTCAGTAGTTATTTTACTTATGGTTTCTAATTCCTCAATATCAAAAGCCATAGATGTTTTCCATCCGCCGCATTCAGCAGAAATACATTTTAAAAGCATATCATAATTGGTAGAAAAAGCATTTACGCCAATTTCTACATAATTTTGTCCATCACCATCTGGATCGATAAAAATTTCGACTAAGTCATCTGTTTTAAAAATTGGAGAATCTTTCTTCTGTTTTGAGCCAATATCGCTATTAATTTAAGTTTCTTGGGTTGCTTTATGAATATCTAATGTTTGTGAATAAATAGGGATTAAACAAAGGATAATGATAGCAGTAATAAAGTACTCAAATTTTATAAGTTAGATTGGGTTTTATATTTAATTGATTTTTATAAAATAATATTTCCTATCTAAATAATTTTAGCATGAACATAAGCTTAAAATGATATTATTATGTCTCATACTGGTAATTTATGCTTTTTTTTAAGAATAATATTGCTGTAATTTTTTTAAACTATTTAATAGTTTTTTTTAAGTGTAGAAAATAGTTTAAAGATCTGAATATTTGAATGAATAATTACAAATGGCAAAACAAATTAAGGCAATAAAATGCCCACAATGCGGAAGCAGTCTGCATACCATACTATCAGAAGATAATTATCTGTGTAGTAGTTGTAATACACAATTTTTTTTAGATAATGATGATATAAATATCAATGTAAATCATCATATTGATCAAGCTTCTTCAAATTCGGTTAATCCAAATACACTCCTTAAGGTAATACCTATCATTTTTGGTTTGGTGGCATTTATAGTTCTTTTTTCTGTTCTTAACACAAAAGGTAATGATATAAGTAAACCTTATTTTGGCAATTCCGTATTTAATACACCAGTTGTTGTTAATAATAAAATTCTTTTATTAGAATTTCTTAGTAAATCTTCGCTCAATAATAAAGAAACTGAGGAATGTTATTTTTCTTTTAAAGATATAAATAGCGGTAAAGTCGAGAAAAGAGAAAAAATTGAGGGATTGGATAAGTTAGACTCGGGAAAAATTGAATTGGCTAAGTTTTCAAATAATAAAACTTATATCGTTTTCAACAATCAAAAGGTATATGAAGTTGATGTTAATGGTTTGAATATAAAAGATATGACAGTTAGTATGTTTGAAAAAGATACTTTATACACCTCAGGTATTGCTGAAATTAGTTCTTATTTTGGACAAAGTTATGGAGAGAGCTTTAAGACAATGACAAATCTAGGGAAAAGTTATTACTATTATCCATTAGTAAAAAGAAGTTTTCCTTCGGACACGATTTATAGAATAGTGAACCGCGAACAATTCAAAAGAGCAAAAGACAGCATAGTGTATACAGTTAAAGCTGTATCTGAAAAAAATGAAATTCAGTATAATCTCTTTAAAATTACTTATAGATATAATGGTGGTGGTCCTTGTGACCCGATAACTTCATTAGGAAGATTTTATAATAAATTTGAAAATAATCCTAGTTTAATCACTTATAAGAATTTTACGCCAAATCGATTATACATGAATGCATATTTGGCTTATTTCGATGCTAAACATTTATTAATCATTAGCTCTGCTTCAGCTTCTAAGCAGTCACGATTATTACTGCAGAGAATAGATACAGAAACAGGTGAACTATTATGGACTGTTCCAATCAAGCCTGAAAATGATCGTTATACTTATTTTTTTAAGCATAATATTCATGCTGATAAGAAGTTTGTTTTAAAGCTTGACAATAATTATTATGCTGTAGTAGATGATGACGGTAAAAACTTAAAATATGTTACAGTTTCTAATTTATAATTAGGTATGATAAATAGACAAATACCAGTAAATGTATAAATTGAAAAGAAGAATATAAAATTGGTTTTTAATCTTTTAGAAAAAGTAATAATTTGTAAAAAAAGAAAAATATGGGATTTGGTAATTTATTTAAAAAGCAATTAAGTTCGGTTATAGAATGGCGCAATCAAAGCGCGGATCTTTTATTTTATAAATATGAATCTGATACGGACGAAATAAAAAATGCCAGTAAATTAATCATATTACCAGGTCAGGGTTGCATTGTATTATATGAAGGTAAAATTGAGGATATTTTAACAATTGAGGGAACCTATTTTTTAGAAACTGATAATCATCCATTTATTACAACATTTTTAAAACTCCGCCAGAATTTTGAGAGTGAGCATAAAATGCAACTCTATTATTTCAGAACAGCAGAATTAGTGGGGCAGAGATGGGGAACTGCAAATCCTATTAAGTATGTAGATAGCTTTTATAATTTTCCAGTCTCTTTGGGAGCTTATGGTAACTTTTCAATACAACTCAAAGATGCCCGTAAAATATTTACTAATCTTATAGGCTCGAAAAACATCTTTACTGCTGATGATACAAGACAACTCATTATTTCAAGAGTTACTTCAGAACTGACATCGTATTTAGCTAAATCAAAATACTCATATCGGGAGATCGATACTCATTTGACCGAGATGTCTTCTGATATTAAAGAAAAAATTGGCTTTATAATCGATAATCTAGGAATCTTGTTGACAGATTTCCAAATAGAGGCCACTAGTTTTGATGAGAAAACCCAAGATAATATTAATGCAATTACTACAATGACCAGAGAATCTCAAGCAGCTACTGAAGTGGGACTGGATTATGTTGAACTTGAAAAGCTTAGAGCATTGCGAGATGCGGCAAAGAATGAAGGAGGATTGGCTGGCGCAGGTCTTCAGGTAGGTGCTGGAATGGAATTAGGAAAATCTCTTTTTTCTAAAAAAGAAGAGTTAACAACAGTAAATAGTCAGGATGATACTGTTATACTGCTTAAAAGATTAAAGCTTTTATTAGATGAAAAAATTCTAACGCAGGAAGAATTTGATCAGAAAAAAAGAGATATTTTAAATAAAATATAATACTTAAAAAGAGAATTCTATAAATTTTTCGAAATTCATTTAATACTAAAATATTTAAACTTATGAAACTATTACTTGGCATAGTGAGTATAATTATTGTTTTGGTTTTAGCAATCCTTATAATATTAGATCTTTGGGGATATGAGCTAATCTCATGGCATACTGTATCTAAAGGTGGTGTAATGATAGCTGTTATAGCAATTTCAAGTTTGTTGATTTGTCTGATTTATTCATTATTTATTAAAAAACATTCTCAAGATAAAAAAGAGAGTAGTAAACGAGTAAAGCCAATAAATTAAAGTCTGATGGATTATTTGACATTGTTAAAAAGTAAGTAATGTTTTTGTTTCTTTGATCGTTAAGATATTTTTACATGACGAAATCTTTACTTATTTTTGTCCGTAAGGGTTTTTATATGTAAAATATAATCTTTAAAGCTTAAATAAAATAGGTCTTTAAAATTATTTCCTTAATTAATCACATATTTCTAGAGAAATGAAAAAACGATTTACAGGTATAGTAGTTGCTTTTCTAATTGGTTTTACTGCCAATGCGCAAGGACTTTTGAAGAAGTCTGAAACGGTTTTTACACATCAGGATACTTTACGCGGAAGTATTACAAAGGAAAGAGCTTGGTGGGATTTAAAATACTATCATTTGGATGTAAAAATAAATCCAAAGGAAAAAACAATTACAGGTTTAAATACTGTTCGTTACACCGTATTATCAGAGTATAATAAGATGCAGATTGATTTGCAGGAACCAATGCAGATTTATAAAGTTACGCAGGGCGGAAAAGATTTGAAATTTAAACGTGATGGAAACGCTTTTTTTATTGATTTAATAGAAAAACAAAAGGTTGGTGAGGTCAAAGAAATAGTGATTTCATTTGGCGGAAAACCTAGAGAAGCAGTTAATGCTCCTTGGGATGGCGGAATCAGCTGGAAAAAAGATAAAAATGGTAAAGATTTTATTGCTTCATCTTGTCAAGGATTGGGTGCAAGTGTTTGGTGGCCAAATAAAGATCATATGTACGATGAAGTTGAGAATATGCTGATCAGTATGAATGTTCCAGGAGATTTGACTGGTGTTTCAAACGGAAGACTTCAAAGTGTTAAGAAACAGAAAGATGGGACTAAAACTTTTAACTGGTATGTTTCAAATCCTATAAATAATTATGGTGTAAATATAAATGTTGCAGATTACGTTAATTTTTCTGAGAAATTTAAAGGCGAAAAAGGAGATTTAGATTGCAGTTATTATGTTTTAAGAGATAATTTGGCTATTGCTAAAGAGCATTTTAAAGATGCTCCGCGAATGCTGAAAGCCTTTGAAAGCTGGTTTGGTCCGTATCCTTTTTATGAAGACAGCTACAAATTGGTAGAAGTTCCTTATTTAGGAATGGAACACCAAAGCAGTATAACTTATGGGAATGATTATAAAATGGGATATAAAGGAAGAGATTTAAGCGGTACAGGATGGGGCTTAAAGTTTGACTTTATTATTATTCATGAATCAGGACATGAGTGGTTTGCAAATAATATTACCTATAAAGATATAGCTGATATGTGGGTGCACGAGAGTTTTACCAACTATTCTGAAAGTTTATTTATTGAATATTATTATGGAAAAGATGCCGCGGCAGAGTATGTATTTGGATGTAGAAGAAATATTCAAAATGACAAACCTATTATTGGGCATTATGATGTAAACAATGAAGGTTCAGGTGATATGTATCCAAAAGGTGCAAATATGCTGCACATGATTCGTCAGGTTATTAATGACGGTGCAAAATGGAAATCGATTTTAAGAGGTATGAATAAAACGTTTTATCATCAAACCGTTACCGGTAAGCAAATTCAGGATTATATTAATGAAAAGTCAGGAATTAATTTTAATAGAGTTTATGCGCAATATCTAACGACAACTCAAATTCCGGTTTTTGAATATATGTTTAAAAATGGAACTTTCGGATATCATTGGACAAACTGTGTAGCTAATTTTGATATGCCGATAAGAGTGAAATTAAATGGCGTTGAAACTTGGTTGAAGCCTACTACAGAATGGAAATCAGAAAAAACAACAAATGAAAATAGAACTATTGAAGTAGATAAAGATTTTTATGTAACGAGTTCTAATATTATAGAATAAAATTAAAAACTTCAATTCGAAGTTTTGTGAGCCCGATAGGTTATATTAACTTATCGGGTTTTTTATTTAAATAACGCTTTTGATTTTCTTTTGGAATCAAAGTGAATCCTCTGTTTTGATTGGTAACTTTTTTAAATTGAATTTGTTATAATATTATTTTTAATTTTTTGTACGAATATTACCTTTTTATTTTTAACTTAGACGACAGTCGATTGAATTTAAATCAGTTAATTCAATCAAGTTTAAAGCGTAATCTGAAAAGCTAAAAGAGTAGGAAAAACAAACAAATCATGCAATTATGAAAAATTTAAAAAACCTAAAAAACATTGAGATTTTGACTAAAAATGCACAGAAATTTATTATTGGGGGCGTACTTCCATATGTAAATCCAACAATTGGTTTATGTGACAGATTGTGCGGAGAAGCTGGCGGAGTTTTATCGAACACACCAGGTAAAGGAGATGTTTGCCTTACAGGAACTTCTACATGCTGCTATTGCAGATAGATGATTTAAACAATAAAAAGGTTTCCAAACACTGGAAGCCTTTTGTTTTTAACGACTATTTAATTTCGCCTTTTCTTTTATAATATCAGCAATCTTGCGATTTTCAATTTTGCTTTCAAGCCATGAAATAATATCTAGATATAAAAAGGCTCTTTTTTCGTAAGTGTTTTTTTCAAGTTCAACAAAACGTGCATGCATTTTTTTGAATTCTTTCTTTATGTCCGCTGGATAGAAATTATTCAGGTTTCTTAAGAACTTAATAATTTCCTTTTGAACTTCATGTAAGTCATTCATTTTGATTAGGAATTTATAAGTGTTTTTAAGATGATTTTCTAAGTAATAATCTTTTCCCAGCTCATAATGTGCAATTAAGGATAATAGTCTGGCAAAACACATTAAATCTTCGCGCATCGATAGATTTTTGTTGTTTATGATTTTATCTAAGTAATTGATGCACTCATTGTATTTTTCGTTTCCAAAGTAGATAGAAGCAATTTTGTAAAAGAATAACATTTCATGATGTTCATCAAGATGCTCACTGTGCAGTTTAATTTTTTCTAAAATTTCGGGAATTAAATATTCGCTTTCGGCAAAAGTACCTTCCAGAATATGTAAGTTTAGTTTGTTATTATATACATATAAAAACGAAAGCGATGCAATATTATCGTTTACAGGAAACTTGGGATCTTCAATAGTTTCTTCTAACAACAAAAGATATTTTTTAAAATTCGAAGTATATTTTAACATATAAAGCGATTCTAGAAAATAATGATTTCCTTTTAAGAAAAATACAGGATTAAGATAAATCATATTTGGATTATCGTAGAAAAGTTTAACCCATTTATAAGCAAACTTATAACTAGCTAAGAAGTCCTGAACTAGAAAACTTCGCCAAAGATTGGCGTTGTAGAACCAGTATTTTTCTCGAAAACCAAATTTACTTTCATCTAATTTGGCAATATGTTTATTAAAGTAATCATCAATGTACTTGTATTCTTCGTCGCTTTTTACGTATCCCGTTTTAAGCATGATTCCGTATAACTGAAGAGAAAGATTTGATAATTTGCTGGAAATTGTATTACGGTAGTTTAATTCTTTAGCTTGTACAACCAATTCGTCTGCGCGACCCTGAATACTTCGTGTGATATATTGTGACTCAATAAGTTTTTCGAATTCAACAATTTCATACGCCATATATTTTTCGTCATTCTCTAACGCCTGATGTTTAGTCTTATCCAGAATCTTTAAACTTTGTTTGTATAAACCTTTATTATAAAGTATAACGGCAAAATCTATTTGTTCACGAAGTTGATAACGAATGTTTTGGCTGGGAATATTCAAACGAATGCTTACCAGAATTTGCTTGTATAAGTATGATTTTAAATTAGATAGCTGTACCTTTTTGATGCTTCCGCTCTTCAAAATAAGTTTTTCATCGTAGGTTTCAGATTTATCCAAAATATTGAATAATTCAATGAATTTAGTATTCGAACTTGTTTCTAATCGACTCGCAAAAATTTTAAACTGCCTTTTTTCAGATTTAGAAAGTGATTTTATAAGAACAAATAAGAAATCTTTTTGATGGTTAGCCATTGTAAAAAATAATATAATAACTTATTGATTATTAGTAATTTAGATCGTTATAAATTGTGTTATATACAGTATAATTTCATTAAAATGAATTTCGTACTGGAGAAGTACAATATATATTTGTTATCAAGATGTGAAATTACATTAAATAAATGAATATGAATAGAGAGAAAGTTCAAATTTTTGACACCACTTTGCGAGATGGTGAACAAGTTCCAGGATGTAAGTTAGATACTAAGCAAAAATTAGTTATCGCAGAACGTTTAGACAAAATGGGAGTTGATATCATCGAGGCAGGTTTTCCTGTGTCAAGTCCGGGCGATTTTTTATCGGTCTCTGAGATTTGTAAAATTGTTGAAAATGCAACCGTCTGCGGATTGACAAGAGCCGTAAAAAACGACATTGATGTTGCTGCAGCTGCTTTAAAGCATGCTAAAAGACCTAGAATCCACACAGGAATCGGAACATCTGAATCTCATATACTCCACAAATTAAATACCACACCAGAAGATATTATCGCAAGAGCAAAGTATGCTGTAGCTCATGCAAAAACATATGTAGAAGATGTAGAATTCTACGCAGAAGATGCTGGTAGAACTGATAATGCATTTTTAGCAAAAGTTTGCGAAGAAGTAATTAAATCTGGAGCAACGGTTTTAAATATTCCTGACACAACAGGATATTGTTTACCTGAAGAATATGGAGCAAAAATTAAATATTTAAAAGAAAACGTAAAAGGAATCGAAAACGTAATTCTTTCATGTCACTGTCATAATGATTTAGGAATGGCAACTGCAAACTCAATAGCAGGAGCAATAAATGGAGCAAGACAAATAGAATGTACTATTAATGGTATTGGAGAAAGAGCTGGAAATACTGCACTTGAAGAAGTAGTAATGATTTTCAAGCAACATCCTTACTTAAATCTAGATACTAATATTAATACAAGAGAATTGAACGAAATGAGTCGTTTAGTTTCTGAAAGTATGGGAATGATTGTGCAGCCCAATAAAGCGATTGTAGGAGCAAATGCTTTTGCACACAGTTCAGGAATTCATCAAGACGGTGTTATTAAAAACAGAGCGACTTATGAAATCATGGATCCGCTTGATGTTGGTGTAAACGAATCGTCTATTATTTTAACAGCTAGAAGCGGAAGAGCTGCTTTGGCTTATCGTGCTAAAAAAGTAGGTTACGAGCTTACAAAAGTGCAATTGGATATTGTTTACATTGAATTTTTGAAGTTTGCTGATATTAAAAAAGAAGTTTTGGATGCAGACATTCACCAGATTATTGAAGCTTCTAAAATCGAAGGTGATTTAATTAGAAGTTAGTTGAAAAGAAAATTAGAGAATAGAACAAAGAAGAAAGATAAATAAATAAATAAGATTTAAATACATAAAGAACGAGGCATTATGAATTTGAAAATAGCAGTTTTACCAGGAGACGGAATTGGACCAGAAGTAATTTTACAGGCCAAAAAAGCATTATATGCAATTGGCGAGGTGTACAATCATGAATTTGTTTTTGAAGAAGCACTTATGGGTGCTGTTGCTATTGACAAAACAGGAAACCCGCTCCCGGAACAAACGCTGAATCTTTGTTTAAATACAGATGCAGTTTTGCTTGGTGCTATTGGTGATCCAAAATATGATAACAATCCAAAAGCAAAAGTTCGACCAGAACAAGGATTGTTAAAACTGCGAAAAGAATTAGGATTGTTTGCAAATATTCGTCCAATTAAACCTTATAAAGCCTTAATTGAAGCTTCTCCTTTAAAAAGAGAAATTATTGAAGGAGCCGATTTTACTATTTTTAGAGAATTAACTGGAGGTGCTTATTTTGGAGCTAAAACATTAAATGAAGAAGGAACACATGCTTCAGATTTATGTGAATATTCAGAAGAAGAAATCACTAGAATTGCGCATTTAGCTTTTAAATCGGCACAAAAAAGACGTAAGAAGCTAACATTGGTTGATAAAGCAAATGTTTTGGAAACCTCAAGATTATGGAGAAAAGTAGTTCAGAAAGTGAGCGAAAATTATTCAGATGTAACATTAGATTTCTTATTTGTTGATAATGCGGCAATGCAGTTGATTTTGAATCCAAAACAGTTTGATGTGATTTTGACTGAGAACTTGTTCGGAGATATTTTATCTGATGAAGCGAGTGTAATTACAGGATCTATTGGTTTATTGCCATCAGTATCTTTAGGAGAAAAAAATGCTTTGTTCGAACCAATTCACGGATCATATCCACAGGCAAAAGGAAAAAATATTGCCAATCCAATTGCTTCAATTTTAGCAGCAGCACTTTTGTTAGAGCATTTTGGATTAACTAAAGAGGCAAATGTAATTTATAAAGCTGTTGAAAAAGCAATCGAATTTAAAGTAGTTACAGTTGATTTAAAACCAGATTCAAAATTTGGTACGAATGAAGTAGGGGAGTTTGTTTCCAATTTTATTTTCAGCAAAGATGACTTACTTTATTTCAATAATGACAATGTAAGTATCGGACAATCGACAATTGTTTAGTTAATTTTGTTAAAAATGTAGAATAAATAACAAGAAGTGGTTTAAATGTTGAGATTTTATTTTTTTAGTTCTTAAAGTTTTTATACTTTTGTCACACTAAAAATAGAAAAGAATGCAAAACTCAATTATTATAACTTCTGTCATTGTTGTCAATGTGGTAATCACATCTGCAAAGGGAATGTTATAAATATAATTGAAAAACTATATTATAAACCTTCCAAATACTGGAAGGTTTTTTTTTGAATAAAAATTAAAATAAAATAATACATAATGGAATTAAATAAGTACAGCAAAACCATCACTCAAGATCAAACACAACCTGCGGCTCAAGCAATGTTGTACGGTATTGGTTTAACTGAAGAAGATTTGAAGAAAGCACAAGTGGGTATTGTAAGTATGGGTTACGATGGTAACACTTGCAACATGCACTTGAACGATTTAGCAAAAGATGTTAAAAAAGGTGTTTGGGATGCGAATCTGGTCGGACTTATTTTTAATACCATTGGTGTTAGTGACGGAATATCTAACGGTACTGAAGGAATGCGTTATTCATTGGTTTCTCGTGATGTAATTGCAGATTCTATAGAAACAGTTGCAGGAGCACAATGGTACGACAGTATTATTGCAATTCCTGGTTGTGATAAAAATATGCCTGGAGCGTTAATCGCAATGGGAAGATTAAATCGTCCATCCATGATGGTTTACGGAGGATCTATTCACTCTGGAAAATGGAAAGGTGAATCTTTGAATATCGTTTCAGCTTTTGAAGCTTTAGGAAAAAAAGTAAAAGGAGAAATTACTCCGGAAGATTTTAAAGGAGTTATTCAAAATGCTTGTCCAGGAGCTGGTGCTTGTGGTGGTATGTATACTGCAAATACTATGTCTTCTGCAATTGAAGCATTAGGAATGAGTATGCCATACAGTTCATCAAATCCTGCTTTAAGTCAGGAAAAAAGAGACGAATGTCTTGCAGCAGGAGAAGCTATTAAAATTTTATTAGAAAAAGATATTAAGCCAAGAGATATTATGACTCGCAAGGCTTTCGAAAATGCTATTACAATCGTAGCAGTTTTAGGAGGTTCTACAAATGCAGTTATGCACTTAATTGCAATGGCGCACTCTGTTGGAATAACAATTACTTTGGATGATTTTCAGGCAATTAATGACAGAACACCTGTTCTTGCTGACATGAAGCCAAGTGGAAAATATATGATGGAAGATATCCATGAAGTTGGAGGTATTCCGGGAGTAATGAAATATCTATTGAAAGTTGGATTGATTCATGGAGATTGTTTGACTGTAACAGGGAAAACAGTTGCTGAGAATTTAGCTTCAACTCCGGATTTACAAGACGGACAAGAAGTAATTCATGAAATTCAAAAAGCGTTAAAACCAACTGGAAATATTCAGGTTTTATACGGAAATCTTGCTTCTGAAGGTGCTGTGGCGAAAATCAGCGGAAAAGAAGGAGAATATTTCGAAGGCCCAGCTGTTGTATTTGAAGGTGAATTTGAAGTAATTCCAGGTCTTCAGGCCGGAAAAATTAAACCAGGCAATGTAGTCGTCATTAGAGGTTGTGGACCAAAAGGTGGTCCGGGAATGCCTGAAATGCTAAAACCTACATCTGCAATTATTGGAGCCGGATTAGGCAGCACTTGTGCACTAATCACTGATGGTAGATTCTCCGGAGGTTCGCACGGTTTCGTGGTAGGACACGTTACACCAGAAGCATATGACGGAGGAGGTATTGCACTAGTAAAAGATGGTGATATAATTGCCATCGATGCGGTGAAAAATACAATCGACCTGAAGATATCTGACGAAGAATTTGCGGCAAGAAAAGCGGCATGGGTTCAGCCAGCTTTAAAAGTTGACAGAGGGGTTTTACTTAAATACGCTAAGTCGGTTTCGAGTGCATCAACAGGATGTGTTACCGATAATTAATTTTAAAATAATAATATCAAGAATCAGCTGAATCATTGAAAAGTTGAAGTTGATTCTTGAAAAACAATATACTATGAAAATATCAGGGGCAGAAGCCGTTATAAGATGTTTGTTAGAAGAAGGAGTAGACTTGGTTTATGGTTACCCAGGTGGAGCAATTATGCCAGTTTACGACGAATTATATAAATTTCAAGATCAGTTGCATCACGTATTAGTTCGTCATGAACAAGGTGCAACGCATGCCGCTCAAGGTTATGCTAGAGCTACTGGAAAAGTGGGTGTAGCAATTGCAACTTCAGGACCGGGTGCTACAAATTTAGTAACTGGAATTGCAGATGCGCAAATCGATTCAACACCAATGGTTTGTATTACAGGACAAGTTGGAAGACATTTATTAGGTTCTGATGCTTTTCAGGAAACTGATATTATCGGGATTTCAACTCCGGTTACAAAATGGAATTTTCAGGTAACTGAAGCTTCTCAAATTCCGGAAATAATTGCTAAAGCTTTTTATATTGCTCGTTCTGGCCGTCCGGGTCCGGTATTGATTGATATTACTAAAAATGCTCAGTTTGACGAGTTTGATTTTAGTTATGAAAAATGCAAAGGAATCAGAAGTTATGTTCCTGTTCCTAAGTTAAATGCAGATAAAGTTGCTGAAGCTGCAGCTTTAATCAATAGCGCTAAAAAACCTTTTATTGTTTTCGGTCAGGGAATTATTTTAGGTCAGGCCGAAGCAGAATTCAAAGCGGTAGTAGAAAAATCAGGTATTCCGGCAGCATGGACAATTCTAGGACTTTCAGCTTTACCAACAGATCATCCGTTGAACGTTGGAATGCTAGGAATGCACGGAAATTATGCACCAAACTTATTAACTAACGAATGTGATGTTCTAATCGCCTTCGGAATGCGTTTTGACGACCGTGTTACGGGGAAATTAGCTACTTATGCGAAACAAGCAAAAGTAATTCACTTCGAAATTGATCCTGCAGAAGTTGATAAAAACGTTAAGACTGAAGTTGCTGTTTTAGGAGATGTAAAAGAATCATTAGCAGCATTATTACCATTGTTGGATGCAAAATCTCACGATTTATGGCATAATGAATTTAAAGCTTTACAGGAAGTAGAATTTAATTCGGTTATAAAAGAAGAATTAAACCCAACGAATGGAAAAGGAATTTCAATGGGAGAAACTATTGAAATGATCAACAAACATTCAAAAGGAGATGCAATTATTGTTTCAGATGTTGGTCAACACCAAATGTTTGCGTGTCGATATGCTAAATTTAATTCATCAAAAAGTAATATTACTTCTGGAGGATTAGGAACAATGGGATTTGCACTTCCGGCTGCAATTGGAGCTAAAATGGGAAAACCAGAACGTGAAGTTGTAGCGATTATTGGTGATGGAGGATTCCAAATGACAATTCAGGAATTGGGTACTATTTTTCAAACTCAGGTTCCAGTAAAGATTGTTATTTTAAATAATGAATTTTTAGGAATGGTACGTCAATGGCAGGAATTGTTCTTTGACAACCGATATGCATCAACAAAAATGATTAATCCAAATTTTGTTGCTATTGCTGAAGGATACCATATTAAATCTAAAAAAGTAACGCAACGTGAAGATTTAGACGAAGCTGTAGCGGAAATGCTTGCTTCAAAAGATTCATACTTCTTAGAAGTCATGGTGGAAAAGGAAAACAATGTTTTTCCAATGATTCCAACCGGAGCATGTGTTTCAGAAATTAGATTAAGCTAAAAAAAGGTTTCAAGTTTCAGGTTTCATGTTCCAAGTTAAGCAAAACTTGAAACTTTAAACCTGAAACAAATAAAACTAAAAAAACAATGGAAGATAAAACATTTACCATATCGGTATATTCAGAAAATAATGTTGGATTGTTGAACAGAATATCTGGGATATTCTTAAAGCGTCACATTAATATATTAAGTTTAAACGTTTCAGAATCAGAAATAGAAAATGTTTCTAGGTTTATCATTGTGGTAAATACAACTGAAAAATGGGTTCAGAATATTGTTGGACAAATCGAAAAACAAATTGAAGTTATAAAAGCTTTCTATCATACAGATGAAGAAACTATTTATTTAGAGAATGCTTTATTTAAAATACAATCAAGTTTGTTGTTTGATGAAAAGCAAATTCAGAATATCATCAAAGACAGTCAATCTACGATTGTAACAGTTTCTAGAGATTTCTTTGTGATTTCTAAATCGGGAAGACGTTCTGAAATAGAGGAATTATATGCAAAGTTCAAACCTTACGGAATTATGCAGTTTGTACGTTCTGGAAGGATCTCGGTTTCTAAAGAAAAAATGGAAATTTCATCTTTATTAGAAACTTTTAAATAATAACAATTAAACCGTGATTTTGCGATCACAAACATTTATAGATTAATCAATTATTAAATTTCATTTCATTAAATATTTTAAAACAAAATGGCAAATTATTTCAATACATTACCGCTTAGATTACAATTAGAACAATTAGGAGTTTGCGAATTTATGGAGCAATCAGAATTTGCAGACGGAATTTCGGCATTAGCAGGAAAAAAAGTTGTTATTGTAGGTTGTGGTGCACAAGGTTTGAATCAAGGTTTAAACATGAGAGATTCTGGTTTAGACATTTCTTATGCATTGCGTGCAGATGCAATTGCTGAAAAGAGAGCTTCATACAAAAATGCAACTGAAAACGGTTTTAAAGTAGGTACTTATGAAGAATTAATTCCAACTGCTGATTTAGTTTGTAATCTTACACCAGATAAACAACACACGGCTGTAGTAACTGCTATTATGCCATTAATGAAACAAGGATCGACTTTAGCATATTCTCACGGTTTTAATATTGTTGAAGAAGGAATGCAGATTCGTAAAGATATTACAGTAATTATGTGTGCTCCTAAATGCCCAGGTTCTGAGGTGCGTGAGGAATATAAAAGAGGTTTTGGAGTACCAACGCTTATTGCGGTTCACCCAGAGAATGATCCAAACGGATTTGGTTTAGATCAGGCAAAAGCTTACGCTGTAGCAACTGGAGGTCATAAAGCAGGAGTTTTAAAATCATCTTTCGTAGCGGAAGTAAAATCAGATTTAATGGGTGAGCAAACTATTCTTTGCGGATTATTGCAAACTGGATCTATTTTATGTTTTGATAAAATGGTTGAAAAAGGAATCGATAAGGCTTATGCTTCAAAATTAATTCAGTACGGATGGGAAACTATCACTGAAGCTTTGAAACATGGTGGTATTACAAATATGATGGATCGTTTATCAAATCCTGCAAAAATTGAAGCTTACGAATTAGCAGAAGAATTGAAAGATATTATGCGTCCGTTATTTCAAAAACACCAAGATGATATTATTTCTGGAGAATTCTCAAGAACTATGATGATTGACTGGGCAAATGATGATGTTAATTTATTAAAATGGAGAGCTGCAACTGGAGAAACTAACTTCGAGAAAACAGCTCCACAAGAAGCTCCAATCTCAGAACAAGAATATTTTGATAATGGAGTATTAATGATTGCAATGGTTAAAGCTGGTGTTGAATTGGCTTTTGAAACTATGACTGAAGCTGGAATTATCGAAGAATCTGCTTATTATGAGTCTCTTCACGAATTGCCATTAATTGCAAATACTATTGCAAGAAAGAAATTGTTCGAAATGAACCGCGTAATTTCTGATACTGCAGAATATGGCTGTTATTTATTTGATCATGCATGTAAACCGTTATTGACAGAATTTATGAAAACTGTTGATACTAATATAATTGGTAAATCATTCTCGACTACAAACGGAGTAGATAATGCAGTTTTAATTGCTGTAAATAAAGAAATCCGTCAGCATCCTATCGAAGAAGTAGGAGCATGGTTAAGAGAGTCTATGACAGCAATGAAAAAAATTGGATAATAAATTTGGGAATTTCCATACATACGAATGTTGTGGAGTTTGCACTGTATCAATGTTTTAAATTAATATTTTGAATTAGTAAGCACTTATTAAAAAAAAATAGATATAGATGCATGATGCATTCACTTAACTTCAATGATTTAAGTAAGTTAAGTGAAGCAGATCCCTTAAAAAGGGTATGTTTTTTTAGGAAAATGTACTTGTTGAAATTTCTTTTTTAATTAATAAGGATGCTGCTATTTTCAAAATAGAAAAAAGCGTGGTAATGCAGAATTACAGAATTAATTGTTATTGAAATTTGTTAATGTAAAAAGGTATGATAGTTTAGTTTGTCATACCTTTTTTCAATTTACATTTTATTTCAAAAATGTATTTTTTTAGAATAACTTCAAAAAAAGCGAGTATTTTTTTTAATATGTGTTTTTTTTTGATAAAATTTATAAATTAAATAATTTTAAGAATAGACTGAGATTTAATACTTTTATAAAAAAATTCCACAAACATATGAGTTATTATAAAATTGAAAATTTAGAACAATATTTTAAACATTACAATAAGTCAATAAGGGAGCCAAGAAAATTTTGGGGGAAAATTGCAGAAGAAAATTTTACTTGGTACCAACAATGGGAAAAAGTAGTTGATTTTAATATGGCTGATGCTGAAGTAAAATGGTTTACAGAGGCGAAAGTTAATATTACTAAAAATTGTATTGATAGACACTTAAGTAAAAGAGGAGAAAAAACGGCAATTATTTTTGAACCGAATGATCCGTCTGAAAGTGCTTTACATATAACGTATAATGAATTATACGAAAGAGTTTCAAAAATGGCGAATGTGCTGCGTGAGCAAGGAGTTCGTAAAGGAGATAGAGTTTGCATCTACTTGCCAATGATTCCAGAATTGGCTGTTTCAGTTTTGGCTTGTGCAAGAATTGGTGCTATTCACTCTGTAGTTTTTGCAGGATTCTCTGCTTCAGCAGTTTCTGCAAGAATCAATGACTGTGAATGTAAAATGGTTATTACATCTGATGGAGGTTACAGAGGAAACAAAACTATTGATTTAAAAGGTATTGTTGATGAGGCGTTAGACAGCTGTCCATCAGTTTCTAAAGTTTTGGTTGTAAAAAGAACTAAAACTGAAGTTGCAATGAAAGAAGGTCGTGACGAATGGTTACAGCCTTTATTAGATGCTGCTTTAGACAATAGTGTAGCCGAAATTATGGATGCAGAAGATCCGTTGTTTATTTTATATACTTCGGGATCAACTGGGAAACCAAAAGGAATGGTTCATACCACAGCTGGATATATGGTTTACACAGCATATACATTCAAAAATGTTTTCAGCTATGAAGAAAATGATATTTTCTGGTGTACTGCAGATATAGGTTGGATTACTGGTCACTCTTATATATTATACGGACCGTTATTAAATGGAGGAACTACTGTAATTTTTGAAGGAGTTCCATCTTACCCAGATTTCAGCCGTTTTTGGGATATTATCGAGAAACATAAAATTACACAATTTTATACAGCGCCAACAGCAATACGTTCGTTAGCAAAAGAAAGTTTAGATTATATTCAAAAATATCCTCTAAAATCACTTAAAGTTATTGGATCTGTTGGAGAACCAATTAACGAAGAAGCTTGGCACTGGTTTAATGACCACGTTGGAGATAAAAGATGTCCGGTAGTTGATACTTGGTGGCAGACTGAAACTGGAGGAATTATGATTTCGCCAATTGCATTTGTAACGCCAACAAAACCAACATATGCAACTTTGCCATTGCCGGGGATTCAGCCAGTTTTAATGGATGAAAAACGTAATGAAATTGAAGGAAATCAAGTAGTTGGAAGTTTATGTATTAAGTTTCCTTGGCCGGGAATTGCTAGAACTATTTGGGGAGATCACCAACGTTATAAAGACACTTATTTTTCTGCTTTCCCTGGAAAATATTTTACAGGAGACGGAGCTTTAAGAGACGAAGTTGGATATTACAGAATTACTGGTAGAGTAGATGATGTTGTAATTGTTTCCGGGCATAATTTAGGAACAGCTCCAATTGAAGATGCGATTAATGAGCATCCTGCGGTAGCAGAATCTGCAATTGTTGGATTCCCTCATGACATTAAAGGAAATGCTTTGTATGGTTTCGTTATTCTTAAAGAAACAGGAGAGGTTAGAGATAGATCAAACTTGAGTAAAGAGATCAACCAATATATTTCTGATCACATTGGGCCAATTGCAAAATTAGATAAGATTCAATTTGTTTCTGGTTTGCCAAAAACACGATCAGGAAAAATTATGCGTAGAATTTTACGTAAAATAGCTGAGGGTGATTTCTCTAATTTTGGAGATACTTCAACTTTATTAAATCCTGAGATTGTAGAAATTATTACAAAAGAAAGAGTTTAATTAAATAAACAGATAATAAAAAAATAAGCCGTCTCAAATGAGACGGCTTATTTTTTTATTGAATTTTATAAATTAAGAATTGCTAAATTGAAGATTACTAAGATTTTTGTAAATTCCGTTTTCTAAATTTATCAATTCCTGATGTGTACCTTCTTCAGTAATTATACCATTGTCTAATACCAAAATTTTATCTGCATTTCTGATTGTCGAAAGTCGGTGTGCGATGATGATACTAGTTCTTCCTTCCATTAAAACCTCTAAAGCTTCTTGAACCAGCTTTTCGCTTTCGCTGTCTAATGATGAAGTTGCTTCGTCTAAAATTAAAATACTTGGGTTTTTAAGCAATGCTCGTGCAATTGCTATTCGCTGACGTTGTCCTCCAGATAACTTAACACCGCGTTCTCCAACTAAAGTCTCAAATTTTTCTGGGAAACCATCCACAAAATTAAAAGCATTTGCTTGTTTTGCAGCTGCTATAATTTCTTCCTCAGATGCATTTGGTTTACCATAAGCAATGTTTTCTTTTATGGTTCCTCCAAATAATATTACGTCCTGAGGTACGATACTCATATTGCCGCGAAGATTTTCTAGATCGTAGTCGTAAATGTTTTTTCCGTCAACCGTAATTTCTCCCGAAGTAATATCGTAAAAACGAAGGAGCAAAGAGGAAATTGTTGATTTTCCTGCACCGCTCGGACCGACAATTGCAATTTTTTGTCCAAAAGCAGCAGAGAAATTGACATCTTTAAGAACTTGAACTTCTTTGCGAGAAGGATAACTGAATGCTACATTTTTAAAAGTAACATTTCCTTTTATTTTTTCTAAAGTTGATGCATTTGGTTTTGCATTAATTTCTTCCGGTTTTTCTTCTAACAATTCAAAAACACGTTCGGTTGCTCCAACTGCCTTTTGAATCTGTGCATACATTTCGGCAATTCCTCCAAAAGAAGCGCCAATGAAAGTAGTATAAAGGACAAAAGAAATTAAATCTCCAACTCCTTCAACTTCTCCTTTTATGGTTAATGTAATACCATACCAAACTACAGCTACTACGCATCCAAAAAGGCATAGTATAATAAAGGAAGCGAAGTAACCTCTATATTGACCGCCTTTGATAGCAATTTTTACGATTTCTTTGATTTTATTTTTGTAACGCTGAATTTCATACCATTCGTTAGCAAAAGCTTTAACATTGCTGATTCCTTGTAATGTTTCCTCAACGATTACTTGGCTTTCGGCAACTTTATCTTGAGTTTTCTTTCCGTATTTGCGAATAAACCTTCCAAATACGACTGCAGCCACAGCAACTACCGGCACAATTGCCAGCATCATAAGAGTTAATTTCGGGCTAATACTCCCTAATATTATAAAGCCTCCAATGATTAATATAAGCTGACGTAAGAATTCTGCAATTGTTGTGGTGAAAGTGTCTTGCAATTGCGATATATCAGCACTTATTCGGCTGTTTAATTCTCCAACGCGTTTTTGTGAAAAGAATGACATTGGCAGCTTAACCAAATTTTCGTATAAGGCAAAACGAATATTAGATAATGAGTTTTCGGTAAAGTTTACGAAAAGTGAAATCCTGAAAAAGGAGAATATCGCTTGTAGTGTCAATATAACCATTAATGCTACAGCAATTTCATTGGCTCTATTTAAATCTTTCTTAGTTACGCAGTCTACAAGCATTCCCATTAATTTAGGAAAGGCGAGGGCAGTGGCGCTGGTTAGTAGTAGAAAAATTAAGCCTAGAAAAAATTTCCATTTATGGTTTTTACCGTATTTAAAAATTCTGAGTGCTTTTTGAAGAGAATTAGAGTCTAATTTAGCTTTAGGTAAATCGTTTTCTTGAAATCTTGCCATTTGTATATACAATTAAAGTAATGCAAATGTATGACTATAGCAAGCGAATACAAAGTGTTATTATAAATTAGACATTCAGATTTTGCTTTTTAACTAAATAGTAAGAAAACGGTGCTTTTTATGTTTTGTTTAAAAAGCTGAAAAATAGAGTGGTAAATATAAAAGCAAAAAAATATTTCATTTTTTTTGAAAATATGCTTGCAAATACGAAATCTAGCTGTATATTTGCACTCGCAATCACGAAATGATAGCAGCCTAGTAAAATAGGGCGATTAGCTCAGCTGGTTCAGAGCACCTCGTTTACACCGAGGGGGTCGGGGGTTCGAACCCCTCATCGCCCACCACCTATTTTAGGAATGATATTATAAAGTTCCACAATCTTACTAAAAACCTGCAAATTTCGGATTTGCAGGTTTTTTTATTTCTACCTGTTTCCTCCAAAATTTTCAAAAACGCTCAAAATTACATGGCATTTTTGTGGCACTTTTAAATTTTAAAAAAATGTGCCACAAAATAAAGTTCAAATAACTGATTATCAACATGTAAAATACGTTAACGACTTGATTTTAAGACGCTATAGTTCGACATTTACTAATTTAAATTGTTGAATTATGTTAGAAAGCAGTTTTGGATTAACCTTCTTTTTGAAGGCTCCACGTAAAAAGAACAATCTCAGGTATATTTACCTAAGAGTTATCGTTGATGGAATCCCTAAGGAAACTTCCACCAAACGCAAATGGGATATTAACAGGTGGGATCAAAAAGCCGAAAGAGCTGTAGGTACAAAAGAAGATGCCAAGACCACTAATTTTTTTCTTACTACAATTGAGACTAAAGTTAATCAATATAGAAATGATTTACTTTATGCGGAAAGTTCTATTACATCTCAAAAAATAATAGATTTTATTATGGGACGAATAGCCCCAAAAGTAAAAATCCTTGAGGAATTCCTAAAGCATAATAACGAATTACTAGCTCTTGTAGGCAAGGGAGAATATGCTATTGGTACTCATGAACGTTTTGAAATATCTAAAAAACACCTAAAAGAATTTCTATCATTTAAATTCAACTTGGAAGATATGGAATTCAGGGACTTAAACTACGAATTTATAAAAGATTATGAATTTTATCTCAAAACCATTAAGAACTGTAATAACAACACTGCATTAAAGTACATTACAAATTTCAGGAAAATTGTGAGACGAGCACTTGATAAGGAAATTATTAAGGAAGATCCATTTAAGAAATTTAAAGGAAAAAAAACAAAAACGAAGAAAAAACCACTCACGGCAGTGGAATTACATAAGATTGAAAATCATGTTTTTTCTACTCCAAGGTTGGCTGTCATACGCGATGTATTTATTTTCCAATGTTATACTGGTCTTGCATACATTGATGCATTCCAACTTAAAAAAGAAGATATTAAGATAGGTATTGATGGTGAATATTGGATTATGTCTGACCGCCAAAAAACAGAATCAGAAACAAATATTCCATTACTGCCCAAGGCTCTTGAAATTATAGAAAAATACAAAGATCATCCGCTTTGTCTTAACAGAGGAACCGTTCTTCCTGTAAAATCAAATCAAAAAATGAATGCTTACCTAAAAGAAATTGCTGATCTGTGTGGGATTACTTGTGTATTAAATACCCATAAGGCAAGACGAACTTTTGGAAGTACTGTTACGCTTGCTAATGATGTACCAATTCATATTGTCAAAGAAATGCTCGGGCATCGATCAGTACAACAGACTGAAGAATATGCAATAACCGAGCAGCAGACGGTTGGTCGGCAGATGATTGAATTGAGAAATAAATTGAATAAAAAAGCATCCTTAGAACCTGAGAATAGCTTATTAATCTTGGAAAGACTTGAAAAAGAAATCGCATCAATGAAAGAAAAAATCTTGATTGGTCTATAGAGATAATGGAATGTGACGAGTTAAATAAAGTAATTAGAGTATTAACTAAAAAAAAACACGTATTAATACGTACATAAACGTGTAAAAAAAATCTTAGGCTTACACTTAACTGATTTAAGTATTTCCCATTTTTGTTAAGGAGATATAAAAAGAGCCATAAAGTCTATCTAGAGACTTTATGGCTCTATAAGTAATTCTGAGTAAATACGAGGGGTACAATATATTTTTTAAGTTTAGACCACTTAACTTTTAATATATTAAACCATTACAATATAATATAAACCTATTATTTTCATAATCAAGTTCAAACCGTTTTTAAGCAGTTATTGCTTTCTCCTTTTTCTTCTCCAAAGAAAAAATCCTGTAATGGAAAGAATTGCAGGACTGAATCCGACAAATACATAAAGAATTTTAATAAATAAATTATCATAATCACCCCGGTGAAGCTGTTTCATCATCCAATAAAACCGGTCTGAAAATGGTTTTTCTTCAATCCGTATCGTTTTGATCCAATTTCCATTATCACTGTCGTAATAAACGTCGCTGCCTTTACCGAAATACAGCGGGTTTTGGGTATCGGAAAACTCGCCGCTTACAACAATGTCCGTTTTCTTATCAGCGGGGATTTTTACGGCAATTGGCCTGAAATTGGGAATCTCCCGGGCCTGTTTTATCACTTGGTCTATATCTGCCTTTGCCTGATAATTCTGTTCTTTCTTTGGAATTAATTCCCACTCGGCTGGTAAAAAAAGGCTTTTGTTCATCCAGAAACCCGTAAAAAAAAGAATGAAATTAAGCATCAAAGTCCAGACACCGATAATCCTGTGCAGTGATGAATTAAGGGTTCTGGCAGATTTACGATTTAACTTCTCTCTAAATATTAGAGTAGAAAATATCTTTTTACGATAAATGATCATACCCGTAATTAAGTTTAGCAGTAAAGCAATGGCCGCAATGGCTGTTATAAGCCTGCCTGGTTTATCAATTAAAAGTGAGTAGTGCGCAAGATACAGCCAGCGAAAAAATGGGGATTCAAAAGAGCTAAAATCGCCCTCTCTTACAATTTTTCCCGTATAGGGGTCTACCATGCAGCAGTAGAGATAATTATCAGTTACATTATCCTGATAATTAAAAATCATAAATTCGTAAGTATCGCACGTATTTCTTGGAAAAGTGTGCAGCATAATCTGTCGTGCCTGAGGATACCGCTCAGAGACTTTATGATACATCTGGTTTAATGAAATGGTTTTGCCGCCCTTCACGCAGTAATGCATGGGTGGGTTATTGAAATACTCAATGTCTTTTTTAAAAACCAGCAAAGCGCCCGAAATTCCAAAAAACAAATACAGCACCCCGAAAAATAATCCGAGGTAGCTGTGCAGCTGAAATGATATTTTTGTGATTTTTTTCACTTTAAGTTCTAAATAACAGCTTTATAATTTTAATTTTAAAGATAAGATAACCTCACGCAGGACTCCCGGGGTAATCATACCGCGGCCGCCATACCAATAATGCTCGTTGAGCAGATTATTAGCAGAAAGAGAAAAAACATATCCTGTTTTCTCAAAACTTATAACTGAGTTGATTAAGGTATAAGCATTAGTGGAAAAAGAACCATTAGTGTTGTTAATCATCAAATCTTTACCATAATGACTCCCGCCCAAGCCTAAAGAAAAACCGCTCAAAGCTTTTGATTGCGGAGCGTAATTGATATACCAGGTTCCGGAAAGTTTAGGACCAGCATCTACAGGTCTTAAACCTTGAGTAAGTGCATCAGAGACTATAAGTTTACTGTCGTTATAAGCAAAACCTGCATGCAAAAACAATCCTGCCATCGGATTTGATTCTAAATCTGCTTCAAATCCTTTACTGCGCTGCTCGCCATTCTGCAGATAGGAAGCCGTATCATTTGGGTCCTGCCTTACCACATTGGTTACATCTATATTATAATAACTCAAAACGGCATCCAATAGGTTCTTTTGCAGAGAGATTTTAACTCCCGATTCCCATTGATTTCCATAAACGGGCTCAAAATTGGTCATCTGCCCGTTTACTGATTGAGGTGCCTGCGGCTGAAAACCATTCATATAATTGGCAAACAATGCAATTCTTTCAGGAATAATCTGATAATTAATTCCTAATTTCGGAGAAATAGCCGTTTGTGTATAAGCCCCAGTAGTTGTTGCTGTTAGCAAATCGTCTGTCCCTTTGTTATTGATATAATTGATTCGGGCACTAAGCATTACACTTAAATTCTCCAATGGGTTGATAACATCTGAAGCATATACTGAATAATGATCCTGAATCGCATTATAATTCTCTCCATAAGGTTTTGAAGCCAGTTGATCAGAAATATATTCATTATTGAAATAAGCATTTTGAGGATCTGCAGCAGTAGCCGAAACTTTAGTGAAATTCATAGATTTACTGGCAATCCCGTAGAGATAATGATAATACTCAACACCAGTAATTAGTCGGTTTTTAATACTGCCAATTTTGAAATTCCCTACAAAGTCTTGCTGAATTTGCTGACTGGTAATATTTTCCGGATACATTCTATACACTCTTCGTGTCACATTCTGGCTGTCATCATCGAGTCTCAACCTTATATAATCTCCCGGAGTTTTATTGTTGATGGAAATTAAATTGGTTTCAGATTTCCAATTTTCTGAAAGCCTGTAAATGATTTTTCCGTAAATATTTACCGCCTTATTATTCAAAGTTACCGTATTGTCCTGGAAGGAACGCAGATAATCCAAATTGAGTTCATCAGCCGATTTAGCAGTCCCCAAAGCCACTTGGTACAGTGGATTATTCGTAGCGGTTTTGTTTAAAATTTCGGCATCAAGCTGGATATTTAAATCATCGCTAATCTTGTAAGAAATACTGGGAGCTAAAAAAAACGTTTTTGAAAAACCCTGATCCTGAAAAGAACCGTTGTAGGTGTAAGCACCAGTTAATCTGGCAAGAACCTTTGCGTCTTTATCAAGTGGTCTGTTAATATCAAGGGTGGCTCGCTGCAGATTGTAAGATCCGCCCGTTGCACTAATGTCGGCAAAAGTGGTATGCTGGGGTTTTACGGTTACACGATTAATCAGTCCGCCAAAAGTAATCATAGTAGCACCGCCTCCTCCAAAAATTACGGCGCTTGGTCCTTTGATAACCTCAAGCTGTGCTGTGCTGACCGGATCCATATCAGAGGCGACATAACCGTTTACGCCATTTCTAAAACTCGAACGCGTACGAAATCCCCTAATGGAATAATAAGGTGAAATACCGGCCCAGCTCGGGGCAACACCAGCGGCATTGTGCAGCATTTCGCCCTGGGTGTAAAAATTTCTGTTTTTAATCAGCTGCGGGGAAACCGAAGCAGTAACCTGGGGGTTTTCTAAGTTTTTAATTGGGAGTTTTGAGGCCAGTTCGCTCGATACGTCCTTAGATTTTCTGACACCTTCAATAATCACTTCGTCCATTAGGGTATATTTGCCCGGGATGCTGTCCTTTTTTTGTGCACAGATTTGTAGCGAAGCCACCAAAGCCAACACAAAAAATATCTTTTTTTTCATTATTAGTAATGATTTTAATGTAATGTCAATAGGTCAAATAGACCAATAATTATTTTTTATCAGTTTGTTTTACAAAAGGAAGTAATACGGAATCATACATTCCTCGCATACTTTCAACAATTGCAGGATCTGTATTTTCTACAGTGCCTCCTTCAATAGGTGGTTTTGGAGCGTACTCCAGATCTAGCATTACCGCTTTGGTATAATTATCTCCGTTAATGTCTCGAACAATTGCCAAGCTCATATCGATCCCTGCAGAAACACCGGCACTCGTCCAGTATTTACCGCTGTTTGTATAACGCTGATCCACTACTTTTACATCGTATTTTTCAGCTAAAAGTTTCTTTCCGTACCAATGACTAGATACATTTTTACCATCTAAAAGACCCGTTGCAGCCAAAACCCAAGCACCTGTACAAACGCTCGTTGTATATTTTGAATTTTTATCAATCATTTTTATCCAATCAAGTAAAACTTTATCTTTTGTTAATGCATAAGTTTCATTTAGACCTCCGGGAATAAGCAAAATATCCAACTGCTTTACATCATCAATTGATTTATCGCACTGCACTTTCATTCCATTCATAGTGGTAACAATTCCTTTATGCCTTCCAACAAAAAAGACTTCTACACCCATCATGTCACTAAATACGTGAAATGGTCCCATTGCATCTAGCACTGCATAATTATCATATAATAAAATCCCTACTGTTTTGATTTGCACTTTTGGCTTGGGAAACATTTCAGCCATTTGCTCTTCATGGGTTTTATGCTCTTCTTTTTTTGAAGTTTCTTTATTGTCACAACTTATCAATAATGTTGCACAAACTAATAGGATTAATTTTTTCATTTTTTTTTAAAATTTAGCTGTTAATGTTACTCCCAAACTGGCAGGTTCGGCCATTCTTACATTTCGGCCACCAAAGCTCGTATCCCCACTACCATAATTCATGTAGACTGCATTGTTTACGTTTTTTGCCCAAAGAAAAACACCATATTCTTTATAGGTAATTCCAAATCTGGTGTTGATGAGCATATAAGTTTGTTGGTACAATGCGTTTTGGATATCAGTATAATAACCACCAATATTGCGTAATTCTGTTCTAAAAATTAACCCAACAGCTTCTGAAGTTTGAATAGAATATTGTCCGGCAACAAATAAAGTTGTTTTTGGTGCATTGGATAATTTATTTCCTTTTACCGATGTACTGGTTTCTTCCCCAGTTACAAAATTGACTCTTTTTAAATCAAAATCCTTGTACTCAGCATCATTGATCGCATAAGAAATATCAAATTGCAACCCTTTTAGAGGAAGAACACTTCCCTCAATTTCGATCCCTTTAGAATACGCATCTCCTACATTTTCCAACGCATAAACACCAGGACCTACCAAGTTGGTCAATTGTAGATCCTTCCAATTAATTGAAAAAGCGGTTGCCGAAAGTGAGGCTTTGTTTTTCCAAAAGGAAGTACGATACCCTACTTCAAAGTTATCAGAATATTCAGGACTATATTCCTGATTAATTTCGTTAGGCACTACACTTGCATTGATACCACCAGCCCTAAAGCCTTTAGTAAAATTTCCATAGATGCTATTATTTTCATTAAATTGATAGGACAGAGCCACTTTTGGAGAAAACGAATTGTAAGATGCCGATTTTTCAACATCAGGATTTACGATGGTAAATACGCCATCAACAAAAGTGGCATCACCAAAACCGTTAAAAATGCTTTTTCTTTCTTCAAAATCATAACGGGCTCCAGCAGTAGCTTTTAACTTTTCGGTAATTTTATAGCTGACTTCTCCAAAAACAGCATAGCCTTTATTGTCACTCTTGTTTCTGGAAACAGTAAAGTCCGTTGGTGTATTTTCGTAGGCTAAATTAGCAGTAGGTTCAAATCCAATTTGTTTAAAACCATATACTCCTGCGGTATATTGAATTTTTTTGGTTTTATCAGTAGAATTAATTCGAACCTCTTGTGTGATCACTTCCTGTGGAGGTAATTTTTCTCCAATTTCACGGTGGTAGAAAGTATGATAATATCCCGGAAAATCAAGGTCTTTTAAAGAAAAGCTAATTTCTTGGTATGCTGTGATTGAAGTAATATTAAATTGATTCGCTTCGTATTTTGCAACTAATGAATAATTATTAAAATTTCTCTGGTGTTTTCCAATTCTGGTAAGGTTAATTGTTTTAGGGTTTTCAAAACCGGCAACATCACTCATCTGTGAAACCATATACCCTGAATTATCAGACCAGTCTTTTTGAACTTTTGCGTTGGCTGTCAAACTAAATTTAGAAGAAACTAGCCATTTTAAAAATAAATTGCCATACGTATTTTCTTCACCACCCACTTTTTTTCCGTTTAATGAAGTGTCTGTGCTGGCAGTTCCCTCAATACTATTTATTAAATACCCTTCTCTTTTCTGAAATAATCCGTTGATTCCAAAATATAATTTGTCTTTAATAAGCGGCGTTTTAATTCCTACCGAATACTTCTGCAGGCCAAAACTTCCAGCTTCTACTTCTGCAAATCCTGAAAGTTTATTGGTTGGTTTTTTTGTAAAAATATTCACAACGCCTCCCATTGCATTTCTACCAAATAATGTACTTTGAGGCCCACGAAGCACTTCAATCCTTTCAAGATCAGAAAAGACAAGACCGTTGGCAATAATATCTAAATTACTAACATCATCTACATAGGTTGAAATCGCTGGATTTTGACTAAAAACCTGAATTCCTCTAATAGATTGTATCCCTGTAAAACCTACACCTAAATCCTGATAAAGGTAATTTGGTACAATAGCAGTTAGTCCGGACAAATCTACAATTCGAGAATTTTCGATAGTTTTGGCAGATAATGAAGTTACAGCACCCTGGATATTTTTAAGTCCCTCTTCCTGCTTGTTTGCTGTTACAACTACTTCATCTAAAATAGTTTCATTGTTTTCTAAAACAATGTTGAGGATTTGCATTTGTTTGGCATCAACAACAATTATTTTCGAAGCATAATTTTGCGCCGTTACCGCCAATGTAAAATTCTCTTTAGTGGTAGATAATGTAAAATTACCTTCTTTATCTGAAAATGTTCTGCTTTCAGAATTCAGAATTCGTATTTCGGCATTATTTATCGACGAATCACTTTCATTGGATATCCTTCCTGTAATGCTTTGTGCAGACATAATATTTGCACATAAAAACAGTAGAGTTACCATTAGTTTATTAAAATTCATTGTATGTTTTTTGTTTTGTAATTTTTATATAATTGTAATTTTATTAAAGTGCAAGCACTCTTTCATTGTTATACAACAATGAAAAATTATTCCAATACGAATTGAAATGAAAATTATAATTTATATAAAAAGAGAAGGGGGACGAAAAGTATCTGTTGAAACAGAAATAGGCTTATTATCGAATCTAGCCGGAAAGTCTGCTTTGATTCCAATAGGTGCTATTAATTTGAAAGTATTATTTGAAGTATATAAAATGTAAACCAACTCTGTTTTCTCCTTCAGGTTGTCCTGCATTTTCTTTTCGTTATCGTCGTATTTCTTTAGACTTTTTTGAAGTTCACATCGACCGTTACAGCTATTGAAAACCATTTTTCGCTGTACGCAGATGGTTTTTACAATCTCTTGCTGCTCTAGTTTAAAAGATACATAAACAAACACACTACCAAATGATGGTACTAAAATAATGCAGCTAAGCAATATGATTAGATACTTTTTCAACGTTGCTATTTTGTTTATGAGCGCGAAAGTACCATTTTTTCTTTTTATTTTGAAGAAAGGTCTTATTTACTTAACTTAAAAAACACCATTTTGATTATTTAGAATTACTTAAGACTAAAACTTTGTGTTGTGTAAATTCCATTATTCTCTGTTAAAAACTTAGTTTAAAATGATAGTTATAGATGGACATGACTTGTGGCTTAAAATAAATTTTACAATCTTATCCAATTTCTTGCACCACTGGTGCGAGTTTTGCGACATATGTTTGTCTAAAAACCTCTGTTTTTATTTTTTATATTCTAAATACAAGACATTATTTTTATTCAATGAAATTAATTGCCTGAAAAAGAACTTTCTTAGAAGGCTTAATTTGAATTGTAGTATTGTGAAATTTTACAATTTTACTAAAAAAAGTTTTTTTCACAGCCTCACGTTCTCGCGCCACAAACAGTTTGGGACTAAATTAATCTCTATTTTCGGATTTGCGAAATGTTCCAAATATAAAACCAATTTCAAATTAAGTCTAAAACACAAATTGCAGTAGGCCATGCTAGATAGTTAATTATGTTCCTTTGAAATAATTTTTATTTAAAGTTCCAGGTGTAATTGTAGAATCTTCATGAATTAGTTCAGATAATCCTTTATTTATTATATCCCAATGACCACGCATTTCTTTAATTTTATCTGCATTAGTTTCGTAGCGTACATCATATGTTCCACTTACTATTTTAGAAATAGTTAAAATATTGAATGATAAATTGTGATGATAAATAGAATGGAAACTCATAATAGCTAACAAGGCATCAATATTTTTAACTGGAAAAAATAAAGAATGCAAAACAGATATTTTTTTATTTTCGCTATCATTATCGACTCTTAATGAGTTTAATAATTCACTCGAAATTCGTTTGCTCTGATTAGTTAATTTAAAGATACCTAATTCCATTGCTCTTAACAAAAAAATGTCTAAATAATAATACTTTGTCTGAATTTTTCCATTTTCTACTTCTCCGTCAATTAATATTATTCCACGAAAGTCATTAGGACAACCAATCAGTTGTATAAACTCAAAAGAGTCAAAAAAATAATAACTTGGTTTGAGCATTATTTTATGTATGTCAAAGTAAGATGTTGTAGCATCAAATCGTGATTTAACCTGGCACTTTAAAGTGTTATCATCATTATTGTCTATTATTATATCAAATCCGTCAACATCAACATCTGATCTAAATAGTTTTAAATGAACTTGTCTTTTAGCAGAGGCTTCTTTCAATTCAAAAAATAACTTTTGGTTTAAAATATCTTCTCTAACTTGAGTATTGTTTTTTAAGTAATCTTTCATAGTTTATGTTTAGACGTTTTGTTTCTTTGGTTTACTTCTAACGTTAAGTATAAGAATAGTAGCCGATTGTGGGCTTAATTCCTGTCAAGTTACGAAAAGATTGAAGCGGGCCCTTGAATTTACTACTGAACTGGCTATTATTTTTATACATTGTTATGGGGCGAATTTTTATAATTCATTTGATTTTAATCCTAAAGATTTCCCTACAAGATTTCCAATGGCAAAGTATTGAGTCCCTAATTCCATTTCAGAATCATGAGTATTTCGAATCAAAACAATATCCTTTGTCCCTGTCTCTTGAATTTCAGTAATAGCGTTTTCGTAGTTTTTATTGTCTCCACAAAAAACGATATTGTCAAATATCGAAAGTTTATCAGTAATTACTTTTCTATTTTCATTTAAATCCTTTAATAAGTTATTTACTGCGGTCAACAATTTCTCGTTTGTTTCAAATTGAAATGCATGAAATTCAAATTCGGCTTTGTCAATTTTTATTTTTTTTCCATCTATTTCACTAAAAGTCTCATCTACAAAAGGAAACTTAGATACTCCTGAGTAGAAAATTAGAAAACCAAATATTTTGCCTTCTTCCCACTTTCTTGTATTCAATAATGTTTCATAACAAAGTCTCGCCAAGCTAATTTTACTCATTTCCTTTTGTGGATAAACTTCTAAATACATTTCTTGAAATCGAATAATGGAACGACTTAAAAAATCACCATCTATTAGAACAATTGTTGAAGCGTAGTCATCAGTTATAATGAGAGTCTTGTTCTTTTCTGCAATCTCGTGTTTCTTAGCTCTAAACTGTTCGATAAACACCCAATCTTTATTGTAATTGATTAATAAGTCAGTTAAACAAATAAAAATGTATTTGTGTAATTTTTCAAAAAGAGCTTTACTCTTATTTTCATCAACAAGCTCTTCAATTCTCTTTCCCTTATGAAATATCTGGGTTCGTAAACCATCTCCATTACTACCACTTGAATAGTACTTAAATTCTTCACTAATTTCATGTATTTGATGAATATTTTTAGCAATATGAGATATTATTTTTGCTTTTACATTTTGAAATTTTTCATATTTATCAGGTGACGCGATAAATTCAAACAGTCTAATTATTTGGATAAATTTTTCGGTATTTGAGTTTGATTCGAGGATTTGAGTATACATTCTCAAAGCATGTCTTGCAACATTACCAATTTCACTTATGTCATTATTCAATAGTGGGAAAGAATTCAATAAGTCAGGTTCACTAATTGTTAATCCATTACCCAATGATATTGTATTTGTATTTACTTTTTCGCATATAATTCTTGTAAATGGACTACCATAATCATTAAACATTAATAAAATAGATTCTCCCGTTTCAATTTGTCCAACTCTACCAGGTAGTGTTGAGTTATTATTAATGTTACAATAATTGAAAATATAAAAGTCTAAAATTGGAATTGTATATTCTAAAGCAAAATTAAGAAGATTCAAATTATTAGTTACTTGAGCAGGGAATTTCACAGGTGAACTTGAAAGAAACGCAATTAATGCATTCTCTTTTAGTTTATTAATTTCTCTGGAGTTATCTTCTAAAAATGAATGATTCTTAAAAAGTTCATTTATATCAACTGCACCTTTTGGATAAATAACTAAATTCTTAACTCTTGATTTTTGATTAATTGAAAATCGTTCTATTGGTAATATATACAAATAGTCATTACTTGTTTTATTTGGAAAATCAATTAGAATACTCTGCATTGTCTGTCTTTTAATTTGCCTCATAACGTTCTGTAACTACAGCGGGTTTGGGACTTAATTAAGGCGATTATTCGGATTTGCCAAATCTTCCAAATACAAGAGTATTTTTCCATTAAACCAAATGCCCAAATCCGTTGTAACTGTTATGTGCACTTTTATTTTTTATCCAGAAGACTGTTCTTTAAGATTTTATTCAGGATTTCAAATTTTAGATTTTCGTCGCGATACTCAATCCAATTATTTTTAAATTCCTTTTTTGCTTCAAAATTTTCACCTCCATTGATATGTATTTGTCTTAAATAAGACATATCTTTCCCCTCAGATTCTCCTGAAACAATAATATCTTTTAATAAAACTTGAGAGTCAATTAAATTATCAATTTCATCGTAATCAAGAACAGTGAAATTTATTGCATTAATTATATAAATAAGTTTTCCGATTTTTTTTGTGTCTCCGGTATCATTATTTAGATATTCTTTAAAATTTAAAAAATTATCTGTTGTGTAATTAAATTTTGTAAGGTCATAATCTGGAGCAAGCATAAGGATTTGAAACAGAACAGTATCTCTAGAATTTGTATTTTGGTTTTCCAGCCATTCTAATAAGTTTTCAATAATTCTCATAATTCTTAAATTTTTTAATTGTTGCGTGCAAATTGCACATACCGTTCTGGCGCATGGCGAGGTTGGTGATTAAAGATGCTTGGATTTTTCGATTAAATACAAATTTTCCAAACACAAAACCAACTTTCCATTAAGCCTAAAACCCCAATCTCGCCAAACGGCCGTTGGCAGTAGCTTTTTTTCTTTTACAATATTGGTTTACGCATTGATGTTTTTCCATTCGATGGTTTTCCTGTTTTGTGACAAAAGTTTTCAGGATAGTTATCGTTTCCAAAAGAAGCCCAACTTCTATATGCTTGATATGAAAATGGCTTTTTTAAATTAAATTCTATTTTTTCTCCAGTTCTTATGCAGAAACCATTTATTGGATTTTCTATTTCCGCTCTGTTTGGTCTAATATTTTGTACTGAACCCAATTCCAGTTCGAAAGGAAAATCTTCTAATGTTTTTATTTGATTATCTCGATTTCTATTCCACGAAGAGTAAAACTTTTCAGTTGTGTCGTGTAAAGTGTCAGATTTTATATAATTTTTACCAAGCAATGAACTCAATATTTTCTTTTCAAAAACTGGTCTTTTTATGAAAATAGCTTCACTTTTTTCGGCAAGTTCATAACAAGTTTGCCAAGCTTCATTGTCTGTATTTGTTGTGAATTTTGATAAAATATTTATTTCAGAAAAAACACCAAATTCAACATTGTTTTTAAATGAATAATCATATAAATTTATTGAAGTAATTACCCCTTTCTTTTCATTTCCATAATATTTTGCGTGAAGATTTGGAATATAAACTATACTTATGTTAAGAAATTTTTTGAAATAGTCAAAATCATTTTTGCTTAAACTTCTACTTACTTCTTTTTCGTTTTTACCAAAAACAATTAGAATATGTAGTTTCGGATTATTCATATGCTTGTCAAAAAGTCTTTTGAAATAATCATCAAGTTTAATAAATGGAGAAACAATTAAAAGATTGCTTTCTGCTTCCCAAATTATTTCATAAACTGCATTTTCAAGATTTTCTCCGGTAATAAATTTTGCCATTTTCTATTTCAATTGTCTTTTTCTACGATTCTCTGTGCTAAAGTTACTGCCAACGTCAGTCTGTGGAAAAACTTTCGTTTTGTTGTAAACAAATATAGGAAAGTATTGCTTTTAAAACAGGATTTTTCGTATTTTTTAGTAATGCAACATATACATGGAACTTCCTGCAACCAGATGCGTATTTCAAGTTTAGAAGAAGCTATCGCACTCGATAATCAAGTACGTTTTATAGATTTGCTAAGTCGTTGTCAGTTTTGTCAATAGTTCGTTTTTAATTAATCAAAATCAGGAAACCAACAACCACAATCGTGTTCAAGTTCTTGACATCTGTTACATCGTCTGAGACTCAAGATATTTATTATTTTAATTATTATTCTTTTTGTCATAATTTTAAAATCTAGATTTTTTAGCTAATTTTTGCGTTTCTGCGTGGCAATCTACCCAAATTGCTTGTAGCTGTTAGCAGCAGCTTTATATATTCACAACTTCTATTTTCGAATATCTATCGAATTCTAAGAATTGAAGTAAGTTTTCAGTAATTTCTTTTGAATATTTACAAATTAATTCTAATGCAAAAATTTGCTCTTGTTCATTGGTTTCTGAATTAGTTATAATGCTGTATGAAGTTGAATGAAGTGATGCACTTGTAATTTCATAGACTAGTTCATATTCTTTTTCTAAAGATGTAACTTCAGCTTTTGTCTTCCAAGTTCTACGTGTTTCTTTGAGTTTATTGAAAACATCGTCTTCATTAGTAAAGTTGAATAGAACTTTTAAATTTTCTTTTTTAAAAAGTTCTTCTTGTTTTTTGTTTTTTAAATGTTGTAAATGTTGTAACTGACTTTCATATTTTTGAAGAAGTTGTTCTTCCATCAAACTTTTTTGTAAAAAGTAACCCATATTTTTGAAATCTCCCCAAAATATGGTTAACTCTTTTTCTGCTCGGGCATCTATTTCTCGTTCTATTTTTTTTATTTTATTAAAATATTTTTGTATATCCTCTTCGCTATTATTAGATAGATTTGTTTTGTCCGGTTTCGTGTTTTCTTCTTCGATTTTGTATTTATCAATTAATTGAATTTCATATTCAAGTCTAGAAATAAAATTTTCACATTTTTTGATTTGCTCTGAATATATAGAATAGAAAAAAGTATAGATATATTTTTCCTCCATTAAAAATAATTTTGAGTGAATTAATGTTTCTAAAACAAATCTAAGAGTTGAGGAGTTTAAAATAAAAGAATTGGGATTTTCAATTACTTGGTTTTTTAAATATAATATTTTTTCTAAAAAACTTTTTGAAATAAAAAAATGCTCAAATCGACCAAAAGTTTTATAAAAATCTTCAAAATTGGAGAGTTTAACAATTATTTCGTGGTCCAAAATAGCGGACTGTTTTAAATTAATAATTTTATTTTCTAAAGTCATTTGTTTTACGTTTTGTTGTGAAAAACCGCTGTTAGTACTATTATAATATTATATGTTTTGATTTGCTTCTAAAGTACCGTATTTATTGACTTGTTTATTTTTGATGATGCAAATTGAAGCAAAAAAAAGCAATATAATGTTTGCTTTGTTGTACCAAATGTTGTACTTTCGTTTCAGGTTGCACTCAAATGAAACGCTTTGTTTTTAAAGACTTCACCCATTTGCTTCCTTTTGTAAATATAGTACAACTTTTTAATTTTTGCAATTTATGGCTTCTATTAAGTTAATTTTAAGAACACATCAGCAAGACCAAGCGGGACATTGTCCTTTATATATAAGAGTTATTAAAGACAGGAAAGCAAAATTTATTTCTGTTGGCGTGAAGTTGAAAGAGAGCGAATGGGACGAGGCAAAACAGAGGGTAAAAAAGAACCACCCAAATAGCGCAAGAATGAACGCTTCCATTGCTCAAAAAGTAGCAGATGCGGAAGGACAGGTTGCGGACTTGGAAAGAAAGGTAAAAACGGTTTCGGCAAAGAAACTTAAAGAAGCTATTAAGGGTAAAGAAGTGCCTAACTTTTTTGAATACTCTTATAAGTATTGCGAAAAAATCAGGGGGAGTGTTTCTGTGGGAACGTATAATAATTACAAGCTGTATTTAGAGAAGTTTGAAAACTGGTTAGGCACAAAAGATGTTTTCTTTGATGATATTACCGTTTCGCTCTTAATGGACTATATGGCATATATGGTAAATGAATTAGGTAATGGATTAACCACACAGCGCTACTCCATTATGATACTGGCGATAATGTTCAAACAAGCCATTAAAGAGGATATTATCCCCGAATATATGTACCCAATAAGTAAACTGACTTTAAAAAAAGAAACAGGCAAGCGATTGTTTTTGAACAAGGAACAAATTGAGGCAATGATTAATTACAATGCAGGGGAAGGAACAAAAGGAGATATTTACAGGGATATGTTTATTTTTTCCATTTATGCAGGAGGGCTACGGTTCAGCGATGCTTTGGAAATCCAAAACAAGGACTTTATTGAAGACGAACAGCGAATTAAAAAAGTCATTCGTAAAACAGGAAGACCCCATCAGTTTAAAATCGGTAAAGTAGCTTTGGATATTATCAAAAAATACCAAAAAGAAAACCCACAGCCCGATGATTTTATTTTCCCGATTGTAACCAATAAGGATTTCTTTTTGAAGAATGCCGAATATCGTTATGAGATAACCCAAAAAGCAAATAAGTCGGCTAATTTTCAAATCCAAAGGATTGCCAAAGCTTTAGAGTTTCCAATCCACGTTTCTTTTCATTTAAGCCGACACAGTTTTGCTACCAACGCTCTGAATAATGGCATGAGAATTGAACACGTTTCAAAGTTAATGGATCATCAGGATATTAGAACCACACAGGTATATGCAAAAATCTTGGGAGAAGAACTGGATAAGGCAGTAGATAATTATATTTATTAAATTGTGTAAAAAAGTGAGAATAATAAAATACTGTTAATCACGTTATTGAAAAATAAGTAGTATCGTAGCTAAAATATTGCTAAATATTTAATAAAAATTTATGAAATCCTTTTAAAAAAAAGGATTTTTTTCCCTCTATTTTAGCGCCAAAGAAAGAAGTTCTTTTAAATAGATATTCCGCAATAGTAAAGGCTTAACAGCCAAAACAGAGGCTTCAAAAACGAATTTGAACTGGGATAAATTTAAAATTGCCATTTCAAAGAAAATGCAAAAACATAACCCTAATTGTAGCATTAAAATTCTATGGAGCAAAATTTTCAAACTACCTCGTTTCTCGAAATGGTAGTGGTGCATTCTACAAAAGTTTCCAATCACGATTTTGATATTATTCTCGATAAAAAAGTTACAGTACAAGACTATTGTACCGCACTAATTAATAAGATTTTTGAATTACACTACTCCGATTACCCCATTTTTCTAAATTATCAAACCAGCTTGGTTAAAGAGCCGATTGTTTGGTTAAATCGTTTTGAAGAATTGATTTCCAATAATGAGGATTTATTTACCAGTAAAAAAGCCTTATGCCGTTATAACAAACTATTCAATTTGATAGAATCCAAACGAAAAGAAATACAGTTTTCGAGTTCAAAAGAAAGCAAACAGACAATAGCTAAAAGGTTTATCAATGCAGAAAGTGAGGACAGGCATTTTTCATTTTGTGAAGTCAAAAAGCAAATCGACAGCCTTGACGATGATAATGAGAAGATACTTTTACTCACGAAAGAAAAGCACGAGTACAGACAAGCGAATATAGAGTTTATCAATCAAAAATTGCCCTTGTTTGATGTGCAATGCAGTAAGGAGATTAAGCAGATTTATGAATTGCAGAGCATCAAAAGTTCCATTGATAAATTTAAGCCTATTGTTCCGGGCAATCCAATCCCACATACTAAATTGCAATTCAATTGCAATGTCAATCAGTTTGTGGACATATTCTATCAAATGTCCCGTGAAATATTGGTTGAGGGTAAGCCAATGGTTGAGGGCAATATCAATGATATTGCGGAAATGATTGTAAACACATTCATTGACAAAGACGGAAAGGAACTAAGTCCCCTTAGCGTTAAAACTATCCTCCAACCCTCAAGGGAAGACAAACGCCCCAATACCCATAAAAGAATAGATATAAGCAAACTTTTATAATCAAACACAAAAAGTCCACAAATTCCCTGTGGACTTTTTTATTTTTTCACATTTTCTACATCAATAAAATCGTTGTAAACCCTTGTAGAATAAAGGTTTTTTATAAATGAAAAAGGTCTTTTTAAAATGAAAAGACCTCAAAAGACTTTTTCAAAAATGCCTTTTTTTTGGCTTAAAAAGGGTCAAAAAATGTCATTTTAGAGGCGATTTTCACCCATTTCTACACAAAATAAAAAAGGTCTTTTTTCACTCCCTGTTTTTATAAGAAGCCCAAAACTTCAACCCCTTTAAAATAAGGGCTTCCCAAAGCCTAAAAAGAAAACTTAGTCCTTGAAGACCAAGAAAAGACTAAAAGACTTTTTCATACCCCGCACATTTGCTTCATAATTTTTAAATACGCAAAATCATGGAGGTATTTATCTTGTCCAAAGCACAGTTCGCAGAATTAACTTCAAGGTTGGATTCCCTGCAAAATCAATTAAGCACCCAAACCAATGCCTCGAAAAAATCCTTTATGGATAATGAGGAATTTATACAATTAATGGGTATCTCCAAACGTACCGCCCAAGGTTGGCGTGATGAAGGCAAAATTTCATTTAGTCAAGTAGGTAAAAAAATCTTTTACAAGCTCTCGGACGTTGACAAACTGCTGGCAGAGAACTACAACAAATCATTCAGAAGCAAATAAACCATTGCAATCCCATTGCAATTTTATTCTAAAGCATTGCAATACACGATACATAGACAGCAATTCGCTGAATTTCCTTGACGCACAGGCGTAAACATTTACGCCTTGCTGAAAGGTTAAACAAAAATACTATGAGAGCCAGTACACAACAAAAAATAGACGACAGAGTTTTCTCCCTTGCCTCGAATCTCTTTGGTTTTGGCAATACAGAGGCTAAAAAGCAAATCGAAGAAACCATTGCAATAGAAAACGCAACATTACAATTGGATAACAGAATCATTGCGGTTTATCCCGCCATAATCGAAGAAGCTTTTTCTACAACGATGGACAACTACCGCAAGTACATTGCCAGTTACAATTTTAAGACACAGGCAGAAAACGAACTTATCCAAAGACACAATACTTCAGTAGAGCAATTCTGCAAGGAAAATGCTCTTACAGAAGTACAGACGGAATTTAGAAAAGTCTTTTTGCTGAATAAGAAAAACCTAAAGCCAAGAGCATACAACGAGGCAGTAAATGAGTTCTGCAATGATTATGGCTTAATTGTGGAGAAAAAGAAAATCCAAAGCGTTAAATATGCCACCGAAATTGTTTTTCAAAACCTGTTGCATCTGTACAATTCGCAACTAATGAAGCGCAATGAAAAATTCATCAAAGGAGGCATAACCGCAAGAAGACCTATTCAGGAGTTTAAAATAAACTCTTTTTTAGTTACCCAGTTAAAGCGAAAAGAGATTCACAGTATTAACATCTGTACCAAGACGGTACGCAATCACAGACAAAGACTGGAAGAAGCAGGTGTATTTACTGAATATCATTTTGCAGGGCAAAACAAGCCCGTAGAGGTGCATATCAACCCTGAAATTTTAGTGGTTTTGGACATCAAAACCTCAAAATTGAAAAGTGCTGAAAATAAGCAACTTAAATGTGTGTATTGGAATCTTTTACCTGATAACAATGAAATTACTGGAACTATTATAAATGAATATCAAATGAATGAGAATGTTGAAAACATTTCTCAATTTCAAAGGAGTTCGGGCGAAGCCCTCACGCCTTCTTATTTGTTTTTTACAGGAACACATACCAGCAAGAAAGAGATTTCAAACTTGGGGGCGGGCGAAAAAAATGTTAAAGTTCAAAATACTTTATCCGAAAAACTGCAAAACCTGATTGTCCACCCACAGGAATTGGCGGTAAACCTTGCCAATGGGGAGTATATGAATTACAAGCCTATTGACATTCGCTATCTGTTCAAAGAGGCTTTTTCAGGAACACTGACCAATGATGAGTTTAGGGAGCTGGCGATACAGGATTTCTTTAAATCCATATCCAAGATTTACAGGTTTTCCACGCCTTTTGTGGGAAGTTGGAAAAAGGCAATTACCCTGTATTATCAAAACAAATGGATTGCCTTTACAGATAACAGTTTCAATAAAAGCGTACTGGTTGATGAAATACAGCAGATGCGTTGGCGCATTGAGTGGGCAAGAAAATGGTTTATTAAAAATCAGTTACCACCATTATTCCCCTACGAGTATTTTGATATGACCCGTAAAACTTCAAAAGAAGTCGGCTTTGAATATACTAAAGCCAAGTGGAATGAGCATTTGTTGTCCATAGCCAAATATGATGCTTTGAAGAAGAAACAGGAATGTAACGCAGTTAGAAGAAAAGAGACGATAAACCACGCCAAGAAGTGTGAAACGGTGCTTAACCGCTTCTTTAAAAACAAAGTTACCTACACGCAATTGTTTGATTATGTGGAAAAGAACCTCCCTAAAGAATACCTGGAAAAACTGCCTGTTTTAATACTTAAAAAATCATTGAAAGACAACGAAAAGACCATTGCAATAACGGGCGATGATGCGGTAAAATACAGCTTTTTTGAATTTTAAAATCTAAAGAATATGCCAGTTTTTGACAACACAAAATCGAAAATTAAAATGGTAATCCTAACCCAAAACAAACAGAGTAATGCAGTTTGGTGGTCACCCATTAATCAGAACAAACGAAAGAGTGAGCTTGTTATCCGAAGTATGCTCAGGAGGTTTGAAAAAAGCAAACTTTTTACCATTACCAACGTGGTACAGTTTTATGAAAACAATCTATTAATCTCTCAATTCAAATTCAATTATGAAAATAGCCTTAAAGAAAATCAAGATAGAAGATATTGAAATTATACAATCCAAACTGCTCAAATTCATTAGACATAAAGTTGACGAAATAGCCCATTGCAAAGATTATGAAAAGTATTGCAATAAAATTATTGTAATCGATACACTCCAAAGTATGTTTTTCATATTTAGGACAAAGATTGAAAGCAAAAAACAGGAATCAAACATTACTCTTTCTCCCACACAGGCAGTTATACTTCTTTTCTGCTGTCAATGGGAAAGAGAGAAAAGAACGCAAGAACAGAGAATTACAATGCAATCCATGTCAGACCTTTTGCACGAAAAATTAATTAATATTTAAAGCACAAATTATGAGAATCAAACTAAAAAACCGCCTTACAATACTGCTGTGCAATGCTTATGTGATACTCTTGTGCATTTCAATTGTTATTGTCCTGCCATTGCAATTTGTCATTTTCCTTTTTAAAGGCAAGAAAAAAGTAGTAAGACCATTGGAAGATAAGATTTTCAGAATCTTATTCCATATCAATGATTTGAGAAAGAGTGCTTAATATAAAAAAAACAAATGAATAAGAATAATAAAAAACCGCTTCCTCATTCTGTTACAAAAGCGGTACTGGTTGAAATGTATTGTAATCAGTTTAGTGACGCCAAAATTAGAAAGCAAATCAATGAAATTCTAAATGAGAAAAATATATCAAAAGATACTAAAATTATACCTCACTTAGAGTTTATGGAATTTGTGGAAACTTACGGGTTGCCAAAAGGATATTATATTGATGATGAAGATAATATATCTAATAATGATTCAATAAATAAAAAATCTATTAGATAATTTATGGAGATTATTTCTTATATTCGAATATAACCGGATATTTAGACATCCATTTTGAATAGCTTTATGAATGCTTGTTTAGCATATAAATAAGTTAGTTGCTATTTTCCTGAAAATCCCCTGAAACCTAGACTTATGATTGAACAAATAGTAAAAGATTATACCAAAAATTTATTTAATTCTCCAGCGAGTATTAGAGAGAAATTAAATTTCTTTAGAGAGATCAGTGAAAAGGGATTTCATAACTTATCTGAAAAGGAAATTGAAGAAATTAAAGCTAGCTTCATAAAATTTGTCAACATAAATATGACATTTTGGGCTGATACTTATCCAACTAAATTATTTAGAGTTACCAACAATAAACATTTATACCAAGGTGCTAAAGTTAAGTTACAACTTATTGATGACTTACTTGGTCCGCCTTTGAATAAATCATATTATGGAAGATGTAATTTACCTAATGAAAGTGTTTTTTATTCAGCATTAGATTTCAAAACTGCAATTTGGGAAACTAAACCAAATGTTGGAGATTTAATAACTGTAAGTGAATGGGAAATTAAAAAAGGGGAGAAATTAAACACTCATAATATCTTCAATCCAAATATCAATAATTTATCAAAAGAAAGCATTGACGCATATAATGCTTGGATAAATTCAAAAAATACGATTGATCCAAATTTAGGTGAAATTTTCGAAGATGTTATGCTCTTTTTTACTGAAGAATTCATGAAAATTGTAATTTATACTGAAAGAGAAAACTATCTGTTTTCAAGTATTCTATCGTCAAGATTTTTACAAGCAAAAAAAGATAAAAACGGTTTTAAAATTGAAGCAATTGCGTATCCAAGTGTTAAAATGCAATACGGATTAACCAATCTCGCAATATCAAATGATTTAGTATTAAAAAAACTGAATTTGAACTCGATAACTATTTACGATGTAATGGAAATTAATTATGACGAAAATAATGTTCACAGTAATGAATTAATAAAAGTTTCTCCATTAATAATAAAAACATCAGATTTTGATTTTATAAACAATAAAATAAATTATGATGAAGAAGCAGAATTCAAACAAATGATTGAATTACACGAAAAGTATAGAAAAAATAACTGCTAATAGTTGCAATTTTTGGCAGCTTCACTAAAATAATATGTCTGAGAAATTTGAATACTACCGAAATAAATCTTTAGAGCAACTTAAGTTGATTAATCCAAAATGGGCTTATGGAGAGAACAGAAATAAAATTCTCGATATTGCTTTAAAAGGTAGAAACAAAGAATATAGAATATTTCTGGTAAACACTTCTAAACTCATTGAAAATTCAATATTTGCTGATGTAGAATTAGATTTCTTATTTAATGGGAAAGAAAAAAATGATATGCGAATAACTAGAATACTGTCGCGTTGGGATAACAATGAATTTGTTGATCCACCTACAATTTGTATTGATCAAACTCAAAACTCAATAATATCATTTCGTGATGGGCAACACAGGGCAAAATTATCTTACTTCTTAGGGTTGGAAAAAATTCCAGTTGGAATTCATAATGAAGATATAGTTTTGATTAAAAAAAGTTTACATTTTTAGAACAAATACCGCAGCTTACAGATGTACAATATAACTCTTATTGGTACTATACATTCGGAACATGGAAAATGTAATCCTGATACGTTGTATAAAATCTTGGAAGATATAAATCCCGAGGTCATTTTTGATGAATTACCGAACCATTTTGCTGAGTTGTATTTTAGCGACTCTTTTGATACATATTGCATCAATTGCATTTTGCGTAATGGGCGTTATCCTGTAGTACCTCTTGAAGTAAAATGTCTGAGAGAATATAGGCAAAATTATGAAATTGAAATTATCCCTGTCGATATTGATTTAAGACAAAAATTAGATGAAAACCAAAAGGAAATAAACTTTTTGTTTTCTACTTTCTTCAAAAATGAAGATTATGCAATACTGGATAATGAGAAAGAAAATTTGATAGCACAGGAAGGCTTTCATTTTCTCAATAGCAACAAATTTTTAGAGTTTTCAGAAAAAAAGGAGATTATGGAAAAAAATATTATGGAATCTGAAGTTCAGAAAAATAGGTTGCTTAGTATTTACAAATTATTTTACTCACAGCAATATGATTACCGTGAAAATGTGATGCTTCAAAATATTTATAATTACAGTAAAGAAAATCAATATAATAAAGCTGTATTTTTAATTGGAGCCGAGCATCAAAGGTCAATAGTTCAGAAAATAAAGGAGCACGAAAAACTGTCAGAAATTAAATTGAATTGGACAATGTAAGGTAACAAATGAAAAAAAACAGCTTCTAATAATTGCGATAGAATTGCAATGTTATTTTAGCATACTTCCTCATACCTAAAAAATCTTCACAATACCTTACAATACCTCGCCATACCTCAAGGCGAGTTTTTTTTATTTCTAACATTTGCTTCAGAAAGTTACAGCAATTGAAAATGACAAAGGATGAAATCAACTTAATTCTAAAGCGCAGGATAAAAAACGGTGATGAGTTTAACCATTTAATTGAAAAGCCCAAAAATCAAAAGATAAAACTGGAAAAAGGCGATACGTTTTATTCGGTTTCGATGATGAAAGTTTGGGTAGAGACTTTCTATAAACAGGTCGCAAAACTATCCAAAATTCTCAAAGGGAAAACAATTCAAGAGACCTGTGATAAGATTCATTACTTCCTGTATTACGACATTCAGTATCAAGCTGATGGGGTTATACAGAATTTAAGAAGTCCTGCCAATAGTTGGTTCAACCGCAGAGAAGGTATTGATTGTAAAAGCTATTCGATTTTCGCAAGTTCAGTTTTGATGAATTTAGGGATTAAGCATTACATCAGGCAAATCAAACAGCCCAAGTTCAATCCTAAGCAGTACACCCATGTTTATGTAGTTGTGCCTTTTGATCAAGCAAGTGGGAAATTAGATAAAGGTCATACAATTATTGACGGAACAATAATGAGCAACAAAGAGCCAAGTTATACGGATAAAAAAGATGTTTTTATGGATCAGAAATTACCACATATTGGTCTGAATTGTCCAGCCCCTAAAAAAAAGGGTTGGTATTTAACCAAGAAGCCTTGCAAAAAAGCTTATGAATTATATGATTTTGCTAGAAGTGCAGAACAAGCGAAGCACATGCTAGAATCACTAGGTCGTGATGCAATAGCACATAAATCAACAAGTGAAGGTGGAGCTTACAATATCTATGTGAAAAGGAATAGTGTTTATGGCAGCAAAAGAGGGCTTAAAGGAGCAGTAAAAAAAACAACTCAATCCCGTAGAAGATTTCCATTTTAAATAATTTGATTATGATAATATTAGAAGAACAAACAGGATTAAATGCGGGTTTAAACCGAGGGCTGAAAATAGGCAAAATGCTTAAAAAGAATGTCAGATTAAAAAACGTATCAATAAAGAATGCTGTTAAATTAGGCAAAGCTGTAGTTCCGATAGCTACGGCAGCTATGAGTTTCTTTCCCGCTACTGCCCCTATTGGAATAGCTTCAAAAGTTGCTAAAGCAGGTAAACTGGCCAAAATTGCAGCCAATGCGGGTAAGATTGGAAAAATTGCAATGAAAGTAAAAAAAATTGCAGGTACAAAAGTGGGACAATTTGCCCTGAACAATATTGTAAAACCTGTTGTCAATAATGCTGTTTCCAAAATAAGTAATGGGTCTCAACCCATTAATGATATACAATCATTTGAAACTGCCCAGCCAGCAGATGTTATGCCAAATGCAACTCCAACACCTGCACAATTAGAAACCATTGCAGAAGTAAAAGGAGTTCCGGCGGAATCCTTAACTACAGGCACAACTGAAACTGGTGAGGCAATTCCAAATGATGCACAGCTTGAGACTATTTCCAAAGTCAAGGATATTCCAATTCAGAATTTAAAAGAAGAGGTTCAAGCGCAAAAAGAAGCCAGTCAAGTTGAAAGTGGTGTAACCACTGGTCATAAACCTAATTATACGATTCCAATTATCATTGGTGTCGGCGCAGTAGGTGCTATTCTTTTAGTAACAAGTTCAAAAAGTAATTAATAAACATAAAAATGAAACAAGAGTTAATAACAATCAGTTCTGCCGTTGTTGTAGGCGCTCTATCAAGAGGTCTTACAGGCACTATGACCGAGACATCTTCCAACACGGTAAAAGGTGTTGTTAATGGAGTTGTTGCCGTTGGTGCAGGATTTTTAGCGGTAAAAGTAAACGGAAGCGATACGAAAAGCTCGCTTTTAAGAGGTTCGGCAATCGGAGTTTCCATTGCTCATGGTTTAGAATTAGTAAAAAATATTTTTTCATCAGAGAAAATTGCTGCCAAGTTAAATCCAGAAACAACAATCGGAAGATTTATGCAAAAGACAGCTGGTCTTTCAGGAGCAGTAAATGGCTTGCAGGGCTATATCGATGCCTATGGCAACTATCATGAAGACGGTTTAGGAGGTTATATCGATATCAACGGTAACTATGTAGAAAATGGTTTAAATGCTCATGAAGGAAGTGGTTTAGGAGCATATGAAGATAATAGTTTAAATGGATATGCACCGCAAACAGAAAATTATCAAGACGAAGGTTTAGGAGGCTATATTGATATGAATGGTAACTATGTTGAAGATGGTTTAAGCGGCTATGACGATGACGGATTAGGTGCTTACGAGGATGATGGCTTAGGAGCTTATATCGATGAAAATGGTAATTACATTCTTTAACCAAAACTAAGAAGTAAAATTTAATTCATAAAGGAAAATGGAAAATAGAAATTCACAATTGCAAAGAGCTATTAAAGTATTAGGTGCTAGACAACGTCAAACAAGTCATATTGCAAGACCACAAGCAACAAAATTGGTCGATAAAACTTTTTACTTGAATATAAAGGTTGATGGAATGAGTGGTATTAATCAACTTGTTGATGCCAATACTAAGAAAATTGTAGGGATCACCAATTTTGATGGAAATCAATTAAACTCAGGACGTGATGTTGTTATTGATGCTATTCGAATACAATTTACAACTAGAGGAACAAAAATGGAAAGTGCTGATTGGCAAAGTAGAGATGTTTTACCAGCCGAGTTGCAGAACGCTGATTTACGTCTAATTCAAACCAATGATATGCTTATTGATTTGCCATTAACGGACATTCAGAATTTCAAATTCGATGATTACCGTCCAATTGCAACGACACCTCTTTTACGAGCTAAAGAGGAATTTAAATTAGAATTGGAATTCCCAAAAGGGGTTAATGTTCCTATAAAAGAAGGAGTTTCAATGTATTTAAGATTGGAGTTTAGAGTAACTGAGGCTAAAAAGTAATCGAATAATTAAAAGCCGAATTCATTAAGGCTTCGGCTTTTTAAATCTTGAAAAGTATGCGACAAATTCAACACGTAGTAAAAGCAATTATAAAGCCAGGAGAAAGTAATACTTCCGAAAATTTTAAACTTCCTATCGGTTTTACCACAGGAGTAGCTATTTATACTAACGGAGTAGATAAAAAGATCAGTGCGATGATATCTGTAGAAATGAAGGACGATAACAGTATTGCAATTATTCCATCGGTTCATATTGATAATTGGAGACAATCAAATGGAGGCGAATATGAAAAGAGTTTCAAGCCTTTAAATTTCGACACTGGAAACAAAGATTATTCACTCATTTTCGCTCTAGACGAGCCATTAAAAAGTGATGTCCCATTAAAATTTCATGTAGTGTTTTTATATAACAATAACATTAGTAAAGTATAACATGTTTGTAGAATCTGCTTTTATAACAAGAGAGTTCAAAGAAGAACAAATTCCCGTTTTAGAGGGAGTTACCTGCCTTTCGGTTGTAAATACAGGAACTACAATTGCAATTATCAACGGCGTTACTATTTACCCAACACAGAAGCAAATATTAATTCCACCCGATGGTACTTTTTCAAAGGTAAAGTTAGAAGTCAATTATGTGACAAGTGATTCAACTTTTGATCCAAAATTGGTAAAGAGAATCATTATTGAGGAAGAACGAAACAGGATTTTACTTATCTACAAAAAACTAATTTAAAATGGAGCAATTAGATGATTTGATGGATAAACTGGCTAGCGATAAATTTTGCGCTGTTACGGTTTACGATAGGACTACTTCAAAGCCAATTTTTCGCAACATAACCCATGAACAGATAAAAAATGATTATGGTACAAGTGAAGAATTCTTTGAAAAACTCTACAGTGATGGGTTTACAAAACTCACCATCCAGGAAAAGCGTAAAAATGGAGTGAATGCTTTTAAGCTTGAGGGAGATCCTTTCGATGTAACATTTGGTGAGATTGTTTCTAATACAAGTAATTCCGATAATGAACCAAAGCAGACAGCCAAAAAGAAGAAGAAAAAGAAAAAAAGTGCTGGTCTAATGGGATTGGGAATTGCCGACATCTTCGACTTGAAATTACAAGCTCGAGATCGGGATGAACTAGCAAGAAAATTGGAAGAGTCTGAAAAATATAATCGTGAGCTGAAAGCAAAAAACGAAGAACTGACAGAAGAAAAATTACAAAGGAAGTACACAAAAGAAAGTAATGACAGTCTAAACAACATGCTTTTAGGAGTAGTTAAACAAGCTCCTATAATTTTAAAAGGATTAGGGTTCAATGTTCCAGTTGAAAATAGTGGTTTAGCAATGGCTTCACCAGAAGACTTGGAAGATGAAAATTCTTCAGATGCTAAAAAAGCTTTCATGGATATTGTCAGAACTCTCGATGATGACACCATTGCTTTGCTTTCAGTTATTTATCAAAAAATCAACGAAAAAACCGAAAACAACTTCTTTTCACAGGAACTGTTCGGTTTATTACAAAAACATCAAATGCTAGTATGAGTGTAATAACTATAAAAACAAAAGAGTCCAATCCTTTCAAGGTACAGAAGAAAACGAAGCTGATTCAGGAATTGGCAGATTTGGATAATGAAGTTTTGGAAAAACTGGTGGAGCTGAAGAAGTCCAAAAAAGCCATTGCAATGGTTACAGATTCGCAAAGTTGGCAAACAATTAAAGAGTTCATAATGTAGAAAGTTGGAGTAGCCCGTTTTTGTATGCTCCATTTACGGAACGGGCGAAACAATGATAAAACACAGTTGTAGGCATTGCTCCAAGCTAAGAAAGTAAAGATGAAACAAGAAAAGTAAGTTGAGCCAACTATTAGGAAATCCTTTTAGAAGGTTTAAAATAAAATTCTCGGAGTAAAAATGAAATTGGGAGCAATACTACAGCCAAGAAATGACTATGAAAAGACAAGGTTTACATAATCCAGCAGTGCTAACAGCAGTGGCATCATCCCCACAAGGTCAAAAAGCAATTGCCACTACTCTTGAGAATACAAGTGCAGGAGTAAATGCTACAGTTTCAATAGTTAAAGGTGCTCTGAAAATGGGACTTTTTTTAGGTGTAGGTTATTTTGCTTACAGAAAGATTTTTAACGGTTTTTCACCTCTCAAAGAGAACAAAAGAGATAAACCAAGTAATATCTCAACTGGAATGGCAAAGAACAAAGCTGAGGCGATTTATAGTGCTATGTATGGGGTTGGAAATGGTTTTAAATCGGTAAAGCAAAATCTTATGGGAGTTAATCCTAATGGCTTTGTGAGAATCCATAATGCATTTGGACTTAGAAAAGGTATCAATCCCTTATCCAAGAAAATGACATTGATTGAATGGTTTGGAGATCAGTTTAGTCAAAACGAATTGATGGAGTTACGCTTTTTAATTCCCAACTTTTTTTAATCATGGACAGTTCAAAATTATTACCTATCTCGGTTAGTGTAGCGGGATTGGGAATACTCTTTTTTGCTATAGCACAAGCAAATAAAGACAAAAACGGAAATGCTTTTTTGAATCAAGGATCTGTAGACAATAGCTTCAATGCAAAAGAAATAGCCAATGTGATTTATGATGCTATGAAAGAAGCCAATTTTACTAATTCTGAAAAACGCAAGACCATTTTTACAACACTAACAGGTGTAAGTCAAGCGCAGTTTTCTTGGGTAATAAAAGCCTTTGGAAGTAGGTATTATAACACACTTACAGGTAACACCTATTTCGCTTTTTGGCAAACACCTGTGAGACATCCTTTAAGAGTTTGGCTTAAAGAGGAATTAAGTGACAGTGATTATAAATTATTGAAATCAAATTATCCAAAATACTTATAAAAATGACCACAGAAGATAAAATATGGATTGGTGGCGGTATCGCACTTGCTATAGGTGGTGGCATTTATTATTTCGTTCAAAAAAACAAGAATGATAATGAAATCAGTCAAGAAGTTGAAGCGGATTTGAGTAATGAAACTTTACCAGTAGCAACACCAAAGCCTATAAGAACACCAACATTGGCAACTGCTCCAATTGTTCCAGTCAAAACTATTGCAGAGCCACCAGGCAGAACAGCTGATAATTTCAGATACAGTATCGGTCAGGAAATTATGGCTTCGGGATTTAATGGAACAAAAACTTACGATGCCCGGAAGATGGAAGACGGTAATTATACAAGCGAAGGAATCAGAAAAGCCACTTTCAAGAAAGGTGATAAAATAGGTAAAATCATTTGGGTTGGAAAAAGACCTGATGGAACTTATCGCTACGTAGTACAAAGAAATGGAACTTTTATGAATGATATCTATTGGATTCCAGATCATAGTGTTATAAAGCCAGTAGGGAAAATTTTGCCAATGATTTCATCTGTAGTTGAAACTTCAGGAGTTGACAAAACCATGCTTCTTAAAAAAGGAAGTAAAGGAATAGAAGTAAGAACATTACAGGCTTTGTTGAAAGTCAAAGTTGATGGTGATTTTGGTAGAAATACCGAAAATGCTCTTTTCACTCAAAAAGGAATAAAACAAATCAAACTTAAAGACTGGAGATAATGAATGCAAATACAGGAGTATGGATTGGTTTAGGTGTGCTGGGTGCAATTATTATCGCTTCAATGAGTGATGAAACTAAGCCTAAACCTGATTCCAAATCAAAAGAAAAACCCAGTGTTGAACCTAAAAAAGTACAGTTGTAATGGATTTTTTATTATCAAATAGTACCCCTTTTTTGAAGGTTTTTAAAAAGTATGCCATCAATACTCCAAAGCGTGTTGCTCATTTTTTGGCACAGCTTCACGAAGAAACGGGTGGGTTCATTAAACTGTCAGAGAATTTGAATTACACACCTGCTGGACTGATTGAAACTTTTGGTACGAATCAAATTTCGGTTGCTCAAGCTAATCTTTACGGAAGAACTACTAAGCGTAAAGCTAATCAGGAAGCCATCGCAAACATTGTGTATGGGGGAAAGTGGGGAAAGGCCAATTTGGGTAATACACAAGTTGGTGACGGTTGGCGATTTAGGGGGCGTGGACTAATTCAATTGACAGGCCGGGCAAACTATCAAGCTTACAAAGATTATTCAGGAATTGATGTTATAAACAATCCTGATTTAGCCTCTCGCCCTGATATTGCTATAGATATTTCAGGTTGGTTTTGGAGCGTAAGATACAAGCTTAATCCAATTGCAGACTCCAACAATATCACTTCGATTACTAAAAAAATCAATGGCGGACTTACCAATTTTTCCGAAAGGGTTAAACAACTAAATTATTACAATAGCATTGACACATTGGGGATATTAAAAAAAAAAGCGAGTCCGAGACCGGTCAAATCGAAGAATAAATCTGTTTATAGCTACTACAACCCTTTTACTCGGGTGCTCGATTTTGGTTCTAAAACTAAATAAAGGATAAACTATGTTACCGATAGAAACAATACTAAACTACTTTTTGGGTTCAACCACCTTGATTTCAATATACATCGCTTGGAGGTCAAGGAATTCCGAACTGAAAAAAACGGAAGCATCAGCTCTGGAAGCAATCGATTCGATTTACACCAAAATGTCAATTGTAACAGATAAGAAGTTTGAAGAAATGCAGCGAGTTATTGATGAAAATACGATTGAGATTAGAAACCTAAAAGAACAATTGCAAGAATATCAAAGGCGATGTGCCAGCTGTTTGAACAATAAGAATAATGAAAAAACAAATTCTGAATAAAATCATTTTTGCTGTCAGTCTATATTATGAAATCGATTTGTTTCAAGTAATAGGAACCAGCCAATTAATTCTTTTCATAATCAAAATTCATCTTAACAAACCTAAATCATGAAAAAGTCAATCCAATTACTGATTCTCATTTTTTGTATTCTGCTAACAGGCTGTTCTTCTATTAAAAAACTTGAAGAAGAAAACACTTTACTCAAGAGTGAAATTCAGAAAAGGGACAGTATTAAAAATACGATTATCAATAAAGCAATCGATGATAAACTGATTACTCCAATTGTACAAAGTGAGACAGGAAACCCTGTTTTTGATAGCTTAGTGAATGCTAAGGTAGATGAAATACTTTCCAAACTAAATACTTCCAAAATATCTGGGGATAATGGTTATAAACTCATTTATGATAAACTCAAAAAGCAGTTGGAGTTTTATGCTCAAATTGCCCAAACAAAGAATGAAAATACAGCAGTTAAAAATCAAAAAGTCAAGACTATTATCCAAGTTAAAAAGATACCTATAGTAGTAGAAAAACCGCTTTCAAAATTGGAAAAGTTTCTCATTGGATTAGGGATTTTGGCAATGCTCTATATCGGGTTTAAAACAATAGCCCTAATCAAGAAAAAAACAAGTATATGGGCATAAGAGCAAAACATATTGTAATCACTGGCGCATTATTAGGCATTGGCGCATTATGGTACAGCAGTAAACTCAATAAATGGAAAGAAACGATGAAAAAATTAAAAGCACTCCCTACTGGAATTAGAAACTTCGATATAAATTTCAAACGGATGCGTTTTAATTTAGATGTTACCATATACAATCCGACAAATGATAATTTCAGTCCTGACGGAGTTATTGCATCAGTAAAACGAATCATACTCAAAGACAAAACTGCCAAGCGAATTGCTACAATCACAGTCAATAAATCATTTCTATCCATTCCTGCCAAAGGGAAACATGTACTAAAGGATCTGATTGTGGAAATTCCAATACTGGAGAACGTTTCTAATTGGCAAAACCTGATACAGATTAAAAGTATAAATGATATTCAAACTGAAACGATTTTGGGAGTTTTAGGTAAAGAGTATTCAATAATCAAGTAGTATGGATTTAATAACCTCTTTCAATAATCTTAACGGTAAAACAGTAAAACGTTCCGTTTTGAAATCCCTCTTAACTAGAGCTAGAAAACAAAAGCATTTGGTTATTTTCAACCGAATCAGTAAAGTTTTGCAGCAAAACAACGATGCGCTTTTCACTATTGAACTAAAGGACTTGCTAGAACCTGCGGGACTTAGTGGAACTGAGCAAAGAATCATTCTACCAACACTAGAATATATATCTGAAGAAGATGTAGAAGGTGGTCTAAACGGAGTTTCCCCTGATGATATTTACAGCTATATTACAGATTTGATTATCAATACTATTGAGAAAGTCGGGCATTTGCCCTGGCAAAAAGATTGGGTTGGTTCAGGATCTGATGGTGCCGCTAAAAATTATGTTAGTAAGAAGGAATATACAGGAGCAAACTTTCTGTTGAATTTTGATATAAAGTTTGATAAAGACGGAAAAGGTTATTTAGTGCCGATAAAATTCATTCAGCCTTATTATCTAACATTCAATCAGATTAAGGAAACTGGTGCAAGTTTAAAGAAAGACAGTAAAGCAAGACGTGTAATTTATTACACCATGATTTTCAGTTTCGATAATGGTGTTTTGCAATTCAAAACTACCGACAGAGAAAAGTTTACTGAGTTTGTAAAAGTGAATGGCTTAACCAAAGAAGATCTAAGAGAGCATCTTACCAAGATTCCAGTAATTAAATATTACAATGTTTTCAGAGCAGATGACTGTACAGGATTGAAATTTCCTGAAGCAACAGGCAATAAAAATGTAAATCCGATTGAGCAAGCCCAAAGTCTTATTGATGGTTATAAAGACCCCCCTACTTACACTTTTGTTGGAGATAGAGCTTATTATCAACCATCAACTGATAAACTTAATATGCCAAATATCAAAGCTTTTAAAAAAGAAGCTTCGTATTACTGCACATATTTTCACGAATTGACACATTCATCTGGAGCGAAAAAAAGGTTGAACAGGGATATGACTGGAACTTTTGGTAGTAAGCCTTATGCTTTTGAGGAACTCATTGCGGAACTCGGAGCGGTATTCATGTGTTCTGAATCTGGAATACTATTTCAGACCAAAGAGAACTCGGCTAAGTATCTTAAAAATTGGAATACTGTTTTGGTGAGCGAATTAGAAAATGACAACCGCTTTTTCTTGAAAGCTTCAGCACAATCTCAAAAAGCAGTCAACTACATATTAGGTAGAAATACTGAGAGTGAAGAAGTAGAAATAGTGAAAGAAGAGGTTAAAAAAGCAACATCGAAAAGACCAGTAAAGAAAAAGGTAAAACCTAAAGTTACCAAAGCTAAAAAAATCGGACTATCAGCTTCAATTGTGGCAAGTAAAAATACTGAATTAACCAAAAAGAGAACTGTACAAACTGTAGTTAAAAAAAGAGATAGTAAAGTTGCTTCCAATCAGGATAAAAGCCTTAATGCGCTTGAAAAACTTGGTTTTATTTCTGCTAATTCTGTACCAAAGGAAGCAAAAGATGTTTTTGTACTGGGTGGCGAAATTGGGAAGTTTTTACAAAAACAACAGCCTCATAAAGCTTTAATCCTAATAAAAGGAAACAAGCACAGTTCAAAATCACAGTTGGCCATGCAGATTGCCAATGCTTTTGGAGAAGCACAAATTCCAGTAGCTTATATTGATTATGAGCAAGGAGGAATTGAAAGCAAGGACACAGTAGATAGTATCAACAGAAATACTACTGAAGCAGGAAGAAAGTATATAGCCATAAAAGGTTATTTAGAAAACCCTTTTGAGGAATTACAAGGATTCTGCAAGGTGGTCAAAGTCATTATTGCGGATTCTGTTACGGATTTGAAAATTACTGCCGACCAGCTAAATTATTTGAGAACCAAATACCCGAAAATTATTTGGTGTTTTATTTCTCAAGTAAAAGAGAATGGAGCAATGTACGGAGGTAATAAAATGGCTCACAATCCAACTTCAGTAATTCATTGTTCTTCACATCAAGATCCAAAACAGCGATTTGCTACACTGGAGAAAAACAGAGGGAATGACCTCACTTTAAAATATTCGATGCTCTATAAAAAAGTAGTTAACGAACCCAAAAAAAAAAGAAATTATCATTTAAAGTCAAATAACTAAAATATGAAATCATGGTAGCAAAAAAAGTAAAATCAAAAGGTAAAAAAAGAATCTCAGCTAAAAAGCTTTGTAGCGGTGTAATCCAGCGTGAAGGCGTTAAAAAAGATGGAACTCTTAAAAAGGGTTATCGGTATGTCAAAGGAGGAAAAGTTGTAAAAGCAAAAGCAAAGAAATAGGTTTTAATTTTGGGTGGTTGCGAAGTCAGATTGTGGGCGTGAAAGACAGTTTTGGCTATATTTAGTATAATAAGAAAAGTAAAATAATTTAATATTGACAGGATTCCACAAAGTTTGCAAGTTAAAAAGGAAGGCTTAGATTTTTTACCCTAAGCCTTTTTAAAATGTAATATTAAATTTGTTTAAAAATAATTCCCAATTATTGACACAAGCCATTTTTAGTAACTTCTTTAATATTAAGTAATCAGATTAAAAAATGCGTTGTCAGAAGGGCGGGGGCATTTCGACACTATCCTAATAAGACATGTTGTTTCCCATATACTTTATTATGGTTACAAATCACTCCGAGTTGTATAAGATGCCATTAACCATTTTGTTTCAATGATTTTTGGAATCAGTTTGTGAAGAATAAAAAATATTTATCACTTATTTCAAGTCTATCTTTTTAAATACATTTAGCAATCTACAAAAGGAATAGTTTATGGGAAAAGTTAAAGTAGTATTTTTTTAAAATTGTCTTTTTTTGAATTGTTAGTTACATGTATCTGCATTGTTTCTGTTCTTTATAATTAGTATTCTCGATAACATATCCGTTTAATAAGAATTCTCGTAGCGCTAGCCTAATACCATCCTGTGACATCTGGTCTAAATTTAATTTATTATGATTGGGGACAAGGCTTTTTCCAATCAATCTTTTAGAAAAGTTAAGATCTCGCTTTGAATTTCTTTTCGTTGTTCGTCATCAGCATTGTCGTCCATTTCATTATGTGTCGTGTTTGCTAACTTTATTATTTTCATTTTATTTTTTTTAATTTCTTTTTCAGTAGGCAAAACCCCGTCATCAGCGGGTTGATCACTTGAACGTAACGAATAAACTTTGACCTTTTTTGTTTTAGGGAGCGCCATCCTTCTGTTATCCAATGTAATAATCTTTTCTACTACGTTTGGGTATTTCTGTGGGAAAAGAGCAGTCATATCGCCACCGTTTGAATGACCAATAAGCGTAATGTGTTTGTAGTCTAAATCGGGATTTGTCTTTTTAAGTTCGTTAACAACAAATAAAATATTGTCTGCACCACGCTCCCAAAAAGGCCTTCTTAATATTTGTGGATTTCCTGTCAAGGGTAATAAACTATCCGTGGCAAGTTCATGTTGGATACTTACAACAAAATAGCCTTTTGAAGCTAAAAACTCTGCTAAGTACGAGTACGCCAAATAATCTCCCCCTTTGTTTTGCCCATAACCGTGACTGAAAATGACAATTTTTTGTTTTCCTGAAATATCGATCTTAGGGTGGTAGATGGCAATAGGAATTTCTCTTTGCCTGTTTTGGTCATATAGTTTTAATGTGTCCAGACTAAATGTAGTTACAGACTTGTTGTCATCAGATTGTCTAAATGATAAGCAACTCGCCAAAAGGGGCATTACCAAAAAAGGCAGTATTTTAATTATCTTAATTTTAATAGGGGGCAATAGTGTCATATTTTGTCGTAGTCTCGCTTTTTAGAAGCAAAAAATTGTTTAAAAATACAAAATTAATATAAAACATTGCCAATCTTTTTAACAAATGCAATGATAAACGACATATCCGACCATTTCTATGAAATTAATTCGCATTAATATTAACAAACCAATATGCAAACTATGCGAAGTCTCAGTGGCAAATTAGAAACTACAAGAAATGCAAGCTTTGCGTTGGGGTTGAATCGTCATGCATTTTTTTTACAAAACTCCATTAAGTTTCTTTCCCTAAAATAATATTGAGTGAGAATGCTTTTTTAAGTGAGGAGGGTTATTGTGAGGATTTAGCAATGTTAAATCTGTAACTTTTAGCGAATTTCCCCATGAAAATTAATTGTTCGTTAGAATAATGATTCCTACAAAAACCTGGAGAATAGCTCATGAAATTTTCTATGGGAGGATTGTAGTTTTTATATCTAGCGCCAACGTATCTACAATTTTTATCTATAGGTGTGTTGTAATCTGCTGGAGTGTCACATATAAAGTCCCCTTCGGTATTACAATTGTTTTCCAAGATGCTCTCTTTTGTAGTAAATTGCTCAGATGAAGAACCAAAGGTGTGTTGGAGACCAAAAAAATGCCCCGTTTCATGAGCGAAAGTTGCCACACTAACGTTAGGATTATCGGAAATATAAATATAATTATATCCGAATCCTAAATAATACCAAAAATTTTGATTAAGAGTATAAGTAAACCCATTTAGTTTTTGTCCAGAAGGAACAATTACAAACGTTAAATACTTTGTTTTAATTTTAGATTCAAGCTCTTTTCTTATTTTATCACTATATCCTATTCTGTCAATTGATTTTTTTTGATTTACACGTAAAATATTTGGATTTAGGAGGATGTTTATTCCTGATTTGTTTAGTTTAGTATTAAGCGTATCAATAATTTTGATGTATTTAGAGTAATCGTTAGTGTTTGGGGAAGCAATAACAAGATTAGCAGGAAATTGTATAATTGATGGAGTGTATGCTTTGTCTTTTGTTGCCAGTATTTCATTCTTCCCTTGTGCATTGCAGAATTGTGACGCACAGATAGTTTGAGAATCCTCAGGATGATTATTTTGACAAGCAACCAAGAAAAAAAGAAACAACAAATAAAATCCCATACTTTGAAAGACCAATTTGTTGTTTACTATTAAATACATTTAAATTAAATATAGATTATTCTTCAATTCTTATACCTTTCCAAAAGGCTACATAATTTTCAATTAATTTTGCCTGACTCGTTGCTTCAGGGTAGAACCACGCAGCATCATCTCTAAATCTCCCATTTACTTCAACGTTGTAATAATGAGCAACGCCTTTCTCATCGCAAACAGAGCTTATTTTACTTGGCTTAAAGTATTCTTTTTTTAGACTTTGATGTGGGAAATAAGTGTTCCCTTCGAAGCTAATTGTTTGGTCGCTTTCTGCTATTATTTTGTTGTTAAAAGTTGCTTTCATAATTTGTTCTTATCCTTCTACAAAAGTAGTAATTTTATTCGCAATTTTTTTTGCTTCAATGGAATGATGTGAATCTCTATAAATTACTTCCCCCTTTATTAAAACGATAATTTGTGGGGATTGATGAATTACATTTAATTTTTTAGCGATAAAATTTGATACTTCTCTGTAAGAAAGTAAATCAAGATAATTAAAGGCTGAGATGCTTTCGATAAGAGGGGAATCATTTTTAAGGCGTTCTTTTGCAAAGGCACTAATACCGCACGAAACACTATCTTTAAAAATAATTTGAGGCTTATCCTTTGATTTTTCAATAATATCAAGGACATCTTTTTCCGTTTTTATTGTGTTCCAGTTTGTAGTTTTCATAAATTTTAAATTTCTTAGTAAAGATATAAATTATTAGCAATTATTTAAGAGCTGCAAGAAAGCATTGAACAACCCACTTTTTCTAAAGCCCAATCAGGTCTTTTAGCAAACCATTTTTCATGTTCAGATTGTTCTTCGTACGGTTTTTGGAGCAACAGATAGAGCTCGTTTATTAATGAATAATCGCCTTTTTCCGCAGATTCTATTGCTAATTGTGCCATATAATTTCGTAACACATATTTAGGGTTATTACGATTCATGGATGCTTTGCGTTCAGAGTCTGTTTGTTCTTCTGCATTAATCATTTCTAAATAGCTTTTTAGCCAAACTTCCCATTTTGTTATTATTTCATTAGGTAATTCTTCGATATTGTAAAAAGCATATTTTATTTTAGTAAAGGCTTCCTTTGGGGTATCTAATTTAGTAACAGAACTCAGATTTCTAAAAAAGATTGTCATGTCAATATTAGACTGTGTCAATAAATTTATTAGTTCGTCATGGTTTTCTGTCGTATAGGTTGAAGATAAGCCCAGTTTTGCCGCCATCATTTTATGGTATTTTGTATCATACGTTTTATTGTAAGCGGTTAAAATGGTTTCCATCGCAGGGATGTCTTCTATTAGTGGATATAATGCATTTCCTAATTGAACAAGATTCCAAAGTATAATGTCTGGTTGATTTCTAAATCGGTATCTTTTATTTTGTCTATCGGTGGTGTTTGGAGTCCAATCCGGATCGAAATTTTCCAACCAACCATACGGGCCATAATCAATGGTTAATCCTAATATAGACATATTGTCAGTATTCATAACACCGTGTACAAAACCCACTCTTTGCCACTCTACAACCATTTCTAGAGATTTGTTTACTACTTCTTGATAAAAATCCAAATACTTTTCTTTGCCCTCAGATTTTATATTTGGGAAATAATGTGCGATTGTATAATCAGTAAGTTCTTTAAGTGTTTTATTGTCTCTGCGAGAGGCAAAGATTTGAAAATTACCAAATCGGATAAAGCTAGGAGCGACACGGGTTACAATTGCTCCTTTTTCCAGTTTTGGATTCCCATTATATAGAATATCTCTTAAAACCTCATCTCCTGATAGGATTAATGCTAATGATCGTGTAGTTGGAACCCCTAAACTATGCATGGCTTCGCTACATAAATGTTCTCTTACAGAGGAGCGTAGCACTGCCAATCCATCGGCAGTTCTAGAGTAGGGTGTTTCACCAGCTCCTTTTAATTGTAATGCCCAATGTTTGTTGTTTGCTTCAATTTCAAAAAGATTTATAGCTCTACCGTCACCTAATTGTCCTGCCCAATTACCAAATTGGTGTCCACCATAACACATAGCAAACGGATTTGTTTCAGGGTAAACAGAATTACCAGAAAAAACATCGAGAAACTCTTTTGTTTGCACGTCGTTAGCGATACCTAAATCATTCGCTAAAAAAGAAGCATAATGAACCAATTCAGGGTTGCTAGGACTTTTAGGCGTAACATAAGAGAAGCATGCATTATTTACTTGCCTTCTTGAGTTTTCTGTTTCTTTGTCAGCAGGCAACTCTTTATTGAATGTATCTTTGATGTTTAGTTTCATTTGCTTTTTGATTTTACTGTTATAGTTTATTGATGATTCGAATAGAACGCAACTTAGCGATGTCACGGAATTTTAGTACAAAGGCTTAATAAAATTACTTCTGTTGAAAACCTGGTTTAAGTGTTCCATAGTGGTACTTTAACCTACATATTATGACTGCTCGGTAGCTGTGTTTTTATTTGTTCACTCGTTTTAAAAACATTTTTCCCTCTTCCACAAAGTCTATTCCATCAGCCGTTAATTTGTTCTTGGTTCCGTCTATAATTTGGTGATTTAATGCAATTGTCACATTAGGATAATTTTCTACAAAGTCAGCGAGTTTGGTTAATTCATCATAGTAATTTGGATTAGACTTATCTTGATTATTCCCATATTCTGTTATCCAAAGTTCTTTGTCTTTTGTGTTTGCCTTTTGAGTTACCGAGATAAATTCAGATTTTTTGTCCTCAAATGTTTTGTTTTCATTTATATAAATATGATATGTGTAGGCATCTATTTTATTTATTGTATTTTCAACCACTTGTTTATTCCAGTTATACATTCTATCATTAGATTCTTTAACTTTTCTGCCTAATAAAAGTGCTGCAATTTTTGAATTTGGGAACTTCTTTTTCAGTTCAGGAAGCCATTCATTAACTCTTAAAGCGTAATCTTTTCCTGTTGGGAATACTTTTTTATAATTGTCATCTTGAGCATATAATTCATTCCCTAATTCAATATACTTTATTTCCACACCTAACTTTTCAATTGCGGTTAGCATCTCTATCTGGTCTGATAGGGTTTTGTTCAAAATATCTAACACAAAAACAAAGTCAGCGTTTGTATAATCAGTCAAAGTTTTAATTTCAACAATTGGGTGAACTGACTTGTTTTTTCTTGTCATTATAACTCCTTCTTTCCAATTCCAACTATGGGTAACTGTACCACCTGGGTAACGTAGCATTTGTGGTTTTAATAGTTGAATGTTTTTATATATTGCCTCATTCATATTTGGCATCATCGAGAAATTTTGATTAAAACCTATTAATACCTTTCTAGGATTTTCAACGCTTGGCGTATATTTCTCTTTATTTTTCTTCTCCTTGATTGTTTGACAGTTTGTTGTTAAAAAGAAAAGAAGTAGAGTTATTGCTGTTATTGTTTTTTTCATTGTCGCTTGTTTTGTAGTGTTAGGTGAATTTACAGCTAACAATTACATTATAACAAATCTACAATTTTTAGCAAATCAGTTGCTGATTTTTTTTCGCCACTAGTATGAAGGGCGTATATTAGATTATTCATTACTCGTTTAACAATGTCTAAATTTGTAGCAGGCAATAAAACTTTATCTTTTAAATTAAAATTAATTTCTTTTAAGAACTCGTCAAATTTGTCATTGCCATAAAATATACCTTGAAAAAAAGGATCAATATAAAAATCTATTTGATTGATAAGTTCATCATTATAAATAGATATGTCTTTGCCCGTTTCTTCTAAAATTCCCATGATAAAATGCTTAGGGGAGTTAATTCCTATTAAGTTGATGTTTAACTCTTTTGCAACCAACAGGTATATTACACAAATCATAATTGGGTTCCCTACTTTATCTTCAATAACTTTATTAATAAAGGAATTGTTGATTCCAGAATAGTTTTTATAATTTCCTCCAAACTTGTGATTGTCTAAGATAACCATATTCATTGCTTGCATAATTTCATAGTTGCTTTTGTTTTCAACTAATGGTTTGATTTCTTGTGCAAGCAATTGTATTGTTTTTGTTATTTCATTTTCACTTAAGCTTGGATAACCAAATTTCGCGATTAGCAACAACCCTTTAAGTAAATCATGAGTTTCGTTTTTACTCCATTTAACGATTTCTCTTTTCAAATGGTTTAATTTAAAATTATCTAATAATGTTGCTAAGCGAGTCTTTTGAAGCTCATTATTTGAGTGATCAAATCCTTCTTGTAAATACGGAATAAGTTCGCTACCTCCAGAAAGAATTTCTTTTTCCACCAAATCATAAACCTCATTGTTAGGGTCGTCTAATAGCTGTATTAATGCTTTTATTTTGTTTTTATCAAAACTGAGAGTTTTCATAATTTATTCCTTTCTTTATGAAATTTTTTTAAGTTTTTCGCTTCTATCAACAATTGCTTTTATGTAAGAACAAACAGCAATTCCTTTTATTTTATGGTTGTGGAGGTACTCAAATGTTTTTTCTACCAATATTTTCCCAATCCCTTGCCCTCTAAGATGCTTAGGAACTTCTGAGTGAACTAAATAATAACAGTTGTCTCTTTCTGTATATTCTATTTTGGCAAAATCATCCCCAACTTTCATTACAAACAGTCTAAATTCTGGATGATGCTCTATATTTGATATGATCATTACTTTTTAATTTTATCTTTAAACACTTTTTCAAATTTCTCTAACTTTGGTTGAATTACCATTTCACAATAAGGTTGTGATTTGTTATTTGTGTAATAATCCTGATGATAATTTTCGGCTTTATAAAATCCAGTTAAAGGCATTACTTGTGTCACAATAGGGTTATCGTACACTTTTTCATTATTTAAAGCATTTATAATGTCAACTGCAATTTTCTTTTGTTCAGGGTTATTATATAATATAATTGATCGATATTGTGATCCTACATCAGCCCCTTGGCGGTTTGTAGTTGTAGGGTCATGAACTGTGAAAAAAACTTTTAATATTTCTTCAACAGAAGTTTTATTTTTGTCGAAAGTTATTTGAGTAACTTCTGCATGCCCTGTTTTTCCAGAACTGGTTTCTTCATAGGTAGGATTTGATACAGTGCCGCCTGCGTACCCAGATACGACAGATTTTACTCCTTCTAATTTTTCATAAATAGCCTCGATACACCAAAAACATCCTCCGCCTAAAGTGATGGTTTCTAATTGTGCTTTTTTAGGTTTTTCAATTTTATTTTGTTTAGGCTCAAAAGTTAAAGAAACTGAGTTTACACAATATCTTTTGCCAGTATCAGTTGGCCCGTCGTCAAAAATATGCCCCAAATGACCACCACATTTTGCACAATTAATTTCAGTTCTTAACATGCCTAGCGTTCTATCTTCTTTTGTTGTGATTTTACCTCCAGCAATTTCACGGTCAAAACTAGGCCAACCACAGTGAGAGTCAAACTTCATATTATCTGTAAAAAGTTCATTCCCACAGCCAGCACATTTATAAACACCTTTTTCTTTGTTCATCAAAAGTTCCCCAGTATAAGGAGCTTCTGTTCCTTTTTCTCTCAATACATAGTATTGTTGGGGAGTTAGTTCCTTTTTCCATTGGTCTTCTGTTTTGTTTACAGAGGTTACTGCCAAATTTTTTATTTTATCTCCGTCAGATTTTGAAGTGCTTTGTGCACATGATTGTATTGTGAGAGTAACAAATACCATCATTACAAATTTTATAAAATTATCTCTATTTTTCATGATTCTTTTTATTTTGTAATTATTATTTTTTAAAGCAAACCTCCAAGTTTTTACCCTCGGAGGGATACTTCCAATTAACCTAAACTTACTATGAAAAAACTATTTTATTGTTTGCAAAAATTCAATTGCTTTTTCTGTATTTAAATGATAATCGTTGAATATTACATTATCATCTTGATCAATAAATATAAACCAAGGAGTGCCTCCTGTTCTATAATTATACATAATATTAGAAATGTTCCTAGTACTTTCGTCTCCATTGTCTTGAGCAAATGGAATTTTTAAGTTGTATTTTTTTTGAACTTCTAACATTTTATCGTAAGTATTGCTACTTGAGCCTTCAAACACGGTTTGCACTGCTAGAAATTTCACATTATCGTTATCTTTCAACGCTTCGGTCATTGCTTGTAGAGATGGCAACCCTATGCTGTGGCACCCTGGGCACCAGCTTTGAAAACAATAAATAACTTTAAATTTTCCTTTTAAATCAGATAAATTAATGGGTGCTATTTTATTTCCATTTCCATCTACCCAATCTTTAATATTCCATTCAGGAGCTTTAAGCCCTTCTATTCCGTATGATTTTGTTGTGTTCATTTTTTTTCCTTTTATATTAAAATTTTCTTTTTTTTGTGCTTCTGTACAACTAATGAATAGCAAGATCGTAAGTGTTGTATAAAAATATCTACTAAGCACTTTCTTTAATTTTGTCTGCATACATTTTTTTTAGTTTTGTTATTTTAGGTGTAATAACAGCCTGACAGTACCCCGCGTAGGTATTTCGATTATAATAATCTTGATGATATTCTTCAGCTGGGTAAAAGCTTTCCATTGGGCCAAGTTCGGTAACTATCTTGTTCCCAAACAATGGGTTTAGTTGTTTAATAACTTCTTCTGCAATTAACTTCTGTTCTTCATTATGATAAAATATAACCGATCTATATTGCGTCCCATAATCAGCTCCTTGATAATTCAACGTTGTAGGATTATGGTTTGTCATAAAAATGATTAACAATTCTTCGTATGATAATATTTCTGAATCAAAAGTTACTTGAATTACTTCTGCATGCCCAGAATCACCATTACATACTTCTCGATAGGTAGGTGTTTTAGAAGTCCCTCCTGCATAGCCTGAAACAACTTCTTCAATGCCCTTTAATCTCTGAATCACTGCCTCTATACACCAGAAGCATCCACCTCCAAATGTTGCGATTTGTTTATTTTTCATGGTTGAAACTTCTTGTTTAATTATTCATTAATACGACAACTACCATAATAATCTTGGTGATAGTCTTCGGCGGGATAGAAGTGTTCTAATTTTATGCTTTGAGTAGTTAAATCTTTACTATTATTCTTGTAGTCCTCAAAAACTTTATCTATTGTGTTTTTTTGTTCTAAATCTCGATATAAAACAATCGATCGGTACTGAGAAATAGAAGTTTTATTACTGTCGGACGTCGTTCCATATTTTTTTAAGAACAAATTTAGTAAGGCTTCATAATTAATTTGATTTGTATCAAATTCAACATCTACCACTTCGGCATGTCCAGTTCTTCCTCCGCACACATCTGAATAGCTTGGGTCAATAAAATCTCCTCCAGCATACCCAGAAACTGCGTCGATTACTCCTGGAATTTCTTGGAGATATTTTTCAACTCCCCAAAAACAACCTCCTCCGAATGTTGCTTTTTGTAAATTTTTCATAAATACTCCTTTCTTATTATTCGCTTTTATTTAAAGATACCGAATTAATGCAGTAGCGTAATCCACTTGGATTTGGGCCATCAGGGAAAACATGCCCTAAATGACTATCGCACACGTTGCACATAACCTCTACTCTAATCATCCCAAACGCTCCATCTTTTTCGTATTTAATTGCATTTTCTTTTATTGGCTGGGTGAAACTTGGCCATCCAGTTCCAGAGTTAAATTTCTCGGTAGAATCAAAAAGAGGTGTGTCACAACAGATGCAATTGTAAACACCAGGCTCATGTCGAGAACAATGTTCTCCTGAAAAACGAGCTTCCGTTCCTTTTTTTCTAGTGATATAAAATTGTTCTTCAGTTAATAGATTTCTCCATTCATCATCTGTTTTTTCAACTCTTCTATCTGGAGTTAAGTTGCCTTTATTCGCGAATCTAATAACATCTGCCCAGTTTATTATTTTATTTTCCATAATTATATGTATTTTGATTTGTTATACAAAGTTACATCCAATCTCTTTAAAATATATAATTCAAATTTCCTTTATGATTGTCTATAATTCCTTAAGGTCGTCTAGAGTTTTTTGAATTTGTATATTTATAATGTTGATTTGCAGTAGTAAAATTATAAAATAAAATAAGGAAGTATTTGTTTATACTTCCTTATTTTTGTTTCAAACTCCCTTGGTGTTGTTTCTGAATTCAGTAGGGGACATGTTCGTTTGTTTTTTAAAAAAGCTACTAAACGATTGTACGTCATTAAAAGAGAGTTCGTTTGCAATCTCTTGAATGTGAAAGTCTGTGTAGTTAAGCAATCTTTTTGCTTCTAATAACCTACGATTATTGATGATTTCTAGCGGCGTTTTGTCTATATGCTTTTTAAATAGATTCGCTAATGTTTTAGAGGTTTTAAAAAGCATATCTGCATATGCAGCAACAGTGGTGTGCGTTTTGTAGTGTTTTTCTACAAGAAAATTAAATTCACGAATTAGTCCAATTGCTTTAGAATCTTCCTTAAGAGTAAAATTTTGTTTTTTATAAATTCTAACACAAAGAATTAGCACCCTTTTTAGTATAGCTTTTAACATCTCTAAAGTATAACTGTCATGCTGATCAATTTCCATTTCAAGCACTTCCCAGATGAGATTAAAGGCATAAATGTTGTCTTTTACTTCTATTTTAGGGACACTAGATGCTCCAAAAAAAAGTAATCCTTTGCAGCCAACGTCACTATCATGGTTTTCAATACAATAGAACGGTTGGTTGAATTGAATTACTCGTAATTTTTCGAAATCAAAATCGGCTATTTTGTGAAAAGCAGTTAAAAACACAAAGCAATTCGTATTTATTTCATACGGAATGTTGTCTATCGTAAGATTAAATTTTGCACCAGTATTCCATAATATAGTTAAACCTTTTTTTAAATCTGTGTTGAACATATATTTTCGCTCCGGGACAATTTCGGACACAAATAAATACTCGTCTAATTTACCTTTAAAAAACATATACTATACTTATTCTTGATTCATAAATGGGTATCTATAATTTGTTGGAGGCGTGTAGTTTTCTTTAATAGTTCTAGCAGATGTCCAACGCAATAAATTAATTTTCGATCCCGCTTTATCGTTAGTCCCACTACCTCTAGCCCCACCAAAAGGCTGTTGCCCTACAACTGCGCCTGTAGGTTTGTCGTTAATGTAAAAATTCCCAGCAGCATTTGTTAGTTTTTTATTCGCTATGTTTATTATTTCTCTGTCATCAGCAAAAAAAGCTCCAGTTAAAGCGTAAATAGAAGTCGAATTTACAATATCTAAAATTTCTTCAAACTTAAGATCATCATAGACATGGATAGTTAGTAATGGGCCAAAAAGTTCTTCACACATCGTTACGTATTTTGGATCTTTGGTTAAAATTATGGTTGGTTGAATAAAATATCCTTTTTCATTTGAATGTTCACCTCCAAAAACAACTTCTATTTCTGGGTTGTTTTTTGCCGCTTCAATATGAGATGACAATTTATCATATGATTTTTGATCGATAACAGCACTCATAAAATTAGTAAAGTCTTCTGGGCTTCCCATTTTTACTGTGCTCATTTCTTTTATAAGCTTGTCTTTTACAGTAGGCCAAATACTTTTAGGGATGTAAGCTCTAGAAGAAGCTGAACATTTTTGCCCTTGATATTCAAAAGAACCTCTAATTATCGCCGTAACCAATGCATCTATGTTTGCAGTGTTGTGTGCTACAATAAAATCTTTCCCGCCAGTTTCCCCAACAATTCTAGGGTAGGACTTGTATTTATGAATATTGGTCCCAATGGTTTTCCAGATATTTTGAAAAACACCAGTGCTTCCAGTAAAGTGAATGCCTGAAAAATCAGGATGTTCAAAGATAACATCGGCAGCATCGGGGCCAGAAGGATATATTAGATTAATAACCCCGTCAGGAATTCCTGCTTCTCTATAAATATCCATTAATATTTTAGCGGTATAAACTTGAGAATTGCTTGGTTTCCAAACGACAACATTACCCATTAATGCACAACTTGTTGGGAGATTACAAGCTATGGAAGTGAAATTGAAAGGAGTTAAGGCATAAATAAAACCTTCCAAAGGTCTCCATTCCATTCTGTTCCAAACGCCATCACTTGACTCCGGTTGCTCTTGATACAATTGTGACATAAAATAAGAGTTGAATCTTAAAAAATCTACTGATTCACATACACTGTCAATTTCAGATTGGTGAATTGTTTTACTTTGGCCTAAGATGGTTGCCGCGTTTAAGGTTGCTCTGTATTTACCTGCCATCAAATCAGCAGCTTTTAAGAATATAGTTGCTCTTTGCTCCCAAGGCATTTCGACCCATTTTTCTCTGGCTTCGAGAGCTGCATTTATAGCCTGCGTGATATGTTCTTTTGAACTTTTGTAAAAATACCCCAAGTATTGATTATGATCGTGAGGGGAATAAATGTTGCTTTTTTCCTCACTAATTACTTCTTTTCCTCCTATATACATAGGTATTTTTGTTTCTGTAGTTTTAAGCGTATTTAAAGCTTTTAGTAAATCTTTACGCTCAGAGCTTCCTGGCTCGTAATTTTTAACTGGTTCGTTAAAGGGTTTTTTAATTGTAAAATATGCATTTGCCATAATTGTTTTATTTTATAGATTAGTTTTTAAATAATGTTATTGCGTTATCTAATTGTAAGTCTGGGAGATCAATAATGTAAGGACTTTTATACTTTAAAAGCGACAATTCTGTACAAGCTAAGACAAAGGTTACATTTGGATGTTTTTTTAAGAGGTTTTCTAAAAGTGAGGAGTCTCCAGTATCCTCGTTGTAAATAGATTTCCTTAAATCATCAACTTTTTTTTGATCTTTTATGTCTAGTTCAATTGTTGTTATTTTGTTTTCTTGGAGCAAATTTTGAATGTAGTTCCCTTGCATTGTGTATAGACTTCCAAGGATTATTACTTTCGTAACTGCATTTTTATTTAATTTAGCAATAATAAGGTTAACAGGGTGAATTAGGGTAAAGCTAAAATGATGTTTCTCTAAAATTTTATCTAAAACTTCGTGAATGGTAATATTAGGAACCAACAAGTGTTTTATGCTTATTTGTTCTATGAAGTACAAGTAGGGTAAAAGATTTTTATACAAATCGATTTCTTGATCTGGCAAAAAGGGATTTATCGTATTAAAATTTGTGTTAACCATTATGAATGGACAAGTACTATATCCCCCAAATTTTTGTAGAAATTTTTTATTGAGCTCATCTACATAGTGTAGAGTAGATGAGGTCCCTAACCCAAGTATCCCCAGTTTGTTTATCATTTTCTTTCTAAGATATAGTTTGCAAAAAACTTTTTAGAATCAGTAACTTTATACTCCCATCTCATATCTGTTTTAGATAGTATTTTACGCATTATCGTATCATCATATTTCCGCGAAATTTCAGTATGAATTAGTTCGTCTTTTGTGAATTTAATTATTTTCCCATCTAGGACAATGCTTTGGTCACACAAACTTTTAAGATAACTTATTGCCATCCCCACTTCTTCATCATAAACAGGGTTGTGAACAAACTTTGATCTATCAAAATTTGCACCTAATTCATTGTTTATCCTATCAAGTAGATTTAGATTAAACTCTGCAGTAATCCCTTGGCTATCGTTGTATGCCGGCAATATAACATCTTTGCTCTTTTTTAGGTCTACACCTAATAATATTTTATCCCCTTTACTAAGGTGAGACCCTAATTGGTAAATAAATTCTGTTGCCATTTCATCATCTAAATTACCAATGCTGGAACCAAGAAAAAAAACTATTTTTATCCTGCTGTCTTTTTTTATATTTTCAAGTGCTTTAAAGTAATCAGCATTGTTAGGTTTAATTATCAAGTTTGGGATTTCTTGTTTCAAATATTTTTCTAGTCCTTGTAGCGCATTTAAAGAAAAATCTACTGGTAAGTATTGAAAATCTATATTACGATTTGTTAATCCTTTTAATAGATGAATGGTTTTGGTTCCATCGCCAGCACCTAATTCGATTACATCAAATTGATTTTGATTATCAAAACCTAAACTTTCTATTAATTCAGCGGTTTTTGTTTCAAAAATTTCCATTTCAGCTCTGGTAAGATAATATTCAGGGAGCGCCATAATTTGTTGGAATAAGGCATCTCCTTTTTTATCATAAAAATAGCGAGAAGGTAATTTTTTTTGCGTTGGATTTTGTAGTCCTTGTAGAATGTCTTTTTTAAATTGTTCGTTCATTTTTTGTTAATTTTCTATGAGTGCGACAGCCCCTAAACCGCCATCAGCACAAACACTGATGATTGCTTTTTTTCCAGTCCCTAATTGTGTTAAATGTTTTGTTGATTGGCTTAAAATTCTTGCGCCTGTTGCACCAAATGGATGACCGATTGAAATACTACTTCCGTTAGGGTTTAATTTTCCCATAGGGAAGGGGCCAAAATCGAAATCAATTCCTAATTTTTTTGTAAAATTTTTGTCTTGAATTTTTTTTATGGTTGCAAGAACTTGTGAAGCGAAAGCTTCGTGGATTTCCCACAAATCAAGATCATCAAATTTTAAGTTGTTCCGGTATAATAATTTTAAAATTGCTACAGTTGGAGCCATTAAAATCCCTTCTTCTTCAATATTTACTCCTGCCATTTCCCAATCGACAAACCTAGCTTTGTACGGAGAGTTAATTTTGTTTATTGCCTTTTTCCCTGCAATCCAAACAGCAGCAGAGCCATCAGTGTACAAAGAAGAATTCCCTGCTGTAATGGTTCCTTTCCCCGTAAAATCAAAAACTGGTTTTAAGTTTTGAATTTTCTCAATGGAAGTGTCTTTTCTTGGAATTGTATCGCTCGACAATCCGAAAGCGGGGAAAATTAAATCACTATAAAAGCCTTTTTCTTTGGCTTGAAAGTATTTAGTATGGCTATCAATAGCCAGTTTATCCTGTTCTATTCTACTGATACCTAGTCTTTGCCCAGTGATTTCTGCATGCTCACCCATACTTTTCCCAGTACTTCTGTTTTTTTGGGCCGGCGGTTGTATTCTTAGAGAAAAGAAGCCAGGGAGTAATTTTGTCTTCTCTAAAAGCTTTTTAGCAGTACTTATTTTTTTTAACCATTGCGATGATTTATCGTTCAAACCAATTTGTACATTACTAAAAGATTCAACCCCTCCAGCAATAGCAATTTCATCGTCAGTAATCATGCTCGCGGCTTCAATAGCGGCAAGAAGTGAGCTACTGCAGGCTAAAACAGTAGAAAAACCAATGGTTTCTTCTGGCAAATCTGAGTCCATAACTATTTCTCGCCCCAAATTGCTGTATTTTAAGGTAGGGACTACGCTTCCCCAAACAACCATATTGGGTAATTGTGTACTTTGATTTTTCATTTTGTTTAGAACTTCTTTAGACATATCTAAAGCTGAGAAAGAGTTTAACTCTTTGTCTGCTTTTGCAAAAGGAGTTCTAAGGCCAGCGGCTATCCAAATTTCATTTTTTATTCTCATGTCTTTTTGAAATATTTTGTTAAGAAAAGCGTAATCATATAAATGTATAAAATGCTGAATGGGAGAGCAAAAATGATTAGTAAATTACTAATTGCGTTGAGTAAATCATCAGTCCCCAACGCCATTAAACCGATAGAAGTGGTGGTTATAATTGCACCCCACAAAAGTTTATGATTTTTAGAAGGGTTTTCGTTCCCTCCATCACTAAACATTGAAAGAACATATATGGCAGAATCTACCGAATTAATAATAGCAATCAAAATAAGCACGATTGCTAATAAAACAGTTATGGAACTAAAAGGGTGAAGCTCTAAAAACACAAACATAGATGAGAAAACATCTTTAAAAATGGGGTCCGAAAAATCTTTAACCTTTCCAAAAGCATTATTCCCAAATACAGAAAACCAAAACATACTGGCTATCGCTGGAATAAAAATAGTTGCAATTAGATATTCTCTTATACTTCTCCCTTTAGAAATTCTTGCAATAAAAATACCTGTAAAAGGAACCCAAGCAAGCCAAAAGGCCCAATAAAAAACGGTCCAATTATTAGTAAAATCTTCAGAAGCGTGGTAATCTCCAATGGATAAACTCATTTCAAAGAAATGTAAAATGTACCTTTTAAATGCGCTTGCCATGTTTGTAGCGAATTCACCAAAATCGAGAAACAAAGCAACGAATATCAGGAGAATTAATGAGCCAATAACATCGAAATCAGCTAAATATTTTATTACTTTTGAAATTCCTGTAAGCGCCGACAAAGTTCCCACAACACCTATAAACAGAGCAGTAAGCAACAAGCTTATGTAGCCTAGATTCCATTTAAAATAATAATTAATTCCCGCTATAAATTGCCCTGTTCCTAATCCTAATGATGCGATAACGCCAGCAATTGTAATTATAATAATAAAAACAGGGATTACTACTTTTACATAATTCTTTTGGGAAAATCCAGTAATAGCCTCTAAAAAATTTTCTTTTTTCTGGATATACAATCCATAAGAAACGATTAAGCCAAAAAGACTATACATGGCCCATGGTGTAAGTCCCCAATGGAAAAAAGTATATTGTAAAGCCAAAGATTTTTTTTCAATTCCCTGAACGGGCGAATTTTGATAATAAAACATAGGTTCTTGGACGGCTCTGAGCAAAAGACCAGATCCCATACCAGTACTATATAGCAGGGCTATCCATGAAAAAAATGAATACTCTGGAGGTTCTGCTCCAAGTTTATTTTTACTAAACGGGACAAAGAAGACAATGACTGAAATTAATACGATGATTAGTCCCAAGTATTGATAAAATATACTAAACTTAGAAAGTATAAAAGCGTTAACAAATGATAGCCCCCCAACCACATTTTTCGGGAACAAAATACCAATTAAACAAAACGCGAAACTAAAAAGTAGAGCAGATATAAATAATTTATTCCCTTTCAATGCTATTTTATTTTGTAAACTCATTCTTATTAAGTCTTTCATCTTTTATGATGCTGGTAACAAGCCATACATATTCTTTTTTTGTTTTATCATATCCAAGTGCTTTAAAACTGTTGCCAAATGGGCAAGCTGGCATATTACTATATCCTTGTCTCAATTCAAAATTATCAGGATTGGCATTAAATTCTTCTTTAAAAACTTTTCTCATCCCATATTTCATAGGGACAGGATCATCACACACGTACGTGTCGATAGGAATATTCAATTTCTTAGAAATCATAGAATCGTCATAATAATGTTCTCCCATTAAATCAATTAATAATCCTTTTTTTTCAGATTTTTTATCATTTATGGTGAACAAGAATTGTGAATCAACCGCATTTTCAGAAATTTCAAATTGAAATCCATTTTCTACATCGAACTCATCAACAGCTACCTTCTTATTTGTGTTAGTGCAAATAAGATGTTCATCTCTTACTTCATAATTATCCTGATATCCTTTTTCTCGTAATTCATTTACTGCTCCTAGCAGATTGTTTTCGTTTAATTTCATAATATATGGTGGGTATTAATTTTTATATAAAGTATAATCCAAAAACTCCTGTAATGTAAATAACAATAGCAATCCAAGAATCCAAGCCAATTCCAAAATATCTTTTAGGGAATTTTATGACCATTCCTAGGACAAAGGTAAGTGTGAGTATCATGGATAGGGCTGTGAGGTACAAATCGGTTTTTCTCGCTTCTGGTAGAATTGATGCGCTATTTAAAATATTTGCCAATAAAAATAATAACGGTAAAAATGAATTTCCTCCAAAAATATCGCTAACTAAGATATTATACTTTTTCGTTTTTATAAATGCTAATCCGCCAGATATTTCAGGTAATGCGGTAACTAAAGAGAGAATTGTTGCACCAAATACTACTCCAGAAACTTGATAATGAGTAGCAATTTGCTCACTTGTTTCAGCAAGGATGTAACCAAAGAATAAGATAATTATCGAAATGAGCATCATATAAAAAATTGCTTTTTTTCTACTATATTTTATTCCATGCTCGGGATTAATCTCTGGCATAGGTATTAAGTTCCCTGCTTCACATCTTTTTAAAGTTAGCAAACTAAGAACCCAAGCAATAACTATCAAGATTTCTATTGGCGAAATTCTCAAGTTTACATGCATCTGATCCAGTTGCGAGCCTAGAATCACAAGAGACAGAATAAGGACTAAAAAAATGCCCTGTGAAATGGCGTTAGTATTTGATGTTATTGTTGTAATGGGGTGCGCTTCTTTTCGAGTCATAAAATCAAAAAAGCCTAATAAAACCGTTTGAATTGCAATGCCTCCTAAAATGTTCCCAATGGCTAATGAAGTATCCCCTTGCAAAGTCCCTTTAATTACAATGGCAACTTCAGGTAAATTGACCACCAATGAAAGTAGAATGGTTCCCCCAAATGCAGCTCCTAATTTAAATTCATCATTTAAAAAGTCAACAATATGTGATAACTTATGACTAAAATACCAAATTATACTTCCAGAGAGGAGAAATATAATGATTTGTGTGGAGATGTTAAATCCTTCAAGCATAATGTTTGATTTAAATTAAAAAAAGGTCTAGAAAAATTAAATATACTTATTTTATTTGATTTGTTAAAAAATCCCAAGACTGGACAATGTTTAATTCATAGGCTTTTGGATGACTTAATTCGGAAAGCTTATTGTGGTTATACCACATTAATTGCGTAGGGCTTAAGTATTTTTTAGCATCTTTTTTATAAGGGAGCGCTAGATTAATGGCAGTTCTTTGCGCTAACGTTAAAGGCAAAAACTTAAAATTCGTTTTCTTAAGGTAATATTGTGGGTCCTTATCGATACGAAACGGTTTATGATTCTCAACTAAAAAAAAGCCTTGAGCGAGTGCATATTCATTTAGTTCTTCTAATATTGTTTTTGTAGGGTCGTACTCTAATTTAACCACTTCTTTGTGACCAATAAATCCAGCCATCGTAGAGTAAACAGCATCATTCAAAGCAAATGAAGTCTCTCCAGACCAAAAACAAGGCGTTTCATAGATCGTTGTTTTGGTAAACCCATAATGGATTTGTAATTCTTTCCTAAAATTTAAGATATACTCCGGAATTTCAACTTTTATTCCTCGTAGCGCCTCAATTATTTTATCTAGCATTGAAAGGGGGTGATAATTGTTTGCTAACTTTTGAACGATATCTTTCCCATTTTGATCAACAAAGTGAGCGACAGGATTGTTCCATGCGGGTTCGTCATAACGCTTAAGTATGTCTGCATCAATCCCCGGTTTGTTATTATAAATGGCTAATGGGATAAACTCATTTTCAATAATGTCAACCATTATAGGATGAGATAGTACTTCTCTCCCAAAATTCACGCAAGTGCTACATCCTGGAATTTCTTGAAAAAACAATAGTATTGGTTTAGATAGTTTAGAACTTAGATGCAAAGCATAGTTATAATCTCTAAACCAAGTGACTTTCCCTAGCTCTATATTTTGACTTTTGGGGTTCGTTTTTTCAGTGTTCAAATTCATTTGTCCTTTTTTTTAATTCATTATAGTCAATAAAATCGATAGGGACTTCATTTTTTTTGCGAGAATTTTTTTTTGCCTCGCGAGTAATTATAGCGTTTGCTATAATAAGCCCTTTATCTATATTTTTACTCATTTCATTCCTCACAAAAAGCATTTCCTCCAGCGTAATTTTTTCCTGATTAAGGAAAACAACGATATAAAACTGTTGGTAAAGAACACCTAAATCTAACCCTCCAACAAATTTTAAAACATTAGAATTATTACTTTGTTGTTTGCTGATGTAGCTAAATCCTAAGTGGGGAATAAATTTTTCGAAGAACCTTTCGTCCAAAATAAAGTTACTTTTTGTTTTTAGTTATATAATTTGTTCATAGTGGAATTAAATTTAAAAGCTAAGTGTTTTTCTCACTTAGCTTTTAATTGGGGATTTATTTAAGGAAAGTGCCAAATCTTTCAAAATGACAAGTATATCCGTTTGGATTTTTTTCTAAATAATCTTGGTGGTATTCTTCAGCAGGCCAAGCTTTTGTGAATGGCTCTAGTGTAGTTACAACTTTTGCACCCCAATTATTAGTTTGGTCTACCAAATCTATCACTTCTTGCGCTTGTTGTTTTTCTTCTTCGTTTTGAAAAAAAATGGCAGAGCGATAGCTACTTCCAATATCGTTTCCTTGTCTATCAACAGTTGTTGGATTGTGGATTCTAAAAAAATAATCTAGTATTTCTTTAAAATTGGTTACAGATGAATCGTAAGTCAACTCAATTCCTTCTGCGTGTCCTGGATGGTTGCGATAGGTTGGGTTTTCATTTTGACCTCCTAAATAAATTACCTCAGTATCTTTTATACCAGGTCTTTTTCTAAAAAGGTCTTCCATTCCCCAAAAACAGCCCCCGGCGATATATGCTTTTTTTAAACTTGAATTGTCTGAGTTTGTTTTAGTCAAATACATTTGTATTTTACTTTCTAATTCAGCTTCTGGCTGTAACCCTGCTAAGCGTTCTTGTATTTTCCCATCTTTCAAAAAAAACAAAGCAGGTATGCTTCTTACCCCAAATTCTTGAGCAAGTTCTCCATTGTTATCCACATTAATTTTTGCTATTGCAAAATCATCTTTGTGTTTGTCGGCTAATTTTTCTACAATTGGGAGTAATGCTTTACATGGTCCACACCAATCGGCATAAAAATCTAATAAAATTGGCTTTTCACTTTTTAATAAAGTTTGAAAATCTTCTTTGTTTGAAATGTTAATTATCATTTATTTGTTTTTTAAGGATTGTTATTACTGTTTTACAATGCAAAGATACCGCCATTATAATCTTTATTGTTTTTTTGAAATTCCTATTTATTTGCAAATTTTTCACTTTTGAAATTCATTATTGTAATTCCACAAGAGCAAAATGATATTGCATTAAATATAATCAAATTAAAGTTTGAGTAATCTGCATTTTTGTTAATAAATTAATTAATAGTTGGCCATAATCAGTCTTTTCCTATATGTTAGAGCAAATTTTTCCATTAAGGAATATTGCATTGGTGTGAATTCTGTCCTACATTTATTAGGTGAATAGCTCATAAAATTTAGTACAGGAGGATACTCAAAATCTTTTTCAATATTGTTTCCATCAAGTTTTATGACAATATCACAATTAGAAAAAGCTCCAGTATTGTTATCTGGAGGGGTATCACAAATAAAATCACCTTCTGTATTGCAATTATTCAATTCTGTTTTTTCCTTAGTTGAATATGACTCAAGGTTTGATCCAAAAGTATGTTGTAAACCAAAAAAATGCCCAAATTCATGTGCAATGGTTCCTAAAGGATATTCAAGATTTGCAGAAATAAAAATATTATTAAATGAGTTCTCTAATGCCAAATACCGTAAAAATGAAGTTTTGGGAATAGCGGTAAACCCAGAATAATCATCCCCTTTTTTTACAAAAATTAAATTTATATAATTCTTTTCAAGTTTTGCTATGTATTTCTCTTTTTCCGTTGTATTGAAATAAAATTCATCTATTGAAAGATTTGTTTTTTTAATCAATCGTCTTTTATTTAAAATGAATTTTATCTTCGAAACAGCAAAAAGTTGGTTTAATTTTTTTATTTCATCATCTATTTTGTTTTCTGATAAATCTTTAATCTCCACCGAGCCATAAACAACTTGAATTTTAAATATCATCGTGTTTTTTGATTCTGTTTTTTGATTAATTAATGCGTTAATTTCTTTTGCCGCTGTTGCAGTGCAAAATTCGGTCCCGCATTGAGATTCTTGATTTGTCTGGGTTCTAACAAGTTTAAATAGGAGAACCCCCAATAGAAGGATGTAGCAAAAAACAACTATTTTTCTTAACGTAAACATGAAAATACTTACTCTTTATGAGTTTTAATTATTATAGTAACATTCTCTTCGTGCTAATTGTCAATTCACAGTTTAAAAAAAAAATCTTTTAACGGGGAGGTACTATTTTAGGATTAAATTATATGACAATTATATTTTATTAAAAATTAAGCTTTTATAACTTTAATAATATAGTGATAAAATTGATTGGGCCATTTAAAATATTTTTGTTATTCTTTCTCCACTGGCTTTAATATTTCTAACATTGTTGGGATTAATTCACTCACTGTGGGATGAATGTGCACACCATCTCTAAAAACAGTATAAGGCTGTTTAGCGTACATGAGATTGGTAAAGCCATTAATAAGTTCGTCGCCCCCTACACCAAGTACACAAGCACCTAAGAACAAATTGGTTTCGGCATCAATTATGGCCTCCATAAAGCCAAATGTTTCCCCTTTTTCTTTGGCCCTACCCACTTTCGTCATAGGTCTATGCGCTACTAAAATAGTATAACCTTTAGATATCGCTTCGTGTTTTGTTAAGCCAACTCTACCAAGCGGGGGGTCGATAAACAATCCATAAGTAGTGATCCTATTACTTATTTTTCTGTTTTTGCCTCCAAATAAATAGTCTTCCACAATTTGATAATCATTGTAAGATGTATGAGTAAACGCGCCTTTCCCATTACAATCACCAAGAGCGAAAATGCCTTCTACATTGGTTTGACAATAATCATCTACATTAATATACCCTCTTTTATCTATCTCTATGCTTGTGTTTTCAAGTCCTAAAGCATCTGTATTGGGCAATCGACCAATCGCTAATAATAAATGAGTTCCAGTTATTGATGTTCCATCTGATTTTGCTGTCACAGTTATGGTATCGTCTTGGTTTTTTTGGGCACTTATTGCATCGGCATTATAGATGATATCAAGCCCATCAGATTTTAAAATTTCTTCTACAGCTTGGCTTATTTCTTTGTCTTCTCTCCCTATTAGTTTCGGCCCCCGTTCTATTATTGTTACTTTACTGCCAAATCTTCTAAACATTTGCCCGAACTCCAATCCAATATAGCTTCCTCCTACAATTATTAAATGTTCAGGGAGGCGCTTTTCTTCAAGTAATTCTATGTTTGTATAATGAGGAACGTTTAAATACTCCGAAGGTACTAAAGCACGCCCTCCAACATTGATGAAAATATTCTTAGAAGTGATTATCTCACCATTAATTTCTATTTCATGATTACTACTAAATTTTGCTTCTCCTAGGTACAAGCTAATGTTGGGGTTTTCGCTTATAGCTTTCTCAATCCCAGATCTCGACGTATTTATAAGGTTGTCCTTTCTAGAATTTACTTTAGATAAGTTTGTAATTGTACCGCTTGGGATTTCAATTCCGAACTCTTCACCATGAGTTGCATCCCAAGCTCTTCTTGCGCTGGCAATGTACGTCTTAGTAGGGATGCAACCATAATTCAAACAGGTTCCACCTATTTTGCTTTTTTCAATAAGTGCAACTGTTCCTTTTTTTGATAGAGAAAAAGCTAAAGGGGTTCCTGCTTGTCCTGAACCTATAATAATATAATCAAATGTTTTCATGTTATTAAAGTGTTTTTAAAGTACAATCCAAAATTTCTAGATTTTCGGTTTGTGTATATATAATTATTTTGTCGATATTTTTAGATACTTGTTCAAATATAATTTCTCCTGAAGTTTTTGGTGTCATTACTTTAAAATACTTAACCACATTATAACTTTTGAGCGTTTCGCCTCTATTTTCTCCTCTTGCCACCTTGGTTGTTTCTTCATTAGACACTAAAGCAACGTTGAGATATTTTGTTTGCTTACTCAAATTATTTATAGAATAACTACATGAGACTGTTTCTTCTGATTTTTTTAAATTTAGAATTTTTATTTCATTCTCATTGGATATTTCGATGGCTTTATTGGAATACTCAGTGTTCAATTTACCTTGATTTGAACCCACGAATTCTGATTTTCCATTAATGATGAGTTGTGGAGTGTATATACTACTTATATTAAATATAGTTCCGTACTGTTTTTGCCTATTGCTATAATCTGCATTCCCAAAAACATCTTTCCATCCTAGATAATCCCAATAATCTACATGAAAAGAAAGTAGAACAAGGTTGGGGTTTTGTTTTGAAAAACTACCTAACAATTCTTCTGCTGGGGGACAACTACTACATCCTTGTGAAGTAAATAATTCTGCAACTACTAATTTATTTGAAGTCATTTCATTTGTAATTTTAAGATTAGCGGTTTCGGTTTCTACAGTTGGTTTTGGTGCTTGATTACAAAAAGTAACCAACAGTAAAGGCAGCATATAAAATATTGATTTTATCATTTTAATTCCATTTTAACTGTTTTCTTTCGTCCCAATAAATTTTTGAATCTAAAGCAAATTCTTTGAAAGATTCTAGTTCATTCATTGTTAATTTAAATTTCTTCGCTATTAAATTAGAAGTGAGATGTTCTTCCGAATTTGCGCCACTTAGGGTAATGCTTCCAGGATAGCTATCCATACAAAATCGAATTGCGATAGCATCTTGTGTAGTTTTGTATTTATTTGCTAGTTCATCTAGCTTTTTTCTTATAGCATCATACTGTTGAAATTCTTTAGAAAGTAATCGCCCATTAGCCAGTGCCTCTTTTATGATTATCTTTTTATCCATTAGTAAATCCTCTGCTTCTTTCATGCTTTGGTCTAGGATGTTGAATGTAAATTGAAATGATGTAAACAAAGGCACCCCGTTTTCTTTAACTTGACTGGCCTTTACGACGACTTCTTTTTGAAATGGGCCGCTTGTTGATAGTCCAATATCAATATTGTTTTCTTTTTTAATTTTATAAAGTTCTTCAATTATTTTAAAGTTATCTAAAACATCACTTTCAAGAGTAACAGAGTGAATTTGGTACAGATTTAAATTTGGCAGAAGTTGCTTTGATTTCTCCCATTGCGTTATTAATTTCTCATAACTATGGTCTTTTATTTCATGCTGAATTGCCTCTTTTTCAAAATTAGCAACATAAGTATAGCCCCATTTTGTAGAAACCGTTATACCTGACGTATTGTTTTCTTTTAAAAAGTCGATGAGCATATCTTCTGCAATGCCATAACCAGGTGAAGTGTCAAAATGTGTTATCCCTAACTTATGTGCATTTTTTATAAAGTTCACCCCGTTTTGTTTGTATTCGGCTACGGTATTGTACTCTTTTTTTTCGGAGTTTTCATTTACATTTATGTAAACAGGCCTGCCAATGGCTGCTGTCCCCAAGCCGATGTCAGATACATCTAGATGAGATAATTTTTTTTTGTCGATTACCTTCGAAAAATTCTTTATTAAATAACTTAGCTTGGGGTTAATTGTATTTTGGCAAAAGGGCTTTTCAGGATTTGAGTGATAATAATTTAATTGTTCCTCTATATTTAATTTAAAATTAGAAAAAGGCAAGACCTGTGTAATAATTTGGTTATTAAAGTCGGGTTGTAGTTGTTTGATTATATCAATGGCAGAATTTTTTTCTTCATCATTAAAATAATAAATAGCTGATCTGTATTTTTCTCTCATGCTGTGATTGGCCGTACAACTATGCGTATGCAAATGAATTTCTATAAGTACAGTCAATGAAATCTCATCTGGGTTGAATGAAACGATTACCGCTTCAGAAAAACTCTCATTCTCATCTACAGAGCTAATCCAGCCTTGCTTAACTTCTTTGACCCCAATTAATGACTGAAAAATGGCCTCTGTGCACCAGTGGCAACTTCCTCCAAACCCAATTTTTATTATACTCATAGTTTTATCTCCATTTAAATCCTTTTGCTACGATAGGCATACACTGTTCGTTTTTTTTAATATACGATGAAACAAATGGGCAAAAAGGGAAAATTTCCATATCATTTTCTCTTGCAAATTCTAGAATATTTTCCACAAGCTTCTTTCCAACGCCGCGCCCACCTAATTGTTCAGGAACCAATGTATGGGTTAAGCATAGTTTTCCTGCCATAAAATAAAAATCAGTAAAAGCCGTTTGGTTTTCTGTGTTTAGCTCAAACCTTTTTTGCTCATCATTTTTTATAAAATTATACTCCATTTTTAAATTTTAATTAGGAACCAAGTCCAATTTTTATTTAGCGAATTACAAATCTCCCATGCCCAAAATGAGCCGTGAATTTTTTGCAATAGACCAAAAAGGTATGATGTGTTTCTATATCTATTTTTGGTGTAATTACAATATTATCATTGGGCTTCTTGTAATAATATCTCCCTATATCAATATTTGTTGTTAAAACTTTCCCATTTTGATCTTCCGTAAGAGCCAAGGTTACATCTGGAGCACCAGGAGCCACCCAAAACCCGTCTGTAAAAACAACTTTTTTTACCCCGTCCAACTCATACAATTCAATATTGCCTTTAGCTTCTGGACCGTCAATTTTTGCTGTAGCTATGAGTTTCATTTTTAAAATCCAAGTTTTTCATTTACTAAAATTACGTGAACATCTCGATCTCTAATTTCTTTTTCAAAGATTAATAGTTTCCCTAGTGTAGTTCCTTTTTTGAACCCTGTTTTTTTCATTCTTTCGTTTTCTAGAGGCACTACGTAGTTGTGAATTCTTTCAAAAGCTTCATCTAAATTTTTAACAATTTTTTGAACGCCTACAACAAAAATGATATGTTTGCTAGCATACGCAATTGCAGCAATTTGGTTTCCCATTCCAGAAGCAATTAAAAGCTGTCCATTTTCAGTAACGGCATGGCAGCTTTGTAAATTATAATCTGCCAGAATGCTTTCTCTTCGTAATTCTTCTCGTTTTAAATGATCTACTTCAGTAAAAAGGTTGTCTTTCACATTCTTCCAAGGGTGACTTTTTTCTTTTAAAACAGTTAATAGACCTATTTCTCTCAATGTTTCTGAAGAGCCAGTAGCAATTTCTGCACCTTCTGGAATTATTGCAAAAATTTCTTTCAAAGCGTCTTCTTTGGTTTCTACAAAAACTCCTTTAATGTTTCTTTCGGAGAAAGAACTTATCACTGCGGTTATCCTTTCTTGGCTGGCAAGTTGGTTAAATTTTTCGTTCATGGGTTTGTAAATGATTATTCTTAAATTGTAATTGTCTTATTTTAATAGTGTTAAAGGAAAATATTACTAATAGTATTAATGCAAGGAACAACTGGAGGGTTCCTAAAATCAATAATATTTCAGGCATATTAGTATTGATTGTTGCAAAAACGCCAAAAATACCAGAAAGCACATAAAATCCAGCAGAACTACACAATAGCGTCCCTGCGTAGGTTAATCTTTTTATCTGTTTTATTTTGAGACTTGCAATATGATGCTGAAATTCGGTGCACTCAACGCTAAGTAATGTTCCAACTTCAGAGCTAATACTAAGCATTTGGTTGGTGGTTGAAAAGATAAGCATCCCAATTCCAGGCATAATCGTTATAGGTAAATACCATTCCATGAGTAATTTATTTATAATTTGGGATTTGTCCTTGAGCTAATTTTAGTCTTGTCCAAAGGTTCATGTTAATTACAATATAAGCAATTTCTTGTATCTCTTGGATTGAGAAATGTTGTGCCATCTTTTGGTGGTAAGTTTCAAAATTAGGAGCGACCCCCTTATTTAGAATATCTGTATATTCTAACGCGGCTTTCTCTTTATTGGTATATAAATTAGAGTGCCAATAACTTCCCAAGTTATCAATTTTAGCTGGCGAGATTCCCAATTTTCTAGTGGCATCATAGTGCAAAATGCTACAGTAGCTACATTTATTAAGTGTGGCAATTCTAAGTCTAATCAATTGTGCCAATTCTTTCTCTACAGATAGATTGGCTGTATACCCGTATGCTTTAGCCATCTCAGAGGCAATTGATAGAAAGTCAGAGCCTTCTGGATCAAAATTGAGATTTGTAAATTCTATATTTTCCATTTCTTTCTTGGTTGTTTTTGTTAAAATAGGGTTATTTTATTACTGACAAACATATCATTTAATACAGTCAATGATTCTTTTTATAAATCACTATAAATATGTGATGATTTCAGTTTAGGAGAAATGTAACTAGAATTAGCCAATAAGCACCCCAATGAAATCCATCCGGGTATTTCCGACCCTTTTTTTTTTCATTTTTTTCCTTCTGAGACACGCTTATATCCCCCATCGTTAAAGGATTTTGCTCTATTTTATTATTTAGGGTTCTCCTTTTGGGGAAATTTGAGGGGATAGCCAATCCCATCCGTTTTTTAATATTGGTTAAGTAGTTTTTTCTTTTCAATGCACGAATTATCATAAAATGATGAATATTAATAGACATAATTTGTTTTTTGAATTTATTTAGAGCTGGATTATATTTATTATATATATAAATTATTAGAACAGAAGCAGGAATGATGATTAACAGGATAATAGCGTAAATCATAATATTTGATTTGTAGTTATGATGAAATTTAAAAAAGTAGTATTTATAAACCATTATTAGTTAATAAGTTACGATAGCACATAAAAATATTATTTTATATTAGTTCTGCTGTAATATGCCCCAGGCTTACACAGGGTTAGGTACAGGGTATTTAGGGAGTACCTCTTTTAGATTTTTTTTGTTTTTCTGTAAGATTCTCAATTCGTCTAATTTTTTTAAAATATGTTCAAAGGCCCCATGTTTTTATTTCCAGCTCCAGTTCTGGCACAAATTTTTGCAAAAGCTTAAATGTACAAATATTTAACGAAATCTCATTATTTTCTCAATAGGTACAGTCTTTAAGCGAGAACGAGACAAGAGCCATTCGCAGAATTTAGTAGTTGATATAGTGACAAGGCTATAAATCACTGCTTCTAAAATTTTTGGCCCTTTGGAATCAAAATTTAGATTTGTAAATTCTATATTTTCCATTAAAATTCAAATAAATTTAGTGATTCCAAAAATGATTCAAAAGCATTTCGATATTCTACGTGATTTGTAGTACTTGACCATAAATTTCTACTACCATGGATACCATTTCCTTGTGGTTCATATCCTACTTTAGTTTCACTTGCAGCATTTGAAAATATATTTTTCCACCCCGATACTTCTCCTTTTGCAGAGGTAATAAATATGGGTAATTTTAACTCTTTAGCCCATTCTGCTACAGTATTACCTTCGTAGGTAAAGTATTCGCCAGGGGAAAAAGAGGCAACTGCGGTCAAGCTTTTTGCATGTTTAACGCCTAAAATAATTGCTAGCGAAGAGGAGTAAGAACTTCCTACGAGTACTTTTTTTGCATGTGGGAATTCTTTATCTGCATATGCTATTGCTGCTTCAATATCTGGTACGGCATCTACATATTGTAACGATTTGCCTTTGCTGTGTGCATCCAAAGCAGTTTGGTTTTTTATATCATTGACCTCGTTACCGCTGCGTTGGTCTATTGCTATGCATGAAAACCCTAATTGGGTAAGATATTCAGCTGTTTCAATGTATTCGCCTCTGCTATATCCAGCTTGATGGCATAATATAAGAATTGGACAGTTTATGTGAGGGCTTTTGTAGTAGTCGAATGTGACTTTAACTCCGTCAGAAGATATCGTTTGCAATGTTTCTTTACTCTCCATGTTTATTCAATTATTGAGTTGCTATTGATCGTATTATCTGTTTTGTCTTATTTGATTCCATTATTTTTATAAAACATCATAGGTCCTTGAATGTTGCCAATTATGACATCTTGGTAGCCATTCCCAGTAAAATCATGAGTAATTACTCTAAAGCCAAAATGCGGATTAAGCAATCCTGTTTCTTCTTGGAAAGGTGCAAAAGTACCATCTGCATTTTGCAGTAATACTTTGCCTTTGGAAGGAAATTTCTCGTGGATTTTTGCTGGGAATTTTATATAATTCTCTGTAAGAATAGCATCTTTTCTTCCGTTATTGTTTAGGTCAGCAAGAACTACACCCCACCCAAAAACATTAGAATAGAGATTTTTTTCTTTGGTTACATTTTTGAATTCAAATCCATTTACCTGTTCTAATAGGGCATAATTCGGATCAAAAACCTCATCTTTTTTCATGTCTCCTCTTACTATAAATTCAGGATAGCTATCCCCAATATTACTTAACAAGATATGGTATTTATTAGTTTTATTATCTAATTTTTCTACAGAAAGCCCCATCCAAAAACCATAGTCTATAGGAAGATTATGTTTTTTAAAAGTTCCGTTCCCTAAGTTTTCATAAAGGATTCCAACATTGGTATTGAGCGAAAGAACCAAATCTTGTTTGCCATCATTATTCAGATCAACGAATTTACTTACATAAGTGTTTTCAATTAATTCTAATCCCGCTTCTTTTGTTTTTTCGGTAAAGGTTCCATCTCCATTATTCACCATAAACAGATTTCTACGTTTATTAGATAAATCGTGGTAACGAGCTGATACAAAATGTTTTCTATCTACGAAAGTACATACATACATATCTAGGTTTCCTGAGTTTCTGGTGTCTGCCAATGCAATATTTACAGGGATGGATGCATCTGGAATTTCAAAAAGCTTTACAGGATCAGCATATTTTTTTTGAGCAGAATCATATTTTGAGACATAGATTCCTGAGGCGTACCCTACAATGATTTCTTTAGCTCCATCTTTATCAATATCGCCTTCTGAAATACAATAAGCCGCTTCATTTTTAAGTCCTGTCAAATTGAGTTGCTCTGCAATATCAATAAATCGGCCGTCTTTATATTCTAAAACAGGATTATTTTGTCCAGCGCCACCAGTTTGCATGACCACCACTCGCTCATCTTGAAAAGGGTGAACTAATATTTGATCTAGAAAAGGCATTGACTCACCATTATCTACATATTGATGAGAAAAAGGTAAGGTTGTGCTTACAAATTTTGGTATTTTATTTGCTTTGTTTGATAGGAATTTTTCCTTGAATTTATTTTGTACCGAGTTGTATCGATATTGGTTATAAAAATACATTCCAAAAGGAATTGCAATTATCAATAGTAATAATAGTAAGAGGATTTGCATAATAGTCTTGCGTTTTTTAATTTTTTCCATGTTTTTTAAATGATATATTTTCTAGAAGTTTAGTAGCAACTGCACTAGTGTAAGTTCCATAAGCATCGATTAAGATTCCTTTATGCCCATCTTCAGTTGCTAGTGCGTAAATAACACTTTGACTTCCAGCGTCATCGCCATCATCAAAAATTTGGTGAAAGGCTACTTGAAAATCTTCCGTTTGAAAATCTTTGTTCAGCGCTGTGCAATGGATAAGCTCCTTATCAATATTGAAATCATATTGAAATCCTTGTTTTTTAAGTTCATTTATTGCTTCTGTTAAGCTGTCGCAATGCATAAGATTAGATTCTTTTATAATAGCTCAGTTGTAAAATGTACTGGACTTGCCACGGTTTTATGCACAGGGCATTTGGAGGCTATTTCTTTTAGCTTCCCTTTTTGTTCTTCTGTAAGATTTCCAACTAGTTTAATTTTTTTAGAAATGTGATCTAATTGTCCCATATCTTCTATTTCTAGCCCTAGTTCTGAAGCGTGTTTTTTAGAATAGCTTAAATACACAAATACTTCGCGTAAATCCCATTGTTTTCTTTGCGCATATAATTTTAAAGTAAGAACAGTACAAGAACCAATTGCAGAATTTAGTAATTCATACGGAGACAACCCTAAGTCATCACCCCCAAAATCTTTGGGCTCGTCTCCAAGAATATGATGGGAATTAGTATAAATGTGGTTTGTAAATGGGACAGAAGTTTCGTGGTATACTAAAACTTGTTCCCCATTAGTGTCTTTTAATGTTTTTATTGAGTTATCCTTGATTTCTACGTATCGTTTGACCCAACTACTTATGACTTCGGCTACGTAAAAAGCATCTTTTTTTTCGGTAATAAGGTGATCGGCTCCATTTAAGCTAATAAAACTTTTTGGGTGAATCGCTTGATGATATAAAGATGCCGCATTTTCAATCCCTACAATTAGATCATGTGGGGAGTGCATTATTAGTAATGGTTTTCGTAATTTTTTTACTTCATTTTCTAAATTATGACTCTCCAAGTCTTCTAAAAATTGCTTTTTTATTTTAAACGGTCTTCCACCAATTGATAATGTGGCTTCTCCTTTTTTTGTAATGGTTTCTTCGAGGCCTCCAAAATGTGCTGTGACGTGTTTTACAAATGATGGTGCTGCAATAGAAACCACTGCTTGAATGTTAGGGAGTTTGTTCGCACTTATTATGGCAGCAGCTCCACCAAGGGAATGACCAATTAATATAGATGGAGATACATAATTTTGAGTTAAGAAATCATTAACCGCAATAATATCTGAAATGTTATTTGAAAAGGTAGTTTCGCTAAAGTCCCCATCGCTTTCTCCAAGCCCTGTAAAATCAAAATTCAGGACACTTATTCCTTGATTTGTTAACTCGCTAGAAATATTTCTAACTACAGCCAAACTTGAAGAACAAGTAAAACAATGAGCAAAAATAGCAATGTTGTTAATTTGCCCATTCATGGGGGTTACCAGGTGCGCGGCTAACGTATCCCCATTATTGTTTTTTATATCGAGATTAATTTTTTTCATATTTAGATTCTTATTCGGTTTTTTTCAAAATCATACAGAATGTTTTTATCTTCATTGGCGCTTGTTTTGTAACGAGCTAACTGGTTGAGGGATTCATATTAAATAAAATCAGTAAATATAATACCCTTTAATGCCGAATTCTTCGGAAGCTACCGCTCGAATTTTTTTTGCAATCCCGTCTTCATTATATGATATTTCTTTAACTGTTTTAAAGGTGTTAATCAAATAAGCTGTGTCAGTTGCAGCACAATATAAACAATCGTCTTGAAGGGTTAAATCAACAACAAATCCTTCTTTTTTGAGCATAGCAATAATAACTGATTTATCAATTTCTTTTCCTAAAGCTAATTCACCATTTTCATATGCTTTAATAGTTTCAATAGCCTGATTATAATTTTGTTTATTAACCTTAAGAACAACGGGGCTTGTTCCCCCAGGGGATACAGCAAATGGTTCAATTAGCGACATATTGTCATTTTCTACAAATACATGAATGTTTAAATTCTCTAATAGATTTTTCACATTCATTGCTTCAAAATATTGTCCACTATATACCTTTTCCATAATGTTTTTTGTTAAGAATGTTGCACGTTATATTTTTATTAATCGCAATCCACAATATTGCCAACGCATATTTGTTTGGAAAAAGTTGCGATATGTTTTTCTACTATGATTTTTTGGAGTTGCTATTGAAGCTCCTCGTAGCACCATTTGATTGACCATAAATTTTCCATTGTATTCTCCCAAAGCTCCTGTTGCTTTGCTAAAATTTGGGTAGGGTAGATAGGCACTCGATGTCCACTCCCAAAGTTTGCCCCAAGAGAAATACTCAGATGCTACTTCCCACTCAAATTCAGTAGGAAGTCTCATTCCTTTATATTCTGCAAATGCAAACGCCTCGTAAAATGAAATATGTTGTACGGGTTGATCTAATTCTATTTTTTCTAGCCCATTTAAATCATAATGGTACCATTCTCCATCAATTTTATGCCAGTACAAAGGAGCTTCGATTTTGTTATTATTCGCCCAATGCCATCCTTCATCATGCCAAAAATTAAAATTTTGATACCCGCCTTCTTCAATAAATTTAATATATTCTTTATTAGTAACCAAATTTGATGAAATTTCAAATGAAGGGATAAACACTTTATGAACCCCTAATTCGTTATCAAAGCAAAAACTTTCTTCTTGGTGGCCAATAGTATAGAGCCCTTCATCAATTTTTATAAATTCGGGGTGTTTCAGCTCTGACGTATTTTGAAATTTATTGTTATAAATGGGGAACAATGGTTGGTTGCCAAAGATGTATTTTATGTCATAGATAAAAAGTTCTTGATGCTGTTCCTCATGATTAATTCCAACTGCCACAATATCTAAAATCTCTTTTCGAGGATTACTCCCCAAAAAATCAATCATTTGCTGCGTAACGTATAATCGGTATTGATAAACATCATCCACTGATGGCCTTGTCATAAGCCCGCGAGAAGGTCTTATCACTCTTTTCCCGACATTATTATAGTAGCTGTTAAACAGAAACGAAAATTCTTCTTTAAAGACTTTATATCCTTTTTTATATTTGGTTAAAACAAATTCTTCCCAAAACCAAGTAGTATGAGCTAGATGCCATTTTGGTGGAGAAACAAACTCAATTGGTTGCACAGAATAATCTTCTGTAAGAAGAGGTTCACACAATTCTTCTGAGTACTTGCGAGTTTTTATAAATTTATCGGTTATAATTTCTATCATAAAGCTAAAATGTTTGCAACTGTATTTTGTAGCACGGGAATTATTTCTTCTTTAAACCATTTATTTTTTCCATGCCATCTAAAATTAAGAGGGGAGGGGTGCACCAAAGGGAAAAATCTTGGTAAAAATTCGTGATAGTTAATTACTGTTTTAGTCAAATTTTTATAAGGATTATCTTTTAAATAGTAATCTTGAGCGTATTTACCAACAAGAATGATTAATTCTAGATGATCTAATTGTGCTATTATTTTATTGTGCCATTGTGGAGCACACTCTTTTCTGGGGGGCAAGTCCCCTGATTTTCCTTTCCCAGGGAAGCAAAACCCCATAGGCATAATAGCAAAAAGCTCTGGATTATAAAACTGTTCTTTGGTAACACCAAGCCAAGACCTTAAATTATCCCCACTCAAATCATCAAAAGGGATTCCTTTGTCGTGAGCTATTTGTCCTGGTGCTTGTGCTATTATTATAATTTTAGCATTACTATGAAATTGATAAATGGGGCGCGGTAGGTAAGGCAAAAAATCTTTGCAAATTAAACAAGCATTAATATCATTTTTCAATTTCTCGACCATATTCTATAATATCACATTGTATATCTGATTTATATCATAATCTTCACTAATAATATGCTTTTGTCCCGAAATCACCATCAGTTCTACTTTTTTAGCTATTGGCAAAAGAATTTCAAAAGATTTTTTAGATTCTTGCAACCAGCCATAGCCATCTTTTTTGCCATTGGCAAGAACAATTTTCAAATGTCCCCACTCATTAGTAGGGACAACATCAAAAAGTCCCCCAGGGAAAGTAAAAACTGTTTCAAAAAGCTTAGGATTTGCAGCAACGAACAAAAAAGTTGCTTTCCCTCCATTGGAAATTCCGCTGACAGTCCAATTTGCATCGGTTGTAGAAAATAAATGTTTAATAGTATCTATTAAAGCAAAAATTTCTTCTGCAGAATAATCTTTAAAGTTTTTTTGATTTGTGTTTATAGGAACGATATGAATATAATCTTTAAATAGCTCCAAACTGAAGTAGGTGTTAGCACTAAAAGTTACTGTTTCTATCGTTTGCTCTCCTCCTGACAACCCAATAAACACTGGATACTTCATAGTATCTAAGTAATTATCAGGGAGCTTAACTAAGGCTTCTATATTCCCTAATAGGACTTTGTTGTACATGTTATTCTTCGATTTTAACGCCACGCCAAAAAGCTACATGATTTTTGATGCTTTCAGCTAGTGGGGATGGAGATGGATAGTACCAAGCCGCATCATTATTCTCAACGCCATCAACTTCTATTGTGTAATATGATGCTAGACCTTTCCATGGGCATGTGGTGTGTGTGCTACTTTCTTTAAAAAATTCTTTTTTTAGGCTATCAGGTGGGAAATAATGATTTCCTTCGATAACAATAGTTTTATCACTTTCTGCTATAACGATATTATTGTATATTGCTTTCATAATTTAAAGTATTTTGCTAATTGTTTTTAATAAATTTCATTTATAATGAAATCATTCCCATTAAAGCTACACATATCCCCTTTTTTCTTCCCTTTCATGCATTGATAAATAGGAGCTTTTGTTGATATGCTAATAAAATTTTTCCCTTCGAATGTAAAGTTTGCATCTGCTGTGGCGATTACCATATAATTATCATTGACTTTTATAACGGCACCCGGTTCAACAACTTCAGAAGGATTAAAGGTTAGGGCTTCAATTTCTTCAAGGTGGTGATGATGTTCATGCACTTGTTTGTCCAATTGATTGCGTAATCGTTCTTCTTGTCTATGATGTGATTGGTCGTCTTGGTCAATAACATCATTTCTATTTAGCATAGTGCCTTTTACAAAAGATAGAAGTTTTTCTTCTGTATTTTCAATTGTGTGAGATTCATTTTCAATTAAAAACTTTTTTAAATCTTTTTTGTTCATAATAATTAGTTTGTTTTTAAAGTTCATTTTTTAATTCTTGTATTCTATGGAATATTAATGGCGGAAAATTTCCATGATAAATTTCGCACATAGTGCATTTTTTTAACGATAAAGGGTCTTCATTTTCTATTTCTCTGGCAGGGAAAATACTAAAAACTAATTCATGGTATATTAAAGTATTGTAGAACTCCTTGTCTTCATTTTCTAATTTAGAATTCTTGTTTTTTTGCAAAATTAATTTAGCACTATTAATTATGCCTAATATTTCTCTCACACCATCTATTTTCAAAATATCTTCGTCAGAATGAATGTTAATATTCATTTCTTCGATATCTTGAAAAAAACTTTTAATTGCTCTTTTCCCAAAAACAACTTCTCTTTTCCCTTTAGTTTCTTTTTCGTAACCAAAGCTCTTAATGTTGTTTTGGAAAAAAGAATACAATTCATGAATTTGTTCTAAATCGTGTCTAATTAAAGATTGTTTATTGTCTTCGTTTACTTGATTTTGAATTATTTTATTTGCGTCTAATTGAGCTTTCAGCGCTAAATAAATAAGTATTGATCCTAATAATTGAGAAACAGGGGAAGTTATTCCACCAATTGTATCGCCCACAGTTCCATATTTCCCTAATTGTTCAAGATTAAAGAGATGAATAGAAAAGGGAAGGATCAATGTTAGAATAATTCCTAGAATCAAAGTCCACTTTGCATATATATTATCACGATTTTTAGACTCCATTTATTTTATGTGCCTTTCAAATATTTCACCAACAGAAACGTCGTAGCTTTCAAAAATGTCTGTTTTCCCACGTTCTTTATATTTTTTATGTTCAGGATGTTCGTCCCAAATTAAGAAGGAGTCTTTGTCTTTGAAGTAGACAACAAGCATATGATGCCCATTTTCTCCCGAAAAAACTTCGTGACCTTCATATCCATCAATCATACCAACATGTTTCCTGGCAAATCCATATAATCTTTCAAATTCTTCTTGAAATTTTGGATTAACTTTATATTTAAATGCAGCTACTATCATATATTTAAAAATTTTAATAATTTATAAATCATACCCGACAAAACCTTGAAAATTGAATTTTCCTGTTTTCCCTTGGTATGCCTTTGTTGTTTCAACATTATACTCCCCAGAGTATTTTAGTCCATTATCAGTAATAGAAAAATATTTAATTGTAAAGGTTTGGAACGAACCCAAACAATACGCGTATTTACTATCACTACTAATATACATATCTTTTAAATCGGGGTCATGTCCTTTGTTATTTACTCCAGTATATGAAAGGGTTTTAACAATTTTACCTGTTTCGTCCAAATCATAAGGTGTGATAACATTCGTGCCAAAGCTTACGGCATAAAAACGCTTATAATCAGGTGAAATAGCAGTCCAACAAGCTTCATCAACATCTGCGGAAGCCCCAGTTTCATGACTACTAATTTTATTTATCTTGTCAGAAGTTACTTCCAATACTACTAATCCTTGATTATCTTTTTCTTTAATAGGATTAAAATACGTTACATACAACAAATTATCTTTTTTACTCCAATTAAAGCCTACTGCACCAATTAACCCCTCTTCTTCAAAAACTCTTTTGTTTGAGGGTTCTCCTTCTTTGAAATCATAAATGATTACTTGGCTAGGTTTAACAAACTTTGGATCTGGATTTTCGGTTAAGAAATGTGGAATCCCCCAGGTAGTTAGCGCTAGCTGGTCGCCAGCGTGGTTGAAAATTACTTGAACTGGACCACCCCAATAGCGTTTGTAGGTGTCTAGCAATTTTGTAAAAATTAGCTCACCAGTTTTAGCATTAAATTTATAAAGAGATATATTTCTGTTCTTGTCAGAAGGGTCTTCTTTTTTTAAGTCTTGTTTAAAAAAGTCTTTACTAGGAAGTTCAACATATTTGTTGCCATCATATAGCGCAGTTGGGATCCCCCACTGATTTGCAACAGCTACCCAATAAATATTTGGTTCTTGATTACTTTTAGTATAACTTATACTTACAGGCCTTTCGCCATGAGAAGAAACAACGATATTTTTTTTAAGTTCCCCTGTTTTCTTATCCAAATCAAAAACGGTTACAGTGTTGTCTCCTGTGTTAGCCGCTAACAAATGGTTGTCTATTATTTGGATGGCTCCTTGACTATCATAATCGCCATTAACAGGGGCAGAACTATCTGACCCTCCTTTGCCTCCCGTTTCGTATACTTTTTCTTGACCCAAAGTGCCATCAGAATATCGAGCTAGTTTAATAATTTGATTTCCCCCTTCACCATTTGTGGAAGTATAGACGTACCCTACTATCTTTTGCGACTCATTATTGTTTGTGTTGTCTTGTCCTTTTTTTTTATCGCAACTCATAAAAAGGCTAGCGATTGTGGCAAGTGCGATAAGGCCTTTGTTTTTTTTGTGTAATAATTTAACTCTCATAATTATTTTATTAAACTTATTGTTCTATTTTTAATTTGCTATTATATAATTCTTTAAATTTTCTTAACTTAGGATTTATAACAACTGCACAATAAACATTTTTGTCTTTGTTTTCATTATAATAATTTTGATGGTACTCTTCTGCTGGATAAAATTGCTCAAACATTGCTAATTCAGTCACAATCATATCTTCATACTCTTTTTGGACTTCTTTAATAACGTTTAAAGCTGTTGTTTTTTCTTCTTCGTTTCTGTAAAAAATTATACTTCTGTATTGCGTTCCTTTATCTGCCCCTTGTTGGTTTAGAGTTGTGGGATTATGTGTTGTTAAATGTATTTTTACAAGATCTGAGTATGAAATTTCATTTGGATCGTAAGTAAATTCAATTGCTTCAGCATGTCCTGTAACCCCAGAGGTGACTTCTCTATACGTAGGGTTAGAGATTTTTCCTCCACTATACCCATTCTCTACTTTTTCAACACCTTTAAGTTGTTGGAAAATAGCCTCTGTACACCAAAAACATCCGCCTCCAAAGGTTGCTTTTTTAAGTGCATTTTCAACTTTTTTTAATGATATTGCATTCATACAATATCTTAATCCACTTGGCATAGGGCCGTCTTGAAACACATGACCCAAGTGAGCATCGCAGGTGTTACAAGTAGCCTCTATACGATACATACCATGTGATAAATCTTTATGATAAGCGATTGCATTATCTTTGATAGGTTGAGTAAAAGAGGGCCAACCAGTTCCAGAATCAAATTTTTCACCAGAATCAAAAAGGGGAGTATCACAGCAGATACAATTATATTGTCCAGGTTCAAAAAAGGTGCATAAATCAGAGCTATGAGCTCTTTCTGTGCCTTTCTTCCTTGTAATATAATATTGTTCTTCTGTTAAGATGTTTTTCCATTCTTCGTTAGTTTTTACTACTTTTTTATCTGGTACGGGATTACCATGATTTGCATATTTTATTACGTCAAGCCACTTTAGCATAGTTTTGTTGTTTTTATGATATTTTATTTGCGGAAAGTTAGTTATTAAATTTATCTTTAACAATTCTTTTTATTTGTTGTTTAGCAACTCTTGAACTTTCAAATCAATCCGCAATAATGCGTTGTTGGGATCAGAGCCAAAAATGGAATATATTACATTTAGTTTTTCATCGGTGATTATCCAATGAGGTGTCCCACCTGCTTGATAATCGAGGAAAGTGGTGTTGAAATTTGCATCTCGGAAATATTCGAAGTTAATATAAAATTCAGACTTGCAATCAATAAGTTGTTGGTCAGAAAAATCAACTCCTTCAAAATTTGTATGAATTCCTACTACGTTAATCTTGTTTTTATATTCTATGTTTAGCCAGTTGGCAAAAGGGATGGCTCGCCCTTTGCATCCAGGGCATCCAAGATTAAAGAATAGAATTACAAGAGGTTTCCCAAGGTAGTGGTCTACAGGATTTATTTTTATGTTACCAGTGATTGGCAAAATAGACCACTCATTAATTTTTTTTTCTAATTCCAAAATAATGTTTGTATTTTAAGTTAAGCAATTTGTAAATTATGAAAATATAGTATTCTCTTAAATAGTAAGTTAAATTTAGTTTTTTAATTATACCCCCCCCCCTTTTTTTTTTTCTTAATTTTCGACAATTTGAAAAATAATTATTTCTTGCAGGCATATTTTTATGAAGGGGGAAGTTACTTAAATATTATTTTATTTGTGTTGGTAAAAACTCCTCGATTTTTGTTTAAATTTCCTAAGCACGTTCTGCTAATGAGGATGTTTTATGTTTTTGTTGTACTTATGTTGTACTAGCTCTTTTTTATTTTTAAGAATGCCAATGAAACAAGTATTTAAGGATGTTTGTTTCCCTAAACCGCTGTTAGCAGCTGGCTTTATATTTATTTCTGTAATGTAACGTTTTTAAAATTTATACTTCCGCAATTTATTTCTATATCGCTTGATTTACTATTAGTTTTTGAACCGTCATTTTTTACTTTATAATAAAGATCTTGATTTTTTAACTTAAATTCTGCTCTTATTGAACCATTATTTCGCAAACCCGATTTTTCGCTAATATTAAGTTTTAAAACATAAAAACAAGTCGAATCTTTTGGATTAATAATGCTGTTCAACGTAGACGATTTATTACGATTATTATCAAGAAAAGATTCTAATTCCGTCAGACCATAATTAAACATTGGTTCTTTATCAAGTGACATTTTGTTAGGGGGAAGCAATATTTTAAAATGTTTACCAGGTAAAGACAGAAGCTCATATGAATCTGCCGGAAATTTAATCTTTAATTCTAGTGGATTTTCAGTTTCATTAATTATTCGAGTGAAAAACACAGTATAATAATATACCTCGCCAGTTGGTGCAATATATTTTGTTCCACCTTTTGGGAAGCTGTTTTGTATTATCAGATTTCCACCTTTAGAATCAGCATACTCATATTTGGTGTATATGTTCTTATCATTTTGGATATTCTTTACTGATTTGGAAGTTTCTATATTTACACTTTCCGGCGTCGATTTACTACCTTGTACGCAGGAAAAAAGTCCTATTGTTACGAAACTCAATATTATTATATTTTTTTTCATTTTCAGTCTTAAAAATTGCATTAAATTCCTGACTCTGCGTTTTTTCACAGCCTGACGTTCTTGTGCTACAAGCAGTTTGGGATTAAATTAGCCTAACTTTTCGAATTTGCCAAATCTTTCTGGTACAAAACCAACTTAAAATTAAGTCTAAAACCCAAATTGCTTGTGTGTGTGTGTGTGTGTTAGCTGTGGTACTTTAGTATCAAGCATCTACATTTGTATAATTATTAGGTAAAATCCAACCAATAAATTCTGCTCCTTTGTAGAAATTCATTACCAAAACAAAAACATTATGAACTTCTTGATATCGATATTTAAAAACATCTGGATTACTATAATCACCTTCAATCATGAATTCGGGACTTAAATCATCAAGTAAAAAATCAGCTAATTCTTCAGTATTTATGTTTGGACTTTGGAAGAGGGGAGAAAAGCTTTGAACAATTCCTTCAGCGGGTATTTCTTTATGATAGAAATATATACCTCTAATTATTTTTTCAATAAATGTTTGGGAATGTCCATGGTCAATTTCCATCACAAGTCTTTGTTCTCCATCAATATCGACATAAAAACTTTTTTCACTTAAACTGGCTACTAAAAATTTATTTTGTTCTCTATTTAAACCGCGAACTACACGATCTTTAAAATCATCAATAGCTACTAGATTTGTTCCTAGTCCTTTTATATAAATTTGAAATCTTTGATCTAATAATGAAAATTTGTTATTATGTTCTTGACATGAAGGAACAGTTAACAATTTTTCACGGTAGCCTTTTGGAAAAAAACCATTTGGGGGAACATGTTCTCTGTTATTAGTTTCATCTGTTAATTTTATTCCACACCAATAGCATATTTTTGGTAAAGTATTTTTCATCGTTCAGTTTTTTTGTATTACAGCCTGACGTTCTTGCGTTACAAGCAGTTTGGTATTAAGAAAGCCAAATCAGATATGTATTCTTTTTCTTCAAATAAACCTGTTGATTCAATTGCTGTATCGTTTGAATTTGTTCTTAAAGGTTTAGAATGTACATTTCCATAAATCTGATTACTTATAACTTTTCCACCTTCTCTTCCAACTTGGTTTACTGCTGATTTTACAAATCCTTTCGCTAAATTATTAAGATATGACATATTTAAATTTTAATCATTTTTACTAATACTTAATACAGTATAATTCTTGTCATTTAAAACATCAGTAGAATATTTAGATTGAATTATTCCTCCATAGCTATTTGTACCTTTTGCAACAAAATTGTAACGATACAAAGCAATTTTATTCTCATCTTTTTGTTTTTCCAAATATGAGTATTCTGTTTCCATTCTATCTAAAAAGTCAGCCGATGGTATTGTTTTATTAAGCTCCCTCATTTCTTCTAAATTTGCTTTAGTAATGTTTTCCTTTCTCTCTTTCACAGTAAAAGATTTTGCTAAATTCAAACTAACAAATTCATAACTATCGGGATTTTTTAATATTCCTTTTAATTTGTTTTCAATATTTTGTTTAATAATTTCATCTTTGCTTATTTCAATTTTAGGAGTTTCCTTTTTGCTTATTTTGATTTTAGGAGTTTCCTTTTTACAAGAAATTAAAAATATTAATGATAAAAGAAGTAATAATTTTATTTTCATTTTTATTATTTGTTTAAGTTAAATTGCTGATTTTTTAAGTGATATGATTTTGCTTGAGCCCGACGTTCTCGCGTTACACGCAGTTTGGTTTTAAATTAAGCCTTGTCTTCGGATTTGCCAAATCTTCCAAATACAAACCAATTTTTCCATTAAGCCAAATGCCCAAATTGCTTCTAGCGAGTTATGGGCAGGTTTTGTTTTTAGTACTAGTACTAAAGTTTTGTTACTTCAAAATTTCCTGAGCTTTTATATGACTTTGCCTGAGAATTAAAACCCAATCTTTCAATTTCTTTTTCGATGTCATTTGCATTTGGAGTCGGAATTGTAGAAGAATTAACCTGAAATTCATATCCTTTAGACATATTTCCGTAATTACCTTTTGCTTTTAATTTATAAACTGCCATAATTTTAATTTTTAGTTTGTGAAATTGCGAACTTCGTTTGCAATTTCTTTTAATAAGTTATCTGAAACATTTGTACTTAATTGTCTTGTATGAATGACCAATTTTGTTCTGTCGGAATTATAATGAGTCCAAAATAATTGTTTTCCATCTCCACATTGTTTGTCAAAATTTACGTTGAAAATATTTTCTATTTCATTTCCACTGATATAGTTGCTACAAGCTAAAATAATAACTGGGAAATTTTGAAAAAACTTGTTTTCTTTAAAAAATTGTTTTCTACTTGGAATTCCACTTTTGTTTGCGTCTTTTGTAAATTTAGCTGGTGAACTATTCATTTCGGTCAAAAAGAAATTATTGTGAAAATCAATTTCTTTTTCCTTTGTTGATGATAAATTATTTAAGAAAATAGAATCGTGAAGTTTTTGATACTTGCTCCAAGTATGTCCTTCTTTTAGTTTGTTTATTTTTGGATGTAAACTTTTAAATGGAAATAATGGATTTGAACTTAAAGGAGAATCTTTTCCGCCAATCCAATTAGGAATTGAATTTACTTCAACATTATTTTTAATATTTAAATTCCACTTAATTGCATTTTCATTAAAATCTTGTAAATTTTCTCTTTGAAATCTAACATAAAGTTCATCAAGATTTGCTTTGTTTTCAATATCAGTTGCGGTTTCTTTTCCAACAATTAAAATTTTACTATTTGGATTTCCTGTTCCAATGTAGGTTTCTGTTTTTTCACATTCTAATGCGGTTTTCACAAAAAATTCTTGGTATTCCATTGATTTAGTTTATTTTGGTTTTTTGGTTGATTTCTTAGTTTCGGAGGCAAACTTGCCCATAACTTACTTATATATGTGATAGAATCACACAAAGTCACCTGATAGGTCAGATATGTGTGACAAATGCACGAAAAATTGGGATGCGAATGTATAAATAAATTTTTACAAATATTCAAACGCCCTTTTAATTTATTGTAAGTTTTTTTATATTTAAATTGGTGGGTATTTCGTTGTTTTGCTGCTGTTATCACTTAATAGTTCTTGTATATAGCGTAAATCAGTTTCGCTTTCAAGCAGGTGCGTCGCATAACTGTGAATCCTTTTACAAGTTTCGGATAAAATAAAGGCATTTGACTATTTCGGGTTTTCAGTGACATTTACTGTTGCTTTTTTAGCTCCTTTTGCAACTGGGGATCCTGTCCCTTTATCTGGAACACAAATTATCTTTTAGTGCTTTTGGACATATTACAAACGAAATTTTATAGTTTTATCAGTAAATCAATTTTGCTTCTATAACCAGGATGGTAAGATGGTACATAACTGATATATCCCATTTCTTGCAATTGCTTAAAATACTTGTGATATGTGGGTAAAGTATGGATATGTGATAACGCCATAATTTTGCTTCTGCTAACACTTATAGATTTTTTTTGTCCTTGACGATATCCTAAATACAGAATAGCACTCAATAGGGCAAAATGCCAGACATTCAGTCTGCTGTCATTCTCAATGACAGTCAAATAGTCCAATAATTCTCCTAAGTCCATGATTGTCATTCTTCGCCAAACAGCTTTCTTAGGTCGGTCTTATTATAATAATAGGAACCCAATACTTTCTTAAACCTTACTTTTCCTGTCACTCTCAAATTTTGCAGTGAGCCCGCAGACATATCCATCAATTTTCTTACCACCCGGCTTTTGAGCCATTCAGGATCCAGGGATTCTTTCTCACTTGTTTGACTTTCGTCTATTATCTTACGAATATCATTTAACAGCAGCAATCCAAATTGCCTCAAGTCATCCTTTGTTACACTATCATTCATCATCTGCCTCTTTTTTAATCTGATTATTAGAATTTAAAAGTACATCAGAACTTACCACACCTTACAGCAGTGTCTTTTCATGGAACTATTTGTCCGGCTGAGTCACCTGCACCAGTGTTTTGTTATTGATGTATTGATGCGCAGAATAAAAATAGAAACCACATACCAGAACGCTTTCCAATACGAAAAAGGATAAAAAGGCAGCTAAGGTATTATGGACACCAGCCGCATCCCCCGCCAAAAGACTACGGCATAAACGGTTTCCTCCCCTAAAGGGTACCCCTCCAATTATTCCGTTTCCTTTTGGCCTTCCGCAATGTCCATACCTTTTTGTTGCTTTCTTTTTTTCCGTTTTTTCTTTTGGATAAATATTTTTTGAGGCAGGCGGGTGAAGAAAAAAAAGACTGTAGAACACTAAAAAAAACGATTATGAACATTATTGGAAGAGTGACATCAGATGCGCAGGTACGCAACGTGTCAAACAGCAAACAGGTAGTAAACTTCTCAGTAGCCATCAACGACAGCTACAGAAACAAAGCGGGCGAACAAGTAGAGCAGACAACGTATTTTGACTGTGCGTATTGGATTAGCTCCAAGGTTGCCAAGATACTCACTAAGGGTTCCCTTGTGGAACTCACAGGCAGGGTAAGTGCACGGGCGTGGACAGGCAGTAACGGAGAAGCACGGGCAGGACTTAATTTCAACACCTCCCAAATCAAACTGCACGGGGGCGGTAAAAAATCGGAAAGAGCACAGGCTACCACTGCAACAAGTAATGACAAGCCGGAGAACGACCTCCCGTTTTAATCAAGAAGTATTCAAACAATTATCAATTTTTAAATCATTTTATCATGGCACATAATATCAATTTCAACGAGAAAACAGGCAAGTATTCATTTTTCAGTGTTCAGCAAAAAGCGTGGCACGGTTTGGGGCAGATTGTTTCAGAGTACCCGACAAGCGAGCAGGCAATCAAACACGCAGGATTAGACTATGAGGTTGCTAAAAGCCCGCTATACACAAAAGGTTCGGGCATTATACAAACTTCTGACAGTATTGAGATAGGCAACAGCGAATTGGAAGTACCCAACTATTTTGCTAACATCCGTACCGATAACAATGCAGTATTGGGCGTTGTGGGTAAAGATTATCACATCGTACAGAACCGTGAAGCCTTCAATTTTTTCGATGCCATTGTAGGGGGTGGCGAGGGAATTCTCTATGAAACCGCAGGGGCATTAGGCAATGGAGAACGCATATTTATCACAGCCAAACTGCCCGATTATATCCGTGTAGGCAATGGTGATGATGTAACCGAGCGTTACATTTTCCTTACCACTTCGCACGATGGCAGTGGAAGTATCACAGCTGCATTTACACCTATCCGAATTGTCTGTCAAAACACCCTTAATGCTTCACTACGTTCTATGACCAATGTAGTGCGTATCAAACATACTTCGGGGGCAAAACAGCGTATCGAGAATGCCCACAAGATTATGGGATTGGCAAACACACTCAGTAGTCAATTAGAAGGCATTTTTAATGAATGGGCAAAGGTAAAGGTAACAGACCGAGAGATAAGAAAGCTTATTGAATTGGCTCTATGCCCGAACAAGGAAACCCTTGACCTAATCCGAAAAGGTGCGGAAGATGAAATTTCTACTGTGTTCAAAAATACCGTTGATGATGCTTTTTCCTATGCGATGATAAGCGAAACACAGCAGATGGAGACCACAAAAGGTACTTTGTTTGGTGCATACAACGCTGTGACTGGCTACTATCAGAATGTACGCAGTTACAAAAATAATGAAGCCAAACTACAGAGTATTGTATTAGGGGGTACGGCACAGTTAAAGTCCCAAAAGGCTTTTGAACTATGTACCTCATTTGCAACGGACGGTGCTGAAATCCTGCATCTTAATTAAAATAGCCAAAAGGCTACTACCTTAAATGGTGGTAGCCTATAAAAACAACAGCTATGAATATAGGAATTATAACATACAAAAATTACGAGGAACGCCTACTGTTAAATTGGAATTTCAACTTATTAGAACTGTTCAGTATTATATTGAATGACAAAGATTTTGTACGCTTTGAAATTTTTGACAGAAACAATAATCTATTACTGTCTACACACTATCCCCATGTAGAGCAAAAGGGAGTATATATCAAGGTGGTCAAAGTAGAAAAAGAAAAAGAAATTACGGGAATTACCTATGATGCATTCAGAACACCATCAACTATCCGCAGGATAAAGGTGCGTTGGAACGTAAACGGTGCAAAGTTCAGAATCAAGAAAAGAGCCCTTGAATATGTCTATTGGGAAAACAGAAAGGCAGGATTAAAAATTGAGTCATTCGTTGACCGCAGATAGTCTTAAAAAAATGATTAAACAACACTTTAAAATCTTACAAGGATGAACACAAATTTTTTCAATCAGATAGCACAGTTGAATTTTACAGGTAATCTACAACTGACAATAGCAAAGGGGACAGAAAATAAAATTATAGTATCGATAATGCTCCAAAATGATGGGTGCGCAGATACTGCAAAGAATATCATACCGCCCCTTAATCTTCGAGGAACAGCCGAAGAACTTGACAACGGTTTTTTTGAGAAGATAACCACGCCTATACAGACTGCATCAGGCTTGATGGTAGATATGGAAGGCTTTATGAAGCAAGTGGAAGAAGCCAAAAAGCAATCCGCAATGGAGAAAGAAAAACAAGACAGGCATAAGAAAGAACAGGAAACCAAAGACAAGAAGTTTAAGGACGCAATGGCAAAGGCGGACGAACTTGAAAAAGAAGGCAGATTCCGTGAAGCATGGATGAAAGTTCCCGAGATGGCAGAGTTTCCCGACAAGGCTGATGAGATACGCAGACGTAAAACAGCATTGTCTGACAAGTTTTCTGCACCGAGCCTTTTCGGGGGAATGGAAGAAGCAAAACCCGAACCGTCTATAGAGGGACTGTATCCCGATTACTCAGCAAAGGAAACAGAACAGGAAATGGAATTGGAAAACGAGAACCAGCAGGAGTATTAACACCAAAATCAGAAACTATGTTATTAGCAACGCAATTAGAACGAGTGTTTATAATCAGAGACAAAGGACAGGACATCAGACTGACAGACCCCGAACCACGTTGGAACTTGGAAGCCGTAATGAATTTTTACGCCAGTACGTACCCGATTTTGACAACGGCAAAAGTATCTGCACCGCAGATAAAAGACGATGCCATAGAGTACAAATTTGAAAGTGTAATGGGTACGAAAGGTTAAACAAAAAATAGTAAAACGATGAATTATGCAACACAACATCATATCGGGAGTTATCAGACTGCCCAAGCAGAAACGACAACAGCAGTTGCACCGACAGCTCAGCGGGTTCGCCAATTGGATACAGAGACCCAAAGATGCAAACGAGGTGCGCAAAGACAAACAGAAATCCGTGCCGACAGCCATGTTGCCAATGGTTTTCTAAAGTGTAGTTTTCTGCCCAAACTGAAAATGGAGCAATCTGTACAGGCTTGTAAGAAAACGGCAAAAACACAGAGAGATTTTTACAAGTCCCTTTGCAAACTTGCAAAGCATTACAATATTGAACCAATGCAGACACAGCTTTACAGTTATCCCTATAATTTGGCTTTGGCGATGTGGGATATGAAAACCAAATTAAAACGTACCCATACCAATTGGGATGGTTTTAAATTGGTCCAGGACAGCAGAAAAACCTTCTTTATAAGTGAGGAGCGATACAATACAAGAACCACCTTGTATTATATTCCCATAGTTCCGCTCTTTAAAATGCTCCACGACCCAAAGCGGAAAAAGACAGCACAGTTACTTATTTCGGTTTGCAGTTATCTGTACCATATAGCCGATATTCCGTATTACAGGCAAGAAAATACCTATTTGTACGGGATGTATGAAATGATGGAAGACTGGTTAGAACAAGACGATGAAACGGACGAAACCGAAAGTTGTAAAAGTGAGTTAAGGCAAGCCGAACAGGTTGGCGATAAGATAGAACAGAAACTATTCAACCGTATCAATTTACTGCTTTTTGAACAGCGTTTAAACAACTTCAAAAGCCCTGATGCCTTTGACCAGAACTGCAGGGAAATGGCGTGCAATGCCTTTGCGCTTTTTACGGAATATCCCACAGCAGGCATTTTTCGAAATGCACCCATTTCTGAAGAAGATCCCGATAATGATGACTTTGATAATGAAACCATCGGAATGGAAAAGTACATCTCCTTTATTGCCGATACAAAAGGCTGGCTCTACGAAAGCATTTCCGAGAGTATCAACAATGAATTTAATGAGTACGGAGCAATGGAAGAACCCGTCATTAGCAAATCCTTTGATGGAAGTGAAATAACAGCAGGAAGCCTTGATTTTGAGAACCGCCTCTTTGCACTATTGAACGATTTATGCGGTTTACTATATGAATATAAAATTGAATCAAAATGAACAATATAAACGATATAACCGAGAATTTCGGAACATTATACATCCCGAAATCCGCATTGGTCTTTTATGAAACCAAAGGAATGCAAAGCGATATGTATGTAGAGCATTTTGATATGGACAAATACGGAAATCCGATAAATGCACACCCACTAACGGTAAAGGAAGCCAGTGTATTAGCCAAGGCTTTACATACAGATAAAGAAAAAAGCAAGGCTTTTTTAAAGCCAAAGGGAATCTTACCAACAAGCATTCTGCATATCAACCCGAGCGAAAAAGGCACGGTGATTTGGTACACCAAATCTCAGCAAAGGCAGATGTATTTTATCAATGGTTTGGGCATTCCTAACGGCAAGGCTCAAGTACCGCCAATGGTCTGGTCTGCCAATAAAAACAGCCTTTCTGTTTTTGCTTTGCTTAGCGAGAGAAGACCCACAGAAAAAACGCCATTGTATTATGCCCCTTTTTTCAATATCTATGAAAACGGCAGTGTATGTATGGGAACGGTAAATGTTGATATTGAAAATTCGGCTTCAGTAGAGGAATTTATCTGCGCTTGGGAAAGTTATTTTTTTAACAGCTATTTCAGTCATTTATTAGGAAACTACAATCCGATGAAAGGAAATTGTGTAAACCTATGGAAAGACCTAATTGATGCAGATAAATACTTTCCGAAAGAAGTATTAAAACCCAATAATAACACACTTAAAAATCTACTGAGATGAACACCGAAAAAACAAAAGTCCATTTTATGGACAACTATTTGATTAATCCCACCAATCCGATTTGCGTAAACCTTATCGGAGCAGGCGGTACAGGCTCAAAAGTATTGACCGCCCTAATGGAAATGAACCACAGCTTAATTGAACTCGGACACGCAGGTCTGCAAGTCCGCCTTTGGGATGATGATAGTATCACGAGTGCCAATTTAGGCAGACAGCGTTTTGCGCAGAGCGAAACAGGATTGTACAAATCCGTTTCTTTAATCAATCGCGCAAACCGATGGTCAGGGACAAATTGGAAAGCCGAAACGGTAAAATTTGAAAAGGACAAATTTGGCAGACTGCCCGAAAATGCAAAGGCAATTATTACTATTACTTGTGTGGACAACGTGCAGGCAAGGTTTGGGGTGGCTGAAATTCTGAAAGATATCAGCACCTGCAGAAATTACAGCGATACGCCAAAGTATTGGCTTGACTTTGGTAACAGCCAGCACACAGGGCAGGTACTTCTTTCTACTGTAACAGAGATAAAGCAACCCAGTTCAGAGAAATACCAAACGGTGGCAAGCCTGCCAATGGTGACCGATGAATTTGCAGAACTGCTCCAACAGTCCGAAGAACAGGACTATACGCCAAGCTGTAGTTTGTCCGAAGCATTGGAAAAACAGGACTTGTTCATTAACTCCTCTTTGGCGCAGATGGGATGCTCATTGCTTTGGGGTTTGTTTCGCAACGGAATGACCCAGTACAGGGGCTTTTTTCTTAACCTCAAGGATTTTCGCTCACAGCCCATAAAAATAGCCTGAAAACCAATTTTCGGCGGCAAAAAGACAGACCCTTCCGATGGTCGGGACAGTCTTTTTGCATAAAATAGGGACATCCACATTGGTAAAATGTACATTTCCGTAGTCCTTCTATTGACATTTTACCAAAGCGGTTGTGTGTGTTTTGTTAGGGACACACATCCCTAAAAATACATTTTTGACTTCTTTTCTTTCCACATTAGCGGTCAAAGAAAAGAAGCAAAAGAAGACCGCAATTTAGGACAGCTTTTATAAATTGTTGCCACTATTTAATCGGTACTGTTTTCCAAACAGAAAAGCCTTTAAAAAGATGTTCAATGTTTTCAAACTCAATAAATGAGATCAGTTCATTTTTACACTTTCCTTTAAATCCCCTTAAACACTGAAAATCCTTGAGTGGGATAACAGCAAGTTCTCCTATGGTACTGATCCCTAAAGACTCGATTATATTATACATTCTCTTACTAAAAGGAAAGTGGCTGTCATACAGCAATTTATTCAGGTCAGTGTCAGGTGTAATTCTTCTTTTTTTAATCCGCCCTGTCTCATATTCAAAATCATGTTTTAGCTGCTCTAATTTTTCCTTATAGAAATCTATATCAGCAAGTACCTCAGTAACACTTTTCACTTTTTCAAATGTTCTTTCGTACATCCTGCGGACGCTCTCGCCATTGATCCCGTAATTATCTCCTACTTCGGTAAGAGTCTTTTTTTCTATCAAAAGCTTTTGGAGTATATCATGTTCCTTTTCAGAAAGTACTTTTTTGGATATTTCGATATAAAATCTATTAGTGCGGTCTATCAGCGGGTTAGTTAACATTATTGGTAAGATTATAATTAAGTGCCGTCACAATTACATGTAGTGCCGAACATTATATTTACAAAGAGTAATTCTGTATTAGTGCAAATTACTGTTTTCTGCTAAATAGCTTACGGCAGTTTGACTTATTGTCTCACTAAAATAATATTCCCCTTGATGAAGTTTGATTACAGCTGTTTTAAGTTTTTCAGCAGCGGATCCTTTAAGTACATATCCCTTGACCCCCAGACTAAGCATTTCCCTTATACTTCTCTTATTGTCAAGACTGCTGAAGACCAATATCTTGATTCCGGGGTATCTCTCTGCCAATTCCTTAGCAGTCTGGTAGCCATCCATAACAGGCATGTTAATATCCAAAATACAAATGTCCGGCAGTACCTCCAGCATCTGCAGACTCTCTATAGCCAGCTGACCATTGGCAGCTTCAAGCACCACTTTAAAATTACTGTACTGTAAAAAATTTTGAAGGGATACCCTAAGCCCTGAATGGTCCTCAATTATACTAATAGTAATCTGTTTTTCTTTTTCCATTATTCCTTTTTAATGTTGAACAAATTATAGAAAATAATGACTGATAATTTGTCATTATAAGACGTTGATCCTGTAGTAGTGATTAAAAACTTTATTAATACCTCATAGCAAAAAATAAAAGAGCACTACAAATTACCTGCCGATAACGCAAATATGTCCCTTAAGTTTAAGTGGCATGAGTACCATTATAAAAAACATGGCGCAGACCACTACACTTTCCGGAACTGAGGTACTGGTATACCCGACCACGAATAAGCGAGCGCCCACGCCAATGGCATGAGCGTCCTTACTTATTTGTCTCGCAGTCTTTAAAAATTACCAGTTTTCAGTTACCGAGTCCTAAGCAAAAACACTATAAGAGTTTTTCTATATTTTGGGCAAATATAGTAACGTTTGTCCAGTAATCCAATGTTTATATTTCCGAACACCAGAACAGACTGCAAATAAAACAACCCGGAGATCGGATCCGGACTGTGCTTAAAATATGAAATTTTACTGCTGGCATAAACCAGCACGTTACTGCTAATCGCTGCTGTTAAATTCAAAACTCAACTGTTTTTCATTTCCAAAATTATCCGAAATCCATACTTCAAAGGATTGGGAAACGGTAGAGTTTGAAGTATAATACAACCTGAATTGCCCTGCTGGTATCCCATATAAATCATTGGGCTGGTAAGGTGGTTCATTGTAATACTGCAACGTACCCTGACCGTCAAATTGAAAGTAGCGAATGAAATACTCCGTATTAATAAAATTACCTGTCCGCTCAATTGTTAACCTTATTTCTACGGTATTTCCATTTACAATTTCTTTAGGTACTGGCATCACCTTTACCTCAAAAGGGAAGTCATTCTGTATTTCCAGTTCGTCCTTATTACAGGACAAAAATATAACAGTGCTTATCAGGACTGCAAGCCATAGCGGCAGTAATCCTATTCTGAACTTATTAAAAAATGCTGTCATCGTTTTTGTTTTAAAAATTAAACCTTAATCCCACACCTGCCGATGGTCGGAATTGTTCCAGATCCGTACCCCATAGGACTTTTGTTCTGCCTTGAAGGATTATCACTAATTGGTCAGACAGGTAGGTTTCAATAGTCAAACGCCCACCAGCTCCGTATATGAAATTATCCTCGCTTAGTATTTTAGCCCCATCATATAATAAATCACCGCCTCGGTTGATACTTTCGTAGCCTGCTATACCTGTTATAGCTGCATTAAGGGTAACGTTCTTGAGGGCATCACCAAGGAGGAACAAACTATAACCACCCTCAGCGGTGTAGGTTTCCTGAGGTATGCGGAGGTCTTTATAGTCGTAGTATTGGTGCGTATATTCCAATGCCAAAATCTGATAATTGCCGTTTTTTACGTTAACGGTCATTCCAATATTGATGAAGTAATCATTGCCGATTTTATCATCGGACAAAATTCCGACATTTACCTCCAGTCCTTTTTGTTTAGGCAGCATTCTTTGTGCCTTTGCCATTGTGATGCTTATCAAAACGAGTATCACGGTATAGATATATTTTTTCATTTTATATTTTTGTTTATATGGATTACTAAAACTTCAGATGCATATCATTAATCAGTCGTGCTCTTATCAAATCCGAATTTTCCACCTGAAGTACCTGATGCCTGCCGCCGTTTTTCTCAAAAATTTCGATCTGCAGTACCTTGTCATCGGCAATGGTAAACTGGTCTAAAAGGAATACATTTTGCTCCGTTGATTTTCCGCTAATTGCGTCTAATGGCTTGTAAATGCGTAACGGTATCATCGGGCGTTCCTGCACTACGGTACGCTTTGCTACCTTTTTATCGACAACTTTGAAATTGATAAAGTCGATCTGAAACGGCACATTAGTGCGGTTTCCGAGTTCCGTATGAAAGTAGTATTTACCGTTGTGGATGTAAATTCCTTTCAGTATAAATTGGATCCCAAAGCTTTTAGCCCCAATATGCTTTACGATACGCTTGTCGTTTTTGTAAATGGTTTCCAAAAGCAAACCCGCCAATGACGGAGAATTGCTGCCCAATTCTTCAAAAAGCACATCGTTTCCGTTGGCTTTATCCAACGTTTTCTGCATGGTTAGCAGGTCATAACTTATTGCTTCCGGGAAGGAACTGTAATGCACATTGAAGCTGTAAAACCGTCCGTCATTGGTAATGACCGAAAAGTTCGTTTCGGGTTCAAATTCCCTTACCGATGCTTTTACACGCAATACGTTTTCTGCATCATCCGCTTTTCCGGCAATCAGGTACTCACTACCCAAGTCTACATAGCGGATGGCAGTCGGGAAAATCAAATGTGAAGTTTTATCATAGGTAACTTCCATTTTATAAGGTTCTATCTTGCCCAATGCAAGCGGAGTTTTAGATTTTGCACTATCCTGCGCAAAAGAGTTTACGGTCAGGCCAATGGTCAGGGCTAATGTCCCTAAGTTTTTAAAAAGATTTTTCATTGTTTTATTTATTTGAATTCAACATTATTGCTTGGAAACAAGGTAGACCTGATGTCCTGCCTTTAGCGTAACTTTTGGTGTGCGAACCTTTTTGGCGAAATAACCTGAAATACCCTGTACCACACCACGGCTTAGATCAGCGGCAACCTGCTGTCCGGCAGATTGGGTAAGCATCAGGCTTGTTCCTGACTGCTGGCTCATATTGCCGGCCATTTCTGTAAGGGCATTCATTTCAGGAGAGTACGGAACATGCAAGCCCTGCTGTCCGTCCAGATCGTAAATGGTAATCTCAACGGGAATGATATTGCCATCCAATTCAACAGAGGTTACTTTTAGCTGTAAACGACCATTTTGGTATTTAGCATTTGCTGTCACAATAGTCCCTTTTGGAATAGTATGGCTGGGCGTTTGGGCAGTTTCAAGCAGACGTAATCGAACTCCTGTCTCGCCAATAACTGTTTGCGTTTCGTCTACGCAGGCTTTTATACTGTTTTTGGGCTGTACCAATTGCTGGGTAGAACCTGCTTTATAAAATCCTCTGTTTCTTGTTTCGCTCCAATTGGCTAAAAAAGTACTGTCTGAAGGCTCACGGTATAAGGCCGATACAATATTTTTTTTGGCTGAAGTGAACGATACAAAATCTTCTTTTTGCGTGGAGATCTTTGGAGATGCAGCTGCATCCTTTGCAGGCACAACTTCCGGTGAATTGGCACCTGTCGGAAGATACTTCGCCGCCATCTGATAGGACTTTTCCATCAATTCCAATTGGTCGTCTACGGTTGCTGTTTTAGGCATATCCTTTTCTGCCAGCTGTTCTTTCAAATCGTCCAATTGCCTGCGGAGTTCCATCGTTTCACGATTGTCATCCTGATAAAAAGAACCTAATGCAGCTTGTGCGCTCCGGTAGCTGTTAACTGTCGGATTGCTGTCTTCACCAGATTTTTTGCTATCATAGTTCTCCTTCTCATCAATCGACTGATCTGTTGTATCTTCTGTGCTATCGGTATTCCAATAATCAGAAAGTGTTGTCATTACACTGCGTTTTTCAGCTTCCTTCTGTTCCAGCATTTCCTGTTCATAAGCCTTTTGCTTATCTGCCTGCATTCCAGCTTCGGTAGCCTCGGGAACCGCATCGTTAATACCGATGTTCTCAATTTCCTTCTTGTCATCTGACGGTTTAAAGATGAGGTACATACAACCAACGAAAACAATACCCATCAAGCAAAATATTAATGGCTTTTTCAATTTATCGGCTTTATTCTGCGTACTGTCTTGCAGTACCTCAGCGGTTGCCGCCGGGTTTCCTTCCGTAACCCGAACAACCGTCTTTTTGTTATCATTTTCTTTCATAAATCCTATTTTTTAAAATTGTTGATAATGTGACCTGCAAGACTGCAGGAATTTCTTTCTTTTTCAGGACAGGGTTTTCAATATGCCCAATGACCACCATATTGTTATCTGGCTTTCCGACATCATACCATACTTTAAATAGTACTCCTGCTGTGAGAATTAGGTAAGCGGCGAAAAAGTACATCATGTATTTATGCTGTATCCTAATGGGCAATGCCCGCCATCGTTCATCCAGCCTATGAAACCAATTGTCCATATTTACTCTTAATTTTTTCATACTTCTCATTTTTTAAGCTGTTACATTCTAAATCCTCTTTTTTGGGAAGAAAGCTGTTCATTAAGTTTTTCGGACACTTGGTCAATAGCTTCTTCCAGTGTAGGAACTAACCTCATTGTAAGATTTGTCAGTTCAGATTTTTTCAGTGAATGTCCGTACTGGTCGGTTCTTTCAATATTCATTTTTTCTACATCGAAAAGACCGTCTTCATGCTTTACCCACATATAACACTCAACCTTTGGCTTATCCTCACCATTCCATTGCAGGTAAGTTTTCAGCATAAGGATGTTGTGTAGCCTTGGTTTATCCATTCCTTTATCACAAGCTTCCAAAAACCTGCTGATGCTGTCTTTTATTTTGTCTCCATAGGCGGCTTGTGTTTGGAAGTAGCCATCGTAACCCTTATCGACTAGGGCTTTTGTGAATGTGTCTAAATCGAGTAATCGTTTCATAATCTTGATTTTTAGCGTTCGATGATCTCTATATCCTTGTTTTCTAGTACTGCAAACTTTTCAATATTAAAACCTTGCGGATTGTTGTCTGAACGAACGGAGTTTACGAGATAACAGGAACTAATAAGGCTGCGTTTTGTCACATTGCTCGAACGAATGATAAACTGTTTGGCATAGGTACGGGCGGTGTAGGGATAGGTCTCGAAGTTGCAGGACACACTATCTATTTCGATGCGCTGCTGCACATTACCCGATATAATACGGTTGTAATACCCTTTTTCCGAAAGGTCCTTATAATAATCAAAGGCACTTTTATCAGCAAGATTGAAAGCCCTTTTCATATTGCTCTCAATGGCATTTTTGTCGGGGGCGAGCGTAAAAAACAGTTCGTGAAAACGTCTGACGTGTTCCCGTGCTTCTACCGGACGGTTGATCGATGCATCCTGTGCGAGTGCCAGCATGAGTGATTTGCCATTGTCCAATACATAGATTTTCTGCCGTTGCTGTTCTGCAAAACGGTAGGAATGCCATACGGCATATCCTGCGACACCTGCACAGAGCACGGCAAACACAATGGCATACAAGCGTATCTGGCTGAAACTATTTTCGATATTTCTTAGCGTTTTAAATTCCATTTTCTTCTGTGATTAATTATTTTTGTTTGTTTATCAGCCTGCCACCGATATTTCCTACTGCGGAACCCGTTCCGGCTCCGGCAATATTTCCGCTTTTCATCGCCGTTTGGTTAACATTACGGGCAAAGTTGTTTGCTCCTCCTGCCTGAATAATCCAGCCTGTTACCGTCGGAATGGTGAAGTAGCCCACAATACCAATAATCATAAAGATTATATAAACGGTGTTTGAAGTATCAGGGATGAATGTCGGATCGGCAAGCATTTCAATGTCCCTCTCAATAATCAGGGATTGTATTTTAGCTAGCATCGAGCTGAACAAATCTGCTACCGGAAGCCATAAATACACACTAACGTATCGGGAAAGCCACTGCGTGAGTGTGGACTGAAATCCATCCCAGACTGATATGGCAAAGGCTATCGGACCGAGTATGGAAAGGACAATCAGAAAAAAGGTTCGAATAGTGTCAATGACAAGTGCCGCGGCCTGAAAGAGTATTTCCAGCAGATTGCGAAACCATTCCTTTATGGCTTTCTCTATCTTATAAGCTTCTCTGTCCATATACATTCCTGCCATTGTACCTACATCGGCGGGTGACCACCCCAATTCATCGAGTTTTTTGTCAAACTCTTCATTCGACACCATATAGGCAGTTTCCGGATTACGGATCATTGCTTCGTGGTCGAGCTGGTCTTTTTTTGACTGTAACTCGTTCAGGTCAAGTACCTGGTCTTCGAGGATGGAGTGAGTTCCTGTAACCACAGGGCTTAAAACTGAATTGATACTTCCCAATACCATTGTCGGGAAAAACATAATACACAGTCCCAAGGCAAACGGACGCAGGAGCGGAAACACATCGATTGGTTCGGCCCTGCTGAGAGCCTGCCAAACCTTTAGTGCCACATAGAATAAAGCACCCAGCCCGGCAAGGCCTTTGGCCACTGCCGCCATATCGGCGGACAGCGGGAGCATATCATCATACAAGGAGCGAAGGACATGGTGAAGGTTATTAAATTCCATGGCTTACCAATATTTTTGATTTGAAGTTCCATAGAGTTCAAGCACTCTTTTGGTATTGTTCTGCTTCTTTGCCCTTAGAATGCTTACCGAAATATTCTTATTGGTATAGTAGCGCACAAGGCTGTGGTATTCTTTGACTTCTTTGTACACACGATCAATAATATCCATACGCTCTTTGTCATTCAGGGACAGGCTGGAGGAATTTACAATCTGTTTGAGTTCTTTCAGCAGCTCGGTACTCTCACCCAGAAGAGCCGAATAGCCATTGGCAATAGCTGCCAATTCCTGGGCAGAAAAATTGGGGTCATTCATCATTTTGCCAAAATTCTTTACATACATTTCCGATACATCACCTACCAGCAGTACAGTCTGCTGTACTTTGCGTGCATCTTTGACCAGATTGTTTACCGACTGGAGTTTGTCGTAGTATTCCTTGCCCTGTTTGTACACTTTTTCTACTTCCTTGAAATTTTTTACGACATTGGACACCGTGTTAGAGGTCTGTACTATTTCATTGGCACTGTTGAGAATACCCGATGCCAAATTGGCCGGATCGGTTACTACAAATTGTGCTTTTACGGACTGTGCACCGGCAAGGATAAGCGCCGTATACACCATAAATAATATTTTTTTCATTGTTCTTCTATTTTTAAATTAGTAATCATTGTTGATTTTCTTTCGCGCGTCGCCTCATGGCGATGTGCTTAATGGCCAGTTCTACATTGCCGTCCAGTTCTGCCGCAAGCTGCATCACTTCCAGTTTTTCGGTTTCTTCGGTGGTATAGGCGAGATATTCCTCGCCGGAAACTTCTGTAGCATATACCGCAGAGTGTGTTCCGCCAAGTCCAATCCATACTTCCTTGTAGAACCGCGCCGGATCGTTGTTCATATTGATGGAAAGTACCTGCGCTTTTTCCTTATCGGTCAGACCAAGCATTGCTTGTATATCATCAAACTTGTTCATGTACTTGCGCTGGTCAAGCAGGATCTTACAGTCACTATTATTGATGATACTTTCTTTTACAATGGGCGATTGGATGATGTCATCCACTTCCTGCGTGACTACGATAGCTTCCCCAAAAAATTTACGGACAGTCTTGAAAAGATACTTTATGTAATTTGCCATTCCTTCCTTGGCAATGGCTTTCCAGGCCTCTTCAATCAGTATCAACTTACGGATACCTTTGAGCCTTCTCATCTTATTGATAAAGACTTCCATAATAATGATGGTCACGATTGGAAAGAGGATTTTATGATCTTTAATGGCATCAATCTCAAAAACGATGAAGCGTTTGGAAAGCAGGTCTAACTGCTTATCGGAATTGAGCAGGTAGTCGTATTCGCCTCCTTTGTAGTAGGGCTCCAAAACATTCAGGAAATTAGCAATATCAAAGTCTTTTTCCCTTACCTGTTTTCCTTCCAGCACCTTACGGTAATCACCCTGCACATATTCGTAAAAACCATTGAATGAAGGATATGCCTCGTCGTGCTTGATGCGTTCGATATAGCCGCTTACCGCATTGGACAATGCTACTTCTTCCGAACGGGTCGGCGGCTCGTCATCCCGTTTCCAGAGTGTCAGTATCAAAGTCTTGACACTTTCACGCTTCTCAATGTCGAACACGCCATCATCGGTATAGAAAGGATTAAAAGCAATGGGATTGTCTTCCGTATAAGTAAAATACACGCCATCTTCGCCTTTGGTTTTTCCTTTGATGAGTTCACATAATCCCTGATAGGAATTACCGGTATCAACCAGCAGTACGTGTGCGCCCTGCTCGTAATACTGCCTTACCATATGGTTAGTGAAAAAAGATTTACCGCTACCCGAAGGACCCAATATGAATTTGTTACGATTGGTAATAATTCCTTTTTTCATCGGCAAATCAGAAATATCAAGATGGATGGGTTTACCTGTGAGCCTGTCTGCCATCTTGATGCCGAACGGTGATGGCGAATTGTGGTAATTAGTTTCTTCTGTGAAGAAGCACAAAGCAGGTTCTATGAAGGTGTAAAAACTTTCCTCGCTTGGAAAATCTCCGGCATTTCCCGGCATTCCTGCCCAATACAGCGTAGCGGTATCGGTGGTATTGTGTCGTGGCTTGCATTCCATTAGCGCCAATGCACTACCGCAATCGTTCTTTAAATGTTTGAGTTCCCCCGGATCATCCGACCATGCCATAATGTTGAAGTGTGCCCTGATGGAAGAAAGACCGAATGAATGTGCTTCGTTCAGGTATTTTTCTATCCATTCCTTGTTGATCTGGTTGGCACGGCTGTAACGAGCCAAAGAGTGCATATTTCTCGCTGATTTTTCAAACTTCTGAAGGCTCTCTTCGCTGTTGTCTAAAAACAGGTATTGGTTGTAAATATGATTGCAGCTCAGAAGTAGTCCAACGGGTGCAGCAAATGAAAGCCTGCAGTCGCTTCGGGCTGTAGAAAGTTTTTCATAACGTGTATCTGCCGAAACGGTTCCGGGCAGGTCATCCGTATCGGACAAGGTGTGCAGGCACAGCCTTTTGTTTCCGATACGAACCTCTTCAGCGCCCAATACAATATCCTGCATCGGTGCCACGGCTTCCCTGGAAAGCGTTAAATATTGTTCCAGTAATCCCTGCTTTTCATCTTTACCAATAATGTCTGCTTCGCTCAGGCGGTTCAACTTGATAAGTCCGCTGTCGTTAATGATACGCTCAAACTGTGCGACGGCTTCCATAAAACGATGGATCGCTTCATTGTCCCTGATTTCCTTTGGTATGAATGAACCTTTGCATAGCGAAGAGAAATTGCTCTGCATGCGCATTCTTTCCTTAGTGGTCTTGGTAAGGAACAGGTAGCAGTAATGATTCAGGAACGGACGCTCATTAAAATGACGCTGATAGGATTTCGCCAAAAAACTTTGGTCATCCTTTGCCAGATCAGGGGCGTAGTTTTCCTTGATGTACCAATCCTGTTTATGGATTACCGTAAAATCAGGCAAAGTCTTGATAGCCTTGTGCCAGGCGGAATGAATGGCTTCATATTCCGCAGATGCAACTGTAAAGAGTTCCGGCAAACGAACCTCAAAGCAGGCCGTGATATCCGCATCTTTTGACAGGATACAATTGTTCTCTACTGCCAAGAGTGGAAATTTACTTTCCAGCGTTGTTATTTTAGCTGTGTTTCTCATAAGGCATCGGGTTTAGAAGTGATTCTTAGGTAGCGATGTACAGGCTTGCGGCAAATGATGTAGCGGGGATGTCTTTTTTTCGCGCCCACTTTCATGAGTCCGTGTTCTCCATACTTTTTGTTCAGGGAAAAGGTCTGCCAGACGATTAGTGAAGCACCGCCAGCTCCCAGAAACAAACAGATATAAGAATTGACCCCAGCCATATAAAGTATCATGACCAGGATAAGTGTCCCTAAAAGTCCGCCTGCGAAGATGAACAGGTATTGTGCTTTCAAACCTTTAAACTCGACCGTTCTTCCGATGCCTTTGTTGATATTGTAATTGTTCATATATCAGTTTTAAAGGAAGAAGGAACGCAGGATGGTAGCCGCTACAATCAAGAAGATACAGGCCCCAAACCAGCTTGCGGCGGTTTTGCTCGTATCGGGATCTCCGCTGCTGAATTTGTTGTACACTTTTACTCCGCCGATCAGACCGACCACTGCACCGATGGCATAGATAAGCTGTGTGGCGGGATCGAAATAAGAAGTTACCATTTGGGTTGCTTCGTTGATGCCCGCCGTACCGTTTCCCTGGGCAAGTGCTCCGAAACCTGCCAGCATTGCCACTGCTGTCGGCAGGATTTTTTTTCTTTGTTTTTTCATGATTAAACCGAGTTAAATTTCTCATTTATACCTGCGCCTTGCAGGTTATCGGGACAAATATCTTATGGAAATCAAGTCGTTGTAACAAATTGGCAGTCAGTGGAATTACTTGGCTATCAGTGGCATTATTTTGAGTGTTTGAGCATAAAAAAACGTCAAACATTTTATGTTTGACGTTTGAAAGTTTGGAATTACAGAATTATATTCTTCGGCCTTTATTTGTTTTGGATAGATTAGATGTTTTTTTCTCAGTAGCTTTTTCCTGCTTCTTTTCTGCTTTTAGATTGCTTTTAATCAGATCAACAAGAAAAGTGTTTTTCCAAGGAACATTCTTTGCCGCAAACTGCAATTTTAAACCGTGCCGTACCAGACCGTGTCTAATCTCAAATCCATATTTTCTGTTCCAGCCAATTCTGTCGAGTAATCTTTCAGAGGGAAATCTGACAGCGATTAAATCTTTGGGAAGTTCTTTTATATTTAGGTAATCAGGTTCCTGAAATTCGTGTGTCTGGGGATTATAAGGAATGGTGTAGGTCCTTTTTTCTAAATCGTAGTATGTTTCTATATCCGAGAATACAATACCATTGGAAAGGAAATCGTCTTTTGGACGAAGCTTATCCATTCTAATATCAACATAAAAGGTATGTCCGGCGATATCCACAGTAGGCAGCATTCCTTTGTTTACCCGCAGATCAAAAGCCTGCTGATCTACCATAAGGCCAAAATCTGATTTATCCATTATCTCGTTCACAGGATAGCTGTATTTATTCGCCATGCCGATTGGATCTAGAATAATAAATTCAGGAATCCTGACCATTGTGCTTTCATTGTGAAACATCCCTGGAAGGTTTTTATTCTTAAGGTTGTATTCAAAAGTATAGCCATCGCCGACATCACGCATATCTTCAAACGGTATAACATTTTTATGATTGGCCTTTTCAATAAGCTCAAGTTTGTTTACATCTACTATAAAGTCGGTACCCTCAATAGTAATAACCGGCAGTTCTCTTTCCATCATATACTTTATTTTTCGTTATAAAATAAAGGGGACTTATCTTTTCAGACAAAGTCCCCGATATCAAATTCACTTAAATCATTTTTCCGCAAAGTAGAAGAACCAAAATCAGTTTCAGAAAAAAGGCTACTATCCAATAGCTCGGCTATTTTTCGGGAAGCGTCCTCCATAGAATTCTCCAGCAGGATAAATAATTCGGTTCCCTGTATTTTCTGGACTATGAGCGCCGCTGTTTCCTTTTGGGACGGCTCCAATTTTTCCTTTTGCAGCAGCATCCCCACGGAGCTTAGTTCTTCAAAGGTAACCCCTTGAGCAAAACCGTTATTTCCACTGGATATTCTATACCTGTTCCATTCTTCTTCTTCCTCTTCCAAATCAGGCATATTTCCAAAAACGCCATCTAGTTCTTCCTGCGGAATTTGAATACCAACGTTTTCATTTTCGTTACATTCAATCTCAAAATTATAGCGATTTATCTCTTGTTCCTGTATTTGGCTTTCATTGGTAGTATTTGGCACTGAAAGGCTTCTTAAGGGCTTGGGTTGCCCCATAATATCGGGCAGGTTCGGATTGACTTTTGCCTGAGACGACTTTTGCTTTGTCTTTTTCTTGATAAGAACTTTATCCTTTACCAGCAGGACAATAATTATCAACAGGCATATTACAATAATTGTTTCCATAATTAAAGAATTGGTTTGTTGCGTTCATTGAAATAAGCTGTGATTTCTTCCCCAAATTCCCTGAAGTGATGTTCCATAATGTTGTCAATATAGGAATAGAGCGTAATTTTTTCTTCCCGTGACAATTGAACAATGCGCAGCAGACGCTCATGGTACTCAGGACGCAGATATACAACTTTTCCGCTTCGTCCTGAGGGAAATCGATTGACCATAAACAATTTTTGAAATTGTTCTTTACCTGTCTCTTGGATTTTAATTTTTATCTTCATGGCTAGTTTATAAAATAGGTTTGTATTTCTCATTAAAACTTTTGGTAATCTGTTCTCCAAATTCCTGAAAATGATATTCCAGTACATTATTCAGATAGGCATAAATCGCCAGCTTGTCCTCACCGATAACCTGAACGATCCGGGATAATTTTTCATGAAAATCAGGTTGTATATACACCGTTTTGCCATCTCGCGCATTGGTATGAGTCTTCTTAAAAAAAATGGCTTCATAATCGGCATCGGTTCCTCGTTTCATTCTTGTGCGCTCCTTTATCAAAGACTTTTCCTGCAGCAGCTCTGGTGAAGTTTTGTGTTCTTCCAGCGGAGGGGTTAATCCTTCCTTTTTAACGCCATCTGCCATTATATCCATCATAAGCGCCTCGTCGATCTCTGGCGTGATTTTTTTCTTGTTATCTTTTTCCATAGCATTATAATTGAACAATGTTTAAAAATTCTTCCATAAACTGATCTAACCGGCAGGCCTTCATCAAGTGTTTGTCCGGAGGCATTAAAGTGGAGCGGAAAACAGACTTTGCATCGAGTTCGCTTTCTTTTCGAAAGCGTGTGCTGTTCATGATGCTGCACTGCATAAGGCTAAATCCCAAATCATCGATAAGTTTGTTATAGATATCATATAAAGGGGAGCGTTCCCTGCCATCTACCTGATTCCAGAAAAGATTAACACTTTTAATGGACGTTTCACCTTTTTTCATAATGATATCCCGCATCAACTGTGTAAAAACAAGGGTGCTTTCCATCACAAAACGATCAGCAGTAATTGGGGTAAAAATGTGATGCATCCCTGCCAGGGCATTCAAAATGCCAGGTGTATTTACCGTACCGGGAAGATCAAAAAAGATCACGTCTATTGGAACTTTTGAGGATTCTAAAAAATCATTTGCTGCCTCCAAAACGCCTTCGGCTTTATGCTGGATAATTGGATAGGCTCTTTTGTTAATCGTGGTAAACTGCGTATAGGCTATTCTTTTTAAAACCTCATTTTCCATGACCATTGCCAAGTCCCGGGCTTTCATTTTCATTAAGCTGAGTTGTGGAAAATCGGCATCGAATACTGCAACATTGTAACCTAAACGATAATGAAGCGTGCTGGCAGCAAGTGTTGTAAAAGTACTTTTCCCTACGCCTCCCTTTTGAGAAGAAAAGGCGATAAATACGGGTTTGTTTTTTGTTTCCATTTTTATTGTTTTTAATTATTAATACTTATGTAACTATGTAAGTAATCAGGCAGGTAAATCTTTGTCTATTCCTATACACGGGTAGTTTTGTATGGAACTGCGTAACTCATTACATTTGTATCATCCTAATCAACTGCCTCGCTATAGTAATACCCTTTGAGATAGCACTAGGCATATTGATATATTTATTCAATTACATCTGCGTACATATAGACCAATCTGTAGGTGGATAATCAGCAAGCTGCTTTTCTTTATACTTATAAACACAATTAGCAGCTTATCTACATTCCAATTTCAATATCTACACTGCTCTGTAGATAAATACAGAGGTAGTTCTAAAACTACCTTGCAATCCTGCTGCCTACCTGCATCTGCTTTCTTGTACAAAGGAATGTAGTTATCTATGTGCTTTTATTAATGCGACAGTCCTTGGCATTCAAAGGCTGTTTTTGGCACTGCAACACATTGCATTACTCTTATAAAGAGCACTTTACTTTGTAAAATGATTTTCACTAACATGTTTATGAGAAAGCATTATGCCATATCGGGTAAGAAAGTGAACGGCCAAAAGCCGTTTTCCCTGCTTACTTTAATCCGCCTGAAAGAGCGGATTTTCCTTTCACCAGAAAGGAGCAAGTTGTGTTTTGAGCTGCTGGAAATGAATTCCGCTGCTCAAAACAACTTGCCCCGCCGGGGGCTGGAAAACATTCTCCAAAGTCGATGTTTTATAAAACTATAATTGGATTTATCATGGATCAAAATAATAACAGACAACCCCGCAAATCAGGGCGTAATCCTAAAAAGGATCCTGCCATATTTCGCTATTCCATATCATTGAATGCGGAAGAAAACGCCCGTTTTCTTTCTCTTTTTGAACAGTCCCAAATGAATGTAATGGCACATTTTATCACTGCCTGCATCTTTCAGAAGACCATTAAAACAGTCAAAATCGATAAAGCTGCAATGGATTATTATATGCGGTTAACCACTTTGTATGGACAATTCCGGAGCGTTGGAGTGAATTATAACCAAATCGTAAAACTGCTTTATCGCAATTTCTCCGAGAAAAAAGCGGCCGCTTATCTCTATAAACTCGAAAAGCATACAGTTGAAATGGCAGTATTATGTCAAAAAATCATTCAGATTACCGGAGAATTTGAAGCAAAATATATTAAAAACAACAAGTAAAATGGTAGCTAAAATTGGCAGAGGACAAAACTTGACAGGCATACTTAACTATAATCAGCTAAAAGTCGAGAAGGAAAATGGGGAAATTCTCTTTACCCATAAGATGCAGGAAACTCCTGATGGACATTATTCTGTAGACCAGCTGCTGGGCTCTTTTGAACCTTATTTGCTGGCGAATCGTAAAACAGAAAAAATGGTTCTGCATATTTCTCTTAATCCAGACCCAAAAGATAATGTAAGTGATGAAAAATTTAATGCTATTGCACAGGAGTATATGCAAAAAATGGGATACGGCGAGCAGCCCTACGTAGTGTTCAAGCATACTGATATTGAACGTACCCATATCCATATCGTTTCGGTTTGCATAAACGAAGAAGGCAGGAAAATTTCGGACAGTTATGAGCGTAAACGTTCAATGGATATATGTCGTGATCTGGAACGAAAATATGGATTAGCCTGTGCAAAAGACGCAACATACAAACAAAACGAAAAAGCATTTCGCCCGGTAGATTACAAGACCAATGACATTAAAAGCCAGATCGCTTCAGTAGTAAGGTATCTGCCCAAATCCTATCAGTTCCAAAGTTTGGGAGAATACAATGCTTTGCTGTCTCTGTTTAATATTACTGCAGAAGAGGTTAAGGGTGAACTGCACGGAAAGCTCAAACAAGGGCTAGTCTACGTTGCCTTGAACGAAAATGGAGAAAAATCAAGTAACCCGTTTAAAGCGTCTCTTTTTGGAAAAGGCGCAGGATACATTGAACTTCAAAATCATTTTGCATCGTCCAAAGTGGCACTTAAAGAAAGTGATGCGAGACTTACAATTAGAAAAACAATTGAAACAACCCTGCGGGCGGCCATTGACGAACAGGACTTTAAAAAACAGCTGACTGAAAAAGGCATTAATGTGATTACTCGCAAAAATGATATGGGACGTATTTATGGAATTACATTTATTGACCACAATTCCAAATCGGTATGGAACGGTTCGCGTTTGGGAAAAGAATTTTCAGCGAATGTATTTAACGACTGGTGGAATAATGGGCTACAACCGGAAATTAAAAATAGTGAGGATACCAAAACAATTTTAATCAAAACAGTATCGGAAAGTCTACCAGCTGAGAAGCCTCACGATTTATTTGATTTTCTAAGTAATCAAAGTACTATTCAATCTAACGATATCCATAGTAGTATAGAAGGTTTTGGAGGGTTATTGCCGGAAGCTCAGGGAGAAGATTACCAGGAACAGGATTTTGCCAATAAGATGAAAAAGAAAAAGAAACGTAAGAGAGGTCAATAGGTTTGTTATTCGTTATAACTTTCGGTTATAAAGACAATTTCAATCCCCAAGCATAGCTCCAATGCAAAACCTTCGGAACGGTTGGTGTTTTGAACTGATAGATATCATAGACGTATAATGAAAACAGTATAAATGCTGCCCAACTAAGCCCTACGCACAGCATACCTTGTCTATCCCTCACATGGAACATACCAGCAACTACTGATTTTACTATAAATGCGGGGACAATACAGCATAATAACACGCAGATTACCCATGGTAATATCCATAAATTACGGTTGTTTGCCCGCAATCCGATGATAGTTCCTTTAAAGAAATAAATGATGCAGAAAAGAAGATAGGTAAATAATAGAGAGAAAACCCAAAATTTGAAATTGTTGGTTTCTTCTTCCCACAACTTTTGCGACAGCAAGAATCCGGCATAAAAGAACATGCCGAAAATTGCAGCCATTTTTAAAACGAAAATAAAAACCCCGGCGATACCAAACATTAATCCTGTTGCAGATTTACTTTCTTCATTTTTCCGCGCCTCATATTCTTGTTCACTTTCACCTGGATCCATATCAGGATTATAGTAATTCATATTATTTTTCTTTAATGTTGATCTGAGATACCCAAAATAATTTTCAGGCCTATAAATTTAATAAAAAAAGCGATTTAAAATCTAAACCTGATTGGAACCACTTGAGCGCCAAACACTGCCACGCACCTCCAATGCCTACCATATTTTTATATCCATGCTTCAAAGCCTTTAAATTCACGCCCAAACATTTAATAATTAGAAAATGCAGGGAGAAGATGACTTAAGAGGATTAGCCAAAATTATGGAGTTTATGAGAGCAGTCAGTATTTTATTAGTACTGATGCACTGCTATTGGTTTTGTTACGAATTTTTCAAAGAAGAACAATGGACATTATCTGTCATTGATAAAATATTGGGAAATTTTCAGCGCACAGCAGGACTGTTTTCCAACACGCTGTATACGAAACTATTTGCTTTGGTTCTTCTGGCATTAAGCTGTTTGGGCAGTAAGGGTGTTAAAAATGAAAAGATTACCTGGAGCAAAATCTATATAGCGCTTGTAATAGGCTTTATTTTTTTCTTCCTCAATACGCCATTACTTAGACTGCCCATTGAAATGGCCGCATTTTTATATGTTTTCACCCTGAGTTTGGGGTATATTTCACTGCTGATGGCAGGTGTATGGATGAGCAGGTTACTCAAAAATAACCTTATGGAGGATGTATTTAATACGGAAAATGAAAGTTTCATGCAGGAAACCCGGTTGCTGCAAAATGAGTATTCCATAAATCTGCCTACTAAATTCTGGTATCGCAAAAAACAGCACAATGGATGGATAAATATTGTAAATCCTTTCCGCGCGACTATCGTATTAGGCACCCCTGGTTCTGGTAAATCCTATGCCATTGTAAACAACTACATTAAACAGCAAATCGAGAAAGGTTTTTCGATGTATATCTATGATTTCAAGTTTGATGACCTTTCTACCATTGCGTACAACCATCTATTACAACATACCGACAAATACAAAGTCAAACCAAAGTTTTACGTCATCAATTTTGATGATCCCAGAAGAAGCCATCGATGCAATCCGATCAATCCTGATTTTATGACTGACATATCTGATGCTTACGAATCAGCCTATACCATTATGCTGAACCTGAACCGTTCGTGGATTCAAAAACAGGGTGATTTCTTTGTCGAAAGCCCGATTATTCTTTTGGCGGCTATCATCTGGTTTTTAAAGATTTATGATAATGGAAAGTATTGTACTTTTCCTCATGCTATTGAACTGCTTAACAAAAAATATGCAGATGTTTTTACCATTTTAACTACCTATTCCGAACTGGAAAATTATCTATCGCCGTTTATGGATGCCTGGCAGGGAGGTGCTCAGGACCAATTACAAGGCCAGATAGCATCAGCAAAAATACCATTGTCACGTATGATATCTCCAAGCCTTTATTGGGTAATGACTGGTGATGATTTTTCATTGGACATCAACAATCCTGCAGCGCCAAAAATCCTTTGCGTGGGCAATAATCCCGACAGGCAGAATATTTATTCCGCTGCATTGGGTTTGTACAATTCACGAATCGTAAAACTCATCAATAAAAAGGGACAGCTCAAAAGTTCGGTAATCATTGACGAGCTTCCCACAATTTACTTCAGGGGCCTGGACAATCTGATTGCTACGGCAAGGAGCAATAAGGTAGCGGTATGTCTGGGATTTCAGGATTACTCCCAATTGACCCGAGATTATGGGGATAAAGAAAGTAAGGTAATTCAGAATACCGTAGGGAATATATTCAGCGGTCAGGTTGTCGGGGAAACAGCTAAAAGCCTTTCGGAACGCTTCGGAAAAATACTGCAGCAGCGTCAGAGTATGACCATCAATCGGAATGATAAATCAACTTCTATTTCCACGCAGCTGGAAAGCCTAATTCCCGCTTCCAAAATATCAACCCTTACACAAGGAATGTTTGTTGGGGCAGTTTCCGATAACTTTGAGGAGCGTATCGAACAAAAGATCTTTCATGCGGAGATTGTGGTCGATAATGAGAAAGTGGCTGCTGAAACTAAAACATACCAGAAAATCCCGGAAATACTTTCATTTGTAAATGAAGAAGGAGAAGATAGGATGAAGGCTGAAATTGAGGCCAATTACAAACAAATCAAACTGGATATTGTCTCAATAGTAGCAGATGAAATGGAACGGATTAAGAACGATCCGAAACTGCAGCATTTAATACCAAAAACAACTGATAAAAAAAGTAAAGATGAATAGAATCAAAACCTTTGACATAAAGAATTTTATATTCAATAATTGACTAAATAATTTAATGTTAATTTGTCAAATAATTGCTATTATAAGTTCATCTATGATTCAAAAACTTAAGATTTGTTGATGAATTATTATATATTTAAGCTCTTTTAATATATAATAATTGTACTATGCCAGTAAGCCGTAAGAGAAAGATTGTAAAAAAAAATAAATCTTCTAAGAAAAAATATAAACCTTACGAAGCAGTTACACAAAATCTTTACAGAATTGACAATCCTTTTCAAGAAGAAATAAGTTTTGAGCAAAGAATAAAACCATTTTTAGAGCTAGCTGAAAGATCGACTATTGAATTTGAAATTGAGTTTCAAAAATTGCAAGAGTATTTTAAAGACTATGATCCTCTATACTTATGTTCTTTTTGCGTTTTTTATTTTATTGCTGAAAAAGAAGGAATAGATAAAGAAGCAATTGATGGTAGACTAGATTTTCATATGTTTTATTTAGAGATTCTACAGTGTTATTCCTTATATCAAGAGAGGACTCTTAGTGCAATGCCATTAAATGAAAAAGAAGAGGATTTTAAAAAATTATTACAAGATTTAAATCAACATCAATCGTTTGCCTATTTTAAACTTTCCAATAAAGCAACAACTGAGGAAGAATTTGGTCCTGTGATGTTAAGATTGGAAATGATGCATAATACTCTTGCAGTTCGTAATTGGGCATATGAGGGACAAATGCAAAAAATTGCTTATGAGTTATCAGCTCGTATAAGTGCTAAGTTCGAAGATAAATTAGGATTTAAGCCTGAAGTATTTCTTGATGTTTTATTTGGTCTGGCTGATCTAAGTACCAAAAAACTTAATGCGCATAAGAATAATATCCGCCCGGCAATTATAGCTAAGAACTTTAATGCAGTATTTGATGCATATGAAAATAATATGCCAGGTGTTAGCCCAACTAATGCTCTATCAAGATTGAATTTATGGGAAGAATTCGGAAAGAATCTGCAAATGTTAAAAAGCTTCTTTATAGAGCATTCGGATTTAAAACTTAAAGATATTTTCACTATTGATTTTGAAGAAATTAAAGCCTTAACAAATATTTCGCTGAGCAACGAAGATATAAGCCGAATTTTTGATCCGCTGGCATATCGTTTTGGGGACTTATCTAACGAAGACAAAAACCATGTTTTTTTAAATAATCCAATTCATTCAAAACCTTTTATCAGGCTTGATGAGAATAAGTATTTTTCTGCAGTGTCTTTTTTATTCTCGCATCTGGGAATTGATTTACTTGAAGGTTTTATTATGAAAGAGAAAACCCTTAAAGATGTTTATATTAAGGAAAAAGGAAAATACCTGGAAGAAAAGATAGAGAAACTTTTTAAAGATGCATTTCCTGATGCAAAAATTTTTAGTGGAAGTTTATGGACTTGCCCAACAACTAACAAAATATTTGAGAATGATCTGATTGTGTTAATTGAAGATTTCGCTATAATTGTTGAAGCTAAATCCGGAACGGTAAGTAATCCGGCAAAACGTGGTGCGCCTGAACGATTATTTCAAACACTGAAGGATTTAGTGGTGGCACCATCTGAGCAAGCTATAAGGTTTAAGAATTACCTGCAGAATAATAAAAAATTACATATTTTTAAGACCAAATCGGGCGCGAAAAATGAGCTTGATTCCAATCTGATAAATTACTATGTTCCACTTGGAGTGACCCTGTCTAATTTAGGATCAATTGGATGTAATTTAAAGAAACTTATTGAAGCAAAAGTGGTCACACATAAATTAGAAGAATTAGCACCATCAATAAGTTTCACAGATCTTGAAGTTATCTTTGATATCCTTCCTTTACAAAGTGAGAAAGTACATTATCTTTCAAGAAGAAGGGAGTTTGAAGCCCATGTTAACTTTCAAGGTGATGAGCTTGATTTATTTGGTTTTTATTTAAAAAATGGTTTTAATATAGGGGAAGATGAGTACAATAACTCCACCTATTTGAATCTTACTTTATTATCAAAAGAGCTCGACCCCTATATGATCGGAAAAGGAAGAGGAATACAGGTAAAAAAACCTTTTTTGCAAAAAACACAGTATTGGTCAGACACTCTTAATTATATCAACAGCAATGGTAATAATTGGCTGGTGGCATCCTTTATTTTATTAAACTTACCAAAACAAGATCAAGCACTATTTGAAAAGAAATTAAATGAATTGAAAAGTAGCATAGTAAGAGGCAAAATGAGTAAACCTCATAATTGGGTAAGCCTTACCTGCGGGCCCGAAAGAAGACAGTATGCAATAGTTGGGTATCCTTATAAAGATATTGATACTGCCACCAGGAATAATGTGTTAGACCAGATATTAGAACTGGAAAGTAAAGAGAATTTACGTGGAGTCGTTGTCTTGGGTTATAATCTTAATAATCCAAATTATCCCTATTCCTTTATTGCAGGAAATTTAGAAACGAATTTGTTTGATAAACTAGATCTGACAGATAATTAGTCCTGCAATCAGGAAATTTTCAGTTTCTGAATAGGCTGTGATATCTGATCTTCTTGTAGTTTTTGTTCAGGATCTTCTACTTGTTGTTCCGGAGTAATTGATAATTGTATTGCCCGTTCAAGCGCTGCCAATTCGTTTTTTAGTTCCACAAGTGTATTCTCTTTAGTCCAAATGCTGTTTACTACTTCGTGAAGTACAGGAATATCTTTTTCAATGGCGTTAATCTTTTTCTTTTCCTGTTCTATCAATGCTGGTATTTTTTCCAATGCGTTTAAAAAGTTCAAGCATGCTAATTTATAATCGTTTGCTATCTGCCCGTTGTTATAGGTGTATTTTATATTTCCTTCTCCCACAATAAAAAAACGGTTGTCGCGGATGTCAATCCCTTCTTTTTGTGTCATTTCCGTTTTTATCAAAAGTGTAAAACCATATAAGGTACCGATTTCTTCATACTGTCCTTCGGTACGAGCTTTATCAGCGAGCAGATGTAGTTTTTCACCGATTTGTTTTATATCTGCATTTGGAGACAATCCAATCAGTTCAATTGGATTTAGTACTGTATCTTCTTTATCCCTTCGAATGCGTTTTTGAAGGTTCTGCCAGTCCGCAGAAAATCTTTCCACCATCGATTTTGCAGTTTCAACGGTTGCCATGCAGTCTTCGAGCTTATATCTTGACATAGACTTGGAACGGGTGAAAGCCTGTTTTTCGCTTTCCAAAGAAGTAATCTTTTTTTCCAGTTTGGCTTTTTCAAGCAAATCGGTATTACCGGAAAGAATGGCGACATATTCCGAGAAATTCATTCCGGATTTTTCATCCATACCACCTTCGTCAATGGTACGTTTACCAAGACTATTGTTTTTGAGCTGATCGATAAATAATTGTTTATTGTGCAACAGATTAAATTTGTAGCTGTCCAAAGATTTTTCAACTGCGTAGATGATAACGTCTACTTTGTTATCTGCAAAAAATTTGGCAATTTCATTTCCTTTGCGAATGGCTCTGCCATCCCGTTGAGCTAAATCACTCGGTCTCCAAGGCGTGTCTAAATGATGTACCGCAACTGCACGTTTCTGGGCATTGACTCCCGTTCCCAGCATATCGGTTGACCCAAATAATATTCTGATTTTCCCTTCGTTCATAGCGCTGATGAACTCTTTGCGCATCTTGTCGGTTTTTGCCTCCTGGATAAAGCGTATTTCATGTGCAGGAATTCCGTGATCCTCCACCAGTTTGCGTTTGATTTCCGAATACACATTCCACTCAGTTGGTTTGTAGGTACCTAAATCAGAGAATACAAACTGGGTTCCTTTTTGAGCATTAAAACGATTGTAATATAGTGCCAGTTTTGCTGCGCAATGGGAGGCTTTACTATCGGGATGGTCCTCATACTTCTGACTAATCATGCGCATATCTAACGACATCTTACGGGCATAGTCGGTAGCTATTAACATTTTTGCTTTTTCTTCGGAGGCAGACAGTTTTGCTCTTCCAAGAAGCGAAGCATCTCCCGTTTTGGCAAACTCCATTAGTTTCTGGATGAATATTTCCTGCTCAGGGGTTGGTGGAATATTGTGCAGTATTTCATTCTTCTGAGGACGGTCTATACCAATATCTTTTGCTGTGCGGTAATCCGTAATCTCCGAGTAAAACTGAGCCAGTTCCGGTACTTTGATAAAATATCGGAAACGTTCTTTCTGAACAATATTGTTGGCTACTGAGAATTCATAGTCGGTAGTCTTTCGCGCATAAATAGCTGCCCATGCATCAAAGCAATTGATGCCTTGTTTTTCCAAAGCCTGTGGGCGCAGGTATTTAAACAATAAATATAGTTCGGTCAGCGAGTTGCTGATGGTGGTTCCAGAAAGAAAAGTAGCTCCTAAATCTTTTCCGCTTCGTTCCTGTATAGTGCGAATGGCAAATAGCAGGTTCAATGCCTTCTGGCTTCCCTGCATATTACCGAGTCCTGCAACACGGTCATGGCGGGTATTGAACATCAAGTTCTTGAAGCGGTGGCTTTCATCCACCAACAAATGGTCAATACCCATCATCTTAAAATCGACTACATCATCCTTGCGATTTTCAATATCATGTTGCAGTGTTTTGAGTTTGACTTCCAGATTTTGTTTTCGTATGATAACTCCCTTGAGCATTGCCCGTGATATTTCTTTTCCCTGTGACTGTAATGCCTCAAGGTTTTCTTCAACACTATCGAGTTCTGCCTGTAATATCTCTTTTTGCATTTCCGGTGATTGTGGAATCATCCCAAATTGGTCATGGGTCAGGATAATACAATCCCAATTGTTATTTTTAATCTCCCCGAAAATACGCAGACGTTTTTGCGGTGTAAAATCTTCCTTGCCCGGATATAATATTTTAGCATGTGGATACGCTTTGTGGTAGGTTTCCGCTATTTCATGAACATTGGCTTTCAGTCCGATAATCATAGGCTTGTGTGTCAACCCCAAACGTTTCATTTCCTGGGCAGCTGTGCACATAATGAGTGTTTTTCCTGCGCCCACTTCGTGGTCACAGATGGCTCCTCCGTTTAGTTTGATCATCCATACCGCATCCTTCTGGCTGGAATACAAGTCTTCAATCCCCAGCGCTTTTCTGTCAAGCCCAGGAAAATCCTGATGGCTGCCATCATATTGTGGACGCACAAAACAGTTAAAGGTATCGTTGTATTTATCGGTGAGACGTTTCTTAAATTCATCGTTTTGAGCAAATAACCACTCAGAAAATGCTTTACGGATTTCATCAATCTTAGTATTGGCCATCTGGATGGCTTCCATATCACGCACCTTTATTTCCTGATCGCCATGCATTACTTTTTTGGTAATGTCAGGTGTGGTATTTACCAGACCATGTTTAAGCAATGCAATTCCATCATAAGTACGGCTTTGAGATTTTATAGCATACTTCTCCGTTATACGGATATTTTTGCTATCGCATTTAATGGAGAAATCATCCGTATTTTCCGTGTAATGAATCCGTACATCAGTATCAAACAGATGAGAGGCAAAATGGTTGTAAATACCAGTTGGTATCCAGCGTTCGCCTAAATTAAAATCCAGTTCTTCAAATTCAATGCGTCTGGGAAAAGCTTGCTGCAGAGCGGCAAGGCTATCCCTTGCTTGCAGGTCTTCAGGGTTTTGCTCTAAATAATTATTTATTGCTTGGGCTTTTTCCACCACATTCCCTGAAATCCATCGCTCCGATATTTCATATACCTCTTCCAAAGGGTTGTAGAAAATTCGTCTTTGCAGGTTCTCTTTCAGATTATCAACTGATAATCCGCTGATCTGCGACATATATTCCAAATCCACAGTTCCATATTTATTCAGTGATGAGGCTAATGCCTCATCAGGATTATTGGCTGTTAGTGTGCTGACTGAAAAACTCACCGGATGGTGGAAAATATCTGATTTATGAACCACACCGCCAACCACACGTTCCAGATAAGGAATTTCGTTTCCGGCACTGTCGGTTTTGATAAGCTGAATATTCTCAGCGTTATTGAGATTTCCATATCTTTTGACAAAGGAGTCATATAGACGGTTGAATGTTTCTCTTTCAGGTGTGTGTTCGGTTTGTTGTTCGGCTTCTTTCTGATACAATTCCAGATAGGCATCACGTATCTGAATATAGGACTCCGCACGCATTTTTTGCATTGGAGGAAGTGGCAACGGCTCAAATTCCGCTTTTTGTTCTTCGGGATCTACAGCGGTAAGATAGCCGACATAGCCTTTGTAGGTCACCAGACAATCCTTTCGGTAAAAAGACTGTATTTTGTCCGTATAAATACGTAATTCCGCAGTGGTTACATTTTGTGGCTCGGCATTATCTGAGAATAAATCTCCCAATACGGGCTTAATTTCTTTATCGAGCTTTTTTGTAAGCGATGGCATTACATCATTTTGCCTGATGGGTATATCGAACAAATTTCCCTGCTGAATGGGTGACATTGTTTTTCGCTTCGATTGATGAACCGTTTTCTTTTTTGGAGGTTTGTATTTTATCTCAGACGTATTCTCATATAAACCAAACAGACTTAATTGTGAAGCTGCTGAAAGATTCACTTCAACTATTGATTTATCGGTAGCAGATTCCTCTTTTTTAATGGCAATTACAGGTGTAATGGACTTAGCTATAGAATCTTCAGAAATAATTTCTGTGGTATTATGTCCATTATATAAGTCGGAATCCAAATGATTGGAGATATCGTCGGACAATATTCTTTTTAAATCTTTTGCTATTCCTTCAATGCCTCCTTCATGTTCATAAATCAAGGCGGGCTTGCCATACATATCGGTTGCTTGGTATGATGTGGTCTGCACTATATGCTGAACGTTTTCAAATAACATACTGTTTGAAGTATTGTCAGAAGTGCTATAGGTGCTGCAGAACTGCTGTTCCCTTTGGGAAAGTCTTGATTTGGCATTGTTTTTTTGCAGTACAATCAAATCGCTCCCCACTTCGGTTCCGGCATAATCGGTAAACAAATTATTGGGTAAGCGTATGGCAGAAACCAGATTGCAGTTTTGTATCAAAGCCTGACGTATGGGTTCATTTTTGGCACTGTTCAAAACTCCCTGTGAGGTGATAAATGCCAATAGACCGCCGTTCCGAAGCATGTCTATGGATTTTAGAAAGAAGTAATTATGAATACTTCGGGCAGCTTGTACGCGAACCGGATCTTTGCTGCGTATATAAGAAAGGTCAAATATTGATGCATCTCCAAATGGAATATTGCTGGCAATTACATCATAGCTTTCTTTGTCCTTATTCGGGATTTCTTCAAATCTGGCAATCCGGATGTTGTTATCAGGATAAAGCTGTTTTAATAGTTGTCCTGTAAGGAATTCCTTTTCGTATGCCGTTATATGTGATAGACTTTCATTCCTGAATGCTTCTATAAATGATCCTGTTCCGGCGGATGGTTCCAGAAAGCGTTCGATATTTATTTGATTTTCCTGAAAGGAATCTGCAATGGCTCCAATGACTGAAGGCGGGGTGTAAAAGGCTGTCAGGACAGAAGCTTTTATACTGTCTACATAACGATAGTATTGTTTTTCGTCCTGTGCGTTTTCCCGTAATAGGTAGTGAAGTTCCTGAGTCATTCCAAATAAATCCTGTTCGGATTTTACCCATCGGTCAATATCATTGGCTTTATCAGCTGGATTGAGTACAAATTTAAGACCACCAAAACCACTATATTTCATGAGCAATTGCCTCTCGGTTTCAGTAGCTTGGCGTTTTTCTTTTTCCAGCAGGAAAACTAGCTGCAACGCCTCGATATTCTTTTTTAAATGTTCTCTTTTATTGTAGCCCATTATCTTCTATCCAGATTTGAATAGTGCCGGTAAGTTCGGTGTAGAGCAATTCAAATTCCTGGCTGTCGGCAAAGTCATCCGTAATTCGGTATTGCTCAAATACAGGGATGCTGACAGCCATCATTTTTAAGGCAAATGGTCGCAATTCCTCGTCAGCCATGATCGTGTCAAACTCGTTGCAGACGATTTTAAATATAGTATCGAATTTTGAAAAGTGTAATCCTTCAAATAATACATATTGCGCAATCTCATTGCATTGCTCAATTGTATTGCCGGCCATAAAGGCATCATTGTACACTTTAGCAGCTGATTGCCCGCGTTGTTCAATGAATTTTTTGTCCCCTGATAACTCAGGAAAGCTGCTGTTGAGCAATTCCTTTAATAGTAATGAATAATAGGATATTTTATTCTCTGAAGCCATAAGTATATCATTAGAGGATTATATTTTACTTTACTAAGCAGAGTAAAAATATAAAGAAGTATGTTACTGAATAGTTTTCAGGCATTATTTGGCTTCAAACGGCTTTGATTGGCGTTTGCTAGTAGTATTAACACCAGTAACATATTCAAAACATACAGTAAACTCTACAAAACGATTTTAATCCCACTAAATTATATCGGTGTTAAAAGAATTCAGCTCATAAAGGTGCTTTATTTTCAATTTGCATCGTACTTAGCAATTCCATTGAAAAATTATCTTTAGCCTGCAGGTAAGCAAATTTTGAAATTAGCTGTGCACCCAGTTTTCTTTTTTCAAATGTGGCTGTAATTCCAAGTTCTACTCTTTTATAATGCAGTTCCTGTGCCCGTTTAATTCCCTGGAATAAGAGTTGGCGGTATAAATTGTATTTTCTGGATAATGTATAATCCATTCCTATTAGCGAAGGTACATAAGTGTGTGCACAATTCTTATAACAAAAAAGCACTCCAACAGGCTCCTGATCTGTATCTTCCTCAAGATAAAGCAGGATAAATTCCCAAAATGGATGGGCTCCCATTTTTTGAAAGACAGCAATGGGATACGTGAAGGTATTTACGGCATAATTGTTATTTTTTACATTTTTATACAAGCTGTATGCGTGCGCAACTTCATTATCAGTTAACCGATCTTTGATAATAACCCGGAACATTTTTTCATATGGCAATACTTCTCTGGTAAAGTGCTTTTTAGAGCGTGGGGAAAGAATTGCAGCAAATTCCTGATTGTTATTCCAGTTTATATCCGTGATAACACAGGTTTGTGGCATTGCTATTTTTATAAAACCCAGATTATGAAACAGATCACTAAGCCATTGGTTTTCTTCGAAATCCCGTAACACCAGCATATCAGCATTTAAGTCTTGATACAGCATTTCTGCCTTTTCCAAAAGAAGCAGTAAAGCCTCTTTGGATAAGGAATGCTTTTTATTTATATAGCAATGATTCCCTTCAGTAAAAAGTGATCCCATCCCCAGCACTTTGGAGGTCATGCAAAATGGGTTCTTCATTCTTTTTTCTTCAAGCTGTAGAGAAACGGACACTGGTGCAAGCATATCGTCTTTCCAGAGTCCAAAAGTAAAAAAAGTGGCCACTATTGGATTACCAAAATTATCACTGATGATAAAATAGTGAAATTCCCAATTATTTTCAATTTCACTGCAGTTTGTAAATGCATCCTCCAAAAAACACAGTCCATCCCAGTCAAATATATTCTGTTTATCAATGAGCTTATTCCATAACGCTGCATCAATTTGTTTGATACTCGTTTTATACTGGTAATTCAATGCCGGCTTTATCGTATTTTCTTTTTCCTGAGAGTCAGGCTGTGGAATTCCAAATGCCATTGAAACCTTATTAAGGGTATTGGAAGTTTCTTCGAGTGCTAAAGGATAATGATATTCCAAAGCTTCTGTGAGCCCTTTAATTTCTTCATTGCGATTATTTCGTGATATCGTAATACGAATACCGGTGTTTTTTACAGGAACTGCCGGATACAATCCAGGATTGACAAAATAACCTTCATTAAAAAGACGTTGTACTAATTTATAGGCAGTCAGGGGCATTGCAGTACCCAAAAAGAAAACTGGTGAATTATTTGGGGTTATTACAGGCAGGGTGCTTTTGGTGATCAGATCATTGAAAAGGGATATTTTTTGTTCCAATTCCTGTTGTAATATTGTAATTTCATCTGAAAGATGGATGTCTGCAGAAGCGCAGGCAGCAGCGACTGAGGCCGGTTCCAGCTGGGCAGAGAACGTCAATGGTCCTCCAAAATTTCTAATCCTGTCGTATAGTTTTTTATCAGGACAAAAAAATGCAGCACCGCTCGCTCCAAATGATTTACTGAGCGTACTCATTAAAAAAACATTTTCAGGCAGCTGTTTTAAAATATCCAGTACGAATCCTGTACCATTTTTTCCTCTCCAGCTCATTCCATGAACATCATCAAAATAAAGCTGCAGCTGCGGATATTTTTTGCTCAATGCAAGCAGTTCGTTTACCGGTGCGTAATCACCAAACATGGAATACACACCGTCTGCCATATACCATATTTTATTGCATTTTGCAGACAAGTCTTTTATCTTGTCTTCCAGCATTTGGAGGTTATTGTGACGAATCATCTCCACTGGAATATTTCTTAGTTTCAAAGGGAGACTGGCATTCTGAACGCTCCAATGTACCTGATGATCCAAAATTATTCCTTCCTCATCCTTTATCAGATTTGGTATTACGCCCAGATGTCCAAGTGTACTGTTTTTAGTTACAATTGCAGGCATACCATACATGGTTTCAATCTTGCTTTCCAGCTGCTGATATACCGGATGGGAAATATAAGTTTTAGAAAGTGGAAATTGCGTTCCATATTTTGTAATGGCAGCAATAGCTGCATTTTTCAGCCGATGGTCATATTCCAGCCCCAGATAGCTGGTAGTGGCAAAGTGGAACAGGTTCCTGCCATTAATTTTTATGGTTCGTCCATCGAGTACCGTATCTTCAGCATAAAGATGGATTGTGCCTTGCTGCTTAGCAACAGAAAGGATTTCATCTATAGTCTGAATAAAATCATTGTGCTTAATTTTTGCCATTACTATTGGATTAAAGTTGATGAATTTGTCTTGTTTTTTGAAAAAAGGATTATAAAGTTCCGAATTTAAAATAGTGGTATTACTGGATTTTAGTTAAAAATTCCGAATTGACAAACAATACTCCTGAATTGATAAGCCACAGTAAAAATGATTGCTTACTATTGCTTTTTGCCTTGTTTTTGCAACAATCCTTTGCTGGGTATTTGATAATTTGCCAGGTCCTAAAAGCATAAGTATGGAACGCTATTTTGAAAACGAATTTGCCGTATTCTGGATCAGTGAAAAGATTCTTTTTTTTAACTACAAGCCTAATGTGGTCATTGATCTTTTGTCAGCCCAGCAGATTGTAGCGGACCGTATAGAAATTCAAGATGGAACAGCATATCCTATTCTTTGTGACATCCGTGGAATTATCGATTCGGACAAAGCTGCCAGAAACTATCTGGCACAACACGGTTCAATTTTAGCTAAAGCGGTTGGAATTATTGCCTCGGATCAGAAAAGTGTGTCTTTTTATATGATTTCATTTTACATGAAAATCAGCAGGCCTCAGATTCCCACCAAAGTATTTACCGACAGATCATCTGCACTAGAATTTCTAAAACCTTTTGTTTAATATTTAAATGCACAAATAATAAAGTATATGCATCAGGAGATCAATCAGCAACGCGTAAAAAACATTAATGAAATGCTTCTGGAAATGGCGGCAGGAAATTTTTTCTATCGGATACCCCGAACAGGAAATGATGATGAGCTTGAGGTTCTGACTGTTTTAATCAATTGGCTGGCACAGGAGATAAAGGAAGGGGTATTCCATCTGGGCTATATTAATCCTCATGCAGCCTATCATTATGTGGTACAAAGTACATTTTTATTGGACTTAGATTTTGTTATAAAAGATTTTAGCAATGATATTCCAAGTCTTTTAGGCACGGAACCAAGTAAAATACTTGGAAAAAAACTTGATGAAATTCTGGCACCCGAATCAGTACCGGTATGGAGGATCATAACAAATAAACTGCAACAGGGAGGGTTACATTACACCACGCTGCCCCTTATATTTCTAACATCTGAAAAATTAATTATTGACACTTTTTGCAGCGTATCTAAACTTTTAACATCAGGACAATTAATAGTAAGCTCATTTAAGGCAGCCCCGGTAGAACACAATAGCATTATAGGGCAGCAAAATGAAATACAAAATGAGCTCGATGTCCAATTAATACAGGCCGTGTACGATTATGTTCTGGAATATAATGGTGCGTCCTTTCCAACAGTACAAAAACTTGCCAGGATTTTTGGCACCAATGAAAATAAATTGAAAGTTGGTTTCAGATACCTGTTTAAAACCTCGATTTATCAATTTTATAATAATCAAAGACTCATACGCTCTTTGCACTTGATTCAGCATACCAAGATACCTTTAAAAAATATCGCATTCATGATCGGGTTTTCTACCTATCCAAATTTTTCAAGGGCTTTCAAAATTAAATTCGGATATCCGCCAACTCATTTTGAAAGGAGATCTTCCTCTACAAGTGACAATCCAATGCTATAACAATTTTATAGAGGTTTTATAGAAGCTAACTTTAAAAAGAATTCCGAATTGATAAGTCAATCTCCTGATTGGATAACAGTTATGTAAAACTGTTTTGAGAATTTTACATCACCAATTCTCAATCACCCCCGCCATGAAATTTAGCCAGCGTCATAAGTATATTTTTGTAGAAGTAGTTTGTTTGCTTTACATTCTGTTATTTGTTTATGCAGCAACAAGTAAATTGTTCGATTTTGAAAACTTCCGCGTACAGTTGGGACAATCCCCATTATTAAGCTCTTTTACGGATTGGATTTCTATAGTAGTTCCTGCTATTGAATATTTAATTTGTATACTGATTCTAATTCCGAAACTTCGTCTTACAGGACTTTTTGCAGCTTATGGATTAATGGCAATGTTTACAATCTATATATTTATAATTCTTCATTATACTTCTTTTGTACCGTGCTCGTGTGGAGGTGTTTTGGAAAAACTCAATTGGAAACAACATTTAATTTTCAATATAATCTTTGTTTTCTTAGCGATACTAGCAATACTTTTTCACTTTTTCAACAATAAAGATGCAGGAAGTAAAATAAGATTAAGATCAATATTTGCACTTTTTTTTAGTATTTCAGTTTCTGCTTTTGCAATAGTGATTGCACTATTTCTAATGTCTGAGAATATAATTCATTATCATAATAAGTTAACCAGACGATTTCCACATACTCCCATTCATACAATGACTACTTCTGACCTGAAATTGAATTCATATTATATTGCCGGAGCAGATCAAGATTACATATATCTTGGAAATACTACAGCACCGCTACTCATTACAGTGTTCGGTAATAAACTGGTTCAGACAGAAAAGAAACTAATCGATTTAAACCAAAAAGATTTACCATTTAAAGGAGTAAAAATCATCGTTCAGGCACCCAATTTTTTTGTTGTCGATGGGACAGTACCTTGCGTATACCGAGGCAGTATCTCTGATTGGAAAGGTAAATTAATAAAAAAAAACGGAGAATATTTTACAACAGCAGAAGCTATTGATTCTAATACAATCGCTGTATGCACGTATAGTTCCAAAAATGGAGAAGCTGTACTAGGGGTCATACATCTTGAAGACAGTTCAAAGACAATTTTAAATCCTGAAATTTTGCAAAAGCAATTTGATGGTGTTTTTGATACCGACGGACAACTGTTATATAGTAGCGGTTTGAAAAGAATCATTTACCTGTATGCTTATCGCAACCAATTTACTGTTGCTGATACCACCTTAAAAATTGATTTCAGAGGAAATACGATCGATACAATTTCTCATGCCAAACTAAGTATTGTCAAAGTTAAAAGCCATCATCAGAGAAAATTTTCCAAGCCTCCATTATTTGTGAATAAAAGCAGTGCTGCATATAGTAATCTTCTATTTGTAAATTCTGCTATTCCTGGGCGGTATGAAGAGGATCAAATGTGGAAAGAAGCCAGTATCATAGATGTATACGATTTGTCAAAAAACGGCTACCTGTTTAGCTTTTGTATCTATAATATTGATGGAAAGAAAATGAAAAGTTTTGTTGTCCAAAATGATAATTTATATGCCCTTATCGGTAACCATATCGTTCGATATTTTCTAGACGAAAGGATTACTTCAAATTACATAAAATAAGTTACAAACAATCTATTGGCCAAATAGCAGGGATTAGATCGAAAACCTGTAAAAAAGAGTAGATCAATAACCATAAATTTCTATTACTATGAAAACTAAAATTTTCAAAATCGTTTTGCCAATGGCAGTGGTTGCACTGGGATTGGCTGGTGCTGCCAACACAAGTGCAATGGATAAAAGCGGGAAAACTGTAGCTATTATGGGCTACAAGCATATCTCGAATCCAAACAGTTGTGTGGCTGTACAGGAATGTTCTAACACTGGAAACTTTAATTGTACGGCTCCAGATGGCAGTCAGCTTTTTGCTAAACCAGCTTCAACATGTCTTACACCTCTTAAAAGAGATGTACAATAGTTGAAATTGAAGCAAAAATGATGTAGCCGCCTAATTAATTAGGCGGCTACATTTATGAAAGGGAATACTATATTTTAATTATTGAAAATCATTTTTCATCCACTGGTATTGCTTGCCGTTTTTAAGATAATAATCAAACCATTGTCCAATGCGCTGGGTCAGGTCTTTTTGGTTTTTTCTTTGGTCTAAATTATGCTCTTCTCCAGGATAAACGAGTAATGTATGTGTTTTACCTAATCGGCGAAGTGCCATATAGAATTCCATACTTTGCAGGGAGTGGATGTGTCGGTCTTCTTCACCTGTCCAACCCAATAAAGGAGTATTTACATTGACTGCCTGCAAAACCGGAGAATTTTTTAAATAACTATTTATGTCCTCAAAAAGCGATTTACCGATACGAAGCTGATCGTGCTCTGCCCGGTAAAAATCCGGTCGCCTGAAAGTGGCCCCAACATAGAGATAACTGCTTACTAAATCAGTCCAAGCTGCCCCGGAAACAGCTGCGGCAAAACGATTCGTTTGTGTAATAACCAGATCGGTTTCATAACCTCCGAAAGAATGACCAATGAGCCCGGTTAATTATAGCAAAACGATTAAAGAAATGAAGCATGGTGATTGGGAGACACCCTCTTTTAATTTAATTGTATTTAAACTTAACGAAAAATTTAAATTAAAAGAAAAAAGTAATTTGGGCATATTTGGACATCCTTACTTTCATCAACCAGCGTATAATTTTGGAGGTTACTTTGCTATAAAAACAGTTAATCGAGTTTCGCCTATGGAATGGGTCATTGATCGAGGAACAGATAAAGAATTTATAGGAAATGGGATGATTAGATTATATAATTCAGAAAAATTTGGGGAGGACTTAAAAAGACACGCATTTTATTATTTTGATATGTTAAGTAAGACAAGCAATGATTATATAGATAGTTTACTTAAAATGAATTTATTTGAATAGTAAAAACGTGATATAGTGTATCCACGTTATGCTATCACTAGGAATATCGGATGGGTATTGTCCCATTTCTGGCGCCAACATAAAGACCATAAATTTATTTTTGTAAGTAAAAACTAGGTAAGGTTCTTAATGTATTAGTGAAAATATTAGAACAGTAATGAAAATAGAAAACGTAGAAAAGGCACTATCAATTTTTGAAGAAGTTTCCATTAAACAATCGGAAGCAATAGAGACAGGAGATTATAAAACAGGAAATAAATTTTATGCTAAAATTGTATTAGCTGCAAATTTTTTAAAAGATGAAAATGCAATCAACAAATTAGAAAATTTTTTGTTGCATGAATCAATTGGTGTTCGCTTATGGTCCGCTAGTTACTTATTGTCGTATAATGAAAAAGACGCCATAAAAGTATTGGAAAGTATTGAAAAAACATCAGGAATACATTCACTTACTGCAGAAACTACATTGAGTGAATGGCGAAAAGGAAATTTAAATTTATAACTTTTAAGGGGAATATCCTGTGAATTATTAAAAATCTGTAGATAGAAAACTAAGAAACTACTGGAAGAACGGAGTGTTCAATGCAACCGGATGATGTGCTGGAACGCCATTACAATTTGGTTCACCTGTCGAACTTACAACACTAAAAGCATGAGAAGATTTTACTGGAAGTGGGTCGCACGAGAATAATCTTTTTATTTCCATCCAAGGAATTCAGACTTAACTTCTTAAATGACTGGGAAAATGGAGGAATTACAATACAATCAATTTATTATAAATAAAACGTGTGTTACGGAAATCCGTAATAATATTTTTGGAAAGTTTAATATATTTGAAATATGAATGATAGATATCAAGATATAATCGACCAGGAACAAGCCAAATTAAATTTAAAATTAGCTGAAATTAATCGTAGCTATAAACGCACTATGTTTACTATCTACGCAACTTTTTTAATTGTTTTAATTTGTTTAATTAGTTTTTTTACCCCAGTTTTAGATTAGTATCGTAGAAAATATTAACAATCCATTTTTTTGATTTAAAGTTTTGCCATCAAAAGTTATTATTTATAGTGCTAATCAAAGTAATAATCTCACTTAAATTATTTACCGATATGTAATCTAAAATAAAATCGTCTGCTTCTTTTTTGTTTTCAGGAGAAGTGGAAAAAGAGTTAAGATAAAAATTTTCATTTTCATCCTCAATGTGAATAATTTCGGTAAATCCTTTAGTAATCAAACTGCCTTTTAATTTTAATACTTTAAACTCACTATTTCTGTCTATTTCCTTTTTCACGCGGAGTTTTATAGTTTTAGTCATTTTATTAGTTTTTTTGTAAAGTTATAAAGTAAAAAATTAATATTTAAATAGCTATATTTGATTTTTATAACTAATAAGTGCGAAAATCAGAATTGAGAAGATGTTTTAAATTTCATTAAATTATATTTTTATGGTTTCATCATTTTTTGTAATACTGCCCAAATTTTTAGTGTTTTGAAATGGTGTGTGGTTCGCAACCTTTCAATTTTCGACTTTAGCAAAAAGATGAAAGAAACTATTTTATTAACTTTTTCATTTTTCCAAATTATCCTTCAGAATGAAAAAAATTAAAAGACTCAATTGTGAAAAGATAATATACATTTTCACTTTAATCTCTTTTATATTATTGGTAGTTTTCTTTATTAATAATTATAAGAAGACTGTCATACTAAAAAAAGAGCGTATTAGAATAAATAGAGAAATCTATCTAAAACAAGTGATTTCAAAAAAGAAAGAGCAAGATTTTATTGAAGAAGAGCAAGAAAAAAAAATTATAGAAAAAAAACAAAAATGTACGGAAGTAAGATAATTAAAAACTGATTATGAACCTTAATGAAGCCATGAACATCGTTAAAATTTTTAAAAACGAAAGTGTCAAAGAAACCCTTAATGATTTACAAAAATTAGAAACGACAATTTCTATTTCTAATTTCGAAACCATTTATTTGGCAGCCAAAATAATCAAAGAAGCTTCATCACAAATTGATGAAATAGTTCATGCATCGGGTATCATGATAGCAAAAGAAGTTTGGCTAAATGAAGATGAGAAAGTAGAATATTTGTCACTTGGTGCTGGAAATCATAAAGAACGTTTTGATATGGAAACCAATTTGAGAATCGCTGAATTCAAATTTGGTAAATGGAATGAAAAAAGTGCAAATGGTATAAGACGTCGAGGTTATTTGGGTAATTATGTTAGTCTTTTAGCGGCAAATGATCCTCGCATTAAATATTTTGTTGTTGAAGACAAAGTAGCATTCATAAAGTTTATGAGTGGAAAAGCAACGTGGAGAAACGTATTGAATAAAAATCCATCAGGTTTTAAAAAGCTGGAAAAATTTATAATTGAGAATAAAAAAGAATATTTAGTTACAGTTGGTGAAATTTATAAAGAATTTGAAGGACGGGTAACCATAATCGAGTTTAATCAAATAATTGAAAACGCAAATTAACGTCAAATTTTAAAGACTTAAAAGAATACTTCAGCGATTCCATAAAATTTATAATTCCTTAATTATCAAAGAGTTTACAGTTAGAGTTTACAAAAAAAATAAGTAAAAAGTATCAAAATGAATAACGAAATATGCTTAAAATCAATAAGCGAATTATTAGAGGAAAGCTTTTATATATCAGCGTATCAGAGAGGATATAGATGGACTGAACAACAAATTTTTGATCTGTTAAATGATATCTATTCATTTGCTAAAAAGAAAAACAAATCTGAAAAAGAGTTTTATTGCTTACAACCTATTATAGTAAAAAAACATTCTTGGATTAGAACCAGCAATGATAAGGAAGAAACAATAGTTGGATGGGATGTTGTAGATGGTCAACAACGACTAACAACAATTAGAATACTTTTTAAATATCTTTTAAATGAGTTTTTAACTGGTCGTAGTTTAAAGCAACGGTATAACAAAGACTTATTTACAATAGAATATCAAACCAGACCTGAATTCTATGAATTTCTAGATAATCCTGAAAAGGAGGATCATTCTAATATAGATTTTTATCACATTAGTGAAGCATACAACTTTATAGCAAAATGGTTTAATCAAAAAGTTGAGAGTGATGGTTTGATGTTTGATGATTTATGTGATTCAATTACAAAATTATTGGTTTACAACAAAACTAACCAGAAAGAAGAAGGTGTTGTTCAAGTAATTTGGTATCAATTGGTAGATGAAAAGGCAAATCAAATAGAAACTTTTATCAGAATTAATTTAGGAAAAATATCACTTACTAATTCAGAACTTATTAAGGCATTATTTCTGCAAGAGAGAAATTTTGGAGTTGGAGATGGCGCAAAATTAAAACAATTACAAATAGCTCATGAATGGGATCAAATTGAAAATTTTCTACAAGATGAAGATTTTTGGTGGTTTCTCAATAAATCGAATAATGAAGCCTCTTCTCATATTGAATTCATTTTTGACATGATGTGCAAAATTGCCGTAAAAAATGATGAGGATATTGCAAAATTACTAGGTAATGATAAGTTTGTTACTTTTAGATATTTCAATTTACTGTTTGGTGAGGAAATAGATTATGAGACTATAAAGTACAATTGGGATACCATAAAAAAATATTTTGAAACTTTTGTTGAATGGTATGAAAATCCAATTTGGTATCATTATATAGGTTTTTTGGTTTATTGTGGAGAAAGTGTTTTAGACATATTCAATCTTCTTACAGTTCCTGAAATTGAAACTAAAGAAGATGTAACTGATGCTTTAGTTCAGCGAATAAAAAATAAACATCTCAAAGGAATTAGCTGGATAGAGAAAATTGATGATAATAATGAAAAAACATTTGCACTAAATCTATGCTATGTTAGTGATAAGTATTTACTGCGTAAAGCACTATTATTATTTAATTTAGAATACATTGTTAAAAAAACTAACCAACAAAATCTAATTTATAAATTCCCTTTCAAGGCATTTAAAGCAAATAAAAAAAATAATGATATAAATACTGCTTGGGATATTGAACACATTGATTCTGCAACAGAAAATAGTTTAACTAAAAATGATGATCAAAATATCTGGCTTAAAAATGCACTGATAGATGTTCCAGAGATTAATAAGGATAAAGTCTTATTTGCAGAGATAAATAATTTCATAACTAGTCAAAAGGGAGATTTTGATCAGCTGTTTAAAAAAGTCCAAGCAATTTCAAATGAGGAACAATTGACTGATGAACTTAAAAATAGTTTAGGAAATCTAACACTTTTAGACGCTGGAACAAATAGGGGTTATGGCAATGCTTTATTTGTTACCAAAAGAAGGATAATTATAGAAAAAGATAAAAAAGGTGTGTTTATTCCAATCTGTACCAAAAATGTTTTTCTAAAATATTTTGACGGAAACACTACAGGTAAATGGACAGCAGAAGATATTATAGCTTATAGAACCGAAATAGAAAATACTTTACAAAAATTTCTACCAACAAAAAATTTGACAAAATGAACAAATATAATTTAATAAACTTACTTTCAGATGTAATTGAGATAAGCGAGGGAGAAACAATAAAAAAAGTAAAACTTGACGGAATAAAAATCCCTATAATTCAACGTGATTATGCTCAAGGACGAAAAAATGAAAATATCATTAGAAATCGTTTTTTAGAAGCTCTCTTCGATGCTTTAGAAAATAACAAAGAACTTGAGTTAGACTTCGTTTACGGCTCTATAATAATGAATAATAATGATGAAAATGTATTTCTTCCTTTAGACGGTCAACAAAGATTAACAACACTTTACCTCTTATATTGGTTTGTTGGAAATAAGGAATTGAAAGATCAAGAGCTAACAAATCTTAGAAAAAAATTATTAGGATTTACTTATGCAACAAGAACAACTGCAACCGCTTTTTGTGAAAAGCTAGCTGAAATTTCGTTTAACGAAGATCCATCAAAAGAAATAAAAAAATCTTATTGGTTCCATAAAAGGTTTGAAAAGGATCCAACCGTTATAGCTATGCTTAATATGCTTGATGCTATTAAAATAAAGTATAAAGAAATCAACAAACCATTGTTTAATAATCTTAATAAACTTTGCTTCTATATACTTCCTCTAGATGGCTTTGAACTAACAGATGAGTTATATATAAAAATGAATGCTCGTGGAAAGCAATTAACCGATTTTGAAAATCTCAAAGCAGATTTAAATAATTGGATGATTAGTGATTCAAATAAAATGAAAGAGAACTTTCAAAAAGAAATTACTTATAATAATCTTTCAATTCCTTATTACCTTGTTTTACTCTCTAAAATTGATAATACCTGGACGAATATATTCTGGAATCAACTTTTAAAAGTAAAAGAAACAATTAAGGAAAAAGAGAACAGAAATAAGCTGAAGATGGTTATTGATCCATTCTTTATGAATTTCATATCTCGTTATATTATTAATACACATATTTTAGGAAGCACAAAAACAAATTTAGAAATTGAACTTTCGATAACATTTAGATTCTTTTATAATGAGGCGGGTAATCCAAAATATAATTCCTTTGAGTTATATGAGGAGGTCTTTAAGCAAGATAAAGTTATTGAAAATTTAGAAAAAACATTAGATACATTAGCTCAGAATTATGAAGAAATAGCAGAAATCATTAAGCCTATTTGGAATAAAGGACCAAATTGGTCACTTACAGACGAAAGAATTAATCAACAACAAAGAATATTATTTTGCGGAATATGTTTATACCTTGAAAAAAACACCTTTGAACCAACGTACTTTGCTAATTGGATAAGGGTTGTATGGAATTTAGCTATTGATCCTGATATCAGAAGTATTAGCCCGATGATCAATACAATGAAATTAATTAAAGAGTTGTCAATCGGAAGTGAAAATATCTATGCCTACTTTGCTACTCAAGAATTTCAAGATATTATAAATAATAGAAAAGATTTTTTCAAAACGCAACTTGAAGAAGAAAAGATTAAAGCTTCATTAATAATAAACCCTAACTGGGAAGAATATATTCTTAAAGGTGAATCGCATCCTTTATTCCTTGGAAACATTGGTTTTTTAATTAATGATAATCCTGATATAGATTTATTTAAAAAAAGAATTGAAAATGCATTTCTGTTATTTGACTATTCTGGGTCAAACAAAAGTTTTAGTAAGCAACACGATTTGTTTAGATACTTGATAAGTAAATTTTCGACTTGGAATCAAATTGAAAATTTTATCTATAGTGATTCTGAAAATAATTGGAGATTAATTTTACGTCGTGATACTGATTATAAAAACAAACACTACATTAAAGAAATCTGTTCTTTTAAATCAATTGATAAAATAAAAGAGCATATTACAGCAGCTTTATTAATTGAATCTTCGGCTACTGGTTGGAATGCTAATTCCCTTTTTAAGGTAAGAAAAGCACATACCAATCTTTACTTTTATGCTGATTTTTGTTCTTGGATGCAAAAAACTGGTGCAAATAAAATAAAATGGCTTCAAGAACATATATATATAGTGCGCCCAGGTGCTTGGTATGACAAAGTAATGATAGATTGTTCTAGAAATGAATTAATAACTCTTGCCTTGGTTGAATTTAAATTAAACTCTGAGGGTAAACAGTGCGGGAATAGTATGTTTTTCAAAGAAGAAAATATAAAATTTACAAAACATATTGGGGAGCGTCTATTTGTAATAATTTTTGGAGCAACTGGATATTTTACAATTAAAGAAAAAATTGAAGAAGTTTGGACAGAAATAATTTCTGAAGACTATACGCAAATCAATACTATTGATGAATTGAGAATTTTCATGAATAATTATAAAAGTAAATTAGAAACTAATGTTGATAAAGAACCACTTAGATTATTTGAATAAATGATAGATATAGATTACTTTAACCTAAAGCTTTTGTTGTTGAATGTAGTTTATTAAAAATAAGTTGTATTTTTGCTTAATAAAAAAGGATTATAACGTTCTTTAAAACTCAAGAAGTTTCTTGCAGAAGCTTTTTTTTAAGATATTGTAGAAAAAATGATAATTGTGGCAGATTCATGGCACAGCTATTTTCTAAAAATAAAAAGACGGTATTAGTGCGGGTTTCGTTCAATAGGTTCGAACCCCTCATCGCCCACCAAGAAACTCCTTAAGAAATTAAGGAGTTTTTTTTTATAAATATTCATCAATATTTATATCTCTATTTTGATTATTTGCATCTTTTATAGCTTTTAGAATAATTTTGATTTGGGTTTTATCGATTCTATATTTATCAAAAAACACATATTCAATAGTCTTTGTATTTGAAATATTTTCTAGTGGATTTTTTGTGAGCAAAACCAAATCAGCTTTATATCCTGTTTTTATTTTTCCAGTATTTCTTTTCATCCAATTACCTGGTGCAACTGTTACGGCATAAAGTACTTGTGAATTAGTCATTCCTGTTTTAGACAAAGATTCTAATTCGTTATGAAGTGAGAATCCAGGAACAACAGTGGCTACATTAGAATCTGTTCCAGCCATAATTGTAACTTTATTATCTGCCAATGCTCTTGTCATAATATGAATAGCTTTGGCGTACATGTTCCAAAAAATTTTGGATAGTCTTTTTGCCTTATAGTCATCCTTCCCATCATATTGGTAACCATTCCCGCCAGGCAGCCAGCCTAATTTGTAAAGTGGAGTTCCTTCAATAATTTTGGGATTAGCGTATTGTAATTCTATATCTCGGAGTTTTGACTTTAAATCAAATCTTTGGCTCGAAAAACTTTCGCATAACCAAACTGTCGAAGTAACACTTATATTATTCTCTTTGAGCTTTTTTGCAATTTGGTCAGAACGTACTTTTAAAAATTGAAGATATTCTTTGGGGTTTTTAGAGATTGACTTTCCAAATTCATCAATAGTTTTTATGGTCAGTTCTTCAATATGAGCTACTTCGACCTGACCTGATTGATAAAAATCATCTAGAGTGACAAGCGGAATATGACCAATAACAGGGATATTTTGTTTTTTGGCTACGGTTACCGTGGCTTTGAACATTTCAGGGTTAACAAAACCATACATTTTAATAGCATCATAACCCTCTTTTTTTATCTTTTTTATTGCTTTTTGAGCATCTTTTTGAGTTGAATAATTAATAGAATGCCTTGTCCAGCTGTAATAATAACCTGTTAATCCGCTCTCGCTAAATATTGGCGGAGAGGCAATAAACATTCTCGGTCCAATGCTATTATTTAAGATTTCTTTTTTCCATTCCAATATTGTAGAACTTCCTGCCATTTCTCTGACAGAAGTTACACCATTTACTAAATATAAAAACAAATCATTCTTGCTTTCTTTTAGATGAACATGGCTGTCTACAAGACCTGGAATCAAGAATTTTCCAGTTCCATCAATAATGTCAATCGTATTGTCCAAAAGTTGCTTTTTTCCAAGTTGAATTATCATACCATCTTTAATAAGTACATCTTGATTGTTTAAAAAAAAAGTGCAATCTTCTGAAAGGACGTTTACATTTTTTATTTGAGTTGCTCTAGATGGTTTGACAATAGATGAAATATTTATAACCTTAGTAGATTTACCTAAGACTTTATTTAATTCATTATCTGTCCATATAAAAGCACTAATAAAAACAACTAATATTATAATAACAGTGTATAACAATATCTTAAACCATGGTTTTTTCATAAATTTTTAATTTTAGATTTGAGAGACAAAAATAAATTCAAAAACATCCTGATTCATTATGTAATCAGGGATTAGGTATGAAATGTGCTTATTTAGGTACGAAAATTACAATAATAATAATGAGGTTTTATGATTTTTAAGCATCCTATACAAAAGCTTCTTTAAATCGTGCAAAAAAAATGGTTCGTAAAAAGGTTCGTAATCAAAAAACTCTTTATTGTTGTAAGGGATCATGTTCGAAAAATAATATTCTCTTTATGAAAAACGTACTTAACATATTGATATTTTTATGTAGTATTGTAAAAAACTTGCTTGGACATTTTTAGCGGGTATATTTAAGTTAGCGCTAAGCAATTCCAAAAAGAAAGCACATTTTCCAATTAATGAATATTGACAATCAAATATTGTTTTTTTTAAGCGCTCTAGGTGTTTTTAATAGCGTTGTTTTGAGTTTTTATTTTTTATTCTTCAAACAGGACAAAGCTAAATCGGATTTATTTCTTGGACTTTTATTATTGTCTTTAAGTATAAGGATAGGGAAATCGGTATTTTATAATTTTAATCCGCAATTGTCAAAAACGTATTTGCAGATAGGTTTGTCAGCGTGTTTTTTAATTGGTCCTTTATTATATTTTTATGTTCGCTCAATATTGCAAAATCTTAATGATTCTTTTGCAAAACGCACAATCATTTTAATAGTTGTAACAATAAGTGTTTTTGGTTTTCTTTTTCCATACATGGAGAATCCTGTTTTATGGAGAGGAGTAGTTTATTACCTTATAAATATTCAATGGCTTATTTTTATTGTATTATCCATTTATGAATCTAGATACATTTTTAAGAAGTTGGTAACTAATCGCAGTCAAATAAGCTATTATGACATTTGGATATTGTCAATTATTTGTGGTGTTTTTGCAATTTGGCTTTCGTATTTTTTAGCGAGATATACTTCATATATTTCAGGGGCTTTGACTTTTTCTTTCAGTTTTTATATTTCCTTTCTTCTTATTTATTATGCGAAAAACAAAGCACTAATCTCGACGATTAATAAGGAAAAATACGCAAACAAAATAGATGAAAAGTTGGTTGAAGAAATTCAGAAAAAAATAGATTTACTTTTCGAAGCAAGAAAAATCTATACTAATCCAGACCTTACATTATCAGTTTTAGCAAAGGAATTAAATATTCGTCCGCAATTGCTGTCACAATTTATTAATGACAATTTGAATAAAAGTTTTACTCAATTCATCAATGAATATCGAATTGATGAAGCAAAACGGCTTTTAAAAGATAGTACTCAGTTAAAAATTGAGGCTGTGGGTTTTGAATCTGGGTTTAATTCCAGCAGTACATTTTACAGTTCATTTAAAAAAATCACCGGTACGACGCCTTCAAATTACCAAAAAGAATAATTTCTACTCCTAAAATATACATTTGGAGTCCATTATTATAAACTTGGAATGATTTAAAACTTAATCAATATAGTTTTGAAGAATATTTTTAAATCATTTAAAATCCAGTGTTTATGAAAAGAATCTTTTTCGCAATCTTATTTGTATTATTATCAAATTTATCTTTTTCACAATCAGAGCAGTCTTTGATTGAGAGTTGTATTCAAAACTATATTGATGGAACATCTTATAATAATCCCGACAGTATAAGTAAGGCTTTTTATACTGAAGCCAACCTTTTTTTAAGTCATAAAGAAAAACCTTTATGGGTAGTTCCTAGTTCAGAATATGTCTCTTGGTTTCAAAAAGGAAAAAAAGGAGAATTTAATGGTCGTATAGGGAGAATCATTTCGATAGAATATTATAATGATATTGCTATTGCGAAGGCTGAAATTCTCATTCCTGAAAGAAAGCAAGAATTTATGGATATGTTTCTACTCAAAAAAATTCAAGGTGAATGGAAAATAATTAGTAAATCGGCAAGCAGCAAAGCGAGTAATAAATCTGGAAAGAAAATATTATTCATTGTTTCTAATACTGGTTATTATGGAAATTCAACAATTTCGACAGGAAACAGCTTTGCCGAAATCGTAAATGCTTACGATACTTTTGTAAATTCAGGTTATACTGTTGATTTTGTAAGTCCAAATGGAGGTGATATTCCTTTAGCTTATATTAATACTTCTGATGCCATACAAAAAAAGTATTTATATAATCCAGATTTTATGTATGCCATAAAGTATACGCTGAGCCCTAAAGAAATTGATTATAAAAATTACAAAGCTGTTCATTATATCGGCGGTGGAAGCGCTATGTATGATGTTCCTGAAAACTTAGACATTCAACGCATTTCTATGCAAGTATATGAAGACAATAACGGTATTATTTCCTCGGTTTGTCATGGAACTGCAGGGATTGTTAACTTGAAAACTAAAAATGGGAAATTCTTGGTTGAAGGAAAAAAAGTAAGTGGTTATCCTGATTCTTTCGAAAAACAAGATGGCGAATATTTTAAACACTTTCCATTCTTAATTCAGAAGACAATAGAAGAGAGAGGTGGAGATTTTAAATTCTCTAAGCGAAATGAATCTTTTGTTGAACAAGATGGCCGCATTGTTACAGGACAAAATTTTCAATCATCAAATGGTGTTGCCTTAAAAATTATTGAATTGATTGAGAAGAACAATTAGGATGATTTGTTCAGTTAACGCAAAGGTTGAATAGAAATGTGAGGATTTAAACTTCGTATCTTAAAATTGTATTGTAAAAGGCATTGAAAAACTCTTTAAGAAATTAAAGAGTTTTTTTTAGAAGAATTTGACAGCATATCATTGCCTTTATTTTTCTAGTGTTAAATCTTTCAAATTGATATTTCCACAATGAATTTCTCTATCGTTAATTGTATAAAAAAGATTTTGTCCTTTTAAACTGAGTCCAGTTCGCAAAGTACCATGTGCACCTTTTGTTACGCAAAGTAAAACAACATAAAAACTACTCGATTGCTTCGAATTAATAGTTCTTTTTAATGAAGATGATTTATGAGTATTTTTATCTAAGAATGAATTTAAATCTTTCAAGCCATAATTAAATAAGGGGATTTTCTCATATGTCATTTCGTTGGGAGGAAGCAAAACTTTAAAGTATTGGTCAGGTAAAGCTGGAATCTCATAAGAATCTACAGGAAAGTCCATTTTTAATTCAAGAGGATTAGCTGTTTGATTGTTTATTCGAGTCCAAAATACAACATAAACATATTCCTTGCCATTTACATACTTTAATCCTCCTTTTGGTAAACTGTTTTCTATTATAAGACTTGCACCTTTAGAATCCTTATACTCATATTTAGTGTAAATGGCTTTATTAAGAGCTGCTTGTTTTTTGTTTTCGATATTTTTTACTGAATCTAAAGCTTTTGTATCAACAGTATCAAGTCTTGACTTACTTCCTTCTTTACAAGAAAAAAGTGCAGTAGTTGCGAGAATTAATAATAAAATACTTTTTTTCATTTTATTGAATTGGATACAAATTATTTATAGTTTAATAGGCTTTTCTTTAAAACGAATATAAGAAATATTTTTACTACAATTTATTAACGTAGTTTAAGATAACGAAGGCTTTATTACTTCTTAAACAGGGTAGTAATTTTTAACTATATTTGGCATCGATATTGTCTTATTTGACAGCTTTAGAGTTGAAAAAGAAATCAAATTATGAAACCCAAATTTTAAAAATGAAAACTAAACTGATAACTCTTTTATTTGTATTTACTGCAATAAATATATTTAGTCAAGCTAATGCCCAATCGAAGTCAGAGAAAACTAATTATTCTAATAATAAGGTTTTAACGGATAATGATATGGTTACTCATAAAGCCATAAAACCGCTTAAAAAAGTTCCATTAGATAAAGAATCAATCTTGATTTATGATTACGATGGATCTTTGATGTCATTTAATTTAGAAAAAGAAGCTTTTAATTGGACTGTAAAAGCGACAGATCTTACTATCGAAATGTGTGCAAATCAAGTAACGCTGCTTGATGGAGTTATATACATTCCGTTTGTTAACGGTGAAATTTTTGCAATTGATAGTCAAACAGGTTTTGTTTTTTGGAAATCAAGACTGGGAAATATTAAGGATCAAATTGTACTAAAAAATCAAGTTCCAATTATTAATGACGGGAAATTGTTTATTACGACTCAAACTCCAAATAATAACATTTATGCTCTTGATATAAAAGACGGCAGTTTAATATGGAATTATAAGCTGGATAGTTTATATAACGACAATCCAGTTCTATTTTTTGATAACAAAGTTTTTGTGCAAAGTGCGTCTAATTTGTATAGTTTTGAAGCAAATTCTGGTAAACTTCTCAACCAAAAAAGCTTTGAGGAAGCTATGACTGGAAAACCTGTAACGGACGGTGAAAATGTATTTATTGCAAATGAAAAAGACGTGGTTTTTGCTTTAAGTCCTGATAAACTAGATGTTTTATGGCAATTTAAACTAGCTGAAAACCAAAGTAGTATTAAGGATCGTATATTTTGCAAGGACAAAAAAGTATATTTTGCGGCTCAAGGTTCTGAGGTTTCTTCAATATATGCTGTAGACTCAAAAACGGGAGCTCAGATTTGGAAAACAGATTTTAAAGACGACAATGTAGAATATATGATTGAGGAAAGTGATAATATTTGGGGATATACTAGTAAAGGAAAACTTTTTCAAATAGACATAACAAATGGAGAAATTGCATTTGAAGTAAAACTAATCACGAAACCTATTTCAAATCTAGAATTTGCTGTGGATGATTTCTTGTATTATTATTCGGATGCCGCTTTGATTCAATTTGAGTTTAAAACAAAAGATGAAAACGAAATTTATCTGCGTACTTCTATTAAAGATGATGCTTATAGTGCGTATTTAAAGTTAATTCAATAAAAAAATCTTAATACAATCAGAATTTGAACGATTAAGAAAAGAGTTTTTGATTATATGAAACTATTAATCTTGCGTAAAGTATTCGATTGTAAATGCTTATTTAAACCTCCAGAATAAAATGATTCTGGAGGTTTTTTAGTTTATTTAGGTTTTTAATAATTCTCTCCAAGTGTAACTTTTATGTACAATTTTCCAAGTACCTTCATATTTAAGAATTAAGAAATAATCTGTAAAAACGCGCCAGTTTGGCACAATGATTTCTGCTTTTGCTATTGCAGCATCTTTTTCAATATCGATCGAAATAATACTCCCTTTTCTATTTGACTTTTCACCAGCTTTTATATTAGAGATATATTTTTCTCCAGAACGTACCCATAAAGTATCTTTTTCAACAGTATATAAGTTAAAATTTGGATTAAAGGCTTTTCGCAATCTTTCTGGTTGTCCGTTTGCAGTTCCTTCAATATAATTAAGCAGAACTTCTGTAATTTGTTCTAAATCATCTTTCTTGCTTGTATCAGAATTATTAAAATTAGTTTTTAAAATTCGGATAACTTCATTAGCCACTTTTGAGGCTGAAGTAGGGTCTTGTCCTGTTACAAATCTTCCGTCAACAATATAAAATGCATCGCCTCCTTTATCAGAATATACAAAATTACCTTGATTATGATTAATCTCTTTATCAATTGAAAAAGGAAATGCTTTATAATATTCAGCATTTCTATTTTCGAATTTATCTGGAAAACCTGTGATTTTTCTTCCGCTGTAAAGTGGTTTTTTGTTTTCGTCTGTTAAATAAACAATTCCTGCAGTTCCATGGCAAATGGTAGAAATAACACCATTTTTATTATAAATACTTCGTGCTATTTTTTGAATGACAGAATTTTCGGCTACACCATACATTGCGGCACCACCGCCAGTATAAAAAATCGCAGTATAATCATCTATAATAACTTCTGTTGGTTTCTTTGTATGTTCTAATTTATCCATAAACCATCCGTTGTACAAGTATTTTTTTTGTAAGCTGTCTGAGGTATTGATGTATCCAATAGGAACAGCTCCGCCTTTAGGACTTACAAAGTCGACTGTATATCCTGCTTCTATAAATACATCATATGGCTTTATGATTTCTTCAAAATGATTGGCTGTCGCAATTGTAGTATTGCCGTAAAAATCCTGATTTGAAGTTACAAAGAGTATTTTGTTTTGGGCATGAATATTCATCGAATACAAACCTATAAGAATAAGAAATACGAGTGCTGTGTTTTTCATCATAAAAAGTATATTTGATTTATTCTTATTGTTTTACAGCTGGTACTTCAATTGTTTTATGAGGTGTTCTGGTTGATATTTTGTCGACAATAAACCAGCCTTGATTGGTTTTTAAAAGATTAAAGTAATCTGTAAACAACAGTTTTGAAGTGCTTATTTCGGCTTTTGCAACGGCTACATTATTTGTTACGTCGATAGAAACAATGCGTCCGGACCAGTTATTTGATTTTGGATGCTTTTTATAACCTACTATATACTTTGATTTTGGTACAATAGTAAATTTGTCTTCAGCAAAAAGTTTCAATTGCCAAGAGTCATGAAATGATTTTGCTACCATTGCAGAATCACCTGTAGCTTGTCCGTCTAAATAAAGATTAAGTGTTTTTTGAATTAAAAGCCAATCATTTTCATCATTATTTACTTGAGCATTTGCAGTAAAAAAGAATAAACTAAAGGAAATTGATAAAAGAATTTTTCTCATTTTTAAAAAATTAAATTGTTAATAATGAGAACAAATATCTTAGATCTGAACAGTTTAAAAGTTTTACTTTATAAAGTAGAACTCCTATTTTGCAATATTTAACTTATTTTGAATATGATTTTTGATATTCTGCAGGAGTTAAACCAGTTGTTTTTTTAAAAGTTGTAAAAAAGGTTGATTTAGAATTAAAGCCGCTGTCATAACCCAAACTTTCAAGTGTTAAGTTTTTTTCTGTCTCTAATAATTTTTTTGCTTTTTCAATTCGATATTCTTTGATAAGATTTGAGAAGGATTTACCTAATACTTCATTTACATATTGAGACAATAAATGTTTCGTTATGTTTAGTTCTTTGGCTGCTTCTTCAAGGTTAAAATTTGGATTAAGGAATAATTCTTTTTCGATCATTATTGATAGTTTTTGATCTATAAGACTTAAAGTTGCTTTATCAATTTCTTTGTTTTTGTATTTTTCTCTTTCACTAAAAAAAGCAGGCTCATTATTATTCCTAAATATTAGAACGAGCACAATTAAATAGAACAGAAATGTAAATGATAAAGCACCTATTATATAAGAAGTATAAGCTGCAAAATTATATGCCAGCCATATAATGGTAACTCCGATGTAAATACTAAGAAACCAAACATCTATTTTTTTTAAACTTTCTTTTACTCTAATTTTTTGAATAATGGGTAAAATAGATTTAAAAGATAATAGAATGTAAATAAACCATTGATAGTAGATTGCTTTTACGATCCAAGTACTCCAAATTTTACGATACTCAACATAGGGATATAAAATTCCTATTACAGCAACTATTGCAAAGGAAGGTATTACATGTTTTATCCAATATGTTTTTTCTATTGATGTGTTTGTTTTTAAGTATAAAAAAAGAAAGGGACCAATAAGAACGCAGGCCGAAAGACCAATTTGAATAAATATATTTGATAAGTTTGGATTGAAATAAAAAAAAACTGATTTAACAATTCTAATGCTCAGAACTAATAAAAGCAGAGATAGAAAGTAGTTTGTATTATTTTTTTTTGCATTTATTGCAAAATACAATGAAAGCAGTAAGCCGTTAAAAGCTCCTAATGCACTAAAGAAAAAAAGCAACTGATTTGATTCTGTCATTGTTTATCTAAATAGCTGTTTATTTAATACAACACCAATTCTCAAAAAAAGGAGTGCTATTTATTGAGCTAATATAAGTAATATCTTCACTATAATTAACCTCTGAATTCAAATTAATACTCTTTTTTAGTAGATTTTACTTACTTTAAGTCTTTCTTCTTTAAACATCTGCCTCTTGGTTCATCTCCGCTATGGAGCACAATTTCTGAATGCAGGAATTCTGCAGCTTCTGCTGAATCTTTTACTTTGACGGCACTTCGTTTTAACATTTCTGATTCATAATCTGTCAGCACACTTTGTCTGATGCCTTTTTTTCTCCATTGCGACAAAGGTTTACATCCTTTTAGTATTTTGCGAGCGAGCGAGAGTGCGTCTAAGATAGCTTGATTTGCTCCTTGTCCTTTAAATGGACTCATTGGGTGAGCGGCGTCTCCAATCAAGGTTGCATATGCTGCTTTTTGAAGCAATTCTGGTTTTAGCAATTCTCGGTCGTATACAGGGTAACCAGAAATTTGTGCTTCTAAAGTGGCATCTACAATCTGAGGAACGGGATTGTGCCATTGTGTTCTGCGAAGTGCTTCTTCTTTAAGAGCTTTTGGTCCTAAAGCACTTAATGCCTTGGCTTCATTTTCAGACATCGGAAAACTAAGCTGCCACATAACTGAATCTCTTGTATAAGGCATAACGTAGATGCGTTCATTTCCATTGGCGGTTTGAAATACTGTTGCTGAATCTAATAAAGAACTTTCAAGATTTTCAAGAGCACTTAAAGGACAAATTCCTAATATTACGATACAGTCTAGATAACGCAGAGGAGTGTTATCATCGCCAATTAAAAGTCTGCGTACAGAACTTCGAATTCCATCTGCACCAACTACAAGATCGGCTTTGGTTTCTATTATATTTCCGTTTACTTGAAAACTTAGGCTGACTCCTTCATTAGATTCTTTTAGATCTATTAATTGATGGTTCCATTGTATTTTATCTTGTCCGCCTAATTGCTCCAGCATTGCTAAGCGCAGCGCTTGTCTGGCGATATGTATATTATTACGTTTTGGAGAAATTTTTTCGTGTGATTGTATCCATTTTCTAATTCCCCATTCTCCAATTATTTTTCCATCGGTATTATGTACGATATGTCTGGTCGAAACTACTCCTTCTTTTAAGGTAAAAATTCCTAGTCCCTCGATCGCTTTACTGGCCTGCTGCAAAGTAAGTCCATAACCTTGAGATCGAGCATCAAAATTATGATCTCGTTCATAAAGTGTAAAAGGGATTCCGCGGTGTAAACAAGCTGTTGCAAGAGCAACACCGCCTATGCCGCCTCCAATAATGGCAACATGAGGATAGTTTTCGGTATCTGGTGTTGGGTGATTTAAAGAAGGAATTAAGCCTGAACCTGAACATTTTGTGCAAGGATGCTGCGGAGCTTTAGGACGAGCGGGAGCAGTTCCTTCTTTATTTGTTTTTTCAAACTGATCTAAAGCTGCTTGGTAGCGCAGTCGTACCTTTTTGCTTAGTCTTTTGGTTATTTTGCCGCGTCCTTGACATTCTTGGCAGACAGCCCAGTTTGTTTTCTCATTTTCAACGTTATTCACTTCTTCTTTATTTTTCAACTTGCTGTCTAAATAAGTTAAGATTTATTCTGTTTTCTATAAATAGACATTTTTTTTAATCAAGAATGGTTTGTATTATTAAGAATAACAATTACAAGATTAATAGTAGTTGACTTTTTATCGTGCGAAGATAAGAAATATTCTTACTATCGTAAGAATCTCAGTTTTTCAAAACCTTCAAAGTCATTTGATTTTGAAGGTTTTTATTGTTTTGCTCTCTTTGTTTTATTCTGTCAATTTCGTTTCGATTCCGCTTGTAAGCCATAGGAATTTTTCGTTAAACTCAGATTTTTCAATTTCGTTTTTTAAAGATTTTACAGATTGTTTAAAGTGCCACCATCCCTCATAATGTATTGGAATTATAATATTTGGATTTAAAAGCTGGGTTGTTTTTAAGGCTTCTTCGCCATTCATTGTTACTCGCAAGTTCTTTTTTAAATAGGGAAATGCACCTGCACCTAAGTGTAAAATGGCAATGTCTACTTTTTTCTTTTTTTCTAATTGTACTAAACCATCAAAAAATACTGTATCTCCAGAAATATAGATACAGCCGTTTGTTTGTTCTTCCCATTCTATCGTAAAACCAAGAACTTTACCCATGATTTTGTCTAATCTTTTAATGTTTGTATGCTGTGCAGGTATGGCAGTTATTTTCAGCTGTTTTACTTTTGGAGTTTCGATTTGATATTCTTCCCAGTTATCTAGGCCAATTGTGTTGTTGTTTTTTAAACGTCTGACGGCGTCTTTTGTGGAGAGAACAACTGGAACGGTTTTGATGAAATTTCTACCTTGATGGTCTAAATTGTCTTTGTGATGATCGTGACTTAATAGAACTAAATCGACTTTGCCAATTTGCTCTGTTGACAACGATGGATCAATATATTTTTTTGAAAAGGCTAGAGGACTGCTGACATACTTAGGAAAAAAGACATCTTTTTTGTCTAATGTTGGGTCTGTTAGAATTTTGAAACCATTAATGTTTATTAAAACACAAGCTGTGTCTATATGCGTAATTGTAACTTTCATTTTGTATTAAATTTTAGTTTTTAAAATAGTAATACAAAGCTCAGTTTATTAAAAGTTTTGAGAATTGACTTTGGTCAAGTAATACGTTTTCTGATTCGGCTTAAGGTTTCTGGAACTACGCCTATATAAGATGCAAGATATTTTAATGGAATTTGCTGTATGTATTTTGGCTGTTCAAGAAGCAGTTTACTGTATCGTTCTTGCGGTGTTTTAGTAAGTAAATCTAATTCTCTTTTTACTTTTTTATCTAATAAATATTCTGTTGCGATGCGGCCTAGTTTTTTGGCTGTTTCACATTTCGTATACAGCTTTTGTAAATTTTCGTATGAGATGGAGTGCAGTTCACAATCAGTTAAAGTTTGAATGTAAATTTTAGTTTTTGTTCTATTGTAAAAGGAATCGTATGCACAATAGAATGAATCTTTAAAGGCGAAATCAAATGTAATTTCCTTTTCGTTTGCAATCACATAATATCGAACAATTCCTGTGTCTATAAATGACAAATAGTTCTCCAACTGTCCATCGGCTAAAATCAATTCATTTGCTGAAAATTTACGTGTTTTTATACAATTTAAAAATTCAGATAAATCACTTTCTAAAAAGCCAAGTTTTGCAAAATATGCTATTAATGATGTCATTTTAATTATTTACACTGCTTGTTTAACAACAATAGGCTGCTAAAAAAATATTGAACTAAAATAATAATTATTCTTTGCCATAACAATTTTGTGCTCGAAAACAATGTTGTATTGATTGATAAAAGATAAATTACAATTTAAAAGCAAATAATTGAAAACAGTTTTAAAGACATTCGTTACATTCCAGGCCAATACAAAACATTAAATTTATGTCCGTCTAAATCTGAAAAACCAAAAGTGTAGCCTAAATCATAGTTTGAGGGTTCAAGAAAAATTTTTCCTCCAGCTTTTCTGACTGCTTCTGCCCATTGATCGACTTCTTCTTTACTATTTGCTGACAGCGAAAATAGAATTTCATTTCCTTTAGATAAATCGGCTATTTCAGGCATGAATTTTTCAAGCTGTTCTTTTAAATAGAAATGTATAATAAATTTGTTATCTCCAACAAAAAAGCTGGTTATTTCTTTTGAACTTCCATTTGATTTAAATCCTAAATCTGAATAAAATTTGGTAGTTCGCTTGAGGTCTTTTACAGCTAAATTTGCCCATATTTGTTTCGTTTCCATAAGCTTGATTTTAAAAACATAAAATTAAGCTTTTATTGATTTTGTTTGGTCACAAAACTATTAAAAGTAAAAATATATCACTGATAATCAGTAAGTAATACTTTTGTGCTGTTTTTTATTTAGTTGCTGAGGAGAAACTCAATTATCAGTTTTACTCAATTTTAAATCTTTCGTTTTTGCAGTCAATTATGAGTTTATGGTTTAAAAAAAGTTTGTTTCCAATCATTCCCTGCATTCCTGAACGTTTCATTAAAAAGGTCTGAATTTTAGAAACTCCTTCTATGTAAGTCACTTCGGATATTTTTAATTTTACACTTCCAAATTCCATTTCTTTATTTGCAGGTGATGAAATAACGGTTAATGCATTTCCCCACGAGTTTCCTTTTTCTATTTTTAGTTTACTGTTTTTAGTTCTGTATTTTTGCCATTCTTCTTTGTTTACAATCAATTCATAGCCGCTGGTTCCAGAATCATATAACAATTTTAAACTTCGATTTTCGATTTTTGCAGGAAGTAGAAGTTTACGTTTTTTAAATTCAAAGAGAGTAAAGTTTTTTCGGATATTATAATCTTGAAATGAGCATAAGTTCTTAGTGAAATCAAGAATAACAGTTTTCTTTTCTAATAAATCAGTTCCAATTGTTCCTATAATGTTCAATGTTTCTTGGTTATCAAAATCGACTTTTTTACCGTAATCCAATACTTGAAAAATTTCTGATGTGACATTCAGGTTTTTCATTGAAAAACTTAATGGAATCTCTTTTTGATTGTGATGAAACTGTATTTGTTTTGGAAATTTTTCTTGTACTGATTGTATTGATTTTTTATAAAAAATGGTAACAGGTGAGCCAAAATCAAGCTGCATATAAAATGTTTTCTCAATTCCTTTTATTTGAACAGGTAATAGAAGTGCTGTACATGGATTGTCTCCATCAGAAATCCATTTTATAGGGAGATTAACAGCATTTCCAGAAACTTTTAGATAGTTTTCGGGAGGGCTGAATTTCTTATCAAAATAAAAATACCCGCCTGCTAATGATAAAATAATTATTGCAGAAAAAATTAGTAGAATTCTCTTTATTACTTTCATAACTTTTTTTGAGCAATATTGAGAATTATTATGCAGTCTGGCAGAAAAAAGAATATGACTTTTTTATGTCATTTTTATGACAATAGTTATAAAATATTGGTTTTTAGTTTTATACATAAGTCTGATTTTTGAGACAAACTCAAACCATTTTTAAAAATTATAAAAATATTTACTGCTTTCATTACCACTAAAAAGACAATAAATAGTGGAAATTGTATCGAAAATACTTTCTGAATAAAGGGACTCACAATCATTAAAGTGCCAAGGATAAAAGTGTAAATAATTTGAACTGTTAATATGTTTTTTCCAAGTTTTTTTGCTTTTGGCTCTTTTGATTTGTAGATTAAAATAGAAGGAAAAATAATATTTCCAAATGGGAGTACAAGGGATGATAAGGCTGAGAAATTAATCAGTTTTGCACGTTTAATTTCAGGATTTTCTAGTGTATTAATAATTAGGCTCTCAGGATCAATTTCAAATGCTTTTGCTAATGCTTTCAGTGTAAAACCTTTCGGAATATTTCCTGCCTCGACTCTTTGTATAGTTCGTAATGAAAGTCCTGATTTTTGTGCAAGTTCAGTCTGAGTCAGATGTTTTTCTTCTCTCCATATTTGAACTTTTGTTTTCATTTTTTAGGTTGATTTATATTTAGTAAATAGGCTCCCAAAGTTCAATTTTGTTACCTTCTATATCCATAATATGTACAAACTTCCCGTAGCTGTAGGTTTCGATTTCGTCAAGGATTGTTACGCTGTTTTCTTTAAGTTTTTCTACAAATGCTTCAATATTTTGAACACGATAGTTAATCATAAAATCTTTTTTGGATGGAGAAAAATATTCATCTCCTTTTTTAAAAGGACACCATTGTGTCGATTCTATTTGTTCAGGTTTATCGATATTTCTTGATTCAAAACCTGCAGAACCCCATTCGTTGATTTCAAAACCTAAATTTTCAGCATACCAATTTTTGGTTTCCTGAGGATTATCTAAAAAAAAGAAAACACCGCCAATTCCGGTAACTTTTGGTGTAGTATTATCTGATTGATCTTTTGATGTTTCCATATTATTTTTGGATTTATAAGTACTAAAGTATGAATTTTTATCTTTTTGAATCTAATATAATTTAAAAAAAAGGATGTTAAAAAATAAGATTATCATTACTGCTTCTTAAAGATTTCTACATCCTTAACAGCAAGTCTTGCACTAAGCCAATCTTTAAATTTCTTCTGATCAGTTTCATTAAAAGTTCCCTTGCCGTCATAGATTACAGCAGTAATCGCATAGGTGCTGTCACTTTCAGTAACGAAATTTGTTTTTGTAACAGATAATGAAGAGATAGCAGGAAACAAAGTTTTAGTCTCCTTTAAAAGTTGCTCGTTATCAAATTTATTTTTAGCAAGTTCCTTTTCGAGATGCAAAACCTTTAAATCTTTCGCATCCATTTCGTTTTCACTGCTTTTAATTTTATTTAAAAGATCATTTTTCAAAGGATCCTGTTTATCATCGCTGTCCTGTCTGATAAGAAGTTCAGTTCCCTTTAAATATTTATTTCTGTTAAGTTTAGTTTTGAGTTCCTTTATTTCTTGGGCATCAAATTTTTTAGAAAGAAAAGCCAATTCAATTTTTTTCTTCTGCGGATTAAACTCCGTTTTCTTGTAAACCACAGTATATCCCTTACTGCTAAATTCATCATCAAGAAAAAGATCTACATTTTTTTTAAACTGCTGTTCTACATATAATGAAAAGGCAAGATAACTGCTAGGAATTAACATACTTGTAGTAACGACAACTATAATAAGTTTTACTCTTTTTTGCTGTTTTTCATCAATTTGTTTTACCGGTGGATAATTCAAGTATTTTATGATCAAAAAAGTCGCAATGCCAATAAAAACACAGTTTATGATATACAAATAGAATGCTCCCAGAAAAAATGTCCATTGTCCAGTTGCCAGTCCATAGCCTGCCGTACACAAAGGCGGCATTAATGCTGTTGCGATTGCAACTCCTGGAACAGGATTTCCTTTTTCAGTTCTTGTAATTGCAATAACTCCCACAATACCACCAAAAAAGGCGATAAGAATATCATAAATATTGGGAGAAGTTCGTGCTAATAGTTCAGATTGAACATCTTTAAAAGGACTTAAATAAAAATAAAGTGTTGAAACCGCTAAACTTACAAAAGTAGCATTTAGAAGATTTCGTAATGATTTTTTTAAAAGTGCAAAATCATAAATACCTAATGCAAACCCAGCTCCAACTATAGGTCCCATTAATGGAGAAATAAGCATAGCACCAATAATTACTGCAGTCGAATTTACATTTAGCCCAACCGAAGCGACCATAATTGCACACGCCAAAATCCATAAATTAGCCCCTTTAAATTCAATGTCTTTCTTTACCTGTTCAAGAGTTAAAGCTCTGTCATTTTCGCCTTCACGTAAATTTAAAATATCTATAATCTGCTTCATGTTTTCCCTGAAATTTAATTGACCTTAAAACCACTTTATTTACTAATTTAAAACAATTTAAGGGATAAAACACTAGAAAAGGTGTTATTTATTCTCGTTTTTCTTTTTTTATATTAAATGACAAAGGCATTAAAAATAATCGAAAATAAATCATAAAATTTCAAATTTGTTTTTATTTATGTATTTAACTACGTAGTTTTGCATTATAAAATTTATACTATATGAAACTTGTTATTAAACCTGTCGACAATCAATATTCAAACGACATTGTAGATTTGATATTAAACATTCAGCAAAATGAGTTTAACGTTGCAATTACAATTGAAGATCAGCCGGATTTGCTAAACATAACTAATTTTTATCATGCAGGAGGCGGAAGCTTTTGGGGTTGTTTTATTAATGATGAATTAGTAGGAACAATTGCTTTAATTAAGTTTGAATCGAATACAGGAGCCATTAGAAAAATGTTTGTTAAGAAAGAATTTAGAGGAAAAGAATTTTCAATTGCTCAAAAATTATTAGAAACTTTAATTGAATATTGTCAGCAGAATAAAATTGATGATCTATATTTAGGAACTGTTTCAATATTAGAAGCTGCATTACGTTTTTATGAAAAGAATGATTTTGTACGAATCGAGAAAGGAGAGCTTCCAAAAACATTTCCATTAATGGCTCCAGATAATGTTTTCTGCCATTTAAATTTAAAGAAATAAAAGATGAATATTATAGACGAATCAGGAATATTAGCCCTTTCGACAAGATTGCAGCGACTAAGCGAACAATTGCGAAAAGACGGCGCATTGTTTTATAAGTCATATGGAATTGATTTTGAACCAAAATGGTTTCCGGTAATTTATACTTTATATCATAAAGGAGTTTTGAGTGTAGTGGAAGTGGCCAATGAAATTGGTTACACACATCCATCAACCATAAGTTTACTTAAAGAACTGGAAAAACAAAAACTGATTCGTTCTAAAAAAGATAAAATTGACGAGCGTAAAAGACTCATTCAGCTTACGTCAAAAGGGCAGGAGCTGATAGAGCAGATGAAACCTGTATGGGAGATTATGAAAAATGTACTTACAGAAATTACAGACAATCAGAACAATTTATTTAAGGCGATCAATGAAGCCGAAAATAAGATCTTACATCAAAGCTTTCTTCAAAGAGCATTGCAGTTAAAAAGTGAAGAAGAAAAGTAATAAAAAAGCGATCTTTTTTAGATCGCTTTTTTGTTTCAAGTACTCAACTTGATAAACGATAATTTAAGAATGATAAAGCCAACATGCTCCAAAAACTACTTCATTTGAATTTACTGCAGTCCTAAATGTCGTTTCTTAAATGTACGATAAAAATTACATATTGGTTTTATGTTCTGTCATAAAATTTTGTAAAATTTTTAAGTCAATTATGATTTTCGAAAAAAGTTAAGAAGTAATGAAAACAATTACGAGTTGATTTTTATAGATTTGTATAATCTGAATATTCCCAAGAGATCAATTGGAAAACAATTACAAAATCTAATTAATGATAAAATCGATTACTTCAATATATTTATTTTTAATGTTTATATGCTCAAGTGCTTACTCTCAATTGAGTTCAGATAAAATATTTGAAAGTTTTAAACAGGGCGAACGTACTAATTGTTCCTCAATTGCATTCATAAAAGCATCTTTAAATGTTTACGGATTAGATAATCTTTTTGTAACTGAAAAGATAAACGACAGTTTGTTTAAAATTACCTTAAAGAATAATGCATCATTTAATTTGAATAGTGATGAAATTAACAAAGCCAAAATTTCTGCTGGTTTTGTTTATATAAAAGACAATTGCGAAAGTGAAAAAATTACAGATTATGCTATACTTACCTATGCTGTAATGGCAAAATACAAACAAATTATCGACAAAGACGCTGTATTTGATAAAGCATTAGAAGATTTGGAAGACGGTACTATTTATACTCCAACCATTTATAAGTATTTAGGATTTACGGTTGGTAAACAAATACAAAAATTAAAGCGGCAATCTGGAAGCGAATTCTGCGGAGTTGTTGCATGGTCAAAAGCACATGCCGTTTTTGTTTGTGAAGAATTTATGGACTATTATGGCACTAGAAAAAGCATTTGGATAAAGTATCCAGGACGTTTTAGAATAATCAAAACGTAGAAGTTATGAAATTCTAGACATAAAAAAGAAATTATTAAGTTGTAATTTAAGTTAATTTATATATTTTTGTTTTTAAGAACAACACCCAAATCCTATTATTAAAATGAAGAGTAAGATTATTTTACTAAGTTTCCTTTTCTTCTTGACAACTGGCGCTGTATCAGCTCAGGCAAAAAACGCTCCAAGAAGTATTATCAGTACAACAGCTATAATCCGTAAATACCACGATCAAAAAGAATTGAGCGGTATGCAAAAAGGTGAACTTTTAGAATTGTACATTGAGCGTATTAAAGTATTAGTAAAAACACTTCCTTATATTGCTTTGGTAACTAAACCAGGTGTTACAATGGCTGATTTAGGTATTCCAGACGATAGTGATCATAAAAAAATACTAGATGGTCAAGCAGTAGGAACTACAAATTTCTTAGACACTACAGTAGAGTTTCAAAGAAAAATGATGCCTTACTCAGATAAAGGAAATCTTGTTGCTGCAATCTTGTTTTACGAAAGCACTTTAAAATCATTACACGAGTTCAATGACTTGAACTAAATGTAATTTAATAAAATATAAAAGCTCCAAAGTCATTTGATTTTGGAGCTTTTTTTGTGTAAAGAATTTTGTTAATCATAATTCGTTTAAGACGAATCTATTTAATTTCCTTTCAATAAATTAATGCTCACTGTTGCTATATCCGCTTCAGGAAATCGTTTAAAAGTGGATTGATCGGGAAATAAGCCTGCTTCTGCTGCAATGGCATTAAAAACATCAATTTCAACAATGTACTGATCTGAAAATCCATGAGTAGCATCATAAGCTGTGGCAGGAGTTTTTCCTAAATTGGCGGCTGCAAGCTCTGGATTTATAGTATGTAATTCAATTAAAAGCAAACCAAACTTGCGAACATACGGAGACCATTTTTGTAAATGTTCTAAGAGATTATCTTCTACAAGATTGTTACTGATTCTTTTTCCTCTATAAGCAAATGCTCCGGTAGAAGAGCTGATTCTATCTTTATTAATGTGTTTCGGATCTTTCCAAATTCGATTGTGGTCTAGAAAAGTTCTCACATTAAGTAAATCCTTTAAGTCAATATTATAATTTTCGCTCAGATCATCAGATAGCAAATCAGGACGTCCAATATCTCCCCAAATTACTTTTGCCCAAATATCAGCTTTTATTAGATTTGCTCTGGTTACTTTCAAGGCAGCCTGATTATAATCGGCTCCAACCAAAAACAACGGATATTCATCCAGCATTTTCCCTCTTAAAGTTTGTCTTTCGATTACTTCAAAAATATGCTGTAAAAAAGCACCATTCCCGCAGCCCATATCCAAAATTCCTTTTGGCTGTTCTTCAATTGGCAGATTAAAAAGCTTAATAATAATTTCGTCTACAACTTTAAAATAAGTATCATGTGCACCGCCGCTTCCCCAAACATTCATAACGCGATCAACATGAATTTCATTTTCTCCATCAGCAGCCATTCGTAAAACATCTGGATTGCCAAAAATTAGTTCTTCAATTTTAGCAAATGTTGGCAGATAAGAAACTGTAACGCCATAAGCACTGGCTCTTTTGGCAAAAAACAAACCGTCTTCGGTAAACTGATAGTTGCCGTTTTTTTCTAAAAACCATCCAAGATGCGCAAAAAAGTCTAATATTTTTTTAAAATTTTCTGGCGATTTATGAAACTCTTCTGGTTTGAAAGAAGTTTCCATAAAATATTTATGAAACATGCCGTTCATTGCCAAACGAACTATTGTAGGGCCAATTAAATGCCCTTCAATATGTTTTAAAATTTGATCCTGAATACTGTTTGTCAAGAGATCATCAGATTGTTCTATGCCGTATTTTACTTTATACTTTTCGAAGATAGTATTGAGTTTCTCAAACGGAACATCTTCAAAAAGACGAGGATGAAACTGAACAGACAATTGGAGCAAATCAACGACATCTTGATAGAGATAAAACAATGAAAAAGCAGTTTCTGTCTTTTCGTCTATCGAAATCGTAATTTCTTGTTTTTGATTGTCAACCGTATAATTTAGAAAACCTTGCGAAGCCAAAATTCTCAAACCCACATTCAGATAACCTTCATTTGCTTTAAAAACGGCGGCAAGTTCTGATAATTGCACTTGTTTTTTGTTTAAGATAAATTCTAAAACGGCATTATTTCTAAATGCTATTGCTACAGGAGCAACAGCCAAACCATCTAAATGTCTGAAAATAGAGCTGCGAAGTTGTGATTTATCAGTCATAGCGAAAGAATGAAAGTTTATTAAAAATAGTGATTTTTTTAATTAAAATTAAGGTAATGCCAATTGAAAATTTGTTTTGACACATCAATTTGGTAGCATATTATAATTTGAAACCAAAATAAGATTTAATGAAACTAGCTAGATATTAAGTTGTTATAAATTTGATTCGAATTTAACAACCTAAATAAATCGATTTATGAAAAAAATATTTTCCTTCCTGTTTTTAGTACTATTCATTTATAGTTGTAAAAATGAAACAGAAATTACAAAAGGAACCGCTGATTCTACAGATACAAGTTCGGATTATGAATTTGTAGGCGGTTATCCAACTGAAGCAACTATCAAAAAAGCTTATGATGATGCAGATTTGGCGCGTGCTATACAAGCCTATAAATTTTTCTATCCTACCGTTTCAGGAGAAGGTTTAGTTAAAGGAAATGATAGTATTAATATTGTTCCCAATAAATCATTTGGAACTTTAGATACAAAACCGAAACAAATTGGTTTTACGCTGAATTCAGATACACCTTACGGGCCAATTCCGATTGATTTATCAAAAGGACCAATGATTATAGATATTCCAAAAGGACCGCTTATTGTAGTTGCAATGGATGTAAATCAACGCTGGGTTGCCGATATGGGAATTCCGGGTCCTGATGCAGGAAATGGCGGGAAACATTTGCTTTTGCCTCCAGGATATAAAGGTACAGTTCCCTCTTCTGGTTTTCATGTATGGAAATCTTCATCAAATAATTTAACAGTTGGTATACGGTCACTTCCTGTAGGAGGAGATGTAAATGCCGCTATAGAACGTATTAAAACAGTAAAAGTTTATCCGTTAAATAAACCATCAGATTGGAAAGAACCACAATGGCTTGATCTTACGAATAAACCTCAAAATACCACACCAATTGGCTGGGAGAATAATATAAAATACTGGGAAAATTTAAATGATGTCATTCAAAGAGAACCTGCTTATGAAGGTTATAGAAATTATTATGGAGAACTTTCTATATTAGGCATCAAAAAAGGACAGCCTTTTAAACCCGATGCGAGACTTAAAGCTATACTAGAAAAAGCAGCTAAAATAGCAAATGCGCAAATGCGTGTTCAATCATTTGCAGACCGTCGTTCTGATCGTATTGTTTGGAAAGATCGTCAGTGGGAATGGGTTGCACTTCGATTTGAAGATGGAGATTTTAATACGCCAAATTATGTAGATCTTGATGGAAGGGAAACTTGGTTTTATCAAGCAATTGGAGCGTCACCATCGATGTTTAGACGAAAAGAAGGCGGTGGTTCATTATATTGGCTTGGACTTAAGGATAATACGGGCAAATATGTTGATGGCGGAAAAACCTATAAATTAACAATACCTACACCAGTTCCTGCAAAATTATTCTGGTCAGTAACGATTTATGATGCGCTAACAAGAAGCCAAGTTGATACAGATCAAAACAAAGCGGCATTACGTTCGTTATTTGAGCTGAAAGACAAAATAAATGGTAAAAGTGTCGATTTATATTTTGGGCCCAAAGCTCCAGCTGGCAAAGAAGGGCAATGGATAAAAACATTGCCAAATAGGGGATGGTTTGCTTATATTCGAATTTACGGACCAGAAGCAAGTGCTTTCAATGGAAGCTGGCAGCCGGGTGATTTTGAAGAAGTCAAGTAAACGACGTTTTTAAGAATATTTCATTGTTTTTTTGTTAGAATCAATAGCAACAGCTTAAAATCCCAAAAAATATTTGATTTTTGGGATTTTTTGTTCTCTTAAAATAAAGTTATCTACTAAGATATTATTTTGATAACAAAAAAAGAAAATGTATTAAAAACAGCAATAAATATGGCGGTAAAAGCTTACTTATTATGATTATTTAGTAGATTTATGTTAGCAAATATAGTATATCATTGATTTTATTAAATTTTAGCTCAAATGTTTTTCCGTAAAATGAAATTATGGATAGAGAGAATTGACTAATATTTTGAAGGAAAACAGAGTATTTTTATTTGTGAGATATAAGATTAATGTTAAAGCTTAAATATGTGTACAAGAGTACTTTACAAAGGATTAGACGAATTGGTATTAACTGCTAGATCTATGGATTGGAGCTCAGATCTTCACACTAATCTCTGGTTACTTCCTAGAGGGATTCATCGTACAGGAGAAGAAGGTCCTCAATCTATCGAATGGACATCGAAATACGGAAGTGTCGTTTCTGCAGTTTATGACATGGCAGCAACTGATGGTATGAATGAAAAAGGATTAGTAGCAAATTTACTTTGGCTTGCAGAATCCAGATACCCAGAGTGGGACAAAAAAAAGTCAAAGTTGTCTATGGCAGGATGGGTACAGTATGTATTAGATAATTTTGCAACTGTAAACGAAGCTGTAACAGCATTGGAAAAAGAGCCTTTTGTGCTTATGACAGGTGCAATGCCGGGAGAAGGACCAAAGGCAACACTACATTTGTCAATTTCGGATATTTCAGGAGATAATGCAATATTTGAGTATATCAACGGAGAACTAGTAATTCATCATGACCAAAAATACACGGTTATGACTAATTCCCCTATATTTGAAAAACAACTCGCATTAAATGAATATTGGAATTCTATAGGCGGACTGACAATGCTGCCAGGTACAAATCGCGCGGCAGATCGATTTGTGAGAGCGTCTTTTTATAGTAGTATTTTACCAAAAACTAAAGAAGCTTCTCCTGCTGTGGCTGCTCTTTTAAGTGTTATAAGAAACTGCTCTGTGCCTCTTGGAATATCGACACCTGATCAGCCTAATATTTCGTCTACTTTATGGAGAACCATCTCAGATCAAAAAAATCTGATCTATTACTTTGAGTCTTCTCAGACGCCTAATACTTTTTGGGTAGATTTTAAAACGATTGATTTTTCTGCTGGTGCTGTTGCTAAGAAACTTAATTTAACTAATAATGAAATTTATGCAGGCAACACTGCTGTTTCATTTGAAGTATGTGAGCCTTATAAAATTAAAGGCAGTCCAAGGTAGATTTACAATTGTTCTTCAAAATCAGGTAATTTTAGAAGCTCTTTTGTGTTTAGAAAAATCCTCAATAAATTTAATTTATTGAGGATTTTTACTAAGTATATTATTATGTTATTAAAATGCCTGCGTAAAACTAACCGTCATACGAGTCCCATTTTCTTTAACATAGTTCATATTGCTTGACTGCCATTGTGAGATAACAGAATAATAATCTTTGTTGAACAGGTTTTCGACACCTAAACGAATAGTGCTTTTTTCTAAGAAAGTATAGCTTGAAGAAAGATTAAAAGCCGTGAACGATTTTATAGGACCAGTTCCATAAGTATAGGCACCATTTACAGGTTCAAAACGATCTCTTCCCGGTGTATTTATCATTTGTAAATAGATTGACCAAGCTTCTAAAGGTCTGATAACAGTAAAGGCAGTAATTTTTGGTGGATTTATACGATCACCTCCTAAATATACTTTTTTGTCTGTAAGCTCTCTTTTTCCCTCAGTAAAAGAATAATTAGCCCCAATATCTACTTTGGAGTGAAGACGATATTTTGCCGACAGTTCAAAACCATAAATTTTTTCAGGCGAGCGCGAAATCTGCGGATTACCATCAATGTATACGTATGAAGCTCCCAATTTTGAAGTACTGTAATACACAGCAGCATCATAAGAAAGTTTAGCCCAAGCTCCAGAGAAACCAAACTCGTAATTGTTTGCCGTAACTGCTTTTATCGAAGTATTATTTACCGTATTTTCTTTGGCAGCACGCAATACCAAACCTAAATCAGCAACACTAAAACTTTGAGAAAAACTTACAAAAGGTTTAAACAATGACCATTTTGTATAGCGAAGTCCTGCATTAAACATAAGTGCATTAAAATCCAGTTCTCCGCCATTTACAGCAATTCCGCCGCCTACGTAAGTGCCGTTTACATAATTACGAATACCAATAGTAGTATAATCCGGCACATCAATATTTACATTTTCAAGTCTTAAACCCGTTTTTAAAACCAAATTTGGTCCAAACATATTTTTAAGCTGGAAGTAAGGAGCTATGTTGTTCATCTTCATTTCTGGAATTACCAATCGTCCATCAGTAAGATGAGTATCAGTTACATCTGATAGAATATCTAAACCATAAGTTAAATTACCTGATATAAGAGTACTGAATTCATATGGTGTATTTAAATTTAAACGAAAACCAAGTTTTTTGCTTTGAGTTGCAGGTTGTCCGTTGTTTTCAAAAAAATCACTGTAATTAATTAGCGTAAGATAATCTTGAAAATAAAGAGAAGCATTAACATCTGTTTTTCCAATGAAGTTTTTTCCAATATAGCTTAAACTAGCATTATGATTATACGGCGTTCCTTCAGGTTCTCCGGGACGTTGTCCTTTTACACCAGTTGTAGGCGAATCAAAATTGCCATAAACACCAGCTTTAGCAACGTAATCTGTATGCTGTGTACTTTCGAAATAATTGTACATTAACTCTAACCGATTATTGGCATTAAAATCATAACCGACTTTTGCAAAAGCATTCCAATTTTTAAGATCGTTCATTCCGTATTCAGGAGAAAGAACACGTCCTTTGGCATCACGATAAAGTCCAGTCTCTTCATAACGTCCGCTTACCACATAATCGAACTTTTTTATTTTTCCAGTAAACAACTGCGATACAAAGAAACCTGCAGTTTGGGCGGGTTTAACTAGAGAAAAAGCTGTTCCAGCCTCTGTTGATCCGCTTATTACTTTGTCAGGATTTGATTTTTTAGTAATATAATTTATCAAACCCCCATCGGCACCATTACCATAAATAGCAGTTGCGCCTTTAATAACTTCTACGCGATCTAGAACAGTAGGATCTAGTGAACGCATATCTTTGGCACCATCTCTCAACGGTGTTGATTGCGGAATTCCATCAATCATAACCAAAACACGTCGACCGCGTAATGTCTGACCCAAATTTTGAGTTCTATTGGTCGTAAAACCCAAACCCGGCACAGTTGCACCTAATATGTCACTAAGATTGGAGCTTATGCTTAATTGCTGTTGTATTTGTTTTTTAGATAACAATGTTACCGAGGAAGGAACCTCATCTAGAATTTCGGCCTTTCTAGATGCAGAAATGATAATTTCTTGCAATTCGTTATCAGCTTTCGATTTATCGTTTAAGATACTGTCTTTGCTTTTTGTGGTTTTGTCTTTTTCGTTGTTTGTATTGGTTTTAGAAATTTGTTGTGCAGAAAGTGTACTTATCGAAAAGAACACAAGTAGTAGAGTAGAAAATTTTATCATTATTTATTTAGACTTAATTAAAACAAGTGCAAATATATGAAATGTTATAAAATAGAAAGCTTAATATCAGTACAGTTTCTCTCTAAATTAGTTTGATTGACAGAAAATATTTTGAAAAACTACTTATTAGACAGATCTAGTTTTATTGCTGTATTGACTGTTTTTATTTTTTCAAAAACTTAGCTTCTTTTTTAAACGTTTTCATTAAGATATTTTTTAAGTTGAGGTTTTAATGTTAATATGTTAGTAAATAATGATTTATATCTGTTTTTTTAACAGAACAAAAAATAAAAATTTTCTACATTTGATAGGAATTGAATCTTTATTAATTTAAAAATATTTACGATGGAAAAAGCTATAAAACTAAAAGTCCGCAAGGAGTTGAATAGTCAACAACAGTTGAATATAATTAAATTAAAAGGAAGTTTAATTACTAAGGGCTACACAGAAATTATACATATTCTGGATCAAGATGATGAGTTTCATATCAACTCTTTTGAAACTCCTGTTGAAACAAATATGGAAGTGCAGGAATTTATTAATGCATTTATAATTAAAGAGAATCTGGCAGATACAATATCACTTTTTAGATAAATGATATTGATGATAAAATTTAACTTATAGGCATAATAAGCTGTTATTATAAGGGTTTCGTTTGCAGATAACAGTTGTTTTACTATATAAAACTATAGCAGTTCATGTTTAAAAAAAATTGGAGAATAACCCATTTTGTTCTCCTTATAAGTTTTTTAAATTTTCTTCTTTTTCATTTACCATTCTATGTTTATGTCTTTAATAATGCTGATTATAAAAGCATGAATGGCATAATTTTGATTGTAAGTGTAATAGTTTTAATGTTGGTTTTAAAGGTTCTGTCGCATCTGGGAATAACTTTTATCTTTAGAATTTTAAACCGATCAAAAGATGAATACTAAAGGTCATTGTTATCCAAAATACATAATTCTTCAGGCAGTATATTTCAAGCTAAGATTTACACTTAGTTACCGTGATGTTGAAGAACTAATGAAGATTAGAGGAGTCATTGTGGATCATGCGACGATTCAGCGTTGGGTTTACAAGTTTGCACCTTTGCTTGAGGCAGAAATGAAGAAGAGAAAAGGCAGAGTGGGGGAGAGTTGGAGATTGGATGAGACCTACATCAAAGTAAAAGGTATTTGGTGTTATTTATATAGGGCAGTAGATAAATTAGGCAATACGGTTGATTTTCTTTTGACCAGAAAAAGACAAAGAATGAGTGCGCAGTCATTTCTAATTAAAGCAATTAGTAATAACTACAGACCAAGAGTAGTAAACATTGATAAAAGCGGTTCTAATACTGCCGCTATCAAAGTCTATAACAAACGTTCATTCACAAAGATTAAAATCCGGCAGTGTAAATATCTCAACAATATTGTCGAACAGGACCATCGATTTATAAAATGGAGGATACAAAATGGGTTAGGCTTTAAAAGTTTTGAATCGGCAAGACGAACATTGAGCGGAATTGAAGTTGTGCATATGCTGAGAAAGAATCAAATGGTTAGACCAGGGATGACTATGTTTAAATCATTCTGTAAATTGGCGGGCTAACTTTTAAATTACTTCAATTTTTATATTTGATTCTGACAGATGCGACAGAACCGACAAAACTGTTTGTATTGATTTGCAGTATTTTTTTAGCAGCATTTACACCTGCAAATCCCCCACCAATGATCACAATATTTTCTTTACGTTTCATTTAATTAATTCCTATTAGTTTTAGTTTATTTTTTTTGCAGAGTTAAAGCATAAGGAGCAGCTTAAACTTGTTGAGACGCTTATCTGAACCACTTTAGATGTACTTGAGTATTTGTACTTATTCATGGAATTCAGTTAAAATCCCTGTAATTATCCAGTGTAACTCTAATGCTTCAAAATTAAGCAATCATAAACTGCTGGTGCTTAAACTATTTTAAGATTAAGTCTTAATCTAGCTTAAGGAAAATCTATTATACAAGGCTTTTCTGTACTTCAAATCTGTTCGTTTTTACAGGATGTTATTTGAATTTTTCTTAATCTAGTTTATTGGTACCTGTCTGATATCGCCTTAACTTAGCCTCACAGTAGTATTTCTTATTATTCAGGGCATTTTTAGATGCTTATTTAAAAAAACATTGTGATAACATTTGAAAAAAAGTTTGATCTGAGACCTTACAAGTAACAATAACATGGAAAAAGACAATATTACGGCCATAAAAAAAGTTCTTCTGGAAACTGCCGAATCTTTATTCTCAGATAGAGGTTACAGCGATACCTCCATTAGGGACATAGCAAAGGCAGCAGGTGTGAACCTGGCTTTGGTCAACTATCATTTTGGCTCGAAGGAGAATTTGTATCTTACTATTTTTAAGAGAAGGTTTTCGGCCTATGAACTGGCACTCACAAAAATGGACAACAGCAAACCTGCAGATAAAAAATTAGATGCTTTCCTCGAAATTTATGGCAGCTATATTGACAGCCATCGCAGCTTCCATCGCCTGCTTAGCCGGGAGATAACCCTTTTACATCACGATTCGATTAAAGAAGTAATTACGCAGGCTACCCGCAAAAAGTATGAACTGATTAAAACTATAATCCTTGAGGGTATGGCAGAGGGTCTTTTTAAAACGGTAAATGTCGATGTTGTAACACTCAATATAATAGCCTTTGTACCCAGGATTTTTTCGGGAAGCCCATTTATCACGGATCTGCTTGACTGGCAGGAATCAGAACTCCGCGATAAGCAGACAGTATATACAGAATTAAAGGACTATTTTTATACTATTCTGCGCAACGGATAATTATGAAAACTTTTGTGCGGCGTTTTTATCAGTCAGGAACAAAAGTTTTCCATCTACAGGTTTAATTAACTGCATTGGATATTTCTGCGGATTATATTCTCCGTGTAAAACCTCGTACAGTGCCTGTGATTTACTCTCCCCGAAAGTGAGTACCACAATCTCTCTGGCTTTATTAATTAAATGAGCTGTCAGGGTAATACGATTCATATTTTGAGATTTTAGATAATAGGCAGATACCCATTTCGTATTTTCTTTCAAAACCTCCTGATCTGGAAAAAGTGAAGCCGTATGTCCGTCGTCTCCCATTCCTAAAAATATAAAATCAAATTTTCCGTCCTCTCCCAAAACATTTCTAATGAATTGTTCGTATTGAAAGGCATAATCTTCAGCTGTCACACCAGAGCTGTACATTGGAAATATATTTGCTTTGGGTATGCTTACATGATTTAAAAGGTAATCAGAAGACATTTTTGCGTTGCTCATCTCATTATCCAGCGGCACCCATCGCTCGTCACCCCAAAATACAAAGACCTTATTCCAGTCTATTTTTTCCTTGTAGGATTTTGTCGCCAAAAGTTTGTAAATGGCTGCAGGAGATGTGCCGCCTGTAAGGGCAGTTACAAATCGGCCGCGCTGCTGTATTGAATTTTGTGCCGCAGCGATAAAAATTTCAGCTGCAGGTATCGTCATCTCTTCCTTATTGTTAAAAATACTGATCATCTGTTACTTTTTCTTTGACTTCATTACAGGTATTTGATATCCAGGCATGTCCCTGACGTGCAAGCAAAGCATCTGCCTGCTGCGGACCCCAGCTTCCGGCCTCATACTTATGCAGGTTTAAGAACTTATCATTTTCCCATGCTTGTTGAATTGTTGTCACTACGTCCCAAGCTTCTTCGACCTGATCTGAGCGCATAAATAAAGTAGGGTCTCCAAGCAGCGCATCAAGTATCAGCGTTTCATAAGCTTCCGGGGATTTGGCCGAGCATGAGAAGTAGTCGAAGACCATCTCAGCCGGTTTAAGCGATAAGGAAAGCCCTGGTTTTTTAGTCATAAACTGCAGTCTTATATCCATTGCGGGCTGAATGTTTATAATTAAGCGGTTTGGCATTAATCCTTCTTTTCCAAAAGAAAAGGTAGAATGGGGAACAGGCCTGAACTGAATTACGACAGAGGATTGTTTTTCCTTCATTCTTTTACCGGTACGAACATAAAAAGGCACACCCTGCCATCTCCAGTTATCCAGGTAAAATTTCATGGCCACAAAAGTTTCGGTGGCAGAATTGTGCGCAACACCGTTTTCCTGAAGGTACCCCTTTACAGACTTTCCTTTAATAGCACCATTATCGTACTGGCCTCTGACAGTATAATGTTCGACTTCCTGAGGTGTAATCCGGCGGATCGATTTTAAAACATCAGCTTTACGGTTTCGTATTTCATCTGCCTGCAGTGATGTAGGGGCTTCCATGGCCACCATAGTCAAAATCTGCATCAGGTGGTTTTGTATCATATCTTTTAATGCACCGGCATCCTCATAAAAGCCGCCTCGATCTTCAACCCCGACTTCTTCTGCAACGGTGATTTGAACAGAATCAATGAAGTTGCGGTTCCACAGAGGCTCAAACATGGAATTGCCAAAGCGGAAAGCCAGGATATTCTGGACTGTTTCCTTACCCAGATAATGATCTATGCGGTATATCTGTTCTTCCTTGAAAGTCTGCGACAATAGCTTGTTTAACTGCACGGCTGAACTTTTATTGTAACCGAAAGGTTTTTCAACAATAATGCGGTCCTGGTCAGCATTGGAAGCCAGGTCTAATTTCTTGATGTTATTTGATATCGCCGCGATAAAAGATGGCGCAATGGAAAGGTAAAAAAGCCTGTTGGCGCGCTTGCCAAATGCCTTGTCTGTCTGATCTATGTCTTGCTTTAAGGCCTGATAAGATTCCTGCTGATTAATATCATTCTGGAGATAGGTGATATGGGAAGCGAATTGCTGATAATTTTCCGGGGAATCTATTTTATTTCTGGAAAACGCTGTCAGGTTTTCATTGACATAGGCGCGGAACTGCTCATCGGAGCTTTCGGCCCTTCCCAATGCAATGATCTTAAATTCTTCCGGCATACGGCCATCAAGGTAAAGGTTGTAAAAAGCCGGGAAAAGCTTTCTTTTAGCCAGATCACCGGTTGCTCCAAAAACAATTATGATGGCTGGCTTTATAGTATTGACGTTATTCATTTTGCTGCGTTTAAAATTTAGTCATTCCACTGCGTGTGGAATATACCCGGACGATCAGTACGTTCGTACGTATGTGCCCCAAAGTAGTCGCGTTGTCCCTGTATAAGGTTTGTAGGCAGATACTCTGATCTGTAAGCATCGAAATAGGCCAATGAGTTCATGAGCCCGGCAATAGGAATGCCTTTTTGAACTGCTGATTGTATGGTATTTCGGATGCTGATCTGATTATCATTCAGTGATGAGGCTATATTGTCATCAAGGAGTATATTTTGAAGCTCCGGATTTCTCAAATAGGCCAGTCTGAAATCTTCCAGAACTGCGGCACGGATTATGCAGCCGCCACGCCAGATTTTTGTAACTGTTTCAAGGTTCAGCCCGTACTTGTATTCTTGTGAGGCCGTGGTCAGCAATGCCAGTCCCTGCGCATAGGTAATTAATATGGAAAAATGCAAAGCTCCCTTAAGTTCTTCAATCAACAAAGGCAGATCTGTAGTGCTTTTCGGTGTATTCCAAACCAATTTCTGGGCAGCAAGAATTCTTTCGGGTTTGTTTTTGGACATATCACGCATGGCCACGGCAGCATCTACCGTAGGCAGGGGCACCTGCAGGTCCATCGCATTTTGTGAGGTCCATTTTCCGGTTCCTTTAGATTTAGCCCAATCAGATATTACATTGATAAGCTTCTTTCCGTTGGTATCTGTTTTTTTAAGAATATCTGCTGTGATCTCAATAAGGTAGGATTGAAGTTCAGTGCCATTCCAGTCTTCAAATGTTTTTTGGATGGTATCGTCGTCCATGTTGCAGCCGCGTTTCATAAGATCGTATATCTCTGAAATAAGCTGCATGATGCCGTATTCAATACCATTATGAGCCATTTTTACATAGTTGCCTGCCGATCCGTTACCCAGATAAGCTACACATGGCTCGCCATCAACTTTTGCTGCTATGGCTTCAAAAACAGGACGAAGTCTTTCATAAGCCTTTCTGTCACCGCCGGGCATAAGGCTTGGACCAAATCGTGCCCCTTTTTCACCTCCTGAAATTCCCATCCCGAAAAAATGAATGCCTTTGGATGATAATTCTGTGAACCTGCGGTCCGTATCGGTGAAGTAAGTATTTCCCCCGTCGATAAGGATGTCGCCTTTATCAAGGTAGGGCAGCAGGTTTTCAATCGCATTATCTACAGGTTTTCCTGCGGGTACCAGCAGCATGATTGCCCTGGGCTGCTTGATGAGTGAAACAAATTCCTGCACTTCTGTTGTGGCTTTAATGAGCTGTTGTGCGTCTGCCTGTTTAGTAAGGGACAACACTTTTTCTGTATCTAAATCCAGGCCTGCAACAGCAAATTTCTGATCGGCCATATTTAGCAGCAGATTGCGGCCCATTACACCTAAGCCAACAATGCCAAAATCGAATGTATTGTTCATAATGGTTATAGTAATCTAAATTTATTATTGAAAAATTAAGGCTGGAAGCTATAGATATAGTCCAGCCTTAAAGGATAAAGTATTATACAGTTACACTGTTTATAGCATCTTTTAATGCTTTTGCGGCAGCAGCCGGGTCTTTAGCGCCATAAATTGCACCACCTGCTACAGCTACATCTGCACCTGCGGCTACAACATCTTTTATTGTATCGATGTTTACACCACCAGCAACAGAAAATGGAACTTTTGCTTCTCTTCCTTCACTGATCAGTGTTTGTACAGAGTACCCAGGCAGTGCCTGCTCGTCAAGACCTGCGTGTAATTCAACAAAAGCTACTCCAAAAGCAGTAACTTCTTTTGCTCTCTGCACTCTGCCTTTAACCCCGATCGTATCAACGACTACTTTTCTGCCGTATTTTTTTGCTGCTTCTACAGCTCCTTTGATGGTTGCATCATCGACAGCCCCCATAACTGTTACAAGGTCAGCCCCAGCTTTGAATGCCATTTCTGCTTCCAATGCACCGGTATCGGCAGTTTTCATGTCAGCAAAAACCAATTTGTCCGGAAATGCTGCTTTCATCGCTGTTACAACACTAAGGCCTTCAGCTTTAATAAGGGGAGTACCCAATTCGATAATATCTACGTAAGGTGCTACTTTTGCTGCTAGTTCTAATGCTGCTTCTGTAGTAAGTAAATCAATTGCGACTTGTAATTTTGTCATGTCTAAAAATGTTTAAAAAAATTAATTGTAAAAAAAAGTTATTCAAGGTTAGCGTGTTTCGGCCACAGGTCTTCTTTGGTTAAACCAGATTCCTGCCAAAGAGTCATAAAAACGCTTTCGAGTATAAATAATGTAAATTGTTCAAAAAGGCTTCCTGCATACTGGTTAGAAACCGATACGCCAAAATCTGTTTTTGTGGCAGCATTAATCAGCAGAATATTTGTTGCTAATTTGGCCAGGGTGCTGTCTGCATCGGCGGTAATGGCTACAACGCCGGCTTTTTGTTTTACTGCTTTTTCTACCGCGGATAAAACTGTTGAAGTCGTACCGGATCCTGATGCTACAAGCAGCAGGTCCCCTTCAAGGATAGCAGGGGTAACAGTTTCACCAACTACATATACACTATAGCCTAAGTGCATAAAACGCATTGCAGCCATTTTTAAGGCAAGTCCGCTTCTGCCGGCTGCCATTACAAAGATTCGGTTGGCTGATTTAATATTGCTCACCAATGCATCAATCTGCTGAGGGTCGAGCTGGTCTGCTAATTTTAAGTTTTCCTCTAAAATTTTGTGCAGGTTTTCTTTTATCAAACTATTGAAATTCATATTTTATTATTTAAAAATAAGCGTATAAATGCCTGCTATCATTCAAATAGCTTACCCTTTGGAAAGGTTAGATGAATGATACTAGTGCGATTTTCTGATTATGGATACTGCCAGTTTTACAGGCAGGTTTGAATTATAATTTTAATTCCTGATCAGTAGAATTAAAGAAAATAATTAAGCTGCAGTGCCTGTAAGGCAATAAGAATTTGTACATCTTTGAAACAGTAGTATTTACTGATGCAAAGATAGGACAGGAGAAAAGGATGGATGTTATACAAACAGGACTATGCGGTATAAATTTGCGCCAGTTCGTTTTGAAGATCTGTTGGAGTTTCTTTTAGTTTTGCCTTTACAAATTTATTTAGGGCAGAGGGGGAGCTGAATCCCAGGTCAAATGCAATTTCTTTGTGTGAGAGGTGAGAAAATAGTAACTGTCTTTTGATTTCAGTAAGAATTCTGTTATGGATGGCGTTTATGGCAGTTTCACCGCAGTGCTTTTTGGTTATTGCATTGAGTTTTTTGGCGCTGACTGCAAGCTCCAGTGCATAATACTGAACGGTGCGCTGGGTTTTATACTTCTGGTTCAGTAATTTTTTGAAAGCGATATAAAGATGCTGGTTTGTCAAAGCAGACTCCTGATTGAGTACAGGGTGCTGGCCATGAACGGATTCAATAAGACCCAGAAGGAAAATTTTAATGTAAAAACGTGCCTGTTCTTTCCTGACAAGGCTTGGAATATTATATATATCGTGGATGTTCTGAACAATGGGAAGCACCTGTTCGAATTCGGGCTTTGAAAGTGCAGTGCAGTTAAGGTGTGCCGATAGGTTAACGTTGTAAGCGCTTAGTTCATTTTTAAGTATGTCCGAACAAAATAATACTTCTTCAAACAAAATGATCTTACCTGTAATATCATTGCTGTAATTGGAAAGAAAGTGTATCTGTTCAGGAAATGCAATTGAGATTTTCCCCGAGTTTAATGCATAAATTTTGTCTTCAATATGTATGCTGATATCTCCGGATTCGACTAAAATAATACAGAAATGATCCTTTTTATGGGGCTGCAGATATTGTTCAATATTGGCTTGGGTCAAGTCAAAAACCCGGAATGACAAATTTGTATCTTCCAATTTTTGAATATTTTTCTTAATTTCTAACCGCATTAAATCCATATGATATTTTTGTGTTATTGAACTGGCAACCCTCAAGGGGGTAAATCAAATTGTTACTTTTTAAAAATTAGGTTTGGCCATACTAATGAAGCATTGCTAATTCAATTAAAAAAAGCAAAGGACAAAAGTACGCTTTTCTGATTTTTACAGGAATGATCCAGTTTAAGAATTTATCTTAAACTACATTAAGAATATTTAAAAGACTGGCTTTGCGCAGACAGGCATAAAAATTAAAACCCGAAACAGAATTATTTCAGGTTTTAATTTCATTTGTTAAAATTGAGATATGGAAAATATCCTATTTTATAAAAGGAATCTATTCTGATCAGCCCTTAAAATTCTTCAACCGCGTCCAATTCAATATTCCAGAATTTTCCTGTCTGGGTGTTTTCAGTAATTGCTTTGTAGATGCCATTTACCGATTTCTCAAGAGTTACCGGAGCTGTATCGCCCCCCATTCTGGTTTGTACCCATCCTGGATGCAGCGGGGTAACACGTATATTTTTATCTGCAAGCCTTTGGCTGGAAAAAACGGTCAAATTGACCACGCTTTTTCAGCATAAAGTGACCACCGCTTTCGGATCAAACTGACCACCACTTTTCAATTTAAACTGACCACATAGTTTCGGTTCAAATTGACCACTAAAAACTACTTCTTTTTCATGTTGTTAAACCATGGATCTATATAAAAACTACAGGCTATGGCAAATAACAAACTAGACATGAATAAAATTAGAAAAGTTATTAAATTACATTGTAACGGCAAAAACAAGCTGTTTATAAGCAAGTATTTATCGCTTTCCGGAAACACAGTAAAAAAATACATCTCTTTATTTGAAGTGCTTGGATTAAGCCTTGAGTCTGTCAACAAGAAAACCGATACTGAATTAGATGAACTGTTTTCCCCAGGCCCCGCAGAAGTTCTTTCCTCAAGAATCGAGGATCTCTATGCTTATTTTCCACAGATGGAACGGGAATTAAAAAAAACCGGCATTACCATACAAATCATGTGGGAGAGATATATCGCTTTAAATCCCGATGGCTTGAGAATTACCCAATTCAGAAACCGTTACAGGGACTGGGGTAATAAAGTAAATCCTGTGATGCATATGAACCACAAGGCTGGTGATAAAATGTATGTAGATTATGCTGGAAAGACACTCTCAATTTTAGACAAAAGCACATCAGAGATCAGAGAAGTGCAGTTTTTTGTAGCTATACTCGGAGCAAGCCAATATACTTATGCAGAAGCTTCCATGAGTCAGCAAAAGGAAGATTTTGTAGCTTCGGTAGAGAATGCAATGCGTTTTTTTGAAGGAACACCTGCTGCAATAGTACCAGACAATTTAAAATCTGCTGTAATCCGAACCAGCCGCTTCGAACCTACCATTAATGAAACTCTGGCAGATTTAGCAGAACATTATGAGACTACTATTCTCCCAGCAAGAGCATATAGACCAAGAGATAAATCTTTGGTCGAAGGTGCGGTTAAAATACTTTACAGAAGAATTTATGCAAACTTAAAAGACACTAAATACTTCAGTATAGACGAACTAAATCAGGAGATATGGACTCTTCTGGATGCTCATAACAATAAGAAACTTACCGGAAGACCTTACTCTCGTTTTGAACTCTTTATTGAAGATGAAAGACATGAACTGCAACCGCTTCCTCTGGAACGCTTTGAGATTAAATACCAGTCTCTAGCAACAGTTATGCAGAATGGACATGTTCAACTAAGCCAGGATAAGAATTATTACAGTGTACCTTATCAATATTTAAAGAAAAAAGTAAAACTACTCTACACAAACTCTACAGTTGAAATCTACTTCAAATACAATCGTATAGCTACTCACATCAGAAATCCCAAGCCTTACATCTACTCTACAAATCCTGAACATCTGGCAAGCACACATCAATTTGTATCCCAATGGAATGCCCTAAGATTTATTGATTGGGCCAACAGTATTGATCCGGCAGTAGGAGAATACATTATGCAGATAATCGAAAGCAGAAACCACCCGGAGCAGGCCTATAAAAGCTGTTTAGGGATATTATCTTTTGAAAAGAAAGTAGGTACAGAAAGATTAGTAAATGCCTGTAAACGCGCTCTGGACTTTAAGATTTATAATTTTAAAACTATACAGAACATCTTAGATAACAGTCTGGATAAAATATCTATTGAACACGAAATGGAACAGGAACAGGATCTTCCCGAACACAATAATATTAGAGGAAAAAATTATTATAACTAAAATCAATATACAATGAATGAATCTACCGTAACAAAAATGAAGCAGATGAGCTTCATGGAATGCACAATGCCTTCATGACAGCTATCGAAAGTGGCAAAACTGATCATTATACCCTTGATCAGTTTATATCAATGATAATAGATGCCGAATGGGATGAAAGACACAACAGACGTATAGAACGGAGTATTGCCAATGCACGATTCCACTACAAATCAAATATTGAAAGCATCAATTTTGACCAGTCCCGAAACATCGACAGAAATCTTATACTCCGGCTTGCAGAGTGCAGTTTTGTAGAAAAGAATGAGAATATCTTAATTACAGGAAGCACGGGTGTCGGCAAAAGCTTTTTAGGACCAGCACTTGGCTATCAGGCCTGCATAGAAGGTTATAAGGTAAGTTATTTTAACTCCGCAAAATTGTTTGCAAAGCTCAAAATGGCAAAAGCAGACGGCACTTATCTAAGAGAACTCACGAAAATACAAAGACAGGATGTTATCATACTCGATGACTTTGGCCTGCAGTCTCTTGACAGTCACAACAGAATTGCACTTTTAGAGATCATTGAGGACAGACATAACAACGGCTCAATTATCGTAACCTCGCAAATCCCGGTTCAGGGATGGTATGATATAATTGGCGAGAAAACTATAGCAGATGCAATCTTAGACAGACTAATACATCAATCACATAGAGTTGAACTGCATGGGGAATCAATGAGGAAGAAAAAAAGCATAAACAAAGGATAATTATTTATCTATCTTTGAAATAATAACTAACACACGAAAAAAAGTAGTTTTTTGAAATAAATCGAGGTGCTCACTTTGCACCGGAATTAGATGGTCACTTTAAACCAAAACAAGGTGGTCACTTTAAATTGTAATCAGGTGGTCAATATCACTGAGTTTTACACCTTGCAGGGTAAAGTCGATTTTTTTAAAATCGCTTTCGCTAAGGCTGTTTCGGTCGTGCATGAGTTTAAGCCTGCTGTACTCATCGCTTGCCTGGTTCACCTGTACATCGGTAATCTCTTTGGCAATGCTGTAGTTGGAAGGATCGAGTGTTGCGATGAGTTGTCCCTGTCCGACGTTCTGTCCTTCGTTCACGTTGATCCTGTCAATCTTCCCGGCAACCATAAAGCCCAGTCGTACCGTCTTGTTTCCTTCGATGTTACCGCTTACAGAGATATTGGAGGCATATGAATTTTCCTCTATTTTCTGGGCAACTACCGAAAAGGGGCTCGTTTCCTCTTTTGTGTCTCCTTCTTTGTTCTTACATGAACCTAATGTCAGTATAGAACCTACGATCAAGGAGATATAACCTAATCTTGCTTTATCTTGCTTTCATTTTTATTTTTTTTAATGATTTTGATATAATTGATGGGTAATGATATGAATGTTGCGGTTGTCAATGCCGAGAAAGTGGAGTTCGGAACATATACTCTATCTTTCTTCCTCTGCCAGATCAAGATGGAATTCCATTTGTTTTTTGGTGTTGGTATTGATAATAGGGTCCAGTGTTTCCTGTCGGTGGGAACTTTCGTAGCAGGTCAAAAAACGAGTTGGAAAACGTTTGGTCAGGATATCCAGTTCTTCTTTGAAGACAAACCCATAATTGTCGGAAACATAGAGCAGCGTTAAATGCTCCCCATACAAACGGTCATCTTTGAGCCGCTCCACCAGCATCAGGAAAACGGTATTGATCCCATCGCTGTCGGCAACGAGGACAAGGTGTTTATCCGTGGTTTCTTTTACCTTTTGCATCTCTTTAAATTTGATAATGCAAAGGACGTAAGCTTTTTTGGGTTGATTTTTTAAATACCTAAAAAATGAGGAAGAGAAGATATTTTTTTGAACAATTAAGGGAGAATTTTGCTGAGTTTTTGCAAAATCCTCCCTTAAATATAATGGTATTATCTTAGGCTATTTGGCAGCTAAAATGTCCAATTTTTCAATAGACGGAGGTGTTGCCAATAGGTCTGGTGCATTTTCCATTAATGCTTTTGCGATCTTACCGCCAAGGTGTGCCTCTCTGCCTTCTTCGTTTGAAAAAGTATCGTAAATACCGAAGGTAGAAGCATCAATACGGAATGCATACCACGTAACGGTACCGGCTTCTTCAAGAGCAAGCGGTAATGCTCTTGTAATAAAATCTTCAACGTTTTTTTCTTGGCCGGCCTTTGCTTCCAACCGAACTAACAATCCTAATTTTTTCATTGTTTTTATTTTTTAGTTAAACAATTCTTTAATCAGACAAAATTAGAAAAAACCAGTGCTGCTTCGTTTATTAGTTTGGTTCAATAAGTTATGAAAAGAGGTCAATTAGAGTGGATGTGGTTGGGGCTATACCCAAATTCATTTTTAAAGGCTGCACTAAAATTTGACAAGCTGCCATAGCCAAAGTCCATAAAAATTTCGGAAGGTGTGACTTGGTTATTATGTAACAATTCTTTGGCCTTGTTAAGCCGTTTTTTCTGAAACCATTTCCCTGGAGATTTCTGGTATATACTTATAAATTTTCTCTTAAAAGTAGAGGCACTCATATTGCACAGAAAGGCTATTTCGTCAATATTCAAGTTCGTATAAAGGTTCTTTTCAATTACCATTTTAAATGATAATTCTCTTTCATTGATTAGTAAATAATGTAAGTAATCTAAAAATACCGTCCCATATTTATCAGCCAGATAAAGCATTATTTCTTCAAATTTCAGTTCCAAAATCTTTTGAGAGATAGATTGTTGCAAACCAAAAATCTGTTGGAGCGAATGAATATAATGGATGATAAAATTGTCTTTCTCTAAGAGGAAATAAGGTATATCCGTTATCTTTTTATCTGAGGCATTCTGACTGAAAGAATGGGAATGTTTCAATAAAAAATCGGTGATGTTTTTGTGAGAAAAGAAGAAGAGTAAACAACGGTATGAGCTTACACCTACCAGTTCGGTAACCAAAACATTATTAGATGTGATAAGTAGCGATTGTGTTTCATTGATTGAAATGATATCATTAGAAAAGTGAATGTTTTTTTGACCATCCAATAAGAAACTGAATACATTTTTATTCAGGCCAATCCTGTTTCTAGAACCGTTCTTATACACTTCGTAATTGAAAATTTGCAAATCCGAAGTATGAGTTTCGTTATGTTCCCATAGATCTTCGGGAAGGTTTGTAATGTCCATCGTCAAAATTAAATTGATTTTTTACGGAGTGTTCTTTGGTTGTGTCATTAAAAAATTCGTTCCAAAAGCGATTTTAGCCATTTGAGTTTTTTCTTGCTGTAAGGAGGGTACTTGATAACGCCTTACCACCTGACGAATAGATAAGCTCAAAAAGCTGTTGCTTTCTTTCATCCATCTTTTTCGGGAATATTTCCAAAAGTTTTTCCGAAACCTTTTCTGCAAAGCTATCTAAGCTTGTAAGGTCTTCTTTAGAAATATCCCAAAAACCTGCGGGAAGCCGAATCTCATCTTTTCCAAAATCTGTCCCGTTGTATCCGAGCCGGTATTCGGCACCGAGCAAGGTAAGACATACCATAAAAAGCTTTGTTTGCTTTTTGAAAATATACCGCCTTGCTTTTTTATCCAGATTAAATAATTCGGCTACCAATGGTTCCTGATCTGTACAGCTAAACATAATGTCCACTCTTCCATCGGGAAAAATAATGACTTCTTTATCTTCATCGGTATGATTGGCGCATAGCAGGAAACTCTCCACAAAACCGGAGAGCCGTTTGTCAGGAACAATTTTTATGTACTCAAAATCTTGCATCGTTTTTATGTGCATCTGACCTGGGACGAAATATTGGATATTCTTAATCAATCTGTCAGATGAATTATATATGCAAAACTAACAAAAAAAAACAGTCTAAAATACACCACCACACCCGGCAAATTCTGAGTGTGGTGGTGTAAGATTTTACCATTAATGAGGTCGTATGGGCTGTTACAACTCATAGATTTCTTTTAATGCTTCTTTCAATGCCAAAGGTTTTCTTCCCAAAAGGTTTTCCAGATCGTTTGTTACCTCTTCAAACTGGTGGTTTTTCTGATCTTCGGCAAAACCGGCGGTTAGTAAAATGGCAAATTCGGGAACGCCAAACTGCTTTAGTTTTTCGATAAACTCTGTTGGGGCGGCATTGGTGTAAGAAACCGATTTGCCTGAACGATTTAGTAACCTAACCTTGTCATTTTAAGTCCAAAACTTGTCGGACACCTACTTCCAAATTTTGCCTCACGTTTTATAAACCACTGTATATGAACGGTCTTAACCGTTTTGCTTATTTTTGCTTTCTCCTAATATTTTTAGCTAAAAAATCGACTTTCACCGCTACATATTCGGCATAGCCACGGGCATTTGGTGAAAGTGCAAAAACCGCTTCGCCTACTTCAAAACCATCGGCACCAACCGTTTTTTCTACAATTTCGCCAGATATATCCCAACCTATGGAAAAGATGAAAGCTGAGAATGCCAGTTTTGAAACTGGAAAGGCTGCTCTGCAAAACTGGTACAACAATGATCGCGGGGAATCGCTTTTTGCGGAACTGTCATTTAATTTTAAAAAAAAGTATGAGGAATAAAATAAAAAAAAGATGGAGTACAGTTTTATTGTTTTCATCTGCCCAAGCTCTTTTTCAGACGGGCTCTATATTGGTTATGGCTTTATCTGGTCTTGTCGGTTTAGAGATTGCGCCAGAGAAAAGTCTGGCTACGCTGCCCATTGCTATGATTTCAGTTGGAACCGTTCTTATGATGATTCTCGCTTCTCTTATTATTAAAAAGATGGGCCAGAGAAAAGCATTTCTTATTGGGACAATCATCGGCGTGCTTGCGGGAATGCTTTCATTTTACGCTATTTTAAAAAACTCATTTGTTCTATTTGTTTTAGGAAACACCCTTATAGGAGTCTGCCAGGCTTTTACACAATATTATCGTTTTGCCGCCGCCGATTCGGTTCCTCAGAAGATCAAAGGAAAAGCAATATCATTTGTGATCGGAGGCGGAGTTGTGGCCGCAATTGCGGGACCGGCCTTAGTCAGATCTACCCAGAATATTGGCGCGGTTTCATTTGCCTATTCCTTTTTATCCATCTCTTTTTTGAGTATCATTTCTTTTCTGGTTATTTTTGGTCTAAAAGAGAAAAAACGTATAACGGCGCAGCAGAAGGATTTTCAGTTTAAGCAATCAACACCGCTGGGGGAAATTATGGGACAGAATAAAACCATTTTGGCTTTATTATCCTCGGCAGTAGGATATTCCGTGATGATAATGATTATGACCGCAACACCTTTGGCAATGCACCACTGCGGCTATTCCGGCGATGATTCGTCTGTTGTGATACAGTGGCATGTGCTTGGAATGTATGTGCCTTTTTTTTTACCGGCACTTTGATTGAGAAATTTGGCACGGGCAGAATAATTCTGTCTGGTGTAGGCATACTGTTTTTGCATTTATATCTGGTTCTGACAGGCACTGATTTTCTTCATTTTGTGTCCGGTCTTATCTTTCTTGGAATAGGCTGGAACTTTATGTTTGTAGGCGGCTCAACTTTATTGTCAAAGGTATATCGAGAAGATGAAAAAGAAAAAGTCCAGGCTTTTCATGATTTTTTTGTTTACATTATCATGAGCATTTCGAGTCTTTCAGCAGGAGACCTTCTGAGCAGGTGGGGATGGAAAGGAGTAAACATAGCTGCAATTCCAATGCTTCTAATTGTTCTCGGGGCTTTTGCAATTATGAAAGCGAAACATAAAAGAGAAAAAAGAGTGGCTGGTTTTTAACGCCAAGAAAGCGAATCATTTCAAACAAATAAAAAATGGCGTCAAATTGTCTTCAATTGGCGCCATTTGGCTTTGTGACCTCAAAGATACAATTTACAAACCATTTTATGAATGATTTAAAGAAATTGGCTTACTTTCAAGTAAATTTGTAAGATAATTATTTTAAATTTTTGTTAGGAAGCGGTTTGTATGTATCGTAGAGGTTAAATGTTAAAAAGGCTATTTTTAAAATATAATTGAATCTCTAAAGAATATTTATTAGATTAAAATCTATAAGATTATTTGATTTATTATTGCAAGAATTTGATTCAAATAATATTTAAAATAATATAAAACTTTTTAGAAAATATATAGCAAAATTTGTTTAGGATAGGAATGTACTTGATGCTGGCGTTTTTTAACTTTGACTATTTATATTTTATATTAATGGAGATAATATCAGAAGTCATATTAGTGGTTCTGGTATAATGACCATAGCGTATTTCTAGAGTGTTCCAGTGTTTTAAACCAAATATACCGTTTGGAGGAGTAAATTTCATTCCCATTCCAAAGAAACTGCTGTCAAACTTTGATAAATCATAGTTGCTGGTATAGAATTCATCGGCTGCAGTATGTTCGCCGTAAGGTTTGAAATACTTGGTTCCACTTTGGGTATAATACCTATAAAAAGGGCTCAATGAAAATGCCTGAGTTAATTTTACAGGAATCTCCAGATCAGCAGTATGTGCTTTCAGGCTCCAGTCGTCTGTATAATATCTATAATAAGCGCGGATAATCACATTATCACTAAAGAAATAACTAGCTCTTATTCCCAGTGGAATTTTAAGTCTTGTATCAGGCATTTTCTCCTGATGAACAGAACCGTCAGTAAAATAAACCCTATGAAAAGGAAGGCTTAAATACCCGTTTTGGCTGATAACATCACCTACGATCATCAACTGCAGATTTTTGTTTACCACCTGTGAGTAACTTAAAGTTCCGGCAAAAGTGTTTCTGTTGGCACTATCATACCCTTCGTTTCCTGGTGTACGGAGTTCAATGGGTTCAATTAATTTAAGCTGATCAATATAAGTTTGGAATTTAGCGGTAAATTCCCCGTTTTTGTCTTTTGTTTTTTGCGAGAAAGCAATATTTCCTCCAAAAGACTGATAATCAAACTCGGTTGATGATGAAATCCCAAAGACATAGGTTCTTCCTTTTTCTTCATTTTCTCTTAAATAAGTCAATGAAGGATAAAATCTGTTATCAGATGAAGAAGCAGATGAATTCGCACTCAAATCAATCATATCTGACGACGCGGAGGTATAATGATCAATTCCGGCTTCTATATCAAAAGTATGTTTGATTCCGGTTTCGCCGTACTTTACCAGTTTAACATCGATCGTGTTTGCAATATCGGTTAAATGTTCAGAACCAATTCCGCCCGTAACGGCTGAATTATCTCCATCTTGTTTATAATAGCTCGAAACTAGATTAACTTCTTCCAATTTTAATTTTTTGCTTTTATAACTGGTAGAATCGGTGGGAACATTTTGCGCCCTTGTCTGAAATAATGCCAATAAAGCAAATCCTGTTATGAATATTCTTTTCATTTTTTATAGTATGAAAATTAGTTACAACCGCAGCCACCACCACTTTTTCCTGAATTTGCTCCGGAAGCTCCTTCACGGTAGGATTGAAAACTGAGTTCTGTCTTTTCAATTTTTCTGTTAGAAAGCACCATTTCAGAATCGTTGAGTTTCCCCTTTTGGTATTCCTTAACCGAAGTGCAGGAGGTAAGCAGCAGGCCGGCAAGAGCAGTACTGCATAACAATACGAGAATTTTTTGCTTTGGCTTTTTCATTTTAGACGGATGTTTTTGGATGTGTAAATTTTATTATTGTCATCAATTATTATGCAGTATAAATCAGGAATCTGATCTATTAAAAACAAGCCTGCTTTAATTCCCATAACCGCAATTGGAGTTGCCATTGCATCTGCAAATTCTGCATTTGAGGAGATAATGGTGACGCTTTTTATTCCTGTTATCGGGAGTCCTGTTTTTGGATCAATGGTATGCGAATATTTTTTTCCGTTAATGGTCACGAATTTTTCATAGTTGCCTGATGTTGCCACTGCTTTATTGGATATTTCCATAAACGAAAATGCCGCATTTGGCGCATCAGGATTAGCCACACCTATTGTCCATTTTTTACCGTTCGGTTGCAGTCCCCATGCGCAAAGATCTCCGCTGGCATTAATAATACCGCTTTGTACATTATGTTTTATAAGAATCTGCTTTGCCATTTCTGCGGCATATCCTTTTCCGATACCTCCAAAACCAATACGCATTCCTTTTTCTTTTAAAAAGACGGTTGTGTTTTCTCTATCAAGGATAATATTTCGATAATCAATGAGATATACCATTTTTAATGCTGTTTCGGCATCTGGTAATTTAGTCATGGATTTGTCAAAATTCCATAAATTTTTGTCAATGCTTCCATACGAAATGTCAAATGCTCCCTGTGTAATTTTCGAAATTCCCATAGATCTTTCGATAAGATTAAAAACTTCCAAATCTACTTTGACAGGCTTGATTCCTGCATTTTCGTTAATCAGATTGGTTTGGCTGTCCTCTTTATAGGTAGTTAAAAGTTTTTCAATCCGTCTGATTTCTTCAATAGCCAGATTGATATATTCATTTGCAGCTTTTTCATTTTCAGCAACAACTGTTATAGTAAAGTTGTTCCCCATGAGTTTCAGGGATTGCGAATATTTTTGTTTCTGCAGTATGTTATTTTCGGCTGTCACAGATCGCTTTTATTTCGGCAGTCCATTGTTCAGGAGTAGTTTCTGGTTTTCCATGCCAGGTTTTGATTACTTTGCCATCAGCATCCAAAAGAAGTGTTAAAGGAAAACTTCCGTCTTTATTATAAATTTCTGCTAAATCCTCGTTTCGTTTAACCTGCTCAGGAGTTCCAATGTTTTTCTTTTTTCTTGGAAAATCAGCATTAACCAGCACTAGATTTTCATTGGCCATGGCAGTAAAAACTTCACTTTCAAAATAGTTTCTACGTGTTACTATACATGGACCGCACCAGTCTGAGCCTGAGAAGTTCAATAGAATCAATTCGTGTTTTTCCTTTGCAATTTTTTTAGCATTATTAAAATCAGGTTCCCAGTTTATGGTAATTGCTGTTGTTAATAAAAGGAACAGGCTAATGAGCTTCATTTCAGAGTTTAGTTTTTAGATATTTACGAAATAACGGATTGTTAGTGGTCTTATTTTCTTTTATTGCTTAAGATTGAATTAATTTTTTAATTAGTTAAAAAGCACATTCTATCTTATGAGGTCTGAACACCAAAGATATAACCTACCAATGCTGACATCACCATTGCAAAAGTTCCCCAGATACAAATACGAAGAACTGCGGTAAATATTTTTGAACCTCCTGCCTGTGCAGCTAAAAAGCCGGAAAATGCAAGGAATACAATTGAAAACCCATATTGATAAAAGACCATTTGCTTTATAGGAGCGAAAATGGCTACCAAGAGCGGTAATAATCCTCCGATGGTAAAAGATATTGCTGATGCAAAAGCAGCCATAAGCGGATTGGCCTGCGTTATTTCATTAATGCCGAGTTCATCTCTTGAATGGGTTCCAAGTGCATCATGAGCTGTTAATTCGACGGCAACCTGTCGGGCTAATTCTTTATTTAATCCTCTTTGGATATAAATATCCGTTAGTTCTTTCAGTTCTTCTTCCGGCTGGGTTTCAAGCGCCAGTTTTTCTCTTTTTAAATCTGCTGTCTCAATATCAGATTGAGAACTTACCGATACGTATTCACCAGCAGCCATTGAAAGTGCACCAGCAACCAGCCCTGCGACTGATGCCAGCAAAATTGGTTCTCTGGAAACACTGGCGGCAGCCACGCCGATTGCTAAACTGGTAGTGGATAAAATCCCGTCATTAGCTCCAAGGACCGCTGCCCTTAACCAGCCGCTTCTGTTGATGAAATGGTTTTCTACGTGCATTTTTATTTGAATAACAGTTTAACCCAGTCACGCTTTTCAGCCATTTTTTCGGTACCTCCAAAATTTGTTTTCAGCAATTCCCTAATTTGAAATTTTGTTTTATTCTTGGTGCTTTTTTTCCAATCATTGAAATCATAAATATGAATTTCTACTGCATTTGGATTTGTTATAAAAGAAATCCGTGATATTAAGTCTTTATATTTTATTACTTCATTCAAAATACTGCGGCTGGGAACCACTATCAGTATATTTTCCCAATTCAGATAGTCCTTGCTAATATCATTTCTCTTGTCTAATGCCAGAGATTCAAAAAAAGCTGTTATTTTTTGATTGTTTAGCCGGTCAATTTTTTTATCAATGTTTTTAAGTGTGCCTTCTAAGAGCTCTTTATCAATGACATTCATTTCAATCTTTTTTCCAAGTAAATTTAACTCAAAATGCCTTCCGTTTTAGAGCAATTGCATTAGAATGATTCTAAATTTTTATTTTCTATTTTTTGTTTAGCATTCAATTACAGCATGTTGCTTATTAGTATTTTGATCTCTTTGATTATTTTTTAGGTGAATTTCTGCTTTTATAATTCGTTGTGCTAAGATTTTGACTAAAATTTAGAATTTCCAAAAAATTAAAGAACCGTGTTAACTTTTTGTGGTAAAAAAAAAGTAACAATTCCAATAATGATTTAGGTCATTTTTGAGATTGATGTACATCATTTTTTTCCCCGTATTCTTTAATCAATTTTGTTTTATCACAAACAGGAGGTTTGCTGTAGAGGTTTGATCTGCAGCACTGAATTAATTTTTTAAACTAAAAAGCGCCATGAAAAAGAATAATGACATTTTAAGAAAAGAAGTAAAAGAAGCCCTAAAATGGGAGCCTATTTTACATAGTACTGAAATTGATGTGCATGTCAACGAAGGTGCAGTTGATCTGGGAGGGACTGTAGATACCTATGCTCAGAAAAAGGAAGCGGAACATGTTGTTAAAAAAATTCCAGGGGTTAGGGATGTGTTTAATAATGTAAAAGTTGATTTGTTTACATCAGATATTAGAAGTGACAAGGAGATAACAGATTTAGTCATTAAAACCCTAAAGGAAAACTGGGCAGTCCCAAACCATAGATTAACAATTACAGTAAAAGACGGCTGGGTTACTCTTAAAGGAATCCTACACTGGAATTTCCAGAGAAAAACAACTGATGAGGCAATTCGCTATTAATGGAGTGAGGGGCTTATTGATGAGATCAAAATAGAAGCTGAGATCAAAAATGAAATTGAGAAAGAAATTGTTGAAAAGGCACTTCGCCACAGCTGGGTGTCAGATAGCAAAAAAACAGTCAGAAAAAATGAGATCAATTCAATGTTTTGGGCAGTTTTGATTTACCTGCCAAATATCAACAGTCTTAAGGCCAGTTTTATATAAAGGCACTATTTTTTGCGGATGGAATAATGGATATTTTTTGTTTTTCGTCCTGCATACTGATAAAAAATAAAAAAACCAGAGGCAAAGCAGCAAACCTCTGGCTTTTTAAATTATTAGATCCAAGAATATATTCCCTATACTTATCTTCAATAAACAGCTGCTTAATTAAAATTTCTAGTGGCAAATTTACAATTAAATTATGAAATAGAAATTTGATTTAAATCAAGTAAATCTGATCTTTTTGATTTAGACGCATATTTTTGATGTTTTTATAAAAATGGCTATATCTAAAGTTTTGTGTCTCTAAGGATATATTCTTAGTCATATTAATGTTAAAATGGGCATTTGATTTTGATATGCAAACTTTAGAATAGATTTTTTAGCGGGTAATTCTGATGTATTATTTGTGCTCTTACCATTAGGGCCCACCTGAAAAATCAGGGGCATCTTCCCAACGGAAAATATGCCAGTATTTTTTTTTTTTTCAAACTGGCAGACGGCACGTCTGACCTGATGAAGCAGCTTGTTATAATTATCTATTAAAATTATATTTTCTGTCCCTGCTTTTTTTTTTTGATTTAAATCAAATTTTAGAAAGATATTAATCAGTTAAATATATTGGGACTCTCCATACTTTTGCTACTTGTTAAATTATTCCATTTAACAGGGAAAATTAAGCCAACTGCAGCAAATGCAAAAGTATTTATAAAATGATTTTTGAACAACTCAAGCAAAATAAATCTATTGATGATAACGAGTTTAACCAAGTGTACCCTATTAGGATAAAGAAGCTGGCGGCCCGTCATTGGACCCCCGTAAAAATAGCCAGAAAAGCAGCTGCTTTTTTGGTGGACAAACCCAATAAAAGGGTATTGGATATAGGCTCGGGGGCTGGGAAATTCTGCCTTGTGGGGGCCGCTTTAACAAGTGGAATTTTTTATGGGGTGGAGCAAAGGGAATCGCTTATAAAATTATCGCGAAAAATTGCCAAAAAATATAAGATTGATAATGCAGAATTCATACACTCAAATATTATGGAGATATCTTTGTTGGATTATGACGCTTTCTATTTTTTCAATTCATTTCAGGAAAATATAGATTTGACGGCCCGTATTGACAAATCAATTGATCCAAGTGAGGAACTATATAATCTATATACAGCTTATCTTAAAGACCAGCTGGAGAAAACTCCCATTGGCACAAAACTGGTTACCTACTGGAGCAATTGCAGAGAGGTTCCAAAAAGTTTCAGCCTAGAATCCGTTTCGCACGGCGGGATATTAAGCTTCTGGAGAAAAACGGCTTAAATTGGAGCATTAAATCTATAAACGCTGCCAAATAAAATCAATTAAAATAGGGACGGTGAAGGATATATGGATTTAGAATATGTTCTGAGAAGTCTTTAAACTTTATTTCCAAATAAAATAAAATAAAATGAAATTAGAGGAATTATTAAAAAAGAGAAGTGGAAATGTATGTGAATTAAGCGGTATCGGTGAAAATCTAGTTGCTTATGAAGTTCCGCCTGCTCAAAATAAAGGTGTGGACAGTTGGATTTTAATCAATGAGAAATGCCTTCGCCAAATTGAAAAGAAAGAGGAATTGGATGATGTTTTCTGGAAAAATTTTCTATCGACATCTATGTGGAGTGAAGTGCCGGCCGTACAGGTGGTTTCTTGGCGTCTGCTTAACCGTTTTCGTAATGAAAGCTGGGCTGCTGATGCGCTGGATATGATGTATTTGGAGGATGAAAATCTGGAATGGGCAAAAGCAACCGGAGACCATACTGGTGACGGATCTATTAATTTCCATAAAGACAGCAATGGTAATATCCTGCAAAACGGCGACACGGTAACGCTTATCAAAGATTTGGATGTAAAAGGCTCGTCTTTAAATGCAAAAGTTGGTACAGCGGTGCGAAATATTCGTTTAGTTCATGACAATCATGAGCAAATTGAAGGAAAAATAGACGGGCAGGCAATAGTAATTCTAACTAAATTTGTGAAGAAATAATATTACTATATGTTTATAGGTTTGCTATAACATAAATGATTATAAACCCTTGTATATTAAAATTGTTCTAGATCAGCCCTTTTTCATAAGATGATATTAGAATTAATATATAGAAATGGAAAAGGTTTAAGATTTGATTAAAGAATTCATCCCTGTATTGATTAGGAATATTTATTATATAGGGATGAATTTATTTTGGAAGTTTTTATCTTTTTTCGTCTGCAATAATCAATGTTGACGGAATATCAGATAACCAGGAACTTTTTGTATTAACCAAATGTCTCCAGCCTTCTGCGCCTATCAGCATAAGGCTTTGCTGAACCAAAAAATCTTTCTCAATTGTTTGTTTCTTCTTAAATGTAAATTGATTTGGAGTACTCTGTTCAATCGAATGTATTTTTTCCATGGCTGGTAAATCTGCCATTATTTGTCCTTCCACATCTAGAACTATTATTACTGCAGGGCTATTATAAATAAACTTCTGAATATAAATTACAATCTGATCCCAGTCTTTGGTATCAAATAGTGGAATAAAAATCCGTGAAGTATCTGTAAAATTTTTATCGATAAAAATACCTACCGGTATTTGCGATTTGGATACTATTTGTCTTGTGCCTTCATCAAAACGTGAGCTGTCAATTATATTTTCTTTTCCTGTAACGGTATTGATCAGTTTTTCAGGATTGATCATTCGGGTTGTAAATCCTAGTACTTTACCCAATAAACTGCCCTCGTATATAGATTGGCCTAAACCAATCAGAAGTAAATCATAATTACTTTTATTAGCTACATTTACAATTTCATTATCAATGTCTGAAGAGGCTTTAAACATAGTAGTGATATGCCTTTTTAGAATTCTTGACTGTTCAATAACATCCTTAAAACTTTCTGTTTCATAAACTTCAGTATCGTAATGATGCAGTTCATCAACAGGCAGCAGGTGCATGGCCGTAATTTCAGAATTATCTTGTCGTTTATGAGTAAGGCTGTCTGCTAATTTTAATAATGCTTTTGCAGATTCTGGTTTATTAAATGATAATAAAATTCTATATTTATGGGTCAGCTGCGCATCATTTTTGACCTTGACCTGATCGGATTTAAAAATCCAGTTTATCAAATCTAAGGCTGGTCCTGTCATAAATGTAGTTGCCAGAGCCATTATTACCATCATAGAAAATAATTCAGGACTCAATACCCCTAAATCGTACCCAATATTTAACGCAACCAATTCGGTCAATCCCCTTGTGTTCATTAATGCTCCTATAGATAAGCTGTCTTTCCAGTTCTGTCCTACAAATTTTGCAGCCAAAGCACTGCTGACAAATTTGCCTGCCACGGCAACCAGAAAAATAAGTCCGGCAATTTTCCATAAATAAGGCTCGTTTAATAAACCTATTTGTGTTCGAAGTCCCGTAAACACAAAAAATAATGGAAGCAGGAGAACCAAGGCTACATCTTCTACTTTCTCTATAAAAAGATTTCTAAATTTGATGTTCTCAGGCATGATTACCCCAGCTATAAAAGCTCCAAATAAAGCATGAATCCCTATTATTTCTGTTAAGTAAGAGGAAAGGACAAGAGTCAGAAAAAATATAGCAACAATTGGTTTGCCTAATTTTTCTTGGTTTGTATATAGATCACCTATTCGTTTTAAAAATGGGCGAACGACCTTTATCATTAATACAACATATACCAATGCCAAAATAATAGTATAGACAGCACTTGTAAAGGAACCGGCCTTTACGACAGCAATAACCACTGCCAATATACACCAGGCAGTAATATCATCAGCCGCCGCACAAGTAATAACGATAGTACCCAATCTGGTCTTGTGTATACCTCGTTCCTGCACAATTCTTGCCAGGACCGGAAAAGCGGTTATACTCATGGCAATACCGGTAAATAATCCAAAAGAAATAAACTGAACATTCACAGGGGCAAACTCATTATATAAAAAATAAGCAAGTCCCATTCCTAAAACAAACGGAATGATGATACTGGCATGACTAATCACTACGGCATCATGGGCTTTATTTCTTAATATTTTCATGTCAATTTCCATCCCTACAATATACATGAAGAGAATTAATCCAATTTGACTCAAGAATTGAAGATTTCCTAAGGATTCCAAAGGGAATAAAATTGTGGAAAACCCCGGGAAATACATCCCTATCAGGGAAGGCCCCATTACAATCCCTGCAATCATTTCTCCTATTACTGCGGGCTGTTTTATTTTTATACAGATCCAGCCGAAAATACGGGCAGCAAAAATGATGGTAACAATTTGTGCCAGCAGCAGCGCCAAAGGATGCTGCAGGTTGTCCAGAAGTGAACTCATAAATTCGCTCCAATGACTTTTCTCTGACTTCGGAATAGTGATATTTCTTCCTGTTTCAAGTTTTACACCCAATAAAATAATCCAATACATTAAAATAGTGTAAAAACCAGTGATATTGACCACCTATTTTCAATTTAAATTGACCATCTAGTTTCGGTTTAAATTGACCACCTATTTTCGGTGCAAAGTGAGCACCTCCATTTATTTCAAAAAACTACTTTTTTCATTTGTTAATTTATATTCAAATATAGATAAATAATTATCCCTTATTTATGCTTTTTTTCTTTCTCATAGATTCTCCGTGCAATTCAACCCTGTGCGATTGATGTATTAACCGGTCTAAGATTGCATCTGCTATGGTTTTCTCCCCAATGATATCATACCATCCCTGAACTGGTATTTGTGATGTTACGATGATAGAACCGTTATTGTGCCTGTCTTCAATGATCTCTAAGAGTGTAATTCTGTTGTGATTGTCGAGCGCCTGCAGTCCAAAATCATCAAGAATTATAACATCCTGCCTTTGTATTTTAATAAGTTCTCGTAAGTACGTGCCGTCTGCCTTTGCCATTTTTAATTTTGCAAACAGTTTTGAAGTATTAAAATAACTTACTTTATATCCTTCTATACAAGCCTGATAACCCAGAGCTGTTCCTAAAAAGCTTTTACCTACACCAGTACTTCCGGTTATTAGGACATTTTCGTTCTTTTCAACAAAACTACACTCTGCAAGACGAAGTATAAGGTTTCTGTCAATATTGCGTGACTCATCAAAATTAATACTCTCAATATTGGATTTGTAGTGGAAGCGTGCATTTGTAATACTTCGTTCAATACGTCTGTTGTGTCTTTCATCCCATTCGGCATCTATCATCATTGATATAAACTGATCGAGCGTATAATGATCAGTTTTGCCACTTTCGATGGCTGTTTTAAAAGCGTTATGCATTCCATGAAGTTTCATTTGCTTCATTTTTGTTACGGTAGATTCATTCATTGTTTGTTGATTTTAATTAAAATAATGTTTCCCTCTAATGTTATTGTGCTCAGGAAGATCCTGCTCTTTCTCCTGTTCAATAGGTATTTTATCCAGACTGTTTTCTAAGATGTTATTTATAGTTTTAAAATTGTAAATTTTAAAGTCAAGTGCGCGTTTACAGGCATTTATTAATCTTTCTGTACCTACTTTTTTTTCAAAAGATAATATTCCCAAACAGCTTTTGTATGCCTGTTCAGGATGGCTTCTGCTGTCGATTATTTGCATAATATATTCTCCTACTGCCGGATCAATGCTGTTGGCCCATTCAATAAATCTAAAGGCACTCCATTCTGATACAAATTGATGTGTGCTTGCAAGATGTTCCCGGTTTGTGGTATAGATGTAAGGCTTGGGATTTCTGCTATGAGTAGCTATACGATTGTATTTGAAGTAGATTTCAACGGTTGATTTTGTGTACAACAGCTTTACTTTTTTCTTTATATATTGATAAGGCACACTGTAGTAGTTTTTGTCCTGGCTTAATTGAACATGTCCGTTTTGCATAACTGTTGCCATTGAATGATATCTAATTTCAAAACGCTCTTGAGGAAGTGGTTGTAATTCATGCTTTTCGTCTTCAATGAATAACTCAAAACGAGAGTATGGACGTCCTGTGAGCTTTCTTTTATTATGATCATCAAGTAAGTACCATATAGTTTGATTTAACTCTTCTATGCTGAAAAAATCTATGTCTTTTAAATTTGCATAAATTCTTCTGTAGAGTATTTTAACCGCTCCTTCAACCAGAGATTTATCCCTTGGCTTATAGGCTCTAGCAGGCAGAATGGTAGTTTCATAGTGTTCTGCTAAATCTGCAAGAGTTTCGTTAATGGTGGGTTCAAAACGACTGCTTTTGATTACGGCAGATTTTAGATTGTCCGGCACAATTGCAGCAGGAGTACCTTCAAAAAAGCGTATCGCATTTTCTACTGAAGCAACAAAATCTTCTTTTTGCTGGCTCATAGAAGCTTCAGCATAAGTATATTGGCTTGCTCCAAGAATAGCTACAAAAAACTGTACTTCTTTGATCTCAGATGTTGATTTGTCAATAATTGAGAGTGTCTTTCCGGCATAATCCACATACATTTTATCTCCGGCTTTGTGAATCATATGCATCACAGGATTGACTTTATTACTCCATTTGAAGTAGTGGAATCTAAATTGAGAGATTCTAAATCCATCAGGATTTAAAGAGAGATAACGCTCCCACATGCCATACATGGTTACGCCTGTTTTCTTTAATTCCCGTTCCATTTGGGGGAAAAACTCATAGACCTTTTGCATCCTTGGAGTCGTAACCTCTTCTGTGCTTTGGGA
>NZ_JBIPCM010000006.1:0-308060 GCF_044007415.1 Flavobacterium sp. FlaQc-28
CTCACCTCTTCCCATCCCGAACAGAGTAGTTAAGCCCGCCTGCGCAGATGGTACTGCAATTTTGTGGGAGAGTATGTCGTCGCCTTTCTTTTAAAAATCCTCATCATTCATTTGATGAGGATTTTTTGTTTTATAATTGTTTTAAACTTTAGGTTGCTTGTTCACTCTTTAATATTATTTTATTTATTTTAGAAAATAGAGTTTTTAAATGAGTATTTCTTTAATTGAATAATAGTTTGTAGTTTAATTTTGTTAAATTATGATTATTTGTTTAGTCTTAGGTATTAATACTTTAGAATTTTTGGATTTGAATGAGTATTTTTGTCTTTAAATTATTTATTTAAACATGAAGAAAAGTATTTTACTGTTGACACTTTTTGTTATTACAAATCTTAGTGCACAACAACGTCCCAAATTAGTTGTAGGTATAGTAGTCGATCAAATGAAAATGGAATATTTATATCGATTTTCGGATGATTTTTCCCCAAATGGTTTTAAAAAATTAATGAATAATGGATATGTTTTTCAAAATATGCATTATAATTATATGCCGACTTATACTGCACCTGGACACGCTTCAATTTATACTGGTACAACTCCAGCTACACATGGTATTGTTGGTAACGAGTGGTTTAGTAGGACTCTTGGAAAAGAAATGTATTGTACAGATGATGCAGATGTAAAAACTGTTGGTGATGGAACTGCTGACGAAGGAGCTATGTCACCTAAGAATCTTCAAAGTACTACAATTACAGATGAAGTTAGAATGGCAACCAATTTTAATGGAAAAGTAATTGGGATGAGTTTGAAAGATCGTGGTGCAATTTTGCCAGCTGGGCATTTTGCCAATTGGGCATTTTGGTATAGTAAGACAGGATCTTTTATTTCTAGTACTTTTTATGGAGAGAAATTGCCAGAATGGGTTTCTGAATTTAATAATGAAAAAAACTACTTAAAATATATTAATAAAGGCTGGGATTTATATAAACCTGCTTCAGTGTATAATGAGAGTCTTCCAGATAATAATCCTTATGAAGGGAAATTGTATGGAAGTACAGCTCCTGTTTTTCCATACGATTTAAAATCAATGTACGAGAAGAATGATGCAGGAGTTATTCGTGCAACTCCTTTTGGGAACGATCTATTAGCTGAATTTGCTAAAAGAGCAATAGAAAAAGAAGAACTTGGAAAGGATAATATAACAGATTTTTTAACTGTTAGTTTTTCATCTACTGATTATGTTGGGCATTTACTTGGGCCTAGATCAATGGAACTTCAAGATACTTATTTGAGATTAGATCAAACTATTGCTGATTTTTTAGCTTATTTAGATAAGACAGTTGGAAAGGGAAATTATTTACTTTTTTTAACAGCTGATCATGCAGGAGCAGAAAATGTAATTTATTTAAAGGATCGTAAGTATAATGTAGATAATTACCCTTCTAAGCAAGTTAAGAAAAGCTTACAAGATTTTTCAACAAAAACTTTTGGAGTTGATTTGATTTTAAATTACTCAAATTTTAATGTTTTCTTTAATAGACAAATTATAAAAGATAAACGTTTAGAATTGGCTAAAGTTAAGCAAGCTTTTAAAGAGTTCTTGATTTCTCAACCACAAGTGAAAAAGGTTTATACTGAAGAGGAAATTTTAGCAAACGGAGGAAATGACTATTCATTAAATTTTGTTGCTAAAGGTTACGATGTTACTCAAAATGGAGATTTAGTAATTGTGGATAAACCTGGAGATATTGAATATTCTACTACAGGAACTTCTCATGGTACCATTTACAGCTATGACACTCATGTTCCAGCTATTTTTTACGGCTGGCATATTAAAAAAGGAGAATCTTTTGATAAAAAAGCAATTACTGAAATTGCTCCAACAATTGCACAAAAAATTAAAGTTACTTTCCCGAATGGAACTGAGGCAAAGGTTTTGCAAGAAGTTTTAGATGAAAAGAAATAATATAAAGCCTGTTCTTGAAAGAACAGGTTTTTTTAGGATAAAAAAAGGCTTTTCGATTCGAAAAGCCTTTTTAGTTTATTGCTTAGTAAGCACTTATTTAATATTGGTACTATGCGTTTGTCAATACTAATTCTTCATTGTACGGAAGATTCCATGCTTCAGCAACTCCTTTATAAAGGATTTTTCCGTTAGCAATATTTAAACCTTTTTTCAATTCTTCACTTTCAGCGCAAGCTTTTTCCCATCCTTTATTTGCTAATTGTACAGCATAAGGTAAAGTAGCATTAGTTAAAGCTAAAGTTGATGTATAAGGAACTGCACCTGGCATATTAGCTACACAATAGTGAACAATGTCGTCAATAATAAAAGTTGGGTTTTCGTGTGTTGTTGGAGTACAAGTTTCGATACAACCTCCTTGGTCAACCGCAACGTCTACTACAACAGCTCCTGGGCGCATTAATTTTAGCATATCACGAGTAATTAAGTGAGGTGCTTTTGCTCCCGGAATTAAAACAGCTCCAACAACTAGATCTGCATCTTTAATTGCTCTTGTGATGTTATAATGGTTAGACATTTCTGTATTTACATTTGCAGGCATAATATCGTCTAATTGACGTAAACGAGGTAAGCTTAGATCCATAATAGTTACTTGAGCTCCTAATCCAGCAGCCATTTTTGCAGCTTGAGTTCCTACGATTCCTCCTCCTAAAACTAATACTTTAGCAGGTGGAACACCTGGAACACCTCCTAAAAGAATTCCTCTTCCTTTTAATGGTTTTTCTAGATATTTTGCACCTTGCTGAATTGCCATACGACCTGCAACTTCAGACATTGGTACTAATAATGGTAGACTGCGATCTGTTTTTTCAACTGTTTCGTAAGCTAAACATACTGCACCTTTTTCCAGCATAGCGTGTGTTAATGGCTCTGAGGAAGCAAAGTGGAAGTAAGTAAATAATAATTGATCTTTCTTGATTAATGGATATTCTGATGCAATTGGTTCTTTTACTTTAATAATCATTTCAGCAATAGCATAAACCTCTTCAATTGTTGGTAAAACTACGGCTCCTGCTTGTGCATATTCATCATCACTAAAACCGCTACCTAAACCAGCAGTAGATTGAACATAAACAACGTGTCCGTGTTTTTTCATTTCAGAAACTCCTGCTGGAGTTAATGCTACACGATTTTCGTTATTTTTTATTTCTTTTGGAACTCCTATTATCATTTTGTTATATTTTTTTGTTTTTATTGAAATTGTTTTACAAATCTACAGATAGAGAATAAATTATGGTTTATGGGGTAATAAATAAGAAAATATTATTTTATTTTTTAATTTTACAGAAAATTATTCTTTTTAAGTGATAGATTAAATCTTCAAAGAGAAAAAAAAACTAAATTTCATAAATTTTAATACAACGTTTTCATTATGGCTTTAGATGAAATAGACAAAAAAATCTTACGTCTTTTACAAGTAGATGCACATTACACTTTAAAAGATATTGCAAACAAAATAAATTTGTCTTTAACTCCTGTTCATGATCGAGTGAAACGACTTGAAAAAGATGGAATTATAGAGAAATATGTGACCATTTTGGATAAGAAAAAACTTGGGAATAATTTGACGGTTTATTGCCAAGTAACACTGACTAAACAGACCTATGATACCTCGGAAGGTTTTAATCAATCAATTTTGAATCTGCCTGAAGTGGTAGAGTGCAATTATGTATCTGGGAATTTTGATTATATGCTAAAGATTATAATTCCAGATATGGAAAGTTACCATCATTTTCATCAAAAAAAACTTTCTATCTTGCCAGAAGTATCTCTTATAAATACTGTTTTTGTTATTTCTGAAGTTAAAAGCACTACAGTTTTACCTGTTTAAAAAGAAAAAACCATCAAGGAAACTTGATGGTTTTAAGGTAATTTGGTTTTGGTTAGGTTTAGTTAATAGTAAGTAAATCGTCTTACTTTTGCTATATATTTTGCAAGACGAATTACCTGATGGCTATAGCCGTATTCATTATCGTACCAGATATATAATACTATATTTTTACCGTCTTTTGATACAATAGTTGCGTTACTGTCATATATTGAAGGGGCAGAAGTTCCCACAATATCTGATGAAACCAATTCATTATTTAAAGAATATTTTATTTGCTCTACCAATTCTCCTTCAAGAGCATATTTCTTCATAATTTTATTGATCGCAGCAATTGAAGTGGCTTTTTTAACCTCTAGATTTAAAACTACAAGTGATCCATTAGGAACAGGAACTCGAATAGCATTTGAAGTTAATTTTCCTTCTAATGATGGTAAAGCTTTGGCAACTGCACTTCCTGCACCTGTTTCGGTAATTACCATGTTTAGAGCAGCAGCTCTGCCGCGACGGTATTTTCGGTGCATATTATCAACCAAATTTTGATCATTTGTATATGCATGAATAGTTTCTAAATGTCCTTTTACCACACCTAAAGTTTCTTCAATAACTTTTAGAATTGGTGTAATGGCATTTGTGGTGCATGAAGCAGCTGAAAAAATATCGTTTTCATCTGGGTTATATTCATTATGGTTTACACCATGTACTATATTTGGCACTCCTTTTCCTGGTGCAGTCAGTAATACTTTATTTGCTCCATTAGAAGTTAGATGTCTTTTTAAAGCTTCCTCAGTTGTGAATGCTCCCGTATTATCAATTACTAAGGCATCATTTATTCCGTATTGAGTATAATCAATTTCTTCAGGAGAATTTGCTGTAATAATATGAACAGTAGTTCCATTAATGATTAAGGCATTATTTTTTGGATCGGCAATTACTGAACCTTGAAAGTCTCCGTGAATTGAATCATAACGAAGTAAAGAAGCTCTTTTTTCTAAACTTGATGCATCATTTTTATCTCGAGTAACAATTGCTCTTAAGCGCAATTGGTTTCCTTTTCCGGTTTTAGACATTAATTCTCTAGCTAACAAACGTCCGATTCTTCCAAAACCGTATAAGACAACATCTTTTGGTTGAATTTCTTTTGATGTTTTAGCCTTTTTTAATTTTTCGATAACAAAATATCTTGCATCAGGATATTTTTCGTCTTCTAAACGATACTCATAGGTAAGTTTACCAAGGTCTATCTTTGCTGGTGGAAGATCTAATGATAAAACAACTTTTGCGATTTCTACCGAATCAAAAATTGTAATTGGCTTACCTACAAATTCACCTGCATATTGATGAAGATTAATAATGTCGCTGACATTTTTATCCAGTAATTGGTTTTTGAATAAAACCATTTCAATGGATTTGTCGTACCATAAATCACTTATTACTTTGATTAATTCGACACCAGCTCTTCTTCGGTCGACCTGTAATGATACCTCTTTTTGGTACAAAGATTTTTTGCTCATAATTGATTAAATTAAAAAAATAAAATGCTCACTATTTTAAAATTTTGCGCAAAAGTATCCATTTCAATCGATTTCGTAAACTATTTTAGCATTTATTTTTGAAATTAACATAGAGGCTTTTTCTTTTCATTAAATAAAAAAAGCCATCTTAATTATTTAAGATGGCTTTTAGCAATGTTATTTTGTAAACAGAGATTTAGATTATGATTCTAAAAATTTCACCATTTCTGTTTATCATTTCAATGCGGGAACTCTGTCCTTCGTCTTTTTTACTCAAAAGTTTAGAAACAGTTTCAACATTTGTTGCTTTTACATTGTCTATACTTAAAATGATATTACCCTGCAGCTCGTTTTGGTACTGCATTAAATTCTCGTTTGTAATATTTTTGATTTTTACACCATAATCAATTCTGAATTTCTTTTTGTCAGAAGCATCAATATTTTCTAATTCCATTCCTTTATATTCAGTACTAAAAAATTCATTTTTACTTAAAGTAACCGGAACGGTTTTAGTTTTTCCTTCTTTAATATAGGTAACTTTAATAACATCATTTGGACGTTTAGTATTAATGTAACCAGAAAGATCTGCATAAGTTGAAATATTTTGTTCATCAAGTTTTACAATAATATCGCCTTTGCCAAGACCTGCCTTTTCTGCTCCAGAATTTTTGGAAACCTTACTAATATAAAAACCTTGAGTTTCAGTAACTCCTAATTCTTTAGACACAGCACTATTCAATTCTCCGCCTTCAACGCCTAAAATTCCTCTTTGAACATTTCCAAACTCCATTATGTCCTCAATAATTTTTCGAGCAATATTAGATGGAACTGCAAACGAATATCCTACATAAGATCCTGTTGTTGACGAAATCATAGTATTAATTCCAATTAATTCACCTCTTGTGTTTACCAATGCTCCGCCGCTGTTTCCAGGATTCACGGCAGCATCTGTTTGAATAAATGACTGGATACCGCTTTGATCTAGATTTCTAGCTTTAGCCGAAACAATTCCTGCAGTTACAGTCGAAGTTAAGTTATACGGGTTTCCTACTGCTAAAACCCATTCACCAACTTTTACGCTGTCAGAGTTTGCAAAAGGCGTATAGGGTAATTTTTCGTCAGCATTAATTTTTAAAAGCGCAATATCCATCTTAGAATCCGTGCCAACAAGTTTTGCTTTATAAGACTTTTTATTATTCAATGTTATTTCAATTTCTGTAGCATCTTTTATAACGTGGTTGTTTGTTACAATGTAGCCGTCTTCAGAAATAATAACACCAGATCCAGTTCCTACTTGTTCTTGCTGTTGTTGTCCTCCATAACCATAGAAAAATTCAAGCATAGGATTACTTACAGTTCGCCTGCTGACATTTTTAACGTGAACAACAGTATGAATTGTTTTGTCTGCAGCCTCTGTAAAATCTACAGTTTCAGCAGAGAGAGCGACATTTTTTCCGAATGAATTGGGCGCAAGTGTAACAACAGAGTTTCCTTTTCCAAAAAGCGAATTGTTACTCTCAAATAATAACTTGTAAGCTCCAAGGGTAATAGCGCCACTTAAAAGTGATACTAAAAATAAGGATGAAAATCTTTTCATAATTACAATTTTGTTTAAGTTATTTAATGTAAAAATAAAGCAAAAAAATATTTTGTAAAGTGGTTTAACTCTCTTTAACAATGATTAACATTTCATTAATTATTAGTTCGTACTTTTGTATTACTTAATGACTAAAAAATGCAAATAGAATTCTATAAATATCAAGGAACTGGCAATGATTTTGTCATGATTGATAATCGTACAAATTTTTTCCCAAAAGACGATGTAAAATTGATTGAACGCTTATGTGACAGACGTTTTGGTATTGGAGCTGACGGTCTTATTCTGTTAGAAAACGACCAGGAAACTGACTTCAAAATGGTCTATTATAATTCTGATGGAAACCAAAGTTCAATGTGTGGAAATGGAGGACGCTGCCTAGTAGCTTTTGCAAATCAACTGGGAGTAATCGATAATAAAACAACCTTTATAGCAACAGACGGTTTGCACCATGCATCAGTAAATAATGATGCAATTGTTTCATTGCAAATGATTGATGTTGATGAAGTGAAAAAAAACGATTCTTATACTTTTTTAAATACAGGATCGCCGCATCATGTTCAGTTAGTTGATGATTTAGAACATTATAATGTAAAAGAAAACGGAGCAGCCATTCGCTATGGAGAATTGTATGGAGAAAAAGGAAGCAATATTAATTTTGTAAAAAAAGTTGACGATCAAACTTTTTCACTTCGTACTTATGAAAGAGGGGTTGAAGATGAAACTTTGGCCTGCGGGACAGGAGCGACCGCAGTGGCAATTGCAATGAATGCCATTGGTCAGACTGATAAAACTTCGATTGATTTAAATGTTGAAGGCGGAAAATTAAATGTTTCTTTTGATAAACTAGGAGAACATTTTACAAATGTTTTTTTAACTGGACCAGCAAAATTTGTTTTTAAAGGAACAATCGAAATCTAATATTTAATAATGATTACACTCAAAGGCGATACAATTTATCTGCGTGCATTAGAACCTAATGATTTAGAGTTTGTGTATGCTATGGAAAATGATCAGAGTATTTGGGAAGTCAGTAACACCCATACACCATATAGTCGTTTTTTAATTCGCCAGTATCTCGAGAATGCTCAGCAAGATATTTATGAAGCAAAGCAATTGCGTCTGGCTATTTGTCAGGATGAAGATTTTCCAGCAATTGGTTTGATCGATATATTTGATTTTGATCCAAAAAATAATAGAGCAGGAGTTGGAATTGTGATTCAAAAAAATGAAAATCGGAGTAAAAACATTGGTTCTGAGGCATTAGAGCTACTGATTAATTATTCTTTTTTTAATTTGAATCTGCATCAGCTTTATGCAAATATTAGTGTAAGTAATGCCGCAAGTATAGCTCTTTTTACTAAATTTGGTTTTGAGAAAATTGGAATTAAAAAAGATTGGATTTTGCTGAATAACCACTATCATGACGAAGCAATTTTTCAATTAATTAACAAAGAACATTTAAATTTATAGCTTTGAATCTAAAGAAAATCATCACAATAACTGCTGTAGCCGTAATTTCTGTTTTAATAGTTTACGGTTTTATATTAATTAGCCAAATATTTAGCGCCAATACAAAATTTCAAGAAAAAGAGGTTTATGTTTACGTTCCAACTGGCGCAAACTATACCGATGTAAAAAAGATATTAGAACCCTATATCAAGAACTTTGAAAATTTCGAAATGGTGGCAAACAAAAGAAGTTATCCAGAAAATGTAAAATCTGGGCGTTTTCTTCTTAAAAAAGACATGAACAATATTGACTTAGTTCGTGCTATGCGTTCAAATGTTCCTGTAAAATTGGCTTTTAATAATCAAGAACGTTTAGAGAATTTTGCTGGAAGAGTTGGTTCTGAAATTGAAGCGGATAGTTTGTCTTTAATGAAAGCATTTAAAGACTCAACTTTTTTGGCAGCGAATGGATTCAACGAGGATAATGTTTTTGCTATGTTTATTCCAAATACATACGAAGTATACTGGAATACATCTGCAGAAAAATTCAGAGATAAAATGATAAAAGAATATCATAATTTTTGGACTCCTGAAAGAATTGAACAAGCTAAAAAACAAGGTTTAACGCCAGTTCAGGTATCTATTTTAGCGTCTATAGTTCACAAAGAATCAGTAAAAAAAGATGAGCGTCCGCGTATTGCCGGTGTTTATTTAAACAGATTACGTTTAGATATGCCATTACAAGCAGACCCTACAGTTATTTATGCCTTAAAACTGCGAGACAATAATTTTGATCAAGTAATAAAAAGAGTTTTTTATAATGACTTGGTTATGAAATCACCTTATAATACTTATGTAAATACAGGACTTCCTCCTGGACCTATTGCAATGGCTGATATAACGGCATTAGAAGCTGTTTTGAATCCGGAGAAAAACGATTACATCTATTTTTGTGCAAGTGTAGATCGTTTTGGTTATCATGAATTTGCTTCAACTTTAGCAGAACATAATGTGAATGCAAAAAAATATTCTGACTGGATTGCAAGTCAAGGTGTAACTAGATAACTTAGTGTAGCGCTTTTTTAGAATAAAATATAAGATATTAAACCGAAGTTTTTGCTTCGGTTTTTTTATGTCATTAAATGACGACTGATTTTCAATTTAAAGCATTAAATTAAAATTGTTCGATCCTTATTGTAATATTTAAAATTTAAGAGGGTTTAGATAATAATAATATCTAAGCTAGATTTAAAATTTTTTTTTTAGAAATTGAATTTAATCTGACGAAAAGTTTGTTTTTTCTCTATGATTTTTTTCTCGATTTTTATAATTGAAGTTTTTATTCACGTTAAAAACGATATAAAAAGGTAAGTTTAATCTTTCTATTTTAACAAATTTGATAAAAATTTGATAAAAATGACATTTTATTGAATTAGTTTTTCCCCTTTTTTAAGCCTTCTTCATTTTAAAAAAATAAGCTCTAATAATGCGTGATTAAAGGGTTTAGACTAAATTTTAAAAATCTTAAAAACGTGTAAAGTGCTGATTTATAGCATTGTTTAATATTCGTTATCTTTGCAGCGTAGAAATTTCAAAAAGGTGACAGCGTTTTGAAGAAAAACAATTTATGATAAAGAAGTGGTATTTTTATGCGAGTTTGATCGTTATTATTACATTTTTAAGTTTGGGTTTTAAACCCTTTACTTTGGAAACCAAACCTTGGTTTTTAACAGAAAAAACAGATGGATCTGAGTACATATTTCCATCAACAGAAAAGGATGATTATCCTAAAGTTAGTCTAAACGTCCCATACACAGGAAATCGTCTTATTGGTTTTAAAGAAGCAGTTGCTTTTAAAGAATCTCAGGGAAAATACCGAATGGTAAATTCTCTAGGATATATGGGAAAATATCAATTTGGTTCTAAAGCATTACGTGCTATCGGAGTCAGCAATGAAAAAGAATTTCTAAAAGATCCTGCCTTACAGGAAAAAGCTTTTCTAGCATTATTATCTAAAAATAAATGGATTTTGCGTAATGAAATTGAAAAGTATGAAGGAAAAGTTGTTAGTGGTATTGAAATTACCGAATCGGGTATTTTAGCGGCAGCGCATTTAGGTGGTGCCGGATCAGTAAAAAACTTTTTTAAGAATAAAGGCAATAGACATTTTAGAGATGCTTTTGGAACTTCATTAAAAAGTTACATGCGCGATTTTGGTGGTTATGATCTCTCTTTTATTGAAGCAGACAGTAATGCGACAATAAACGATTAACATTAAAAAAAATATCCCGAGCAATCGGGATATTTTTTTTAAAATATTAGTCAATTAATATTTCTAAAATTTTGATGGCAGCTTCACTTATTTTAGTACCCGGACCAAATACTGCGGCCGCACCAGCATCAAACAAAAATTGATAATCTTGTGCAGGAATTACTCCGCCAACAATTACCATAATGTCTTCACGATCGTGTTTTTTAAGTTCTTCAATAACCTGCGGAACCAATGTTTTATGTCCTGCGGCAAGAGATGAAACGCCTAATATGTGAACGTCGTTTTCGACAGCTTGTTTAGCTGCTTCAGCAGGAGTTTGAAATAAAGGTCCTATATCAACATCAAAACCTACATCGGCATAACCCGTTGCAACAACTTTTGCACCTCGATCATGACCGTCTTGTCCCATTTTAGCAATCATAATTCTAGGTCGTCTTCCTTCTTGCTTCGCAAAAGCATCAGCTAACTGTTTTGCCTTTTCGAAATTCTCGTCATTTTTTATTGCTGCACTATACACACCGCTAAATGATTTAATTTGCGCTTTGAACCTTCCAAACACACTTTCAAGAGCATCGCTTATTTCTCCTAAAGTAGCTCTATTTCTGGCAGCTTCAATAGCAATTTCTAATAAGTTGCCTTCTTTGGTTCTTGCGCAATGAGTTAATTTTTCAAGTGATTGATTTACCTTTTGTGAATCTCTTTTTTCTTTTATTTCTGTAAGTCGTTCAATTTGTTGTTTACGAACCATTTGGTTGTCAACATCCAAAATATGAAGAGGATCTTCTTTCTCTAATCTAAATTTATTAACACCAACGATTATGTCTTGACCGCTGTCGATTCTAGCTTGTTTTCTTGCTGCTGCTTCTTCAATTCTTAATTTTGGAATTCCAGCTTCAATCGCTTTTGTCATTCCTCCAAGTTCTTCAACTTCTTCAATTAGTTTCCAAGTACTTTCTAGAATTTCATTTGTAAGCGATTCTACATAATAACTTCCGCCCCAAGGATCAACTGTTTTAGTTGTTTTAGTTTCTTCTTGTAAATAAATTTGAGTATTACGTGCAATTCTGGCCGAAAAGTCAGTAGGCAGTGCAATAGCCTCATCAAGCGCGTTAGTATGTAGAGATTGTGTGCCTCCAAATGCAGCCGCTGTAGCTTCAATGCATGTTCTGGCAACATTATTAAAAGGATCTTGTTCCGTTAAACTCCATCCGCTCGTTTGGCAATGTGTTCTTAATGCTAATGATTTGTCGCTTTTAGGGTTAAACTGTTGAAGCAGCTTTGCCCAAATCATTCTGCCCGCTCTCATCTTTGCAATTTCCATAAAATGATTCATTCCAATTGCCCAAAAGAAAGAAAGGCGAGGAGCAAATTCATCAATAGTCATTCCAGTTGATAATCCAGTTCGAATATATTCTAATCCATCTGCTAAAGTATAGGCCAATTCAATATCGGCAGTCGCTCCAGCTTCTTGCATATGGTATCCAGAAATGGAGATAGAATTGAATTTGGGCATTTTTTTGCTAGTAAACTCAAAAATATCTGCAATAATTTTCATTGAAGGCGCAGGTGGGTATATATAAGTATTACGCACCATAAATTCTTTCAAAATGTCATTCTGAATCGTTCCTGAAAGCTTGTTCAATTCAACACCTTGTTCTTCGGCAGCTACTATATAAAATGCCATTATAGGCAAAACAGCGCCGTTCATAGTCATTGAAACCGACATTTCATCAAGTGGAATTTGGTCAAATAATACTTTCATATCTTCGACAGAATCAATTGCAACACCAGCTTTTCCAACATCACCTACAACTCTTTCATGATCTGAATCGTAACCGCGATGAGTAGGTAAATCAAAAGCTATTGAAAGTCCTTTTTGACCCGCAGCAAGATTTCTTCTGTAAAATGCATTACTTTCTTCCGCAGTCGAAAATCCAGCATACTGGCGAATTGTCCAAGGACGACGAACATACATCGTAGCGTATGGTCCGCGTAAATTAGGTGTAAAACCAGCTCCAAAGTCAAGAAACTCTAAATCTTCTATGTCTTTTTCAGAATAGTTTTTTTTCAGTTCAATGCCTTCGGCAGTTGTGAAGTTATGCGTTAAAGAGTCTGAGTTATGCGTCAGTTCGTCTAACTTTTCACTTTTAACATCTAATTTAATATGTTTAAGGTCTTTTCTTATCATGGAGACGCTTCGTTATATTGTTTTATTAATTACAGATAAAGAAAAATTATTCTTGTTCAAGCCTTTCTTGTTCTAATTTTTCGGCTAATCTTTTTTCTATAATTGGTGTAATTAATGTTTTTCTAGGCTTGATTTTTACAAAAGGAAACAGCTCTAAGTCATGTTTCATTTTGTCTTCTTTATTAGGGTATTTATTTGTGCCTAATAAAACTTCCTTTCTTGAGTCGAATAATTCTTGCTCTTTAGCGGCACTTTCTTGAATTTTCTTTTTGATAGTTCCGTCGTTTAGAAGTTTTAAGAAACCTCCATTTGCTTCAATATCTTTAAAAAGCGTTAAACTTTTTTCTGCCAATTGCATTGTTAAACTTTCAATATAATAGCTTCCATCAGCAGGATTATCTACTTTGTCAAAATAGCTTTCGTGTTTTAAGACTAAAAGCTGATTGCGAGCTATTCGGTCACCAAACTCATTGTCTTTATGGTATAAAGAATCATAAGGTAAATTAGCAACAGCATCCGCGCCGCCAAGGATTGCCGACATGCATTCGGTTGTAGTGCGAAGCATATTGACATTATAATCGTAAATAGTTTTATTTCGTTTCGTTGGGGTAACTAGAAAATGACAATCTATATCAGGATTGTATTCGGTTGCAATTAATTTGAAAAGCATTCGCAAAGCACGAAGTTTTGCAATTTCAAAAAAATAGTTTGTTCCAACAGAAATTTGAAAAACAATTGGCTTTGTTATATTGGGTAAACGATTTAAATATTCATTTGCATGCGCTAAACTATAGGCGATTTGCTGTGTAATATTTGCTCCGGCATTTTGATATAAACCTAGATCAATACTAAGCAAGGAAAGGTTTTTTGCTTCGTTTGAAATTTTTTCAAGTGTTTCAAAATTATTTTTATCTGAAGTTGTAAACCAATTTCCATCACGGGCCAATTGTCCGATAGGGTCTAAATTACAATAAAAAACCGCCTTTTTTTGAATAGAAATTGCGTTTAATAATTTTACGAAATCGATTGAGATAAAACTTAAATTGAAGTAAACGATTCTGTTTTCTAAAGGAAGATTTTCTAGTAATTTTTGAATATCTGTATTTTCGTTTTGAATTGAAAAACGAAGACTTTCTGCACCTCTTTCGATTGTATCAATTGCACGTTTAATCGATTTTTCGATGTCATGTACGAAGATATTTTGACAGATTTGAAAATTTGAAGCTTGAGTTTTAACGGATGCAGCTTTTGCAAATTCATCACGATGATAAAAAGGTTTAACTTGAATGTCTTCGGGAGAATTCCAAATCATCGTTTCGTTATAATCAGCTCCATCTAATTCAAACTGAATTTTTTGTTTCCATTGTTTGGATGAAATAGGATTAAAATCGTTGAATAGTGTATTAGCCATTAGTTGCTTTTTTCTGATTATTCTTTATCTGGAATAGTATCTCCTTCGAATTGAATGATGTAAATATCTTCGCTGTCTTTTTTCATAAAATACTTTTCGCGAGCGTATTTTTCTATTTGTTCAGGATTTTTTAACTGTTTGATCTGTTCTTGATCTTTCTTTATTTCGTCCTGATAGTATTTTTTATTGTCTTGCAGCTCATTAACTTGCTGGTCTAAAAAACGATGATCAAAATAGGAATAATTGTCTAGAAATAACATCCAGATAACAAAAAAGAGAAGTACCCAAACATACTTATTGCTTAGGAGTTTAAACCATTTTTTTTCTTTATAAGGATTTTTCATTTTATTTTTCATTACCTACATTATACTGATCCCAATAAAATTAGGATCAGCTCATTTTTTAATGGTTTAAATTTACAATAAAAATTATGAAATTCTCTGATTAATTACAGCGCGAACTACATCAATTGCTACAGTATTGTATTTGTCATTAGGTATAATAATATCAGCAAAAGCCTTAGATGGCTCTATAAATTGCTCGTGCATAGGTTTTAATGTGTTTTGATAACGGTTTAAAACCTCGTCGATATCACGTCCTCTTTCTGAAATATCTCTTTTTAAACGTCGAACTAATCTTTCGTCAGAATCGGCATGAACGAAAATTTTGATATCACAAAGTTCGCGTAATTCGGGATTTGTTAAAATTAAAATTCCTTCAACGATCATTACTTTTCTAGGGTGTGTCGACACAGTATCATCTGTCCTGTTGTGCTGTATGAAAGAATAAACAGGTTGATCGATAGTTTCGCCTGATTTTAGAGCTTTTAGATGTTTTACTAAAAGTTCAAAATCAATAGATCTTGGATGATCAAAGTTAATTAATGCTCTTTCATCAAAAGATAAATTATCGGTTTGTTTGTAATACGAATCCTGAGAAATTACACCAACTTCAGTGTCTGGTAATTCGGTCATAATTTGGTGTACAACTGTTGTTTTTCCACTTCCTGTTCCTCCTGCAAGTCCAATAATGAGCATAAAATTTTTGTTTGTTATTTGTTTGGCAAAAATAATAATTTAAGTGAATTGTGTAAGCATATTAATGTATTTAACCATATAAGTAATGTAAGTAAATTTATGCCAATAGAATATTCAAACAATTTGTTACTTCATTGAACTTATATCACTTATATGGTAAAAAATATAAAAAAAATCCCGAAAGTAAACCTTCGGGATTTCGCGCAATCAGTATAGTTTTAATAAAATATTCTGAATTTAGTAAGCACGTAAAATTATTTATTCTTTTTTGCTTTTATCATCATTTCAAGCTGGTCCCAAAGCTCTTCTGGGATTGCTTCTAATAAATTGAATTGTCCTGCACCTTTCAGCCATTCGCCTCCGTCGATTGTGATAACATCTCCATTTACATAAGCTGAAAAATCAGATACTAAGTAAGCCGCCAAATTGGCTAGTTCTTGATGATCTCCAACTCGTTTCAAAGGTACTTTTTTGGCCATATCAAATTTTTCAGAAAGATCTCCTGGCAATAATCTGTCCCAAGCTCCTTTTGTTGGGAACGGTCCTGGTGCAATAGCATTAGAACGAATTCCGTATTTTGCCCATTCTACAGCAAGACTTCTTGTCATAGCCAAAACTCCAGCTTTTGCAGTAGCACTAGGTACAACATAGGCAGAACCTGTCCAAGCATAAGTCGTTACAATATTTAAAATCGTTGCCGACGTTTGTTTAGTGTCAATCCAGTGTTTTCCAAAAGCTAGTGTACAGTTTTTAGAACCTTTAAGTACAATGTCTATAACAGTATCAAATGCATTTGCAGACAAACGCTCTGTTGGAGAAATAAAATTTCCAGCTGCATTGTTCAAAAGAACGTCTACTTTTCCAAAAACTTTTAAGGTTTCCTGAAGCATATTTTCTACTTCTTCATAATGACGAACATCACATTGAAGAGGTAAACATTTTCCGCCAGTTTCACTTTCAAGTTCTGCTGCAGTTGTTTTTAGCTTTTCTAAATCTCTCGAAGTTATCGCGACTTGAGCGCCTAATTCTAGAAAATATTTTGTCATAGCTTTTCCTAAACCGCTTCCGCCGCCTGTAACAACGATAACTTTTCCTTTTAAAGCGTCATCACGTAACATTTTATCTGTATAGCTCATACTTTTCTTTTTTTACAATATTAATTAAAAAAATAGGATGCACGCATAATAAAGTTGTAAAATTTTGATAAACTTTATATTTCGCGTAGTTTTTTTGCGGCAGCTTCTAGTGTTAAATTATCTTTGGCAAAGCAAAAACGAATTAATTTCTGGTCTTTATGATCAGAGTAGAAAGTTGAAATAGGAATCGCAGCAACGCCATGATTAATAATTAGATTTTTGCAGAAAGTTACATCATCTTCATCTGAGATAGCCGCATACGAAGCAACTTGAAAGTAAGTCCCTTCACATGGTTTCAATTCGAAACGGCTGTTTTGAAGCAGTTTCAGGAAATAATCTCTTTTTCCCTGATAGAATTTCCCAAGTAAATTGACATCAACAACATCTAAATATTCGCTGATTGCAGCTTGAGAAATACTGTTTACACTGAAAACCAAAAACTGATGTACTTTTTTGATTTCTTTCATTAAATGTTCCGGTGCAATAGTGTAACCAATTTTCCAACCTGTAATATGAAATGATTTTCCAAAAGAGGAAACCGTGATACAACGATCTAAAAGGAAGTTTTTTGTATGTGCCGAAATATGTTTCTCTTCAAAAGTAATGTATTCATAAACTTCATCAGATAAAACCAAAAGATCTGGATATTTTGAAAGTATTTTTTCTAGCTGAAGAAAATCAGCTTCAGTTAATATTTTTCCTGTTGGATTATGCGGATTGTTGATGATAATCATTCGGCTTTTCTGAGAACAGGCTTTTTCGATGGTCCCCCAGTTCGGAGTATAATCATCGTTTAGCGCCACACGAACGGGGTTTGCATTACAGAGTAAAACAGGTGATTCGTATGAATCATAACTTGGATCAAGAATGATTACTTCATCATTTTCTTTAACCAAAGCCAAAATCGATGTAAAAATTCCCTGTGTTGCACCAGCGGTAATCAAAAGTTCTAATTCAGGATTTATTGTTCTGCCGTAAGAACTCTGAGTCAGCTTGGCAATTTTGCTCATCAATGGCGGATAACCTGCCATTGGTGTATATTGATGCACATTTTCCTTTGATAATCTTGCCACTATATCTGTTAATCTTTCATCAACAGGAAAATTTGGAAATCCCTGCGAAAGATTTATAGCATTATATTCGGCTGCCATTTTTGACATTACCGTGAAAATACTGGTAGTTACGTTTGGAAGTTTACTCATGGTATAGTTTAACTATTTTAAAGTTATTGGGAGTGAATATAAAACTCTAACTTTTTTGCCGTCTTTTTCTCCAGGAGACCATTTTGGGCATTTTTTTAAAACTCGAATTGTTTCAATTCCTGTGTTATAGCCTGCATCTTTAAGGATTTTTATGTCAGTTAATGCGCCATCTTGCTCTACTATAAATCTTGCGTATATTTTTTTTCCTTTTAAGTCAACACCTTCGTCAGAATATTTAAAATTGTTTTCTACGAATTTATAAAATTTCTCAAATCCTCCCGGAAAAATTGGTTTTATGTCTATTTCTGCCGTATTGTAAACTTTGTTGTCACTATTCGTTGGAATAGGTTCTTCGATGATTAAATGCGAATCGAAATAAAGATTCTTGTCTTTAATACTGTCTGGTTCTGCATTTTTTGTTTCTGAAGTTTTTGTTTTAGAAACTTGTTTAGTGTTTTGAGATAACGCAGTTTGTAGACCGCAAATCAAAATCAGGATTAAAAGCTTTTTCATTGCGAGAACTTTTAAATTTACATTTTATGAATAATAAAAATAGTAGGGCGATTGTGCAAATCCACTTTCAATTTTTTCCAATCAGAAATACGCATTGTTTTAATAAATTCTGTTGGTAATGTAATGTCAGTTGCGATACATAAATGTGTTGACGGATTTACAATCTGCAAAATATCTTCAACCAATTTATTATTTCGATATGGCGTTTCAATAAAAATCTGTGATTGGTTTTTATCATGAGATAATTTCTCAAAATGTCTCAATGCCGATTTTTTCTCGTCTTTATCAATTGGTAAATAACCGTTGAAAGTAAAGCTTTGGCCATTCATTCCAGAAGCCATCATGGCTAATAGGATAGAAGAGGGGCCGACTAAAGGTACCACCTGGATTCCTTTTTCATGCGCCAATTTTACAATAACAGCACCGGGATCAGCAACGCCAGGACAGCCGGCTTCACTCATTAATCCCATATTTTTTCCTTCTAATAAAGGTTTGATAAAATCTAAATGTTCACTTGGTTCTGTGCGTTTATTAAGAGTGAAAAGAACCAATTCTGATTGTTTTTTTTCAGGATAAACCGCTTTTATTGATTTTCTTGCAGTTTTGTCATTTTCGACAATATAGTGATCTATAAGTTCGATACTTCTTCTAACGGTTTGCGGCAAAACATCCATCGGATCGCTTTCGCCCATTGTAGTTGGAATTAAATATAGTTTTCCTAGAAGTTTCATTTTGTGATATTTTATAGTTTAAAACAAAAAATGTATTTTAATTATTTATGAATAACTAAAATACAAATTAAATTATGAATGTTTTTTGATAAGTTTTTGGGCAATTATTTCAGATGCTTCGTCCAACATTTGATAAACATTATCAAATCCGTTTACAGCTCCGAAATAAGGATCTGGAACATCTACATTTTCATCTGGAAATAATTCATTCAGAATGAGATGAACTTTGTTTTTGTGTTCGGGAGTTTTGGCAAGATGAAGGACATCACGTAAATTGGAATTATCCATTACATAGATGTAATCGAATTCGTCAAAATCAGAAGTTTTAAATTGTCTTCCTTTTTGATTGTCAATACATAAGCCGTTTTTTTTAGCTACAGCAATAGAACGTTTGTCTGGCGCGTGACCTATATGCCATGATCCTGTTCCAGCAGAATCAACGATGAATTTATCATTAGGTAATTTTGAAGCTAATATTCCTTCAGCTAAAGGAGATCTGCAAATATTTCCTAAACAAACCATTAAAATTTTTACTGGCATGATTCGCGTTTATAGCGTTAGTTTTTTGTTGATGTCTTCGACAAATTTTTTGAATTGTTTGTCTGTAGAAACTAAGTTGTCAACAGTCTTGCAGGCGTGTAAAACAGTGGCGTGATCGCGGTCTCCAATTTGTGAGCCGATATTTGCCAAAGAAGCTTTGGTGAATTTTTTTGCAAAAAACATAGCCAGCTGCCTCGCTTGAACAACGTGCCTCTTTCGTGTTTTAGATTGAAGCGTTTCAATGTCAAGTTGAAAATAGTCAGATACAATTTTTTGAATATAATCGATAGAGATTTCTCTCTTAACGTTTTTAACGAATTTCTCTACAACACTTTTTGCCAGTTCAATAGTAACTTCTTTTTTATTGAAAGAAGATTGAGCAATTAACGAAATGATTGCACCTTCTAATTCTCTAACATTAGATTTAATGTTGCGAGCAACATATTCTATAATATCTTCCGGCATTTCAACTCCATCACGATATAAAATGTTTTTTAAGATTGAGATACGAGTTTCGTAATCAGGCTGATGCAATTCTGCAGATAATCCCCATTTAAAACGAGATAATAAACGCTGTTCAATATCCTGCATGTCAACAGGAGCTTTATCCGAAGTTAAAATTACCTGTTTTCCGTTTTGATGCAAATAGTTGAAAATATGGAAAAACACATCCTGAGTTCCTGATTTTCCTGATAAAAATTGAACATCGTCAATAATCAAAACATCGATTAATTGGTAAAAGTGAATAAAATCATTACGATTATTCTTTTTAACCGAATCAATATATTGTTGCGTGAAAATCTCAGCAGAAATATATAAAACCGTTTTTTCTGGATATTTATCTTTTACTTCTACACCTATAGCATGTGCTAAGTGCGTTTTTCCTAAACCAACCCCTCCAAAAATCAATAACGGATTAAATGAAGTCCCTCCAGGTTTGTTGGCCACGGCCATACCTGCAGAACGAGCTAAACGGTTTGAGTCTCCTTCAAGGAAATTATCAAAGCTGTAATTAGGATTTAATTGAGATTCAATTTTTAAATTTCTAATTCCAGGAATTACAAAAGGATTTTTAAGCTCTGGATTTAAGTTTTTAAACGGAGCATCAACCTCTTGTGGTTTCATTGGCACTCTGTTGGAACTTGGCAGCTGCTCGGTAAACGGCTGTTTATTTCCATAAGTGTTCTCCATTTTAATTTTATAGAGTAACTTTGCGTTTTTTCCTAGTTCTTTGGTAAGCGCAACTTTCAATAATTTTACGTAGTGCTCTTCGAGCCATTCGTAGAAAAATTTACTTGGTACCTGAATATATAATGCGTTGTCGGTTAGCTCAACTGATTTGATTGGCTCGAACCAAGTTTTATAAGCTTGATCTTGAATATTGTCTTTTATAAAGGACAAACAGTTTTCCCATACCGATTGAGCAGTTTTAGTCATAGATTCAGATAAGTTTTTTTATTATTGATAAAGATTCTCCTAATAAAAAAGGAGCAATTTTATTCCGTATTTCGGGATAACAAATATGTGAACAAATTTCTGTAAAAAAAAATATTTTGGGGTCTAATTTTATAAAAAAATGTTGTAAGGACGTTTTTGAAAGTTAATTTTTTTTTAATCTGTAAATAATGAAAAATCATCAAACGCAAGTGCGTGTTCGTTACTCCGAAACTGACCAAATGGGGGTCGTTTATCACGGGAATTATGTGCCTTATTTTGAAATTGGACGCGTCGAATGGCTTAGAAACAAAGGGATTTCGTATGCCAGCATGGAAGAAAGCGGAATTGGACTGCCAATTGTTTCGATGCAGATTAATTACAAAAAATCTGCGCGCTATGATGAGCTTTTAACAATTCATACCACCTTCAAAAGTCAGTCTTCTGTTAAGATTGAATTCGACTGCGCAATTTATAATGAGTCAAATGAGTTATTAACAACAGCAGTGTTTATTTTAGTATTTATTTCGTTAAAATCGGGTCGCCCAACTGCGCCTCCAAATTACATTTTAGAATTATTTAAAACACTTGAATAATTGTTAAAATGAGATGTGTTTTAATGTTAATTTATATAATTTTAATATCGATTTCAAACATTAAATCAAAAATGTCGAATACTGATTCGGCATTTTTTTTTCGCGTTTTTGTGATTATTTTGCCAATTGGAAGTCCAGAATCTTTATCCATTTCCATTTCTTGAGAGGTAATTTCAAGTTTTCTTTCCTTTATAACTCGCATTACTTTGTTCATGTTTTTATAATCGAACGAAATTAAAAAATGAACGTCAATTGTTTTTTCAATAATTTCGCAAACTTCTAATGTCATTTGCGCCGTTGTTCGATAAGCAGCTATTAAACCGCCGACACCTAATTTGGTACCTCCAAAAATACGAACCACAACTATAAGAACGTTTGTTACGCCAAAAGATTGTATTTGTCCATAAATTGGTGCTCCGGCTGTATTGCTTGGTTCGCCATCATCATTTGCTCGGTAGGAAATTTTTGGAGCTGTACCCAATTGATACGCATAGCAGTAATGTACAGCGTGTGGATGAAGTTTTCTTAAATTCTCAATTATTGGTTTTACCTCCTCCTCATTTTCTATAGGAAAAGCATATCCAAAGAATTTGCTGCCTTTTTCTTTAAAAAGCACTTCTTCAGATTCTGAGGCAATGGTTTGATAAGTATCGCTGTATTCCAAAATTAAAATTCTAATTTTTTTTAGTCACATATTAAAAGGATTCTCACAGATTTCTTCAAATAGAAAAAATCCTTCTAATCTGTGTATCCCGATAGCTATCGGGAGTGACTAAATATTTTTATAATATTCCTTTGTTAAATAAATCAACAACATCTTCTTGGCCAACTTGCAAATTCCAAACATGAAGACCTAATATAGCTGCAGCGTCGGTATTTTCTTTTTTGTCATCAACAAATAACGTTTGTTCAGGAATTAAATTATGCTCGTCAATTAAATGCTGAAATGAATTTGCATTTGGTTTTCGCTTTCTAATCTCGAATGAAAAATGTACTTTTTCAAAACAATTGTAAAAATCAGTATAAAATGGTACGCCGCTTTTTTTCTCGAAAGTCGCAATATGAATAGAATCAGTATTACTTAACAAAAACAAGCGATACTTTTTTGAAAGCTCTTTTAGAAAGTCTAATCGATAAGAAGGAAAATCAGCCAAAACAGCATTCCAAGCTTCGAGAATTTCTTCAATGCTTGCATTTGGAAGCTGTTTTTGAAAACCAGCTACAAAATCGTCATACGAAATATCTCCAGTTTCAAATAATAGATTTAAACGATCAAGATCAGCATTCCATTCTTTTAATCCTAATTTCTGTAATCCCGAAATAGTTCCTTGTTTGTCTAGATTGATAAAAATATCACCAAAGTCAAAAATTATAGTATCAATCATGATTTCTTATATATATTAATTCGTTGTTCTGAATATAAGTTTTCGCTTCATTCTTCTTTTTGAGTTCTGGTGCTTTTGTGCCTTTTTCAAATGTATTCTTTCCAATAAAAACTCGAGCTTCGTCCCAAATGTTTTTATCAATAAAGGATTGCAGTGTTTGTTTTCCGCCTTCAATAATTACAGATTGAATTTGATGTTGATACAAAACCGTTAAAACATTCTCAATCGTATTTTTATTAAACTCAATCTTTTCAAAAAGTATATTTTCAGTAGAAATAGTGTTATCTGATTTTGTGAAAATAATTGTTTTTACACTGCCATCAAAAACAAAACTGTCTTTTGAAATTCGGTTGTTTTGATCTAAAACCACACGAACAGGATTGTTTCCGAACCAATCTCTAACATTTAATTTAGGATTATCATCAATAACGGTTTGTGTGCCAACTAAAATTGCCTGCTCTTCGCTGCGCCATTTGTGAACTAATTGACGAGAAAATGTATTTGTAATCCAAACTGGTCTGCGTTCCTGATTAGTTTCTTTTTCAGGAGCTAGATAACCGTCCAGACTTTCGGCCCATTTTAGTATAATATAAGGTCTCTTTTTTTGATGAAAAGTAAAAAAGCGTTTGTTGAGTTCATTGCATTCGTCTTCTAAAATACCCACTACAACATTGGCACCGGCTTCAACAAGTTTTCTGATTCCGTTTCCGGCTACTTTTTCATTTGGATCAACAGTTCCTACAACAACATTCGGAATTTTATTTTCAATAATTAAATCACAGCATGGAGGTGTTTTTCCAAAATGACTGCAAGGTTCTAAGCTAACATAAATTGTAGCTTTTTTTAAAAGCGATTTGTCTTTTACAGAACGTACTGCATTTACTTCGGCATGTGGTTCACCGGCTTTTTTGTGCCAGCCTTCTCCAATAATTGTATTATTATAAACAATTACACTTCCAACCATTGGGTTTGGATACGTTGTTCCGAAGCCATTTTTGGCTAGTTCAATGCAGCGTCTTATGTATTTTTCATGTATATTCACCCTGCAAAAGTAGTTATTTTTGAGTTTAGTCTCAATAATGGTTTGGATTCGATTAGGGATCAAAAAAACTATTTTACATTTACAATAAGATTGAATAATATAAGGAAAATGAATAATTGGATTATAAGAAAAATTGAAAACAAAGACAATCAGTCGGTTGCGAAATTAATAAGATCTGTTTTTGATGAAATGGAAATTCCAAAAGTGGGTACCGCATACGAAGATCCCTATTTGGATTTAATGTTTGAAGAATACAGTAAACCAAATTCGGTTTATTTTGTAGTTGAAAACGATGGTGAAATTTTAGGTTGTGCGGGAATTGCTCCATTAGAAAATAGCGATCCAAAGATTTGTGAATTGCAAAAGATGTATTTTTTGCCTGAAACGCGCGGTTTAGGAATAGGAAGTATAATGATGGAGAAATGTTTAGAGCAGGCAAGAAATTTTGGCTTTGAAAAATGTTATATCGAAACAATGCCTTTTATGCACGCCGCTCAAAAATTATATAAAAAATCAGGTTTCGAATATTTAGATGCTCCATTGGGGTCTACTGGGCACGATTCTTGCCCTGTATGGATGTTGAAAAAATTATAAGTTTATGAAAAAAAGTGTTTTTGGTTTTCTTTTGATTTCAATTTTATTTTCTTGTAAAGATACTAAAGAAGCAAAGTCGGTAAAGAATACCGTAATTGCAAAAGACTCCGTAATTACAACTGCCGAAAGTAAAATTACAGCATCAGAAGAAGAATTTAAAAATGAGTTTAATATTCTGATACCACAAAACTACCGAACTTATGACAATCAAAACCCTGTAACAGCTTTAAATGATAAATGGATTGAGTTGTATCAGGAAAATGACGAGTATTTTTTAGGGAAATCTAATTTTAAAATTGAAAAAGGATACAGCGAATGTTCAGGTGATTCTCTTCTTTCAATTTTGCCTAAAAAGAAAGTTTTGCTATTGATGGATTATCCTGAATTGAAAACAGGGAAAGTAAAATCAATAAAAATTGAAGAGGATAAAATCTGGCCAAAAGAAAAGTTGAGTTTTATTTTTGGGAATCTTAATTACACTTTACGTGGAGAAGGAAAAGTTCTTTCGGAGGAACAAGTGAGTACTGACGATGATAAAATAGAGATTTTTAAGAAAGTAGAAGATTATAAACTGTATTTAACCGTTGGTAATAATCCAGAAAAACTGCTGTTGACCGAAATGTCGTTTAACGACACTTTTGTAGAATTGCTTTTTGCAGGAGATATTGACGGAGATGGAAAACTTGATTTTGTTTTTGGGGCAAATAGAAATTACGAAGAAGAACGAGTAATTTTGTTCCTTTCTTCAAAAGCTGAAAAGGGAGATTCAGTGAAGAAAGTTTCAGAAATAGCAGTGCAGTTTGACTGCTAATTAAAAAGATTATCTAATAAGAGATATATAAAAATGAAAATTAAACAATACCGGACTCAATTTATAAAAGAATTATCGCCTTTTTATGATGCATACGAAGCGGAGAGTTTTTTCTATTTGATTTTAGAAGACAAACATAAATTAAGACAAATAGATTTAGCATTAAATCATGATTTGACTTTTAGTGAAGCTGATTTTATAGTATGGAATTCAATATTGGAAGAATTGAAAAAAGAAGTTCCAATTCAATATTTACTCGGGAAAACGCATTTTTACGGTTTAGAGTTTGAAGTAAACGAAAATGTACTGATTCCAAGACCAGAAACCGAAGAGTTGGTCGAATGGGTTATCAACGAGAATAAAGCGATTGATAAAAAGAAGAAAATTAAAATTCTAGATATAGGTACAGGAAGCGGGTGTATTGCTATTTCACTGGCCAAAAATTTACCAAATGCAGAAGTTTACGCGATCGATGTTTCGAAAAAAGCACTTGAAACAGCAAAGAGAAATGCAATAAGCAATAAAGTTGAAATAATTTTTATGCTTAAGAATGTTCTGGAATTAGAAATTTTGAAATCAAATTATGATATAATTGTTTCCAATCCGCCTTACGTGCGTAATTTAGAAAAAGAAGAAATCAAGAAAAATGTTCTGGATTATGAGCCGCATTTGGCGCTTTTTGTTGAGGATAACGATGCGTTGATTTTTTATAGAAAAATTGCTGATTTAGCAAAAAAGAATCTTTTAGAAAATGGTCAGCTGTATTTTGAAATTAACCAATATCTTGGAAAAGAAATGGCGGACTTACTGGAGGAAATGAATTTTAAAAGTATCGAATTGCGAAAAGATATTTATGATAATAATCGAATGATTAAAGGCAATATTTAAGTGTTCAGTAATAGAATATTCTAATGAATCTTCATTGAATTGAACACTTGGTACTAAAAATTATTCGTATCGAAGTGCCTCAATTGGATCTAGCTGCGAAGCTTTGATTGCGGGATATAATCCAGAAACAATGGCAACCATAAAACTGGTTGCAAATGCTGCAAAAATTGCCATCCACGGAATCACAAATGCAAAACTCATTGCGGCAGCAAAAGCAAAACCTACCAAGATTCCTAATACAATACCAACTAAACCGCCAATTTGTCCTATTAATAAGGTTTCGATAAAAAATTGAACCGAAATAGTAACTTTTGTTGCACCCAGCGCTTTTCTAACCCCAATTTCACGCGTACGTTCCGTTACCGAAACAATCATAATATTCATCAAAGCAATTGATGAACCTAGAATAGTGATGATGCTTATAATCCACGAAGCCCATCCTAAATATTTGGTGATTCCAAGAATTCGATTAATTAAATCATCGCTTCGACCGATTCCGAAATTATTATCTTTAACCGGGCTTAATTTGCGAACTCTGCGCATAACACTTGTTGCATCATCAACAGCTTGATCTAGAAGCTCTTTTTTAGAAACCATTACACTCATTGTATAATTGATATTGGGAGCGGTAAATAAGGATCGCGCCACCTGAATAGGAATTAAAACGCGTAAATCCTGACTGTTTCCAAAAGTAGATCCTTTTTCTTTTAAAACTCCAATTACCTTAAAACGAGCGCCTCGAATTGAAATAACTTTGTCAATTGGGTTAACATCTTTCAGTAAACCTTTTTCAAAATCAGAACCAACAATACAGGTGTAAGTATTATTATCAATGTCAAATTGATTAAAAGATCTGCCTAAAGTCGTTTCTAAACCAGAATTAGAAATATAATGTTCATCGACTCCAATGATCGAAATTTCAGGATCAGTTTTAGTATCCTGAAATTTTACCTCTGCTTTTGATGTGGCAGTAAATGAAAGAGAAGTTTCGGTAAAAGGATATTTGTATTTGTTTTTGAAGGCAACAGCTTCTGGATAAGAAATAATTGGATTAATAACTTCACGTTCGTTTCCGCCGCGATTTCGAACCGTATTTGCATACTGTTTGATATTGAATGTGTTAGCGCCCATTGAAGCAAAATTGGTCGAAACAGTATTCTCGAGTGCAGTTACAACAGTAAGAATTCCAACCAATGCCGTGATTCCGATAGCAATAATTAATACAGTAAGAATGGTTCGCAATAATTGTGTTTTGATAGAACCAAAAGCAATTCGGATATTTTCTTTAAATAATTTTAGCATCATGACCAATTTGTCACGAAAATACGGTTTTTGTTACAAGTTTGTTTTCGAACACGTATTATTTATTTTAAAAAGTAAGATATTTGCAAACTTAATTAAGTCGAAAGTTGGAAAGTCATAAAGTCGAAAGACTAAAGAGCCAACAATCTAAAAAAAATCTAGAAATAAATTAATTTTAAAGGTTTATAATTTTAGTTCTCAAAGAAGTCTAAAATCTAAAATCTAAAATCTACAATCTAAAATAAAAAAGATGGCTTCAAAACCAAGTATTCCACAAGGAACAAGAGATTTTTCGCCTGCAGAGGTGTCAAAACGTCAATATATAATTCAGACGATAAAAAATAATTTTGAAAAATTTGGTTTTCAGCCCATTGAAACACCTTCGTTCGAAAATTCAGATACCTTAATGGGAAAATATGGAGAAGAAGGGGATCGTTTGATTTTTAAAATATTGAATTCAGGAAACTTTTTCTTCAATAAAAATAAAATTGAATTACCAGAATCTATAGCGTCACTTCAAGTTAATTCAGCAGAAACTATCGATCTTAATCAAAGAATCGAGCTGAATAAATTTACAGGAAAAATTTCTGAAAAAGCACTTCGTTACGATTTAACAGTTCCATTTGCAAGATACGTTGTACAGCACCAAAATGAAATTGAATTTCCTTTTAAAAGATATCAAATTCAACCCGTTTGGAGAGCTGATCGTCCGCAAAGAGGACGTTACAGAGAATTCTATCAATGTGATGCCGATGTTGTTGGCTCAAAGTCACTTTGGCAGGAAGTAGAATTGGTTCAATTATATGATACCGTTTTTACTTCTTTAGGATTAGAAGGTGTAACTATTAAAATTAATAACAGAAAAATATTATCTGGAATTGCTGAGGTTATTGGGGCTTCAGATAAATTGATAGATTTTACAGTTGCTCTTGATAAACTAGACAAAATTGGCGAAGACGGTGTAAAGAAAGAAATGATTGAGAAAGGTATTTCTGAAGAAGCATTGGTAAAAGTACAACCTCTTTTTAGCTTTACAGGAACATTTGCAGATAAAATTAAACAACTTTCAGAATTATTAGCGTCATCTGAAGAAGGAACAAAAGGAGTTGAAGAACTTAAATTTATTTGTGACAATGTGGCAACTTTAGGTTTGTCTACCGCAATTTTAGATCTTGATGTGACACTTGCCCGCGGTTTAAATTATTATACCGGAGCTATTTTTGAAGTTGCAGCACCAAAAACTGTTTCAATGGGTTCTATTGGCGGCGGCGGAAGATACGACGATTTGACGGGTATTTTTGGATTAAAAAACATGAGTGGTGTTGGAATTTCTTTTGGTTTAGATAGAATTTATTTGGTTTTAGAAGAACTGCAGTTATTTCCTGAAACCGTTGCGGCGACTTCAAAAGCATTGTTTATCAATTATGGAGATAATGAGGCTTTGTATGCTTCAAAAGCCATTCAAAAATTAAGAAAAGAAAATATAAAAGTAGAATTATACCCTGACAATGTGAAAGTGGGCAAGCAGTTTCAATACGCTGATAAACGTTTGATTCCATTTGCTGTAATTGCAGGAGATCAAGAAATCGCTTCAAATTCTTACGCACTTAAAAATTTAGTGACAGGAGAGCAGATTTCTGTAGATTTTGAAGGATTAAAAAATGCTTTGCTGAGTTAATACTTAACCGTAAAGAGCACAGAGTGTTATGTGTCGTTTTGCGAGGGTTTTGCTCTATATTGCTGGGATTAAAAGGAATTTCTTTTTAAATCTCTTCGTAAAATAGTTGCTGGTAAAGAAAAAAAACTTTTAATTTGCCGACCTTAAGTTACGGGCGTAGTTCAAGGGTAGAATAGCGGTCTCCAAAACCGTTGATGGGGGTTCGAATCCCTCCGCCCGTGCAATGTTTTTTTTCGCAAAAGACGCAAGGATTTTATCTAAGATACTATCAAAAAAAAAGTTCGCAAAGCTAAATCAATACGAAGCTTTGAGAACTTTTTTTTTGAAGTTAAGAGTAAAAATCTTAGCGTTCTTTGCGGCAAATTTTTCTCAAAAAGCATAAAAAAAAGCTTCGTCTCTACTATAAGGCGAAGCTTTTTTTAATATAAGGTAAACTTGAATTAATAATTATTTATGAGGCCGAAGCCAACCCTTAAATTCAATTTTGATAGGTAATAATTTAGTTTCCAATTTTGAACTCAAATTTAGCATAAACTAAAACGTAATAGTCTTAAAATTATACTAAATTTTAATTTCGAGATACGGTTTTTAAAACTCTCATAACTAATAAAGTGACAATTTGACATTTTATAAGATTTGGCAGTACTTTTGCAATCCAACAGAAAGAATAAAAAATGAAGTTTAAAAATATTTTTAAAAATAAAAGTAATATGACTACGGAAAATACAGAATTCGATCAGGAATTAGATGATGTAACGTTAGAGAACAATGCCAACGGTGAGCAGTTAATTGTTGAAGAATTAAGTGTTGAAGAGCAATTGGCTCAAGACTTGGCAAAAGAAAAAGATAAGTTTTTGAGATTATTTGCCGAATTTGAAAATTACAAAAAAAGAACTTCAAAGGAGCGCATCGATTTATTCAAAACGGCAAATCAAGACGTTTTGCAGGCAATGCTTCCTGTTTTAGATGATTTTGACAGAGCAACTGTAGAGATCAATAAATCTGACGATGAAAATTTGAAAAAAGGAGTTGAGTTAATTCATGAAAAATTGAAAAACACTTTGATTTCTAAAGGTTTAGAGCAGGTTGAGATTAAAGCAGGTGATGCTTTTAATGCAGATATTGCTGAAGCAATTACTCAAATTCCAGCTCCTTCAGATAAATTAAAAGGAAAAATTGTTGATGTTATTGAAAAAGGATACAAATTAGGAGATAAGATTATTCGTTTTCCTAAAGTTGTTGTTGGAAACTAAAATGCAAATAAAAATTTCAAATACATTTTTAGTATTTGGTATTTTAAAATTTGGAATTTAACCTAATTATGAAAAAAGATTTTTACGAAATACTAGGCATTTCTAAGAGTGCTGATGCTGCCGAAATAAAAAAAGCGTACAGAAAAAGTGCGTTGAAATATCACCCGGATAAAAATCCAGGCGACAAAGAGGCAGAAGAAAACTTTAAATTAGCGGCAGAAGCTTATGAAGTATTAAGCGATCCTAACAAAAAAGCAAAATACGACCAATACGGACATCAAGCTTTTGATGGTTCTGGCGGATTTGGCGGTGGTCACGGCGGTATGAATATGGATGACATTTTCAGCCAGTTTGGTGATATTTTTGGTGGTGGATTTGGCGGTTTCGGAGGCGGAGGCGGTGGTCCTCGTCGTGCTAAAGGAAGTAATCTTCGAATTAAAGTGAAACTAACTTTAGAAGAGATTGCAAATGGTGTTGAGAAAAAAGTAAAAGTAAAACGTAAAGTTCAAGCCAAAGGTGTAACGTATAAAACTTGTACTACTTGTAATGGTCAAGGGCAGGTAATGCGTGTTACAAATACCATTTTAGGAAGAATGCAGTCAGCATCAACTTGTCCTACTTGTGGAGGTTCTGGTCAAATTTTAGATAAAAAACCTTCTGAAGCAGATGCACAAGGAATGGTGGTAGAAGACGAAACAGTTTCTATCAAAATTCCAGCTGGTGTTGTTGACGGAATGCAGTTGAAAGTTTCTAACAAAGGAAATGATGCGCCAGGAAATAGTATTCCGGGAGATTTAATCGTTGCCATTGAAGAGTTAGAGCATGAATTCTTGAAACGCGAAGGCGAGAACATTCATTACGACTTATACATTAGTTTTCCAGAAGCTGTTTTAGGAGCTTCAAAAGATATCGAAGCAATTAACGGAAAAGTGCGTATTAAACTGGAAGAAGGAATTCAGTCTGGAAAAATCTTAAGATTAAAAGGAAAAGGAATTCCAAGTATAAACGGTTACGGAAGTGGTGATTTACTAGTTCACGTAAACGTTTGGACTCCAAAAACATTAAATAAAGAGCAAAAACAATTCTTTGAGAAAGCTTTAAACGATGAACATTTTGTACCAAGCCCGGAAAAATCAGAGAAATCATTTTTCGAGAAAGTAAAAGATATGTTTTCATAAACCGCACTTTTTTTGAAGATGTACATAAAATCAAAACCCATTCTAAACATAAATAGAATGGGTTTTTTGCGTATTATAATGTAGATTCCGTGTGAATTATTTACTTTTACAGACTGTTGGCAAAAATAAAAAAGCCACTGAAAGAAAACCTAAAAAATAAAATGAGCAACTTACTCGAAGTACATAAAGTCGTAAAACAATATGGCGATTATGTAGCGCTTAACGAAGTTTCATTAAATGTGCCAAAAGGCAGTATATATGGACTTTTAGGACCTAATGGAGCTGGAAAAACTTCTCTTATCAGAATCATCAATCAAATTACAATGCCAGACAGCGGCGAAGTAATATTAGATGGTGAAAAATTACAGCCAAAACACGTTCAAACAATTGGATATCTTCCAGAAGAAAGAGGTTTGTACAGTTCGATGAAAGTAGGAGAGCAGTGTTTGTATCTGGCACAAATGAAAGGGCTTTCTAAAGCTGAGGCAAAGCAACAGCTTGAGTTTTGGTTTGATCGCTTAGGTATTCAAGGCTGGTGGAATAAGAAAATTCAAGAATTATCTAAAGGAATGGCGCAAAAAATTCAGTTTGTGGTTTGTGTATTGCATAAGCCGAAACTGCTGATTTTTGATGAGCCTTTTTCAGGGTTTGATCCTGTAAATGCCAATATTATTAAGGACGAGATTTTGGCTCTGAAAGAAGAAGGAGCCACTATTATTTTTTCGACCCATAGAATGGAAAGTGTTGAAGAGCTTTGTGATCATATAGCTTTAATTCATAAATCGAATAAATTGATCGAAGGAAAAGTAAACGACGTAAAACGTCAGTTTAAAACCAATAGTTTTGAAGTTGGAATTTTGACTGACAATGTTGAAGGTTTGATGTACGATATTACACAAAAGTTTACTGTTTCGCCAGCGAGTTTTAAATCTTTGAATGACGATTTGAAATTAAATATTCAAATAGGAAATACAGCTCCGAATGAATTATTGAACGTGCTGACACAACGCGGACAAGTAACACACTTTGTAGAAAAAATTCCAAGCGTAAACGATATTTTTATTCAAACCGTTACTGAAAATAAAAAACTAAACTCCAATAATTAAATTTCAAATTCCAAATTTGAGACAGAAAAAGTTAGGATTTGGAATTTTAGATTTAAAAATTAAAAAACATTTATGAGTATCATCTCGTTGATTATAAAAAGAGAATTCATTGCAAAAGTTCGTAATAAATCTTTTGTTGTCATGACTTTTTTGAGTCCGCTTTTGTTTGTGGCGATAGCTGTATTTATTGGCTATTTAAGTTCAATGAAAGCAGAAACAAAGCGTATCGCAATTCATGACGAAACTGGACTTTTTGCCGCTGATTTTTTAAAAGAGAATAAAAAAGGAGCCGAATTTAAATACTTTAATTTATCTGAAATTGAGGTAAAAGCTTTAAAAGACAGTATTACAAAAGAAAATTTCAACGGTTTAATCGTTATTCCAAAAACGGCTGAGATTAAAGATTTAGAAAGTAAAATTGAATTTATTTCAAATAATAGTCCAAGTATTTCATTTGTAGAAAACACACAAGATATCATTGGCAATAAAATAACGAAACTAAATCTAGAAAAAGCAAAATTAGACACTTTAGCAATTCAAAAAGCACAATCAGATGTCAATATCCATTTGATAAAAGCATCTGGAGAAGAAAGTTTAAAAGGCTTGAACGAAATAAAAATTGCAATTGGAGGCGCTTTTGGTTATTTGATTATGATGTTTATTATCATTTACGGAAATATGGTAATGCGAAGTGTAATCGAAGAAAAAACCAATCGAATTATCGAAATCATTATTTCATCAGTAAAACCATTTCAGTTAATGATTGGTAAAATTGTTGGAACTTCATTAGCTGGAATTTTACAGTTTATGATTTGGGCGATTATTGGTTTGGGATTAATGTTTGCTGCTTCGACATTTTTTGGAGTTAACGTTGGTCCAACGGCTAGAATTTCGCCAGAATTAATGCAATCAGCACAGCATCAACTTTCTGGTTCAGCACAAATGTATATTGCTGAATTATGGAATCTGCCAATTGCGAGTATTATAATTGGATTTATAGTTTATTTTATTGGAGGTTATTTTCTGTACAGTTCATTTTATGCGGCAATTGGTGCAGCGGTTGACAATCAAACAGATTCTCAACAGTTTTTACTGCCAATTTTAATGCCTCTTATTTTGAGTGTCTATATCGGATTTTTTACAGTTGTAAATGATCCTCACGGGACAGTTGCAGTTGCATTTTCAATGATTCCGCTTACATCGCCAATAGTTATGCTTATGCGTATTCCGTTTGGCGTGCCGTGGTGGCAAATAGCAATTTCGGTATCATTATTGTTTGCTACCTTTTTCCTTGTCGTTTGGTTCGCCGCAAAAATTTATCGCGTAGGTATTTTAATGTACGGCAAAAAACCAACTTGGAAGGAATTGTATAAGTGGCTTAAATATTAATTTTTAAAGTTGCTAAGGTACTGAGGTTCTAAGATGCGAATATTTTTTTAGCTTCTTGTAGAAAAACCTTAGAACCTTAGTATCTTAGAACCTCAGAACCTTAAAAAAATGAGTAAAATACTAATTATCGAAGACGAAGCAGCGATCAGAAGAGTTTTGGTAAAAATATTATCAGAAGAAAATGATTCCTATAAGGTAGATGAAGCAGAAGATGGTGCTGCAGGTCTTGAAAAAATAAAAAACAACGATTACGATTTGGTTTTGTGCGATATCAAAATGCCAAAAATGGATGGTGTTGAGGTTTTAGAAGAAGCAAAAAAAATAAAACCAGAAATTCCGATGGTTATGATCTCTGGTCATGGCGATATGGAAACAGCAATTCATACCATGCGTTTAGGAGCTTTTGATTATATCTCAAAACCGCCGGATTTGAATCGTTTACTGAATACCGTTCGTAATGCTTTAGATAAAAAACAATTAGTTGTTGAAAATAAAATTCTAAAGAAGAAAGTCAGCAAAAATTATGAAATGATAGGCGAGAGCGAATCAATTAATCATATTAAAGTGATGATTGATAAAGTAGCTCCAACAGAAGCCAGAGTTTTAATTACAGGTCCAAACGGAACAGGTAAGGAATTAGTTGCGCATCAATTACATGAAAAAAGTGAGCGCTCTAATTACCCTTTAATCGAAGTTAACTGTGCTGCAATTCCGAGTGAATTAATCGAAAGTGAATTGTTCGGACACGTAAAAGGTGCTTTTACATCGGCAGTTAAAGATCGTGCAGGAAAGTTTGAAGCTGCTGATAAAGGAACTATTTTCTTAGATGAAATTGGAGATATGAGTCTTTCGGCGCAAGCTAAAGTTTTGCGCGCACTTCAGGAAAATATGATTACTAGAGTGGGTGCAGAAAAGGACATTAAAGTAGATGTTCGTGTCGTTGCCGCAACCAACAAAGATTTAAAAACAGAAATTGCTGAGGGTCGTTTCCGTGAAGATTTATACCATCGTTTGGCAGTTATTTTAATTAAAGTGCCGCCATTGAATGAAAGACGTGACGATATTCCGGCTTTGATAAAGCATTTTGCAGAAAAAATTGCTTCAGAGCAAGGAAATGCTGTCAAAGGATTTTCGGCGCAAGCTATAAAATTATTGCAAGAATACGATTGGACAGGGAATATTCGTGAACTTCGAAATGTAGTCGAGAGATTGATTATTTTAGGAGGAAGTGAAATCTCTGAAACTGATGTGAAAATGTTTGCAAGCAAATAGATGCTTCGCGCAATAGGCTATAAGCTTTAAGCTTTAGGCTGTTAAAATTATAAATAATTTTTGCTTACGGCGTATAGCTTAAAGCTTAAAGCATAAAAAAATGAAACTAAAAAAAATAAACGAGAAATTACAAGACGCCCTAATTGAAAATGGTTTAACAGAAGCAAATGCTTTACAGCAAGAAACTTTTTCGACTATAAAAAGTGGTGCCGATTGTTTGATTGTTTCTCCGGAAGGAAGTGGTAAAACAACTACGATTGTATTGAATGTTATTCAGCAATTGGCAGGAAAAACTGAAGAATCGCCTCGTGCTTTGATTATCGTTGAAGATAAAGAAAAGGTGCTTGCAATGGAAGAACTTTTTGAAAAGTATGGAAAATATACTAATCTTGAGGTTTACGGTGTACACGATAAAGGCGACATGGATTACGATAAAAATTATGTTTCTACAGGGATTGATGTTTTGATTGGGACACCAAATAAATTGAGTGATATGTTTTCGACGGCTGGTTATAATGTAAACCGTTTAAAAATGTTTATTTTAGATGATGCTGATCCTATTTTGAAATTGCGTCATGAAACTAAAATAATGCGTATTTCAAACAGTATTGCAAAAACACAACGTATCGTTTTTGCTGAAACTTTGACAGAACGTATCGAGATCCTGACAGATAAAATGTTGTTAGAGCCTTATTTTTTCGATATGGATGAAGAAGGTGAAGAGGAATTGGATGAGGACGAAGAAGATATTGAAGAGGAAGAATAGTCAAAAATTAGAAAAAAATAAAGTGTCATGGGATTAATGAAAGTGTATTCAGGAAGTGAAGTATTAGCAATTGCTTTGCAGGAAAGATTAGAGGAAGCAGGAGTAGAAACAGTTAAAAAAGATAATATTCAATCGTCTCGTTTAGGAGGTTTTCCTCGCACAGATCTGGCTGTTGAAATTTTTATTCAAGAAACAGATTTTGCAAAAGCAAATCCAGTTATCGAAAATTTCAGAATGAGTATTTAAAAAGTTATCAGTATTCAGTCTGAAATGAACAGTTTTAGTAAGGCAGAATGAATACAAGAAACTGAAAACTTAAAAAGCATGCAATACAAAATGTTAGTTCTCGACATGGATGATACTTTGTTGACAGACGACCACAAAATATCTGATTTAAATAAAAAAGTGCTTCTTGAGGCACAGGAAAAGGGAGTTTATGTAGTTTTGGCTTCTGGAAGACCAACTTCGGCAATGACCGCTTATGCTAAGGAATTAGAATTAGATTTGAATGATTCCTATATCATTTCATTTAATGGTGCTATAATAAGTCAGGCAAAAGATGATCAAATTTTATTTGAACAGAAATTAACTGTTAAGCAAATTCACGAATTGTATGATTACAGCGTGAAAACAAAAACGCATATCATAACCTATTTGGATGATGAAATTATAAGTGAAACTGATTCTGAATACATTGAAGTTGAGAAAGAAATTACTGGAATGGCGCATCGCAAAGTGGCAAGTTTTAAAGATTACATCGATCGACCAGCTGTAAAATGTATTTTGCTGGAAAACCCTGCCTATTTAAAATCTGTAGAGAATGATTTAATTAAAACAATGCCGCATTTGAGTGTTTCTATGTCAAAACCATTTTTCTTAGAAGCGGCACAGCAAGGAATTGATAAAGCGGCTAGTTTAAAGCTTTTAGCCGAAAAGCTTAATATTCATCAAAGCGAAATTATCGCTGTTGGAAACGCAGGAAATGATTTGACTATGATTGAGTATGCTGGATTGGGAGTTTGGGTGGATAATGTGACGCCTGAATTGCGTGATAGAGCAGATTTAATTGTTGCTTCAAATAATAATAACGGCGTTGCCGAAGTAGTACAAAAATATATTCTGAATTAATTTCTGATGAAAGACCTAATCGAGACAGAACGTTTACTATTACGTGAAGTAATTATTTCAGACGTTGATGGAATGTTCGAATTAGATTCTAATCCGAATGTTCATATTTATATTGGAAAGAAACCTGTTACTACCATTGAACAGAGTGCAGCATACATTGAAAATCTTCAGCAGCAATACAAAGATTTTGGAACCGGACGCTGGGCTGTAATTCTTAAAGAAACAAATGAATTTATTGGCTGGTCAGGAATAAAATTTATTACCAATGAAATCAACAACCATAAAAATTTTTATGAAATTGGTTATCGCTTTATAGAAAAACATTGGGGAAAAGGATATGCAACTGAAGCAGGAAAAGCTTTTGTAGATTATGCTTTTAATAATTTAAAAGCTGATGCTGTTTGTGCCTATGCAGATGCCGGCAATGATAACTCAAGAAAAATACTAGAGAAATTAGGGTTACGTTATGTAAACTCTTTTGAGTATGAGGAAGAATTTCAAGTTTGGTATGAGTTAAAAAATCCAAACTTATAATGTCCTAAGAAATGCGTCCCAAATCTTTGTAATCTCAGTCTTTTTTAAGATTTGCAAAGATTTGGAATACAGCTCGAAGTTTTTGTAAATACCTGAAAAGTATTTTATTTTTTAGCTACAGAAACAAAATATTTATTTCCGTCACCCATTGTCAATTTAACACGTTCGTCGCAAAGATCGATTGCAAAATTAGCGCTTTCATAACAGCTGCAAGTAGTGTTTTTGTCTTTAGACATTTCAGTTTTACAATTGTTATTTTTAAAAGTAGCTAATTGCGGCGTATACAAACTCACTAAATCTGTAGAAGCAGTTACTAATGAAATAATACTTGCTGAGTTATTGTTTGTAATTCTGTAAACAATTCTATCAGTATAGTTTACTTCGTTTACAGTAACTTTACGAATATAAGTATAAGCCGTAGATCCTTCGCCTGGTTCTTTTACTTCAAATTTAAATCCAACAGCACGAATGGCAATATCAAATTGAGACTGCGAATTTAAGCTCGCCCAAGTTGTTAAGGTACTGATAGACGGAAATGGATTTGCAGCAGGAGTATTAGTTTGCGCCTGCGAACTAAAAATGGTTAAGAACATTAAGCAGATTGTGGGTAAAAATGCTTTCATAATGGAATTTTTAATTTTTAATTTTTGCCTACTCTTTCTGGTTTTCGGCGTTCCCATGCTTTTTAATAACAAAGCAACAACATAACGATTGAATTTCAAAATTGTTATGCTCGAATTGTTATAATATTAGTAATAACGGTGATTTATTTTGGTATTTTGATTAAATCCTGCTAAAGACTTAAACAAAGTTAAATGTAAGAAAATTTTAAGCTTAATACTTGAAAAAATGCATTTAATCGATGTAATTTGCACTTAATCGATGTTTTTGTCATTTTATTCTTATTGAATCCTGGTGTTTTTTTTTTAGAATAAATAATACCTGCGATTTGCGGCATAGTTGATTATGACGATTTGAAATTAGTGTTTAATGCAAAATATTGATATATAGTGTATTATTGATTTTATTTTAAAGAATATTGTACGTAAATTTGCAAACTCTTTAAAAGAGATATAAATATAATATCTTACTGCTTAAAACGTAGTGTGTTCCCATGGAAAATAGAAAAAAAGTTGCTTTTTATACGCTTGGATGTAAACTGAATTTTTCAGAAACGTCTACAATTGCCAGAAATTTTAATGACGAAGGATTCGACCGCGTCGATTTTGAAGATGTAGCAGACATTTATGTAATCAATACTTGTTCTGTAACAGACAATGCCGATAAGCAGTTTAAGCAGGTAGTAAAGAAAGCAATGAAACTTAATGATAAGGCATTTGTTGCAGCCGTGGGATGTTATGCGCAGCTGAAACCTGAAGAGTTGGCAAATGTTGACGGAGTTGATTTGGTACTTGGCGCTACAGAAAAGTTTAAGATTACAGATTATATTCATGACTTAAGCAAAAATGACATGGGTGAAGTTCATTCATGCGAAATTGCTGAAGCTGATTTTTATGTTGGAAGTTATTCAATAGGAGATCGTACTCGAGCTTTCTTGAAAGTTCAAGACGGCTGCGATTATAAATGTACGTATTGTACAATTCCTTTAGCAAGGGGAATTTCAAGAAGTGATGCTTTAGAAAATGTATTGCAGAACGCCAAAGAAATCTCGGCTCAAAATATTAAAGAAATTGTTTTAACTGGAGTTAATATTGGAGATTACGGAAAAGGAGAGTTTGGAAATAAAAAACACGAACATACTTTTCTAGAATTAGTTCAAGCTTTAGATAAAGTTGAAGGTATTGAACGTTTAAGAATTTCATCGATTGAACCCAATTTATTGAAAAATGAAACGATAGAATTTGTTTCAAAAAGCCGCACTTTTGTACCGCATTTTCATATTCCATTGCAATCAGGAAGCAACGATATTTTGAAATTAATGAAACGTCGTTATTTGCGCGAAGTGTATACTGAACGAGTGAATAAAATTCGTGAAGTGATGCCTCATGCTTGTATAGGAGTTGATGTAATTGTTGGTTTCCCAGGAGAAACAGATGAGCATTTCTTAGAAACGTATCATTTCTTAAACGAAATGGATATTTCGTATTTACACGTTTTTACCTATTCTGAAAGAGATAATACAGAAGCCATAGATATGCCTGGAGTTGTTCCTGCAAATGTAAGAGCTAAAAGAAGTAAAATGCTTCGAGGTTTATCAGTAAAAAAACGTCGTGCCTTTTATGAAACTCAATTAGGAACAAACAGAACTGTTCTTTTTGAAGGAGAAAATAAAGAAGGTTATATTCATGGTTTTACAGAGAATTACGTAAAAGTAAAAACGCCTTGGAATCCGGAACTTGTAAATACGCTGCAAGAAATTAATTTGACAAAAATTGACGAAGACGGAAGCGTTCGTTTAGAGTTTATAAATAAATTAGCGGAAGCTTAAAAAGTATAGTTGAACTTTGTCAAAGTTTATTTCAATAAATTACACAAAGTATTGTCATTTCGACCGAAGGGAGAAATCGCACTAGTTTGTCGACAAAGATTGGAGATTTTCTATGCGGAATTACTAGTGCGATTTCTCCCTTCGGTCGAAATGACAAATAAAAAAGCTATAACTACTTCTGATTTTCAGGAATTACCAATTTCAAAGAATTGATATAATCCGTATCAAATTCAATAACTCTGATTTTTTGCGGATTAAAACTCAATTCTCCGCCAAATTGACCTTTAGTATCTAAGAAATCAATTATAAGTTCTTCATCGTTTAAAGAAATCAATTTTCCTAAATAAGCTGATTTTGCTGATTTTTTAGAAATCTGAAAAATACCATGTTTATTGTTGATGAAATTTAAAATCGAATTCAAATCCCGAATCGGAATAATATCCTCGGCATTTGTTTTTAAGCCTTTTAAACGAATCACTTTTTCGGTAAAAGCTAAATCCTGATCTCTATGAACAGCTTCGATATTTTTGTTTTTTAAAATGACAAAACCATCCAAAATATAATCAACAGGATTGTTTCGAAGCAGAATCCAGTCATCAGAATAATCAATAAGAAATCCTGTGAAAATTTCTTTTTTATCCTGAAATTCTATTGCTATTAATTGTCTTAAATATTGTTCCATCATATACTTTTAAAGTTGGGATTTGTAACTTTAAGGGTTGGTTGACCAAATACTGCTGTTTTTTATAAATACTCTGCGGTTTAGTTTTAACTGTGCAACAATTAATTCTGCAATATCTTCAGATTGCATCACTTTTTCAGGATTCCCATCAGTTAAGTTTAAATCTTTTGCCATATCTGTTGCAACAGTGCTTGGAGTTAAAGCTGTAACGCGGATATTGTGTTTGCGCATTTCCTGCATTAAGGAATCCGTTAAACCCAAAACTGCAAATTTAGAAGCACTGTATGCACTTGTTAGAGCATTACCGTTTAAACCAGCCGTTGACGAAATATTAATAATGTCTCCAGTTTGTCTTTCGATCATATTAGGAATTACAGCGCGTGTTGCGTAATAAGTTCCCATTAAATTTACTTGAATAATTTTTTCAAAAGCAGCAGGCTCTAATTCAAGAAACTTCCCAAAAGAAGCAATTCCAGCACTGTTGATTAAAATATCAATATGTTTAAATTCAGCTAAAGCCTTTTCAACGGCTTTATTTATAGAATTAATATCAGAAACATCTGCCGAAAGAGCTAAAGATTTAACGCCTAAATCATTTGTTTCATCTGCCAATTGATCAACATCAGATTGAGTTCTTGAAACTAGAATTACGTTTACACCTTCTTTTGCCAAGGCAATTGCAATTGCTTTTCCAATTCCTTTTCCAGCTCCTGTAATAAGAGCATTTTTATTTTTTAAACTTGTCATGATTTATTGTTTAGAAATGCCGAAAGCATCATTTTAAGTCTTACAAAAATAAAGCTTTTGCAAACTAAAATGATGCTTTCAAGTATTTTCTTAATCTAAGTTTAACAACTTTGTTATTCTTTCAAAACCATGTCAATACACATTACGGCAGCAAGAATTAATTGTCTAAGCGAACTGTCTGCTGCTACGCTATCTTCGATTTGAAGCACGTAATTGTCAGCACTGGTAAAAAACTCTTTACCTAAACCAGCCCATTTTTTACTTACTTGAGCAAGTTGTTTGTTTTCGTGCGAAAATTTAAAATCCCAACCCGTCCATTTTCCTTGTAAAGTTGCAACTGGTTTTTCGTTTTTATCCATGATTTCAAACTTCCCACCAATAGAAAAGAATTTTTGTTTAAAAGTTCCTATCAATCTATCTTTCTCATCAAAAATTTCAACTGTTGAGCGAAACACTGCAATACCTCGTTTTACTGAGATTAATTTTTCTCCAGAAGCCGTTGTAATTTCAACATTAAAAGGAGTCATTCTTTTATAATCTGTGAAACGCAGCATTTTTGTGAAAAAACCAAGATTGTTCTCACGGCAATTCATAGTTATTTGATTTGTCTCAGGATTATAAATATCATAATTGTTAGCAGCTTTAAACATTCCGACATGTTCTTTTACTAAAAATAGATTTTGGCTTAAAATTGGATTCATACGTTTACGAAAAAATTAGTGTTTAGATTTTAGAAGCCAAATGTAATAAAATATTTATTAATTATACTGTTTTGAAGTCTCTACAAGACGGATAAATTCAGCTTTATAACCTTCGCTGTCATTTGAAATTCCTTGTCTGGCTAATTTCACAATTTCTTCTGATGATTTGTCAGCAATCAATTTAGAATCTCTTAATTTTAAACCAAACCAAGCTACAGCTGAACTGAATTTTAAATCATCACTCGCTTTATCTAAAGCAACTGATTTGTTATCAATAACCTGAACCATTTCAATACTTTTATCGCCGTCAGGTTTTTTATAACGGAATTTTATTGTCGCCAGTTCGCTACTGTAATTAGCAGAATTAGTTTCCGTTTTAGTGTATTTTAAATCATCCGGCTGAACATTTAAATAATCGCTTTTTACACCAGCTGGAATAATTTCATACAAAGCTGTAACCGTATGATTACTTCCTAATTCTCCTGCGTCGATTGCATCATTTTTAAAATCCTCTGGACGAAGTTTTCTGTTTTCATAACCAATTAAACGATACGCCTGAACTTGTTTGGGATTAAATTCAATCTGAATTTTTACATCTTTAGCAATGGCAAACATCGAACCTTTAAATTCTTTTCCTAAAAAACGATTAGCTTCTTGAATATTATCAATGTAGGCATAATTTCCGTTTCCTTTATCAGCAAGAATTTCCATTTTGCTGTCTTTGTAATTTCCCATTCCATAACCTAGACAAGTCAAGAAAACGCCTGTTTTTCTTTTCTCTTCGATTAATTTTTCCATATCAGAATTAGAAGAGCTTCCAACGTTAAAATCTCCGTCAGTTGCTAGAATCACGCGATTATTGCCATTTTTAATAAAATTCTCAGATGCAATTTTATAAGCAAGTTCAATTCCTGCTCCGCCGGCAGTACTTCCTCCAGCTTCTAATTTATCCAGCGCCTCAATTATAGTTTTTTTCTCATTTCCAGAAGTTGGTTTCAAAACCATTCCTGCAGCTCCTGCATAAACTACAATTGAAACTTTGTCTTTTGCACGTAATTCATTTACCAATATTTTTAAAGATTGTTTTAATAAAGGCAGTTTATTCATATCGCTCATCGATCCTGAAACATCAATTAAGAAAACAAGATTTGAAGCTGGTAAGTCGTTTGTTGGAATATTTTTTCCCTGCAAACCAATTTTTAGAATTTTGTTTTTTGAATTCCAAGGCGAGTCACTTACTTCAGTGTTAATAGAAAACGGATGCTGGTCTTTTGGCTGCGGATAATTGTATTTAAAGAAGTTTACCATTTCTTCAACACGTACAGCATCTTTCGGAACTTCTTGTCCGTTGTTCAAAAAACGTCTAATATTAGTGTAAGAAGCATTGTCAACATCAATCGAAAATGTAGAAAGCGGGGCTGTTTTTGGGCTTTCAAAAGCATTTTCTACAAAAGTATCGTAATCTTCCTGAGTTGGTTGAGCTGGAATTGGTCTAATAATGTTTAATTTTTTGTCTAATTCTTTTTCCGAAAGATTTTTATAAAGTTCATTTTTAGTGACAATTACAACGGCGCCGTTTGCAGCTTTACTGCCATAAAGAGAGGCTGCCGATTCGTCTTTTAGAACTTTCACGTCATCAATATCATTCGGATTAATTTTTGCCATTTGATCTGCTTTTACAGGAACACCATCCACAATGTACATAGGTTCATTTTTAGGAGAAATTGATTCAGCACCTCGTATAGTAATACTCGGAGCCGCGAGATATTGGCTATTTAATGAAATTGGAACACCTGCGGCCGTACCTCGAATCATCGCCACTGATCCTGTTGTCATTTTCTTTTTTGTAGTGGCATAAGCAGTTGTAACAACTTCTTGTAGTTGGTTAGCATTTTCTTTCAATGTAACATTAATTACATTTGAGTTTTTTACAACAACATTTTCAGTACGCATTCCAATATAACTAAAAACGAGAATATCTCCTTTTTCAGCTTTAATAGTGTACTTTCCATCAAAATTGGTGACAGCAGATGTTTTTGATTTTTTAATGAAGATGTTAGCGCCGGGAAGCGGAGCAGAATTTACATCTGTAACTGTTCCGGTAATAGTTCTTTGTTGTGCTATGGTTACGAAACATATAAGCATAGCAATGGCTGATGAAATAAGTTTTAGACTTTTCATGATAGTAAGTTTTAAGAATTAATGTTCGGATTTAGCTTTGTCAAAGCTGCAGACTTTGACAAAGCTTGGGATTATTTTTTCGGAGTAGGTTTTCCTGTTTTTGTCGTAATTATGACAACTCCTTTTTTACCTTTTTCGCCATATTTTGCTGTAGCTTCAAGGTCTTGTAAAATGGTTATTGTTTTAATGTCCTGTTTGTCTAAAGGCGCATATGGACTTGTTGGGTTATTGCCAAATAAATCATTTTCTGAATAATAAATTCCATCAATAATGTATAAAGGTTCGTCAAGAACTACAAGTGAATCTACGTTTTCTGGATTTAGATTTGGTAATTCATCCTGCATCATTTTGTCTTTTTTGACATCATCACTATGAGCCATTGCATTCCCGTTCAAAATTACTAAAGGCGTACTTTTTTTAACGCTTTGAAATTGTTTTGCGGCATAAGCAACTTTAGCCGATTCTTTGGCTTTTGAATATCTAGCTGCTGAGACTGTTTCTTCTTTAGCAAATGCAGTATTGTCTTGTTCTTCGGCATAATTTTGCTGAACTGGGGCAGCAAGTGCAGGAGCTGAAGCAACAGGTTCTGTTAAAACTATTTTATCTGCTAAAGGTTCTGTCGATTGTGCATTTGGAGCTGCTGTTTCATGAATGGCAACAGCTTCTTGTCCTTTATTTTGTTTTTCTAAAATTTTAGCAGCTTCTTCATTTGAAATAAGCGCAGAACCAGCAGAAGGAATTGTGTTTTCTTGATTTAAAACGGGTTCTTTAGATTTTTGTTTTTCATTTTCTTGAATCACCACTTTCGGAGTTTCAGTTACAGCATTGTTATCTGAAAGAAAAAATTGGGAACCTAAAGAAATCAATAAAAGAAGAGAAGCTGCAACAGCAATTTTTTTCCATAATGCGATTGTTTTTTTATCTTCTTTTTTGTCCAGTTTTTCTTCAACTCGCGACCAGACTTTTTCCATTCCTGGAAAGTCTTTAAACTCGGCGTTTTGCGAAGCTTGTTTTATTTTATCTAATAATTTATCTTGATTGTCCATGACTATTTTGCTTTTTGATAATAGAGTTTATTAACCAGTTCTTTTAATTTGGTCTTTGCGGCATTCAATTGTGATTTTGAGGTGCCCTCGGAGATCTTTAGCATTTCGGCTATTTCTTTGTGTGCAAAACCTTCAATAACAAAAAGATTAAACACTGTTTTACAGCCGTCTGGAATATGGTTTAATAAATTAAGTAAATCTTCTTCTTCCAATGTCGTTAATTCATCTGTTGAAGGCTGCGAAATCAACTTAACATCGTCAAGATACATATTGAAGTTCGTTTCTTTTCTAATGGTCGCCAAACAATGATTTACAGTTATTCTTCTGGCCCAAGCTTCAAAAGCATACGCTTCTTTCAATTGATCCAGTTTGGTGAAAATAGTAAAGAACGAATCTGCCAAAGCTTCTTCGATTTCTTCTTCCTTTTTTAAATATCGTTTGCAAAGGCGGTACAGCTTTGGCGCCATGTATTCGTACACCTGACGCTGGGCATCGCGATGCATTTTTTTACAGTTTGCTATTTGAGTCTCGTTTATCACAATTGTTGTCTTTCTTATATAGAGAGAGAAAAAGATAAAAAGGTTGGGACAGGGGTAAAAAAATATTAAAATATTTTTTTAGGTTCAAAGTTACAAAGCTACAAAGGCTCAAAGGTTTTATTGTAGAGTTGCACTGCGATGCGTTTCCATGTTATTATTGTGATAGAATAGTTTTTATTTAACTGGCAGCGTCAATTTATAAATCTTAGTTTCTAAAACTTCTGTATCATTATCTTCGCAAAGCAAGAATTCGATTTTATTATTTTCTTTTTTATAAAAAGTTAAACCTTCAAATTTATTGGTTGAAGTAATTTTTTGAGTAAAATCTATTTTCATGGTTTTCTGATCGATTCGGCCAATGAAACTTCCTAAGATTTCGCCGTCATCGTAAGTTGATTTAGTATTTTCGACTGTAGAAAGAAAATAGATTTTGTCTTCGACTAAAACAGCATCGGTAAAACTGGAACGAATGCCTTTTATTTTTGGAAGCTTATAATTCACAGAAATCAAAGCAAATTCATCACCAAGATTTTTGGCGTGAATCGTAAAAATGGTGTTTTTGTTTGAAACTCCATTTCCGCGATTAAACAAATACCAGTTTTCGCCGTCGAAAATAGAACCTTCCAAATTGAAATCTTCGGGTTTTATTTCTCCAAAATTTTGCATTAAACCGTATAAATCAACCAAATTGTTTTTTTGTAAAACAGTTTTAGATTTAAGGTCGAACTCAATCATTTTGTTTCTATTTTCGGTAGAACCAGAACCAAAAACATACAAAGTATCATTATGATTTGTCAATGATTCAAAATCTGGTTTTAAGTTTTTTGGAATATTCTGTGTCGGATTGTCAATTAAAGCATGCTGATTCAATTGCTGATTCTGCATATTGTATTCGTATAAAAATCCGCTGTTGTCGCCAATTACATAAAGTGCATTATTATTGTAAAATAATCCTGATGCTGAACCGATTCCTATGATTTGAAATAATATTTCTAATGTGAATTTTTCCATGAATGTTTCTGTTAGAGTAGCGTAATTTGATTTTTATATTCCTCTATTTCTGATTGTTTTAATTTTAATACTTTACAAAGTTCTGTAAACTCTATTTTTCCTTTTAAATAATATGAAACAAGTTCATCTTCAACTTTTCCTAAATCATATTGATTATACAATTCAAAGTTACATGTCTTTTTTTCTCCTGAATTTAGTGTAAGAGTTATACGATTTTTTATTCCGCTGGATAATGAAGAATCAAAACCATTTCTCGTTGGTTTACCGCAGTAATCATTATTTGAAATTTCAACTAGCTTGATCTCTTCAATTTGAAATTTCTCATTATCTATAATCACAGCATCTTTAAAAAATTCTAAAAATCCGCTAAACGTTCCATTTAAGGCTTTAGGTTTTATAAATCCAATTGATTTTAGTACTAATATAATAAAAGAGAATAAAAGCACAGATTTTAAAAATGCGTCTTCAGATAATCCTTTGGCTAAAGAAAAAAAGTTATTCTTGATAAAAAAAATTAAGTATAACAATATTAGTAATGAAAAAAATATTGAAGCGCTGCTCCAATGAAACTTTTTTGATTTTTTATAAATATTGAATCGCTGCATTTTTTTCTTATGTAAAAGCTTGTTTTAAAAACAACTGTTTAACCCTGATGGCAATTTATTAAAAAGTATTGCAATGAATAGCAAGAATTTGCTTCGTAAAATTACTATATTTATAATACAAAAAACTAAAAAAATATGAAATCAATAGACCCGAAAGATTTTAAAGTTACAGATAGAATCAAACTAAGTAAACTTCCTACTTTGTTAAATATTGATGCTGATGACGATGAAAAGGAAGAAAAATTGGATAAGGTTCAGGCGAAATTGAGTGATTTGCAGGATGTCATGTATGCTCATAATAAATATGCAGTTTTAATTTGCCTTCAAGGAATGGATACGTCAGGGAAAGACAGTTTGATTCGGGAAGTTTTTAAAGAATTTAATCCGCGTGGAGTAGTGGTGCATAGTTTTAAAACACCCAATTCAACAGAGCTGGAACACGATTATTTATGGCGCCATTATATTGCCTTACCCGAAAAAGGAAAGTTCGCCATTTTTAATAGAACGCACTACGAGAATGTTTTAGTAACACGAGTGCATCCCGAATATATTTTATCAGAGAATTTGCCAGATATTAAATCGATAGATGATATTACACCTAAATTTTGGGAAGATAGAATTAAACAGATCAATAATTTTGAAAAACATATTGCTCAAAACGGAACTATTGTCATGAAGTTCTTTTTGCATTTAAGCAAAGACGAACAAAAGGATCGTTTATTACGCCGTTTGGAAGAAGAAAAACACCATTGGAAATTTTCACCTGGCGATTTGAAGGAACGTGAACATTGGGCAGAGTATCAGCAATATTATGAAGAAGCAATTAATCAAACCTCTACAGATTATGCACCGTGGTATGTAGTTCCTGCCGACGATAAGGAAATGGCACGTTACATTGTGGCAAAAATTATTTGGGAAGAAATGCAAAAACATACCGATATTAAAGAACCAGAATTAGACGATAAAATAAAAGCTAATTTTGAAATGTATAAAAAAGCATTAGAAAATGATTAATTAGATCATTAGATCATTTTTTTTATAATGAACCCGATAGGTTTTTAAAACTTATTGGGTTTATTTTTTGAAGTCATGTTTTAAACATGAATAGTTTAGTTAAAACAGCTCGATAATAATTATTTAAATCCGTTTGTCAAAACACTAATGTAGTTCATCAAACTAATTTTAATAGTGATTTAGGTTTGTGCTCCTTTGCATCAAATTAATAAACATTATTATCATGAACATGTACAAATTACTATTGTTGACTGCAATTTTCGTTTTAGGATTAGTTTCTTCTAAAATTAATGCACAATCTCCGTTTCCGATTCATATTGGAATTAAAGGTGGATCTAATTATTCTGAGCTTCCAGTTTCAGATGATTATAAATCAAAATATGCTGTTGGTTATTTTGGAGGTGCTATGGCTAGATTTGATTTTAAGAGATTCTATATTCAAAATGAAATCTTATACAGCGAGAAATCTTCAGAAATCGAAAAAACGACTTCAACTGGATCTAAAAACGCAAAATGGAAAAGTCTTGAAATGCCTTTGCTTATTGGTTACGAAGTAATTGATCTTGCGGCTTTAAATGTCAGAGTATTTGGAGGCGGGGTTTATTCTTATGTTTTGGATGAAAATTTTTCGTCATTAAACCAGTTAAAAGATTCGTATAAGAAATTTGATAAATCGAATATTGGATATCAGGTTGGGGCAGGAGTCGAAATGTGGAAATTTACTGTAGATGTAATTTACCAAGGCGGATTAAATAATATAAGTAATAATTTCAGCTCTAAACCAAATTCGTTTAATGTAAGCGTTGGATACTTTTTCTTATAAGTTCACAACTTATCGTTTAGCCTTATGAACAGCACAGAATCTTTTTGGTTCTTTGCTGTTTCTTTCGAAAATATAGGGGTATTTTTGAACTCAAACATTCTCATAATTATAGATATCTTTTTTAGATGATTACAAAATATAAAAATAGGCATTGGGTATTTTTAGTCTTTTTTTGGAGCTTATTAGGTATGACAATCTGGGCGCAGATGATCGAAGATTACGATTTTTTGACGGCTACAATTCAAGCTGTTTTAGTTTTGATTTGTTCTGCCATTTTAGCTCATATTTTGAGTGATGTTATATTGCCCAAAGCGCTAAAACAAAATAAAATGAACTGGTTTGCGGTACAAAGCGTTATTGTTGTACTGCTTTTGGCATTTTGTTTGTCATTGATTTATATTGTTTTTTCAGATTCGGTTTTGAGAAGCAAAATATATCCTGAAGAAGCAGATGTGGATTCTCTTCATTTTTTATGGACACGATTTTACGGTAACATTCCTTCAGCGATTTTAATTTGCGGTACTGCTTGCGGGCTTCGATTTTATCAGGAACATAATGTCATCGAAAGAAATCACGCGCAATTGCAGCAAGTACATCTTGAAGCTCAAATCAAAATATTGCAAGATCAGATTAATCCGCATTTAATGTTTAATATCCTGAATCATATTCATATTCTAATGCAGAGTAATGTAAAATTGGCGTCTGTTTTATTGGTTCAATTTTCGGATATTTTGCGTTATCAATTGTATGAATGCAACAAAGAATATGTGCCGCTGCATCTCGAGATTAAATACTTGAAAGATTTAATTGCCGTTGAAGAAACCCGCTGGGGAAATGAATTAGAAGTAAAAAGCAAATGGAATATTGAAGACGGACAGCTTCAAATTGTGCCATTACTTTTGGTTCCGTTAATTGAGAATGCCTTTAAACATGTTTCTAGACTTCCAAATGAAAAAGGATATGTGTATTTATCGTGCGAGCAGCTAAACGATCAATTGAATTTTAGAATCGAAAATTCATATACAGAACAATATAAAATACCGTCTAAAAATCAAGGTTTAGGACTTGAAAATGTGAAGAAAAGACTGTCGATCCAGTATCCAGAAAAACATCAATTTAATATCAATAAAACCGATTCTAATTTTACGGTTACAGTAACTTTAGATTTAAAATGATTTTTTTGCCACAACCCAAGCGACAGCGAACAGGCGAAGCAATTGCACAAATTAGCACGAATTTTTAATCTGTTGCTTTGTGATCTTAGCATCGGTATAAAAAAATAAAACTTTGCGAACTTTACGGTTAAATTTTTTAGCCACAGATTGCACGGATTAAAAGGATTAAAAAAAATCTGCCAAATCTGCGTGAAATAAAAAAACACCAAACCAAACAAAAACAAGATTATGAACATGAAATGCCTCGTTATAGACGATGAACCTATCGCAAGAAACGGAATCGTAGACTTTATTTCTAAAATTGATTTTCTAGAAGTTGCAGGCACTTGTGCTTCGGCATTAGAAGCAACTTCATATATTCAGGATAAAAAGATTGATTTATTATTTCTGGATATAAATATGCCTTATCTATCTGGATTAGAGTTTTTAGAATCTTTAGAGAATCCACCATTGGTAATTTTTACAACTGCATATTCGGAACATGCTTTAGACGGATATCGTTTGCAAGTAGTTGATTATTTATTGAAGCCAATTTCATTTCAGCGTTTTTATCAGGCTTGGCTAAAAGCAAAACAATGGTATCAAATGATCCAATCTCCAAAGCAAAATCAATTGGATCCGTTTTTGTATGTACGTCAGGAAGAAGGATTTCAAAAAATTTCTTGGGTTGATATTTTGTATATTGAAGGAATGCAGAATTATGCCAAACTTCATTTTAAAGATAAAGTGCTGGTAATTCATCAAACTATGATTTCATTAGAAGAGACACTACCAGCAGAGATTTTTTTTAGAATTCATAAATCTTTTTTAGTAAATATAACACACATAGATTCTGTTTCTGGCGGACGATTGTTTATAAATGGACAAGAACTACCTATTTCAAGAACACGCCGAGAAGCATTATTGAAAGAGGTAGTGTATAAAAACTTATTAAGCCGATAGTATTAGAATTTCCATTTTAAAGCTACAGCTCCATAAAAAGTAGTAGTGAATCTTGGATCGGCTATGTCTTTTTCTTTAAAAATGTCTTTAATTTTTCGGCTGTTAGTCGAGAAATTTCGAACAATAGTACTTCCAGCCGTAGGTTCTAGTGTCCAGTGTTCTCCTAATTTTATCTGAGGACGCAATCCAGCAATAATTTGTTGATATCCTAATAACATTGATTTGTTTCCAACTCTGGTTTCGGCTGTCATTCCGCTTATTTCTGCGACAGCTTTCAAATCGAAATTGTCAGACATTCGGTAACCTAATTCTAAACCTTCTGGAAATGCAATTTTAAAATGTAAAGCCCCTTTTGACTCCCAATTAAAGTAAATACCAGGCAGAACCATCGGAACACCAAAACTATTGGTTAAAACTGGCCCCATACCAAAAGCCAAATTAGGATTGAATTGTTTGATAAAGAGAACACCTCCTTGTATTAAAACATCATCTTTATTAATTTCGACCATATCAGTATAAACCCCAACTGACAGCATTGTTAATAAAGACCAAGAGGGTGAAAGAGAGCGTAAATGCTTAACACCAATTTGCGTATTCAGCAGTTCATTTGGAAATCCTTCTTGAAATTGTGCAGGAAGAGATTGAATTTCGTAATTCTTATTCTCCATTCGAGCATAACTTCCATTTACAAAAATAGACCACAGCCTTGGACGATTGTATTGATCCATTTTTAAAGATAATGGAACTTCAAAAGCAATTTGAGCTCGTTTAAAATTACTTTCAGCATTTGTTTTAGTACTGTCCATTGGTCTAACGTACTTAGAAAAAGGAACATAATCGACTTTAAATTCTCCTGAGATTCCAGATTGTGCCCTTGTGGCAACAGAAAGCAATAAAAAAAGTAAAACTTGTGCTAAATAAAAAACTGTTTTGTTCATGATTTGATTAATTTTTCCGCGAATTACTGCCTTCTAAATCAATCCTAAAAAATCATTTGACTAATGACACTTCTCTTTTGACCAATGGTATAAAAAACAAAGCCCGATAGACTATGAAAACTATCGGGCTTGTTACCAAAAACAAAATAATAAATTAAACCTTTCCTTTTATAATTTAAAACCATAAGCTAAGCGTAACGCCACTTGGTTGGTATTGAATTTGTTATAGTCTTCATAGCGAACACTAATATCAATGTACTTATTGGCGTATCCAATTCCCGGCGCCCACAAAAATGTAGTGTCATTATATCCGTTTGTTACGGCAAAACCAGCACCTACTTCACCTAAAACGTAAAACTGGTCCTCCCAGACAAAGGCTTTAAAACCAGCTTTAGCAGGTATAAATCCAAGATCTTTTACTTCAACTCCATTTTGATCTTTCATAAACAAGTTTGTAAAACCTGTAGTTAATGTCAACGATGTTTTTTTTGATAAATCGTATTGTAAACGAACATCTCCACCAAGCGACCATCTGTAATCATTGTCAGTTGGTATTCCGCCATTTACACCAAATCCTAATCTAAAACCTTGATCGTAATTTTTTGTTTCACTGTCTTGAGCGAAAGTGGTATTGGCGTATAAAAAAGCGAAAGTCGCTATGCATAACATTTGTAATTTTCTCATGACAATTTTTTTTGAATTTTTAATATTGTAAAAGTAGGATCAAGGCCTTTGGAGCTTGTTATATAATTTTTAAAAATCGTTACATAATATTGCGTTTAGCCAAATTTCGCCTTAAAATTGGCTTATCTTTTTATTAATAGAATAGAATTCGCAGCTTCTGATTATCTTTGCACACTAAAAAAGAATAGAAGTGAATTTAAAGCAGTACACCAAAGAGTTTTCATACAATTTAAAATTAGCATATCCTATAATTTTAGGAATGGTCGGACATACCTTAATTGGTATTGTTGATAATATAATGGTGGGAAAATTAGGAAGTACTGAACTGGCCGCAGTTTCACTAGGCAACAGCATGATTTTTATTGCAATGTCTCTTGGAATTGGTTTTTCTACTGCTATTACTCCAATAGTTGCCGAAGGCGATGCCGAAAAAAACGATACTAAAATTAGATCCGCTTTTCATCACGGATTATTTTTATGTACCATTCTAGGATTAGTTCTTTTTACGGTAATCATGTTTGCAAAACCGATAATGGAATTACTGCAGCAGCCGGCAGAAGTAATTGTACTGGCAAAACCGTATTTGGGCTGGGTGGCTTTTTCATTGATTCCTTTAATTATGTATCAAGGATACAAGCAATTTGCCGACGGATTATCATTGACAAAATACTCTATGTATGCCATGATTATGGCAAACGTACTACACGTAGGAATCAATTATGTGTTGATTTACGGAATATGGATTTTTCCAAAAATGGGCATTATTGGAGCTGCTTTAGGAACTGTAATTTCTAGAATTTTCTTAGTTATGTTTATGCATATTATGCTTTCTAGAAGAAATGATTTGAAGCGTTTTTTCAAGAATTTCAGCTTTCAGGAAATTAAAAAAGCTACCATTAAAAAAATTATAAGTATTGGATTTCCATCGGCTATGCAAATGCTTTTTGAAGTTGTTTTATTTACAGCATCAATATGGCTTTGCGGCAATATTGGTAAAACGAGTCAAGCGGCCAATCAAATTGCTTTAAGTCTTGCTTCGATGACATTTATGTTTGCGATGGGATTAAGCGTAACTTCGATGATTAGAGTTAGTAATCAGAGAGGATTGCAAGATTATAAAAAACTAATTGTTGTGGCGCGTTCTATTTTCCTGCTTGCCATTATAATAGAAACCGTTTTTGCGATACTCTTTGTTGTTTTTCATGATTACCTGCCATATATCTTTTTAAATATGGAAAATACTGGGCAGATTCTTGATAATACTGAAGTAATTAGTATTGCATCAAAATTACTTTTAATCGCGGCGGTTTTTCAAATTTCTGATGGAATTCAGGTAGTTGTTCTTGGAGCTCTACGCGGTTTGCAGGATGTAAAAATTCCTATGTATATCACTTTTGTAGCCTATTGGATAATTGGTTTTCCAATTTCGTATTATTTAGGTGAACATACAGAATGGAAAGCACAAGGTGTTTGGATCGGACTTTTAGCAGGATTAACCGCGGCGGCGATTTTCTTGTTCATTCGCTTTCACTATTTAACTAAGAAATTAAATACTAATTCAGTTTCAAATACTTAAATTTGAACAGAAAATAAGAATTTGGTACGGATTAAATAAATAATAAATCCTTTTAATCCGTGCGTCTCGATAACTTCGGGAAAAGCAAAAAAATAAAACAAAATATTAAATAAACAAAAATGGAATTACCTAAATTTTTACTTGGAGATAATACTGATTTTCCAGATGATATTTTTATCATTCACCTTGATTACCCTAGATTTATAATCAATTTAAAAGATGATGAGGTTGAATTTATGGAAGAAGCTGAAGATCTTGATGAAGCAGAGTTAAATGCAGAAATGGAAGGCTTGATTGTTTTGGCAAATGAGTTCTATGACAGAGAAATAAAACGTTACGAAGAGTAGAAACGCACCAGAGTGTTTTGCTGGAGTTTGCCTTAATCAAAAAATAGTTTAAATCATCTAATGAGAAAATTACGTTATTTAAAACCTATAGTTAATTTTATTTTAATCGGATTACTGATTACTACTTTAAGCCGAATCTTTTTATTTTTTCTATTTAAAGAAAGAGTAGTAGAAACACCAAATTTCTGGTACATTTTTCCAATCGGTTTGCGAATGGATTTGATTTTACTTTGCTATTTGTCATTTCTACCAGCCGTTTTGATTACTTTTTTACCCAATAAATGGCTCAAATTCACCAATAATTTTTTGGTAATTTATAGTTTTTTATTCCTGTTTCTGATTCTTTTTGTAGAATTAGCTTCACCAGATTTTGTCAAACAATACGACACACGTCCCAATAAAATTTTCTTAGATTATCTTATTTACCCAAAAGAAGTTGTTGGAATGCTTTTAAAGAGTTATCTGACTTCTATTATTGTAACGTTTATAATTTTAGGAGTGGTAATTTATTTTGCTTTCAAAAAAGGGAAAAAGTATTTTCATACCACAACTACTGAATATAAGTTCAAATTAATGGTTTTTCCATTAGTTGCTTTTTTATTGTTTTTTGGAGCACGTTCAAGCCTTACTTCAAAGCGTCCTATTAATGCTAGTAATGCTGTTTTTTCAACAGATCAATTGACCAATACTTTAGGGTTGAACTCATTTTATACCGTTGCTTTTGCCGCTTATTCGATTAAGAATGAAGGAAACACAAAAATGTACGGTAAAATGGATGAAGCAGAAGCAATTGCTCGTGTAAAAAAATACATGATTGCCGGTCCTAATGATTTTACCGATGCTGAAATTCCTTTTCTTCATGTACAACAGCCAGATTCTCTTATGAAAAAGCCATACAATTTGGTGATTTTTTTACAAGAAAGTCTAGGTGCTGAATATGTTGGAATTTTAGGAGGAAAACCGCTGACACCAGAATTTGATAAATTATCAAAAGAAGGATTATTGTTTACCAATTTGTATTGCACAGGTACAAGAAGTGTTCGTGGAATTGAAGCTGTTGTAACTGGATTTTTACCATCGCCGTCAGAAAGTGTGGTAAAACTTGGAAATTCGCAGCAAGGATTTTTTACACTTGCTGATGCTTTAAAACAAAAAGGATACGATACGAGTTTTATTTATGGAGGAATGGCCAATTTTGATAATATGGCGTCGTTTTTCAACGGAAATGGTTTTCAGGATATTGTAGATCAGGAAGATTTTGAATCTGATGGAAATAAATATGCTTTTAAAGGTACTTGGGGGTATTCTGATGAGGATTTAGTTACTAAAGCTAATAATTATTTTAAGGCAAAAGGAGACAAACCATTTTTCTCTTTAATGTTTTCGACTTCAAATCATGAACCTTTTGAATATCCTGCTGGCAGAATAAAACAGTATGATGCAAAACCTGCAACCGTAAACAATGCTATGAAGTATGCCGATTTTTCGATTGGAAAATTCTTTGAAATGGCTAAAAAAGAGCCTTATTTTAAAAACACAATCTTTATTGTAATTGCGGATCATAATACAAGAACATACGGGAAAAATTTAGTGCCAATAAACAAATTTCATATTCCTGCATTTATTATGGGACCTGGAGTTCCAAAAGGTGCTGTTTATGATAGATTAGCAAGTCAAATTGATATTCCGCCAACATTATTGAGTTATTTAGGACTTCCGTTTGAAACACCAATGGTAGGTAGAAATCTAAGCAAACTTGATGAAAAGGTGCAAGGAAGAGCGATTATGCAGTTTAATGATATTAATGCATTTAGAGTTGAGAATCAGGTTGTAATTATGCAGCCTAATTTAAAACCACTTCAGTTTGAAGTTAAAAACGATACCACTTTAGTCCCTGTAAAATTAAACGAAGAATTGGCAAAAGATGCTTTAGCGCACGTAATTACTGCAGGGAATTTATATAAAGAGAGCAAATATAAGCTGAGAGCTAAAAAATAGGTTCAAAGAAGCATAGCAACAAAGGAACAAAGGTTCAAAAAACAGAGTTAAAAATTTTGTTTTTTGAACCTTTGTCACATTGAGCGAAGTCGAAATGCTTTGGTTCTCGACTTCGCTCGAACTGACAGTATTGAAAACACACACATGAAATTTGTCATTCCGAGGAACGAGGAATCTTCGTTGCTGCATCGACAAAGATGGGACATACTTTGTAGAGTTACTTGCGAAGATTCCTCGTTCCTCGGAATGACAAGATTGAGAAAAAACCTTTGACTCTTTGAACCTTTGCTACTTCGAACCTTTATTAAAATACAATTTTAATAAACTCTGTGCAGCTGTAAAAGGTGAAATTTCATTATTTTGAACTGCTTTTTTATTTTGTTCTAAAAGGGAGATAATTTCAGGACTGTTATAGAAATTTTGTTTTAATTGTTCGTCTATTGTCTCCATCATCCAAAAATGATTTTGTTCCTTTCTTTTTTCTTGGAAAAAGCCTGTTTCTTTTGTTAATTCAAAATACTCAGAAATTGTATTCCAGATTTCTGAAATTCCATCTTTAGTAATAGCACTGCAAGTAGTTACTTTAGGCTGCCAGTTTGATTTTTTTGGAGGAAACAAATGTAAAGCCCTGTTGAATTCAAGTTTTGCCTGATTTGCTTTCTTAATATTATCGCCGTCTGCTTTGTTAATTACAATAGCATCTGCCATTTCCATAATGCCGCGTTTAATACCTTGAAGTTCATCACCGGCGCCAGAAATTTTTAATAAAAGAAAAAAATCTACCATGCTGTGAACAGCTGTTTCGCTTTGACCAACGCCAACTGTTTCAATAATTATAGTGTCAAAACCAGCTGCTTCGCACAAAATGATTGATTCACGGGTTTTGCGAGCCACACCACCTAAAGTTTCTCCTGAGGCGCTTGGGCGTATAAAAGCATTTTCATCTTTAACCAATTCCTCCATACGGGTTTTATCACCCAGAATACTTCCGTGTGAAATAGAACTGCTTGGATCAACAGCTAGAACTGCGACTTTTTTCCCTGCCTGCGTGAGAAAAGTTCCAAATGCTTCAATAAAAGTACTTTTTCCAACTCCGGGGACACCCGTAATTCCTATTCGAACAGATTTATTTGCGTGAGACAGGCAGCCGTTTATAATTTCGTTTGCCTTCTCAGAATGTTCAGGATTTGTACTTTCTACAAGAGTAATGGCACGGCTGAGAGCCGTTCTATTTCCAGAAAGAATTCCAGAGATTAATTCATCGGCAGAAGGTTGTTGTCTGCGTTTGTTTTTAATTTGATTAATAGCCGAAACATTGGTGATTTCGGGTGGTGAAATTCCAGCTTTTTCAGATAAATTGCTCGACTGTTTCTTTAAACTTGACAAAGTACTTTTTTAATAATGTAAAAGTACTGAAAACAAATACAGTTTCAAAAAGTTAGTTTGCGACGAATTACACGAATTTCCACTAATTTGTTAAGCGAAAGTTTAAAAAGTAATTTGCGAAAATTCGTGTAGTTTGCAGCGAAAAAAAAATTAGTATCCAGCCGTAAATCTTACTTGATGATGTTTTGGGTTTTCAACTTCATCAGCGATAACAACTGCCAGATCCTCTACAGATAAGATGCTTCTTTGTTCGTCATTAAAAACTGGGTTTTCTAAACCTAAACGATATTTACCAGTTCTTCCTGTTTTAGTTCCCGCATGCATTTCAAACGCCGGACTAAAAAATGCCCAGTCTAAATCTTTTTCTTCTTTAATTATATTCAAGTAGTTTCTGGCTGCATTTGCACCATTAAAGATTTCTTTTGGAAAATCTGGAGTATCTACTGCTTGTAAATCTGGTGCAACAAATAAACTTCCCGCGCCTCCAATCGTAATAAAACGTTTTACACCTGATTTTTTTACAGCTTCTTGTATTGCCTTTGATCCGTTAAGGAAATCATCATAAATATTAGGATTCGTCCATCCTGGATTAAAAGCATTTACTACAACATCGTGTCCTTTTAAAGTTTCTGCCAAAGCATCAACATTAAAAACATCCGCCGCGATCCAAGTTGCATTTGTAGTGTCTTTTGGATTTCGGGCAATTGCCGAAATTTCATGTTTTCTGTCTGCTAATTCATTTAAGATGGCTGAGCCAACAAATCCTGTAGCTCCAATAATTGCGATTTTCATAATATGTAAATTTATTTAGTAATAAAAAATGTTACAGTTTAGGTTAAAAAAATAGTTTTAAAATTGGTTCGAAAAATCTTCAAGCGAAATATTCTCTAATTGTGCACTCACTTTCTGATTCATTTCTCTATATAAATCAGCTAGATTTTGATTGATTTTTTTTCCAACAGGACAATCTGGGTTAGGTTCATTTTTTGCATACCCCAAATTAATCGTTTCAAAAGTCATCTCAAATATCTCTTTTAAAGTCAATTTCGCAGCATCTACGGCCAATTTTGTTCCGCCATTTTTCCCTTCTTTACTTTCTACAATATGATGTGCTTTTAGGTTTGCAATTTCTTTTCGAACCAAAACAGGATTTAAATTGATACTGCCGGCAATAAACTCTGATGATAAATAATCATTAGGAAATTTAGTCAGCAAAGTAAGAATGTGAATCGTTATGGCAAATTTACCTGAAAGCATACTGTAATAAAATATGTTACAAATGTAGAAAGCTTTTACGAAATAAAAAAGATTTTAACTAAAAATTAATTTTTGAATGAAATGGGGCTGATGCATTAAAATAAAATGATTTGAGAACTCGTGTGTTTTTTATTAGTATTAGATTTGTAATTAATTTGTAACACTCTCAATTTATTACAATGAAATTTAAATTAAGATTCCTTTTCTTTTATTGTTTTTCAACTTTGATGTATGGGCAAAATCATGCGCAATATGCAGATTCTATTCGTGTTGCATACGCAATTCCAGAATTGAGTTATGCCGTTGTTAATGGCAGTAAAACGTTAGAAATTAATACATCTGGGTTGCATTCAGTAGATTTAACAGATGTGGCTGCATTAAATGACCGATTTCATATTGGTTCGAATACGAAAGCGATGACCGCTTTTATTATTGCAAAATATGTTGAAAAAGGGAAACTAAAATGGACGTCTAAATTTTTTGATTTATTTCCAGATTTAAAGAAAACTTCAAAACCAGAATATTACGCTATAACTCTCGAAAAATTATTGTCGCACCAAGCCAGAATTCAGCCTTTTCAAGGAGAAAATGACCCAGCAGTTCCTAATTTTACAGGTACTCATCAGGAGAAAAGAAATCAGTTTGGGAAATTTGTACTTACCTTAAATCCTGCAGAAATAGAGGCTGGCCACAAGTATGTTTATTCTAATGCAGGTTACACACTCGCCACAATGATGGTCGAAAAAGTAAGCGGAAAAAGCTGGGAAAAACTGGTTGATGAGGTTTTTAATAAAGATTTGAAACTTGATGTTAAATTGTCATGGCCAGAAAATTTAAAAGCAAAAGATACATGGGGACATTCTTTTGAAAACAATAAACTAAGTCCCGTTCCTTCAAATACAGATTATCATTTAGATTATACAGAACCTGCGGGTGATATTAATATTAAACTTACTGATTATATTAAGTTTATTCAGCTCAATATTCAGGGACTTCAAGGTCAGGATAATTATTTAAAAGCAAGTACTTATCATTTTATTCATAAAGGAATTGAAAGTTATTCTTTGGGTTGGTTTAATAGTTACGAGAACAATCAAGACTTTTCTACGCATTCAGGAACTGCAGGAACGTATTATACTATTGCTTCGATCGATCGAAAAAAGTTTATTGCGTACATCATTTTTACGAATTCTTTTAATGAAGCAACTGTAAACGGAGTGAGATTGTTAATGAGAAAATTAAAAAAGGATTACGGAAGCTAAAATGTTTAGCTTCTATAAAAACTTACATGCAATAAAAATGTATTTTTGAGGCTTTTAGCGCCATGAATAATTTTATACTTATATTTTTCTTTCTTGCTTTGGGTTTGATTTTACAACATGTAAAACAATTTCCAACTTCTATTTATAAGGTTTTAAATAAAATTGTCATTTATTTATGTTTGCCTGCAATTACCTTATACCATATTCCGAAAATAAAATGGAGCAACGAATTGCTGTTTCCGATAGGAGCTGGGTGGATTGCTTTTTTATTGGCAGTTGTATTTTTTCATTTCTTAGGAAAAAAGTTAGGCTGGTCAAATAAATTAATTGGCTGCTTAATTTTAACTGCTGGTTTAAGTAACTCCTCTTTTCTAGGCTATCCAATTATAGAAGCTTTGTATGGCAAAAAAGGATTAGAAACCGCGATATTGGTAGATCAGCCTGGAACTTTTGTGGTAGTTTCTACTTTGGGTGTTTTTGTCGCTGCATTTTATTCTAAAGGAAGTCCAGACGCATGGAGTATTTGCAAGAAAATAATCTTTTTCCCGCCTTTTATTACTTTTGTTGCAGCCTGTTTATTAAATGTTTTTGAATATGATTTAGAACTAAACGTACAATCTTTTTTATTAAAAATTGGCAGTTTGGTAACACCGCTTGCTTTGCTTTCGGTAGGATTGCAGCTTACTTTTGATAGAAGAAGTCAACATTGGCGATTTCTTCGTCTCGGTCTTTTTTTTAGATTGATTCTCACACCGTTTATTATTATGGTTTTGTATGTATTTGTTTTGAACCAGCATTCAGAGCCTATAAAAATAACGATTATGGAAACGGCAATGGCACCCATGATTACGGGTGCTATTCTAGCTTCGACTTATGGTTTAAAACCAAAATTGAGCAGTATGATGATTGGTTTCGGAATTCCAATTTCGTTTGTAACCCTTGCTTTCTGGTATTTTGTGATGAGCTTTATTTAGTTTAAAATAGTAATTAGATAGAGAAGATAGAATTTTAACTTTTTTTTAATTCCTGCGTGTTTTCTAAATGTATTTTTTAGTTAATTTTAGAGGAACTAAAAAATATAAATTATGTCAACATTAAGATTAGGCGATATAGCTCCAGATTTTCATGCAGAAACCACGCAGGGACCAATTAATTTTCATGAATGGTTAGGCGATTCTTGGGGAGTTTTATTTTCGCATCCAGCAGATTTTACTCCAGTTTGCACGACTGAATTAGGAACTGTAGCGAATTATGTTCCTGAGTTTACAAAAAGAAATACAAAGGTTATTGCTTTGAGTGTAGATGGTTTGCAATCGCATTTAGATTGGATTAAAGACATCAACGAAACTCAGAATACTGAAGTTAATTTTCCAATTATTGCTGATGAGGATAAAAAAGTTGCTACTTTGTATGATATGCTTCATCCAAATGCAAGTGATAAATTTACCGTGCGATCTGTTTTTGTAATTGGTGCTGATAAAAAAATCAAACTCACTTTGACTTATCCAGCATCAACAGGAAGAAATTTTGACGAATTGCTTCGTGTTATTGATAGTTTGCAGTTAACAGCAAATTACAGTGTTGCTACACCAGCAAACTGGAAAGATGGAGAAGATGTAGTAATTGCTCCAGCAATTCCAGACAGTGATATTCCTGCAAAGTTTCCTAAAGGATATACACCCATAAAACCTTATCTGCGTATGACACCGCAGCCAAATAAATAAAAAAGAAAGCCACAGATTAAAATAATTTCTGTGGCTTTTTTTATAATCTAGAATTAGATTTTAAAATGAAACGTGTGTGCTTTTTTGCATTAATTCGTTCATTCGTTTTTTATCACCTACAACCCAGATAATATCGTTTTTTTCTAAAATGATATTAGACTCAGGATTTAAGATTCGATTACCGTTACGTTCAATTCCTACAACAAGTCCGCCGGTTCTGCCTCTAAATTGACCAATACTTTTTTGAATAAAATCTTCGTTAGAAATCTCTAATTGGCGAAGTACAATATCAGATTCTTCGCTGTTGTTAGGAGCCTCAATTTCATTTTTTAGATAAGTAGTAAACTGTGCAATTTGTTCGTCAGTCCCAATTACGCATATTTCATCACCAGGAAACAATCGTTCATTTTTGGTTGGAATTGGAATTGTAATTTCTCCACGACGAATAAAAGCGATGTTTATCCCCATATTTTCTCGAATTCGCAATTCTTCAAGTGTTTTACCCGCAAGGTTTGATTCTTTTCCTATATCAAAAATAGACATGTGACCGTCCCAAGGCATTAGATTAGCATATCTTCTGTCTATTTTTTTGTTTTCGCGATCGTTTAAGTTCTTTAAAAAGTGATTTTCAATTTTATGATATTGTTCGTTTAGCTTTTTTGGAAAAATTTGATAGGCTCCAATCGCAATAATAAGTGCAACAAATGCTACTAACGGAGAGAAGAAAATATTCAACAAGAAACCTACAAAGAATAATCCAAGACTCATTCTAATTAATATAAGCATTAAAAGTGCACCTCGATATTTACGTTCTTCCCATAAAGTTTCAACTTCGTCAACTTTTACACGACGCAGCGAAAGCGCCCATAAAAAAGGAGCAATAATTACAAGCGTAATAAGCGCAGCTAAGGTGTTGCCAAAACGAGTGTCGGCAACCAGAGGGGCAACAAATTTTGATGATAATAAAATTATAGCAACAATAATTATAGTATGCAGTATGATTTGAGTTATAGATGCTCTTAATACTATTTGCCACGTGCTGACTGATTTTATTGCTTGTGCATTGACACTGTAACGATTTATGTTTTTAACCCATTTTTTTGGCAGCTTTCGCTCAAGAAATTCAGAGAAAGGATCTGAATATTTAATTAAAAATGGAGTTGTAAAGGTTGTAACTGCTGATACAGCAACAATAATTGGATACAAGAAATCGCTGGTAACTTTTAATGTCATACCTAGAGTGGCAATAATAAACGAAAACTCTCCAATTTGTGCTAAACTCATACCAGTTTGAACAGATTGCTTAAGTGGTTGTCCAGAAAGCAGTGCACCGAATGAGGAACTAAATGCTTTCCCGAAAATGGTAATAAGTGTAATCAAAGCAACAGGGAGTGCATAAGTAATTAAGGTGTCTGGATTGATTAACATTCCGACTGATACAAAGAAAACGGCTCCAAATAAATCTTTTACGGGCTGAATTAAATGTTCGATTTTTTCTGCCATCGTAGTTTCGGCAATGATAGAACCCATTATAAAAGCTCCTAATGCAGGTGAGAAGCCAACTTTTGCAGCAAATACTACCATCATTAAACATAATGCCAGCGAAATAATAAGCAGCATCTCATCTGTTAAAAGATGTTTGGCTTTTTTTAGAATCGTTGGTATGATAAAGATTCCTCCTAAAAACCAAATGATTAAAAAGAAAACTAGTTTTAGAACTGATTGTAATAATTCGGCACCTGATACTTGATCACTGACTGCAATAGTCGATAATAAAACAAGCATTAAAATGGCCACAATATCTTCGACTATTAAGGCTCCAAATACTATTCCGGCGAATTTTTTACCTTTTACTCCCAGTTCATCAAAGGCTCTAATAATGATGGTCGTTGATGAAATTGAAAGTGTTGCTCCAAGAAAAACGCTGTCCATTTTTCCCCAGCCCATCCATTGACCTACACAATAACCTATAATGGTCATGAATAAAATCTGGGTTATTGCGGTGATGGAGGAGGTGCCTCCAACTTTCATCAGCTTTTTAAAACTAAATTCGAGTCCTAAACTAAACAGCAAAAAGATAACCCCAATTTCGGCCCATACTTCAACACTTTTCATGTCGGTTATTGAAGGGAAAAAATCAAAGTGGTTTCCAGCCAAGAATCCTGCGATCAGATATCCTAAAACTAGAGGTTGTTTCATTTTTTTAAATAATAAAACAGCGATTCCAGCAGTCATCAGGATTAATCCCAGATCACTGATTAAGGGTTGTAAATGGTGTGTACTTTCGGCAGCGGCGTTTAAGGCAATCATAAAGGGTATTTTGTTTTTAAGGAGCTTAGTCCGATTTTTTATTTAAGCTGTTTACTTAAATAGCCCTTTTTAGATTGGTTCCTGGCACTTTTGTCAGCCATTCAGCAGTGGTGAAAAAAACAATATTTTTTCGATAAAAGGATTTTTGTTTGAATCTGGATTAACTTCCTGCGTTAAAAAAAAAGCTATCTCGATAAAGATAGCTTTTTTTTAGAAAATATTTTAGGTTTTATTTAAATTCCTACATAGTTACTAGGAGTTATCTGCATTAATTCAGCTCGAACAGCATCAGAAACTTCTAAAGTTGCAATGAAATTGTGAATTGCATTTTTATCAATGGCTTCATTTGTTCTTGTCAATCCTTTTAGCGCTTCATATGGATTTGGATATGCTTCGCGGCGTAAAATAGTTTGAATAGCTTCTGCAACAACAGCCCAGTTTTTCTCTAAATCTTCGGCAAATTTACTTTCGTTTAATAATAATTTGTTTAAACCTTTTAGAGTTGCTTCAAAAGCAATAATAGTGTGTCCCATTGGAACTCCAACATTACGTAAAACAGTACTGTCTGTTAAATCACGTTGTAATCTTGAAATAGGTAATTTAGCCGCTAAATGCTCAAAAATGGCGTTTGCAATTCCTAAATTTCCTTCTGAGTTTTCAAAATCAATAGGATTTACTTTATGCGGCATTGCTGATGAACCAATTTCGCCTGCTTTTATTTTTTGTTTGAAATATTCCATTGAAACATAAGTCCAAATGTCACGGTCTAAATCAATAATGATATTGTTGATTCTTTTTAAACCATCAAAGAATGCTGCAAAATGATCGTAGTGTTCAATTTGCGTTGTTGGAAAAGAATGGTGTAAACCTAAATCTGTTTCAACGAATTTATTTCCAAATTGTTTCCAGTCGATTTGCGGATATGCTACATGATGTGCATTGAAGTTTCCTGTTGCTCCGCCAAATTTAGCTGCAAATGGAACATTAAATAACAAACGCATTTGCTCTTCAAGACGTTCTACAAAAACCAAAATTTCTTTGCCTAAACGAGTTGGAGAAGCGGGCTGTCCGTGTGTACGTGCTAACATTGGAATGGCTGCCCATTCTACACTTAATTCTTTTAATTTAGAAATTAAAGCGATTAACGAAGGCATATAAACCTGTTCGAATGCTTCTTTTGTAGAAAGCGGAATTGCAGTGTTATTAATATCTTGAGATGTTAATCCGAAGTGAATGAACTCTTTGTATTGAGATAAACCTAATTTTTCAAAGGCATCTTTAATAAAGTATTCAACCGCTTTTACATCGTGATTGGTTACTTTTTCAGTTTCTTTAATCCAAAGCGCATCTTCTGTAGAGAAATTTTTGTAGATATCTCTTAAGCTGTCAAACAAACTAGAGTTTATGTCTGAAAGCTGAGGTAAAGGCACTTCGCATAAAGCAATGAAATATTCAATTTCAACCAATACGCGATATTTGATTAAAGCTTCTTCTGAGAAAAAAGGTGCTAAATTTTGAGTTTTATTTCTATATCTTCCATCAATTGGCGATATAGCATTCAGTTCGTTTAGAGTAGTCATTGTTATGTTGTTTTTCGAAAGGTGCAAATATAAGCTATTGTTAAAACTTCTGAAAATTACCGAAGCGTTATTATATAGGAACTTTTAAATTAAATACTAGTTTTGAAAATTTTATCCCAAATGGTAAAGTAAAAGCCAAAATTATGAGCTTCGTTTTTATGATGATCTCCATGAAATTTTGTTGTAGAAATCCATTTCGTCATAAAGTTTTTGTGCCAAAATGCAGGAAATAGATTTTTCTGTAAATGACCAAATATTCCGTACATCAAATTTAAAAACAGATAAATGATTAAACTGATGTAATTAAATTGAAAAACAGAAATGAGAATAAGCCATATAAAACCAAATCCGAGAGTTTCTATTGGATGAAGCACAAATAAACTATAAACATTGGTGTTGATGTGAGTGTGATGCAGTTTGTGAATGGGATAAAACCATTTTAAAGTATGCGCCAGATAATGAAAACAAAACATAAAAAAGTCCATCAAAATAATCAGCAAAAGGGTATCTGTTACAGATGAAACGAAGGAGGTAGAAAAATCAATTCGAATGAGTTGCAATTGATACAATTTAAACCCTAAAGAGGTAACTAATATATTGCAAATCAAAGTCGAAATAACCCATTTACGATCCTTTATATTTAAAACAGTGTTTTTGGGTTCAATTATTTTTCCAATTAAAACCGCCATTAGCAACAGAATTCCATTTTCTATTGTAAAAACAAGTAATTGAGCCAAGAAACCTATTTGCGATAATTGCTGTAAAAGATTTTCTACAATCATGATATTTTTTCCAGTTCAAACAATTTCTTTCTCATTTCTGCAACTCCTTCAGTCGCAGTTTTAGCAATAACTTCGACTTTGTTCTGAATATTAGGAATCGAAATTGGTTTAGGATCTATGTAAAAAACCGGAGTAATGCTGTAGGTATAAGAAATTAATCCAGCTGCTGGGTATACTTGAAGCGAAGTTCCAATTACGGCCAAATAATCAGCTTCTTCTACAATCGAAATGGCTTCTTCGAGTGCAGGAACTTCTTCGCCAAACCAAACAATATGAGGTCTCAATTGATGACCATTTTTATCAAGATCACCAGTAAGTAAATCATTGGTCCAGTCTAGAATTAATTCGCGATTTTTTGTGCTTCTTACTTTTAATAATTCTCCATGCAAATGCAAAACTTTTGAGCTTCCTGCACGTTCATGTAAATCATCAACATTTTGAGTAACAATATAAACATCAAAATGGTTTTCTAATTCAGCTAAAATCTGATGTCCTAAATTTGGATTCACTTCTTTAAGCTGCTGGCGTCTTTTGTTGTAAAAATCTAGAACTAAATCTTGGTTTTTATGCCAGCCTTCGGGAGTTGCAACTTCCATTACGTCATGGCCTTCCCATAAGCCGTCGCTGTCTCGAAAAGTTTTAATACCGCTTTCGGCACTAATTCCTGCGCCAGTCAGAACAACTAATTTCTTTTTCATTTTGTTATTTTAGCGTTAGCTTCATTAATAAATCGGTTTGTTCTTCATCTCCAAGTACGAAAATGTGTTTATCAAATTCTACGAAACCATTTTTTTTATAAAAGCTTAACGCTCTTATATTTTCTTCCCAAACACCTAACCAAATATATTTTAAATCTAAATGTTTTGCAGTTTGTAAAGCTTGATTGTATAAAAGCTGTCCTATTTTAAGTCCATGAAATTCTTTTGAAACATATATTCGTTCTATTTCTAAACCGTCTTTGTCTTGAAGTTCTGTTTGTGCTTGACCAAAATTTAGTTTTAAATAGCCTAAAATTTGATCATCAATGTAAGCAAAATAAAAAGCTGAATCTGGATTTGTTACTTCAGCTGTAAGTTTGTCGACAGCGAATTTTTGATCTAAATAGGTGGTCATGTTTTCTTCAGAATTGTGATCTGCGAAAGTTTCACGAAATGTTTCTCTACCTATTTTTTGTAATAGTTGTATTTCTGATAAGTCGATTTTTCTAATTTCTGGTATTCCCATTTATTTTTTTTACGAATTTAACTAAAGTTTTCCTGATGTTAAAGAGATGAGGTTCTTTAATCAAACTTAAAAAGAAAGATAAAAAATGTATTTTTGCAGCAAATAAAATTATAATGGTTGATTTAGATTACCTTGCTTTTCTTGAAAATATATTAACGGATAATCGTAAAGAAAGATTTCTAAACGTACTCGGAAATCGTACTAAACATTTTACTATTGCGGTTGAAGATGTTTTTCAAATGCATAATACAAGTGCCGTGATGCGCAGTTGTGAAGTTTTTGGAATTCAGGAACTAAATGTTATTGAACAGCGCTACGGAAAAAAAATCGATAAGGAAATTGCAATGGGGGCTCAGAAGTGGGTAGATATTAATCAGTTTGATTCTGTCAGCAATTGTATTTCGACTTTAAAAGATCAAGGTTATCAAATTATTGCAACTACTCCGCATGAGAATGATTGTTTGCTGGAAGATTTTGATATTACAAAACCAAGTGCCTTATTTTTTGGAACGGAAAGAGATGGATTATCTGAAGAAATATTAGAAAAAGCCGATGGTTTCCTTAAAATCCCGATGGTTGGTTTTACAGAGAGTTTGAATATTTCTGTTTCGGCTGCGATTATTATTCAAAACTTGACCAATAGATTACGAAATTCTGATATCAAATGGCAATTGTCTGATGACGAAATTCTAGAAAAACGTCTAGCTTGGGCTAGAAATTCAATTAAAGATATTAAGAGAATTGAGGCGCGCTATTATGAAGAAAATCCAAGATAAATTTTAAAGATACTAAGGTGCTAAGGTTCTGAGATGCTAAGATAAAAAACTTAGAACGTCAGAACCTTAGTCCCTCAGTACCTTTTTTTACAAAGTATAATTCAAATTAATGCTCCATCTGTAATTAGCTTCCATGTTGCCATTTGACAAATGCTGCGTTATTGGAAGCATTGCATTTACACCAATCGAAAATTTATCTTTTCCTGCTTCAATGCCAAATTTTCCAAATAAAATATCTCCCGCAGTATTTGGTAAATCAAGTCCGTGTTGCTTATTAGTTTGGTAAACTTCGCCTGCAAGTCCTGCCTGTGGAACAATTTGGAATTTATTTGCATCAAACAAATAGAAAAAAGTACCTGCATAATTAAATTGGTCGCCGTATTGGTAATTTTTACTGTTTTCAGTTTTAAAAATATAGTTTAAAGTAGTATTTAGACCTAGATTTTTGTGTTTGATTACATATTCTGAAACCAAGGGAAAATCCCAGCTTCCTGTTCCTAATTGAAAACTCTGATTTATAGTTCCTAAATTATTGATCTCTTTAAATTTTCCCGTCGGAATCTTAACTCCACCTCCTAGATTTAGTTTATGAGTAAAAACCGTACTGTCTTTTTGAGTTTCATAAACAGTATAAAGTCCCATAACAGTCATGTCGCCTAAGCCTTCAATACTTTGAGTACCTGCTGTTAATTGTCTTTCGTGAAAATGATATGGAAGTAAAGCCGAAATCTGAATTTTCTCTGAAATCGGAATCCTTGCCCAGGCTTGAACAGTGTTGAAATTTTCGTCTATCCAAGGTGAATTGGCAAAAATACCATCACGGCTTGTATAGCTTTGTTTAAAGTATCGAAGTCCAACAAAATTGTTATTCAACATCGAGCTAAAACCCATACTTCCGCCGCTTGCAGAACAACCGCAGGCATCACACTCAAAATCTTCCATTAGAGCCAGACGCTGAAAGGTGAATGTCGAAATACTGTCTTTTACAGTAGAACTAAAGGCTGAAAATCCAACCAGAAAAGTGCAAACTATTATTAATTTTTTCATTTTTATTGTTTTTAGGAGCTAATCCCGCTTTTCGTTGCAAGCTTTTTTCAAAATCCCATTTTTCTAAAAGGCTTTTCACTGCAATAGGGGCTAGGCACCTGTTTTTATAAGATTTACTTTTTTTGCCATTTTTGATAAGGCAATTCTGTTGTTTCGACGGAGGAGAAATCACACTCGTTGGTCGACAAAGATTTGCGCTTTTCTTTACGGAGTTTCTAGTGTGATTTCTCCTCCGTCGAAATAACAAACTTTGATGATGTACTTTTTTAATATTCTGAGAAACGTTTATCTGTCAAATACTGATTATCTGTCAGCGTTTTTAGAAAAGCGATTATTTGTTGTTTTTCGGTGGTAGAAAGTGCAATTCCAAATTTTCCATTCTGTTTTAAAATTGGATCTAAAGTTGGAGAATCTTCAATTCCGCTTGCGTAATGATCTAGAACACCTTCCAGAGTTCCAAATCTTCCATCGTGCATATAGGGAGCAGAAACTTCTACATTTCGTAAACTTGGTACTTTAAATTTGTAATAATCACTCGTCAGTTCTGTTACTTTATAGCGCCCAACATCATTAACGGCTGGATTTACTGCTAAACCATTATTTCGGAACGAATTATCAGTTTGTAAATCTGTTGCATGACAAGAGGCACATTTTGATTTAAATAAATCGTAACCTGCCAATTCATTAGAAGTCAAACTTCCGCCAGATTCATTTCGTCTGTATTTGTCAAATTTTGAATTTGATGAAACCACCATAACCATAAATTGAGAAAGAGCTTTCAGCATATTTTCGGTTGTAATAGCACCATCATCAAAAGCTTGTCCAAATAGTTTCTGATATTCTTTGTCGGCTTTCATCATTTTTAGAATAGCATTTAAATCGCCATTCATTTCGATCACACTTTTAAGCGGAATCAGCGGCTGTAAATCTAAATGATCGGCAGCACCGTCATACATAAAAGTTGTTTGAAACCCTAGGTTTTGAATGGATGGTGTATTTCGTGTTCCTTGTGCATTGTCTACACCATGACTTACAGTATGTCCGTGATGCGTAAAGGCATTTGCTTGTATGTGACAGAAACCACAGGAAACTACTCCATCAGATGCTAAACGCCCATCGTAAAATAATTTTTTCCCTAGTTCGAATCCTTTTACTGTTGGTGGATTTAAGGCAATATTATAAGCCAGATCTGGAAAGTTTGATGGAACTTTAAATTCCAACGGCACATTTATATATTCGTCATCTTTATCTGAGCAGCTCCATAGTAACGGAATGATCAGCCAAAGAAAATATTTTATTTTCAACATGTTTTTTTGGGTTTTAAGAAGCACAAAAGATGTTTTTTAGCCCTGACAGAAGTGATATCCTTTTACGGCGGTGTTCGCCGTGAAAGATTTAACGGATGGCGGGACGAGTGGTTTGTTAAACCATAACTTTTGTGCTCCTGAAAATAAGTTTAGTCGTTATGTACGTGATCTACTCTAAACATTGCAGAGATGTTTTGAGTAATTAATGGCAAATTAGCACCGCCCATAATCATCGCGCCCATTCCGCCCATGTTGTTGTCAGAAAGTTTGATTTTGTTTTTGCCGTCGATAATTTTCGAAAGATCTGTGATAATGTGTACAGCAGGAGTAATGTTTGTACGAACTAAAGCTTTTGTTGGAAGATCTAGCGTTACTTCGGTATAATTGTAATCAGTTCCCGTTTTTCCAGTGTGAATCATAAATGGAGTAGCAGTTGTAACAGTCGGCGAAGTAAATGTACCCTCAAGAGCTAGAAATTTATATCCGGCAGCCCATGACCACATCATTCCGGCAGCATCGGCCTGTGCTAAGAAATCGCCTTGTCCTGCAGCGCCTAATTTCCATTGTTCTTCGTCAACTCCAATTCCGAATTTTACTTTTGTGTAGTCTCCAGCAGGAATATCAGCTAATTGAAATTGTTGTCCAGCCGCAGTAGATTCATCAGCAATAAAATAGCTTTTGCTTTTTGGGTATGTAAAAGTGGTTCCGTCAGCTTTTGTAAAAACAACATTGCTGACAATATATTTTACAAGACTAATTTTTAATACTTCATTGTTAGAAGTTGTGTTTCCTTGAGTGCTTAAAATTAGATCGTTTGCTCCGTATGCATTGTCAAATTTTAAAGTGATTTTTCCGTTTCCTGTAATCGTTTCGTTGTTATCATCGTTTGAACAAGAAAATAAAGATATAGATAGTGTTACAATAGCTAAAGCTCTGTATAAAGTATTTTTCATTTTTATTAGTTTTATATAATTTAAATTTGAGATGTGCGTAAGCACGTTTCATTGCTTTTGGGCAATAAAAATGATTTCAATTGTAAAATTGAAAATAGATTTAAAAAATTATATAAAATAGGATGGAGGACGAAACGAAGTGTTCGAAACTGAAACAGGTTTTTTATCTAAAACAGAAAAGTTTTGTGTTTTAGTTTTAATAGGCACTATTAAGTTGTAAGGTGCTGTAATTGTATTTTGAATATAAACAATCTCTGATTTTTCTTTAAGATTGTTTTCCATTTTTTTCTCGTTGTCAGCGTATTTTTTCAAACTTTTTTGAAGCTCACATCGACCGTTACACGTATTGAAAACTTGTTTACGCTGTACACAAATAGTTTTTATAATTTCTTCCTGATTTAGTTTGAAATTAGTATAAACAAAGAAATTGCCAAAAGATGGCAGTAGAAGGATACCGGAAAGTAATATGATGAAGATATTCTTCAAGGCTTGATTTCGTTGTTTCGAATGCAAAAGTACATTTAATTCGTTTTGGAAAGAACTTATTTTAATTTTTTTCAAAAAAAAACTTCAAGAGGTTTAAGCAATTGAAGATTCTTTTTAAACGATAAAGCCTGCAAGTTTTTGAAAACTTGCAGGCTTTAATATGTAATTTGAAATAAAAATTATTCTTTAACAATAACCCAAGCTCCTGAAGCTAAAAGAGTTTCTGCTTTTTTATATTTCATTGTTTCTGTTTTACCAGTTGCAACTTTTTGAATAGTTACATTGTCATTACGATTGATTTTTGGCATCTCTCTAACAATGGTTTCTGTAACCTGACGTTGCTGTGTTTCTCCAGCTTCACGATTAATTTCTTCGCTGTTTACAATTTCGTCTTTGCTTAATTGTAAGTTTTCTTTTTGGCGAACTTCTCTTGCTTCGTGAATTTCAGGAACATTTTGAGCAGGTAAATCTCCTTTAAATAAGAATGAAATAACTTCTTTATTAACGTTGTCCAACATTCCTCTAAACAAATTGAAAGCTTCTAATTTGTAAATAAGCAATGGATCTTTTTGTTCGTGAACAGCCAATTGAACAGATTGTTTCAATTCGTCCATTTTACGTAAATGTTTTTTCCAAGCTTCATCAACAATCGAAAGTGTGATGTTTTTCTCAAAATCAGCAATTAACTGAGCTCCTTCGCTTTCGTATGCCTTCTTTAAGTCTGTAACAACATTAAGCGTTTTGATTCCGTCAGTAAATGGAACTACGATTCTTTCAAAATGGTTGTTTGGTTCTTCGTAAACTCCTTTAATAATTGGGAAAGCTTCTCTTGCACTTCTTTCTGTTTTTTCTGTATAGAAAGCAAGAGCTTCTTTGTATACTTTTCCAGTAATTTCAATATCTGATAATTTTGTAAAATCAGCTTCTGAGATTGGAGAAGTAATTCCGAAGTAACGAATTAAATCAAAATCGAAATTTTTGAAATCGTTTGTTACTTTATTATTGCTTACGATTAGTTCGCACGTATCGTAAAGCATATTTGCGATATCTAGTTTTAAACGCTCACCAAACAAAGCGTGACGACGACGTTTGTAAACTACTTCACGTTGTGAGTTCATTACGTCATCATATTCTAATAAACGTTTACGAACACCAAAGTTGTTTTCTTCTACTTTTTTCTGAGCGCGCTCAATAGATTTAGTCATCATCGAATGCTGAATAACTTCACCTTCTTGAAGTCCCATTCTGTCCATAACTTTAGCAACTCTTTCAGAACCAAATAAACGCATTAAGTTATCTTCTAGAGAAACATAAAATTGAGAACTTCCTGGATCTCCTTGACGACCAGCACGACCACGTAACTGTCTGTCTACACGACGAGAATCATGACGCTCTGTACCAACGATTGCTAAACCTCCTGCAGCTTTTACTTCTGGAGATAATTTAATATCGGTACCACGACCAGCCATGTTTGTTGCAATAGTTACAACGCCGGCTTTACCAGCTTCTTCAACGATTTGTGCTTCTTGCTTGTGCATTTTAGCATTCAAAACGTTGTGTGTAACGCCTCTCATTTTCAACATTCGGCTTAATAATTCAGAGATCTCTACAGAAGTTGTTCCAATCAAAACTGGTCTTCCAGCGTTTGATAATTCAGTAACATCTTCGATAACAGCGTTGAATTTCTCTCTTGTTGTTTTGTAGATATAATCTTCTTTGTCTATTCTGGCAATCGGACGGTTGGTTGGAATTTCAACAACGTCTAATTTGTAAATCTGCCATAACTCTCCAGCTTCAGTAACCGCTGTACCTGTCATACCACCCAATTTGCTGTACATTCTGAAATAATTCTGTAATGTAACGGTTGCAAAAGTTTGAGTAGCCGCTTCAATTTTTACATTTTCTTTAGCTTCAATCGCTTGGTGTAATCCGTCAGAATAACGACGACCATCCATAATACGACCTGTTTGCTCATCGACAATCATAATTTTGTTGTCCATGATCACATATTCTACATCTTTTTCGAATAAAGCATATGCTTTTAAAAGTTGTGTAAGAGTATGGATACGCTCGCTTTTTACTCCAAAATCTTGGAATAATCTTTCTTTAGCTTCAGCTTCAGCGTCTTTGTCTAATTTTTGTTTTTCGATAGCAGCGATTTCTGTACCAATGTCTGGTAAAACGAAGAAATCTGCATCAGTATCTCCAGAAAGGTATTTGATACCGTTATCTGTCAATTCTACTTGATTATTTTTTTCTTCAATCACAAAGTATAAAGCTTCATCCACTTTATGCATTTCGCGATTGTTATCCTGCATATATTGATTTTCGGTTTTTTGAAGCAATTGTTTGATTCCTTCTTCACTCAAAAATTTAATTAATGCTTTATTTTTAGGTAAACTTCTGTAAGCTCTTAATAACAAGAATCCGCCTTCTTTAGTATTTCCTTCTTTGATTAATTTTTTAGCTTCTGCCAAGAAACCGTTTGCTAATTGACGTTGTTGTGCAACTAGATTTTCGATTTTTGGTTTCAACTCATTAAATTCATGACGATCTCCCTGAGGAACTGGTCCTGAAATAATAAGTGGTGTTCTTGCATCATCAATTAATACAGAATCGACCTCGTCGACAATTGCATAATTGTGTTTTCTTTGAACTAAATCGCTAGGCGAGTGCGCCATGTTATCTCTTAAGTAGTCAAAACCAAATTCGTTGTTGGTTCCGTAAGTGATATCGGCATCGTATGCTTTTTTTCTTTGTTCAGTACTTGGCTGGTGATTATCGATACAATCAACAGTTAAACCGTGAAACTCGAATAAAGGCGCTTTCCATGTGCTGTCACGTTTTGCTAAGTAGTCATTCACAGTTACCAAGTGAACTCCGTTTCCTGTCAAAGCATTTAAGTATAAAGGAAGTGTAGCCACCAAAGTTTTACCTTCACCCGTTTGCATTTCGGCAACTTTACCTTCGTGCAGAACCATTCCTCCAATTAACTGAACATCATAATGAATCATGTCCCAAGTAATTTCTTTACCTGCTGCATTCCATTTGTTAGCCCAAGTAGCTTTGTCACCTTCAATAGTAACATAAGTTTTTGAAGCTGAGAATTCTCTGTCTTTTGGAGTAGCAGTAACTTCAATAAATGAATTGTCTTTAAAACGACGTGCTGTTTCCTTTACTACAGAAAATGCTTCTGGAAGAATTTCTAATAAAGTTTTTTCAGAAACTTCATAAGCTTCTTTTTCAAGACTGTCTATTGCATCATAAAGATCTTCTCTTTTGTCGATGTCTTCGATGTTTTCAACTTCAGCTTTAAGCGAAGCAATTTTAGCATCTTTATCTGCTCTGGCTTCTTTAATTCTATCTTTAAAATATACAGTTCTAGCTCTTAGGTCATCGTGAGATAAAGCCATTAAGCTGGTTTCGAATGTTTTAATTTTGTTTAAATAAGGTTGTAAAGCTTTGACATCTTTTTGAGATTTATCACCTACAAAGACCTTGATGATGCTGTTTATGAAACTCATAATTTATTAGTATTTCTTTATTATATGTTGTGTATTTGAACCAAAAAAAAAGCCTCGGTGATGAGACTTTTTCCTTTGGTTTATTTTTTAATATTCATCCTCATTCCAAAGATAATCTTCGTCTGTTGGATAATCAGGCCAAATTTCTTCCATTGATTCATATATCTCGCCTTCATCTTCGATTGATTGAAGGTTCTCTACTACTTCTAATGGAGCACCAGCTCTAATAGCGTAGTCAATAAGTTCGTCTTTGTTAGCAGGCCATGGCGCATCACTTAAATAAGATGCTAATTCTAATGTCCAATACATCTGTTATCTGTTTAGTTTGTGCAAAAATAATTTTTTTACTGAAAAAGACAAGTAAATTTTGATTTATTTTAATAAAATTTAAGAACGTCTTCTAAATTGCAGATTTTAGATTGTTGAATTTAGATTGATACAGTGAAAAAAAACTAAAATACGAACTCTAAAATCTAAAATTTTATTTGCGAGGTATCCATTTCACTTCCTCCGCTTTTAAGTCTGAGGACAACTTTCGTGCCAAGACAAAAAGGTAGTCAGAAAGTCGGTTTAAGTACTTGATTGCTACTTCAGGAACGTGTTCATTGTGGCTTAAATGCACTGCCAAACGTTCTGCTCGGCGGCAAATGCAGCGTGCTATATGACAATGTGACACGGTGGGATGACCGCCCGGTAATACAAAATGAGTCATTGGCGGTAAACTTTCTTCCATTTTGTCAATTTCGTTTTCAAGTAATTCAATATCAGAATCAATAATACCTAAGTTTTTTAAACGAAGTTCGCCGTTTTTTAAAACCTCTTTTTCTTGTGGTGTTGCTAATATTGCTCCAACGGTAAATAAGCGATCTTGAATTTCTATTAGAATAGTTTTATAATGAGGATTCATTTCTTGATCGCGAATTAACCCGATGTAAGAATTTAATTCATCAACAGTTCCGTAACTGTCAATCCTGATATGATCTTTAGGAACTCGCGTGCCTCCAAAAAGAGCCGTAGTTCCTTTGTCGCCTGTTTTTGTATATACTTTCATTTTTTTTTTAAGATGCTAAGGTTCTAAGTTTTTTTTTTAGATTTAGAAAATAATCTAAAATCTAAAATCAGAAATTATTTTAAAGGTTCTAAGTTTTTTTTTCCGATTAAACAATTAACCAAATAAACGATTAAACTATTTCGTCGTATCACTTTCAATTAATCCGTCTCTTAAACGAATAACGCGATGCGCATAAGCCGCAATATCTTCTTCGTGAGTTACCAGAATTACTGTATTACCTTGTGCATGAATATCGCCAAAAAGCTTCATAATTTCTACCGAAGTTTTACTGTCTAAGTTTCCTGTAGGTTCATCGGCCAAAATAATAGAAGGTTTGTTAACCAAAGCGCGGGCAATGGCAACACGCTGGCGTTGTCCTCCAGAAAGCTGATTAGGCTGATGATCCATTCTGTCTGCTAGATTAACTTGTGTTAGTACTTCAACTGCTCTTGCATTACGTTCTGATTTTGAATGTCCGGCATAAATCATTGGTAATGCAACATTGTCTAGGGCAGTTGTTCTTGGCAAAAGATTAAAGGTTTGAAATACGAAACCAATTTCTTTGTTTCTAATTCCTGCCAATTCATCGTCTTTCATCTGGCTGACATCTTTTCCGTTTAAAATGTATCGCCCAGAAGTTGGCGTATCTAAACAACCTAATAAATTCATTAAAGTTGATTTTCCAGATCCCGAAGGCCCCATTAATGCAACATATTCTCCTTTGTTGATTTCTAAATTAATTCCTTTTAAAACATATACAATTTCATTACCTAGAACAAAATTTCGTTTTATGTCGGTTATTTTAATTAATGGATTTGCCATTTCGTTTTACAATTTTTGGATTTAAAAGTACAAAACACTTTTCAATAAACGATAAGTAGTTTTAAATTGGATTATGTTACAAAATGAAGTTTTTATATTGATTTAAGTTTTGTACCTGTTTGTATAATATAAAATTAGATTTGAAAACGTTGTTATATCATTTTGAATTATTTTTATGTAATTGTCATGTTTTTTAAATTTTATTGAATTATGTTGTGTTTAATACTGTAAAAGTGATAATTATGTAATAAAACACTTAAGGTTATAACTATATTTGTTATGTAATCTTAAATAATCAGAATTATGAAAAATATACAATTAGTGTCAGGAATTGCATTTATTGCATTAATTTTTACTTCGTGTAAAGATGAGAAACAAGAAAAGGCTCAAAAAACAATAGATTCTTATGTGGCTTATGTCGATTCAGTTAAAAATGTAACTGCTGATGATTTGAAAGAAAATTGGAAGGGTGTAGAAACTGAATATGATAAAAGAGCCGAAGAAGCACAATTGGCTTTGGCAGATATTAAAGATAATACTGCAGCAACGGAGAAAATAAATACGAGTAAAGTTAAATATGAAGAGTTTAGAAATGAGATGGCTGTCCTTTTTGCCCCAACTCCAAGCCCAAAACAGCAATTACGAAATGCCTTATTTGGTGAAGGCAAGATTGGTGATGATATGAATTTTGCTTGGGTAAATGCTAAAAATATTCACAGTGTTTACCAGCAATTTGTTCACACAGTTGAGAATAATAAAGATAAGTATACAAGAGAAGACTGGGATGAAGTTAAACTTATGTATGAGGCACTTGACAGTCGTAAAAATACTGTCGAAAAAGAAGGGCTTACTGCCGAAGATAACAGGAAAATTGCCGGTTTGAAACTTAAGTTTGCACCAATGTATACAGTAAACAGAATAGGAGCGAAGTCTGAAGAAACTGCAGTTGCTAAAAAGTAATCTTCAAAGTTTTATTGAAATAAAAAAGACGATCAGTAATGATCGTCTTTTTTTATGTTCTAATTGTAAAATGTTCTTTTTCTTGTTCGTATCTAAAAAAAACAAATCCCCATTGAAAGGTATCGATAGTAACTTTTACTTTTGGGTGATTTTTTATGATTTCCCAAGTTTCTTCCATTTCTGGAGACCAATGTATATCATCAAAAATCCAAACCGAATCGTTGTTGATTGTTGGCAATAAACTTTCAAAATAAGCCAAAGTTGCTTTTTTAGAATGATTACCGTCAAAGTAAATTAGATCGTAAATTTTAGATTTTAGATTTTCAGAAACTAAGAAAGATTCAAATTCTGAAATTATGTTTTCGACGTTTTTGCAATCAAATTTTTCTAATTGATTTTTGGCAATATCTCCAGTTTGCGCACATCCTTCAATAGTAGTAACTTTTGCGTTTGTGTTTCCTAGAGCCAAAGCAGAAGTTGCTAAACCCAATGAAGTTCCTATTTCAAGAATGTTATTTGGCTTGAAATAATTAGTTACTCTAAATAATAATTCGGCACGTTTTGGCGAAATTCCTGCTGTCGATGCAATTTTAGAAATTTGTCTCTTATCTGATTTAAAGACTTTTGAACCTGCACCAAAATCAGTTACTTCGATGAAATTTTTGTTTTCAAGAAGTGATTTTCTGTATTTTTTTAGAATTTTATATTCTGGTTTGGGTTTCTTATCATAGAAACATTTTGTCAGCAGACTAAAAACGAAAGGGGAGTGAACGCCATGTTCGTTTTTAGAATTCCAAAGAAATTTTAGATAAGATTGTATTTGAAAAAGCATTCTTATAATATTTCGTTTTTCAGGCGAATTAATTTACGGTAATAAGTTTAATTTCAAATATCAAAACAGAACCTCCTGGAATGCCAGAAACAGAATAACTGCCGTATCCTAAATGTGCTGGAACAAACAAAATACCACTTCCGCCTTCTTTAAAAAAAGGTAATCCTTGCTGCCATCCTAAAATTAATTTGCTTAATGGGAAAGTTGCACCCGAAGCATTTTGATCAAAAACTTTTCCATTGGTAAGAGAGCCTTTGTAGGTAACAGTAATAGAGGATTGTGTAATGGGTTGTTTGCCGGTTCCTTCTTCTGTAATGATATAATGTAAACCAGTGCTTGTTTTTTTTGCTGTTAAATTGTTTTTAACTAGATAATCTGTAATTTCTTTTTCGTTTTCAACGCTGTAATCTATTTTTTCAGGAATTTTTTCTAATCCTGAATCACTTGAACAAGAGATAAAAAAGGTAAGAATTGAAAAAGCAAATAATAATTTTTTCATGTGGTATTTGTTTTAAAAAACGTAAATATATAAAATTAGTCTTTAGTCTATGTTTTAGTCGAAAAAATGATTTTTTTTGAAAACGAAAATCTATAACTGAAATATTAACTTTCAAGTTTAGCCGAAAGTTCAAACCAGCGTTCTTCTTTTTTATCTATTTTGTTTATGATGTTTTGCAGTTCGTTTGCTTTTTTCTCAATATCGGCATCGGCAACTTTTCCGTCAGAGAATAGTTGCTCGATTTTAGTTTTTTCGATTTCTAAATCTTTGATTTCTCTTTCGATTTTTTGATATTCTTTTTGCTCGTTGAAACTTAAATTTCCAGTAGGATTGTTTTGTTTCCAGTCTTTCTTTTCGGCTTTGTTTTCTTCTTTTTGAGCCACATCGGCACTGTCTTCATAAGCACGGAAATCAGAATAGTTTCCAGGGAAATTCTCGATTTCGCCATTCCCTCTAAAAACAAATAAATGATCGACAATTTTATCCATGAAATAACGGTCGTGCGAAACCACTAATAAACATCCTGGGTAGTCTAAAAGGAAACTTTCCAGAACGTTTAGCGTTACAATATCTAAATCGTTTGTTGGCTCATCTAGAATCAAAAAGTTTGGATTCTGAATTAAAACAGTACATAAATACAAACGTTTTAATTCTCCTCCGCTTAATTTTTCGACATAATCGTATTGTTTTTTGGCATCAAAAAGAAAACGCTCTAACAATTGCGAAGCTGAAATGATTTTTCCTTTTGCAAGCGGAATATATTCTCCGTACTCTTTTATAATATCAATTACACGCTGACCCGGTTTTGGATTAATTCCAGACTGTGTATAATATCCAATTTTAATAGTATCGCCTTTTACAACTCTACCGCTGTCTGGAGGAATTGTTCCTGTAAGAAGATTTAAAAAAGTAGACTTTCCAGTTCCGTTTTTACCAATAATTCCAATTCTCTCGCCGCGCTGAAAATCAAAACTAAAGTTGTCTAGAATAACACGGTCTTTGAATTTTTTAGAAAGTTTATGGAGCTCGATAATTTTGCTTCCCATTCTTTCCATATTAATTTCAAGCTCGACTTTGTTTTCTTTACGTCGGCTTTGTGCCTTTTCTTTAATTACATAAAAATCGTCCTGACGTGATTTAGATTTGGTTGTTCTCGCTTTTGGCTGGCGGCGCATCCATTCTAATTCTTTTACAAAAAGATTTTTTGCTTTATCGATACTAGAATTTTCAGAAGTAATTCGTTCTTCTTTTTTCTCTAAATAATAAGAGTAGTTTCCTTTGTATTGGTGTAATTTTCCGTTGTCTAATTCGATAATTTCATTGCAGACGCGTTCCAAAAAGAAACGGTCGTGCGTTACCATAAACAAGGTGATATTTTCTTTGGTAAAATAACTTTCAAGCCATTCGATCATTTCAAGATCTAAATGGTTGGTTGGCTCATCTAAAATCAATAAATCAGGGCGATTGATCAAAATGATGGCCAATGAAAGACGTTTTTTTTGTCCTCCGGAAAGATTTTTTACCTTAAGTTTAAAATCCTCCAGTTTTAATTTGAATAAAATTTGTTTGTACTGCGTTTCAAAATCCCATGCATTATGCTGATCCATCCCGTCAAAAGCTTTTTGATATGCTTCTTCGTCATTTGGGTTTTCTAGTGCTTTTTCGTATGCTTCTATTATTTTAAGCGTTTCATTGTCTGAAGCGAAAATACTTTCTTCAATCGTAAGTTCATCCTGCAAATTATTGTCCTGCGACAGAAAAGCCATTCTAATTCCTTTCCTTAAAACAACTTGTCCGGTATCTGGTTCGTCTAAACCATTAATGATACTCATAATAGTTGTTTTTCCAGAACCATTTTTGGCAATAAAAGCGATTTTTTGATCTTTATTGATTCCAAAAGAAATGTTGTCAAAAAGGACTCTTTCGCCAAATGACTTCGATATATTTTCTACAGATAAGTAATTCACTTTTGTAATTATAAGTTATAAAATATGAGTTATGAATGTTTTGAAAAACATAACTTTCTGCAAAAGTAAACTATTATCTTGCATTTGCGAATTATTTATGGAGATACGATCCTAGAAGAGGAGTCAAATCAAAATAATGTATTTGCTGCGGATTATTTAAGAAGGGTTTGCGAATCAAAGATTCATTTGTAATAAAATAATGAAGTCCGTCTTTTGTGGTAATTCCTTCAATTTGATGAAATGGGAGTTTTAGATTTATTCGACGTTTATTTCCTGATAAAAAGTTTCCATTTTTAAAATCATACAATAAATAGAGAAAAGGTTTTCCGAGTTTTGAATAGCCGCAAAGAACAATAAGTTTTTTAGACTCCAAATAAGTTGCTCCCGTAACCAGGCCTTTGGTGTCAAATGTTTGTTTCAATTGGGCAGTATATTTTCCAGGCTGATTTGGTAAAGCATAAATGCTGGTTTTTGAAGATTTCCATTGTTTAGTAAACAAATAAATACTGTCCTTTGAAACTATAAAAGCTTCACAGTCAAAATTGGTTGTGTTAGGTTTCTTTGCAGAAAAATCAGTTTGATCAGAATACTTAAATGAAATTGTTTCAATAATTGGATTCTCATTCAAAAATGATGTTTTATTTATTTTTAGAATGTTTAAGTCAGTTCTATTTCCGCTTGCATTATTCCCAAAATCGCCAATATAAATATGTGTGCTGTCTTGTGATATTTCTTCCCAATCATTATTCACAGCGTGCTCAAGAATAATTTTTCGTCTAATTTTTCCAATAGAGTCCAATCCGTAAATAGTTTTGTCATGATCGTCATTATGTGTCCATAATAAGTTGTCGAACGCAATTAGTCCTGAAGTTTCTTTAATAGAATCGCTTAATTTGATTGAATATTCAGGTTTTATTTTCGTGTTTTTATAAAGACAGCTTCCGTTATTTTGAGTTGCTTTTAGATTGTAGTTTTTCGAAAGAGGATCTGTACAGCCAGATACCTGCGAATAAGCTGAAGTAAAAATTAGAAGGAAAAAGAAAATTACTTTTTTCATTTAAAAATAGGCATTAATAAAAACAAAAGTACGGTATTAAGAGATTAACATGAAAAAGGCTTTTTTGTTGTATTTTGATTTTTGAAGTTCATTTTAAATACTATTTTAAGATAGATTCTTTTTAAAATATTTATTAGAAATAAAAAGGAGATCTCGTCTATTATTTTAAATTTGTTATTGCCAAAAACAAAGTAATTTATGAAAATTAAAGAAAATTTATACAATCAAAGGATTATATCGATAGATGCTTTACGTGGAATTACCATTTTTATAATGATTTTTGTAAATGAATTGGCTAGTATAAAAGAAGTCCCGCAATGGCTTAGACACATGCCTGCTGATGCAGATGCGATGACTTTTGTTGATGTAGTTTTTCCTGCTTTTTTGTTTATTGTAGGTATGTCAATTCCGTTTGCTTTCAATGCCAGATTACTAAAAGGAGACAGTCCTAAAGTAATTTGGATTCATACTTTAAAAAGAGCTTTAGCTCTAATCATTATTGGCGTTTTTATGGTTAATGCCGAATATGGTTTTGATGCTTCAAAAATGATTATTTCTCCGGTGCTTTGGGCGCTTTTAGCTTACGCGATGCCAATTCCTATTTGGAATAAATATCCTAAAGATTTTCCAGTTTGGTTAAAATACGGTCTTCATTACGGCGGAATGCTCGTTCTGGTTATTCTTTATTTTTTATATGTACAAGATAATGGCGAAATTGGAATAACACCTAAATGGTGGGGTATTCTAGGATTAATTGGCTGGGCGTATCTTTTTTCGGTAATTTATTATTGGCTTGTTTCAGGACGATTGTGGGCGATGATTGCATTTTTGTTTGTTTGTGTGATCGCAAATTCAATAAATCTAAGTGCTGATATTCCGCTGTCAAATCTGCCTTGGTTTAAATTTATTGCTGGACATTTAACGCACGCCGCTTTAGTGAGCGCAGGAGTAATAATTTCGTTATTGTTTTTTGACAGGAAAACGCAGCAAAAAATTAACTGGCCTGTAATTGGTTTTGCCGTTTTGTTTTTTGCAATCGGGTACTTTTTGCGTCCTTATTTTGGAATTTCAAAAATAAAAGGAACACCGTCTTGGACCATGTTTTCTGCTGGGATTTGTACGGTGTTGTTTTACTTTTTGTATTGGTTAATGGAGGTTAAGAAGCAAACAAAATGGAGTGCGTTTTTTATGCCCGCCGCAGCGAACCCTTTATTGATTTATATTCTTCCCGGAGTAATTTATTATTTCTGTAAAGCTTTAGGATTTCATATTGTTCCAGGTTACTTTAGAGTAGGAGTTCCGGGAATAATTTGGTCGCTTGTATTTTCTACAATTATGTTGTTTGTCATGAAAGTATGTAATAAATATAAAATTCAGCTTCATTTGTAACGAGGCAAACAAAAGATTCTATTTGTATTGAAACAGTTAATGAATACGAACAGATTTTATTTCTAAAACGGCGTTTGATGTTGGATTGTAGTTTACAAAATTGAATTTGCAAAGGTTATGAATGTTTAAAATCTTTCCATTTGCAAGACCGTCTTGCTTGAACTCTGTCCACGGAATTTTTAGTGTTGTAAAACTTTTGGCTGATATTGGAAGATCAACTCTTGGATGTGAGCCGCCGTGCACGCATCCAGTGCCTTCTTCATTTCCTTCACGGGCTTGAAGCTTTATCAACTCGTTTGATTTATAGGTAATACTCACATATTTTGAGTTCTCAGATAAATTTGTTGGTGAACCGTCATTCGAATTAGATTCTGAAATCATTACATTCAGTTCAATTTCACCTGTCGGATTTTCTTTTGCCGTAATCTTGATTAACCCCTTTTCTTTTCTGATTTTATTTATAGTTTCCTGTGTTTCTTTTGTCGGACCTGCAATATACCATGTCGAAGTTTTTACAAGATCTAAGTTTGAGCTCGAAAAAACAATTAAAGGCGAAAAACTGTATGAAAACAGTAAGATTAAAGAAAAAAGAAAATAGTTCAGGATAATCGACGGTTTGTTTTTCATAAAAGAGAAAGGTTTCATCATCAAAAATATAATTTTCTTTTTTATTATTTTGAAAGAGTTACCTATTCTAAATAAAATTTTAAATTTGTAAGATATTGTTTCTGAAAACTTTACGAAATGAAAAAAGCAAAATCACTACTTGTTTTATTTTTCTTTTTTGGGATGTCATTTTGTTACGCACAAAATGATTCCATTTCGAATAATCAAAAAGACATTTTAGATGTATTGTATAAGCTTTTCCATAAAAATGATTCTGTTCGAATAAAACCAGAAAAAAAAGTAGCTTTTTCTTTGCTTCCAGTTCCTATCGATGCAAATAAAAGTGCAGGATTAGTAGTTTCATTTTTAACCACCTTTTATTTAGGAGACAGCAAAACAACAAAAATGTCTCAAATTACTTTTTCTCCTTATTTTAGTTTCACCAAACAATATGTTTTTCCTGTGCAGTCCTATATATACACTGCAGATAATAATTGGAATTTTATTGGAGATTATAGGTATATGATTTATCCGCAAGATACCTATGGATTGGGAAGGCATAATACCGAAGATAAAATGTCGACTCTGGATTATCAACAATGGAGATTTTATCAATTTGCAACTCGTAAAGTTATTGGTGATTTTAGAATGGGATTAGGGGTGTTGTTTGATAATTACCAAAATATTTCTGAAGATTCCTATATAGATGAAGAAACAGATTACTTTAAATATATGAACGGCGATTTTACAGATGAAACATCGTTAGGATTTGCTGTTCAAGGTTTGTATGATTCGAGAGAAAACAATGTTAATCCAGAACAAGGTTTGTATGTAGAAGCAGATTATAGGATAAATACAAGCGGAGTTGATGGCAAAAAATGGAATTCTATTTATTTTGATGCCAGAAAATATCATTCATTTAATAAACACAAGCATCGAGTTCTAGCTTACAGAGCCTTTTATTGGTCAACTTTTGGAGGAAAACCACATTATCTTGATCTGCCAAGCATAGGCTGGGATCGAGACGGGAAAACGGGTCGTGGTTTTACCAGAAATAGATTTAGAAGTAATGCACTTATTTATTTTGAAACCGAATATCGTACTGATATTTCAAAAAATGGTTTTTGGGGCGCAGTGTTTTTTACTAATATTTCTTCAGTTTCAAAGTTAGATACCTATGAGTTTAGTAAATGGAATCCCGCTGTTGGAACAGGATTACGTATTAAATGGAATAAACAGAATAATAGTAATTTGGTGCTGGATTTTGGAGTCAGCAAAAACGATTGGTCATTGCGATTAGGTTTGACCGAAAATTTCTAACTTCCCCAAGAATCAAATTACTTAAAATTACATGCAATTATCGGTTGTTATACTTAATTATAATGTGCGTTACTTTCTCGAACAATGTATTTTGAGTGTTCAAGAAGCACTTTTAACACTTGATGCCGAAATTATTGTAGTAGATAATAATTCATCTGACGATAGTTGTTTGATGATGAAAAATAAATTCCCTAATATTAAACTAATTCAAAACGATCGCAATTTTGGTTTTCCAAAAGGGAATAATATTGGAGTTCAATTTGCGGCGGGAAAATACATTTGTATTTTAAATCCCGATACAGTTGTTGCGGAAGATACATTTACTAAAATTTTGGCTTTCGCCGAAGAAAAACAAGATTTAGGAATAATAGGCTGTAAATTAATTGACGGTATCGGAAGTTTTCTGCCCGAAAGTAAACGCGGCATTCCAACTCCTTGGGTTGCTTTTACAAAGATTTTTGGGTTGTACAAAATATTTCCAAAATCACGAATATTTAATCGTTATTATGCCCAGCATTTAAATAAAGATCAAAGCGGAAAAGTTGAGATTTTAGTGGGAGCTTTTATGCTTATGAAACGAGATCTTTACCTTGAATTAAGAGGATTTGATGAAAATTGCTTTATGTACGCAGATGATATTGACTTGTCTTATCGTGTACTTTTGAAGCAAAAATCAAATTATTATTTTCATGAAACTACTGTTTTGCATTATAAAGGAGAGAGTACAGTAAAGGACGAAAAATATATGCTGCGTTTTCAAGAAGCAATGAATTACTTTTATCAAAAGCATTTTAAGAAATCTTGGTTTTTTACTTTTTTTATTCAAATAGGAAGTTTTGTTTTTTCATTTTTCAAAATGTTTCAAGCGAAAATAAAAGTAAAACCATCGCCGGAAAGTTTTATTTTTTATTCCTTAAATCAAAATTTGTCTGAAAAATTACCATCTATTTTAAAAAATAAAGTGCAGTTTTTCGATTTAAAAAAAGAAAAAATGGTAAATTCGTGCCAGGTTTTTAAGGGGAAAAACATTGAGATAATTTTGGATAATCAGTATGTTTCATTCAAAAAATGTATCAAAATCATAGAAACTCTTAAAGATAAGAACATTACTTTTAAGATTTTCCCTAAAAATACAAATTTTATAATTGGAAGCAATTCGCGAAATGACATGGGTCAAATTGTGGAAATTGAGTAAAAAATTATATTAAATGTAATTTATATTTAAAATATTCAGTAATTTCGCAATCTGATAATCAAAATCACCCTTGAGGATAACAATATGGCAAGATTTGAATTAAAACTTCCAAAAATGGGAGAAAGTGTCGCTGAAGCAACCATTACAAACTGGTTGAAAGAAGTTGGAGACAGAATTGAAGCTGATGAAGCTGTACTAGAGATTGCAACTGATAAGGTTGACAGCGAAGTGCCAAGCGAAGTGTCGGGCGTTTTAGTTGAACAATTGTTTGGTAAAGATGATTTAGTTCAAGTAGGACAAACCATTGCTATTATTGAAACAGAAGGTGATGCTCCAGCTGTGCAAGCTGTTGAAGAAACTGTAGTTCCTGTAGAAGCAGTAGAAATTGAAAAAACAATAGAAACAGTTAAAGAAGCAGTTTCTGTACCGCAAGATTTTTCAGGATCTGATAAATTCTTTTCTCCTTTAGTAAAAAATATCGCAAAAGAAGAAGGAATTTCTGTTGCTGAATTGAATAATATTGCAGGTTCAGGAAAAGATGGACGCGTAACAAAAGAAGATATTCTAAAGTTTATAGAAAATAGAAAATCAGGCGCTCCTGCTCCGCAAACTGTTGCTGCTGCGCCAAAAGCGGCAGAGCCAATAGTTCAAAAAAGTCAGCAGGCGGTTCCAGTTTCTGTTAATGGAGGTGATGAAATCATCGAAATGGACAGAATGCGTAAATTGATTTCAGGATATATGGTGGCTTCGGTTCAAACTTCTGCACATGTACAGTCGTTTATAGAAGTTGATGTTACAAATATTGTAAAATGGAGAGAAAGAGTTAAAACTGCTTTTGAAAAAAGAGAAGGAGAGAAACTTACTTTTACTCCAATTATGATGGAAGCTGTTGCAAAAGCTTTAAAAGATTTTCCAGGAATGAATATTTCTGTTGATGGAGATTATATCATCAAAAAGAAAAATATTAATTTAGGAATGGCAGCCGCATTGCCAAATGGAAATCTAATTGTTCCTGTAATTAAAAATGCAGATCAGTTAAATCTTGTTGGAATGGCAAAAGCAGTCAACGATTTAGGAAATCGTGCAAAAGCTGGAAAATTAAAACCAGATGATACGCAAGGCGGAACTTATACAGTAACAAATGTTGGAACGTTTGGAAGTGTTTTTGGAACGCCAATTATCAATCAGCCTCAAGTTGGTATTTTAGCTCTTGGTGCGATTCGTAAAGTGCCTGCAGTTATCGAAACACCGGAAGGTGATTTTATCGGAATCCGTCAAAAAATGTTCTTGTCTCACTCTTATGATCATAGAGTTGTTGATGGAGCTTTAGGAGGAAGTTTTGTGAAAAGAGTAGCAGAATATTTAGAAGCTTTTGATGTAGATCGTGATTTTTAATCGATCGATATTTAGATACAAACCCGAAAATTAGTTTTTTCGGGTTTTTTGTTTGTAGGAAAATAAGAAGATACAATTAAGAAGAAATTGTTCTCTGATAAATTTTGATGTTAAAATGCAAAAAAGAGACTTGTTTTGGGCAAAAAAATAAAAATTTGCAAAGGAAATTCCGCTTTAAAAATTACATTTGTAAACTTATAAAATTTAAAAATGGAATTAAAGCTTAACAAACCAATTTGTTTTTTTGATCTAGAAACTACTGGAATTGACATCGGTAAAGATCGGATTGTAGAAATTTCGATATTCAAAGTTTTCCCAAACGGAAATAAAGAAAGTAAAACATGGTTAGTTAATCCTACTATCCCAATTCCGCCGCAAACAACAGCTGTACATGGTATAACTGATGAAAAAGTGGCAAATGAGCCTACTTTTACAGAATTGGCACCGCAGGTTTATAATATGATTAAGGATAGTGATTTAGGAGGTTTTAATTCAGATCGTTTTGATATTCCGTTATTAGCAGAAGAATTGCTTCGTGCAGGAGTTGATTTTGATATGAAAAATAAAGTTTCTGTAGATGTGCAGACTATTTTTCATAAAATGGAAGAGCGTACATTAAGTGCTGCTTTGAAGTTTTATTGCGGAAAAAGCCTTGAAAATGCCCATTCTGCAGAAGCAGATACAATGGCAACTTACGAAATTTTAAAAGCACAATTAGACCGTTATCCAGAATTAGAGAATGATATGAAATCATTGTCTGAATTTACAACTCGAAAAAAAATAGCAGACTTTGCTGGGATGATTGCTTTTGATAAAGACAACGAAGAGATTTTTACTTTCGGAAAACATAAAGGAGCAAAAGTAGAGAAAGTATTGGAGTCAGAGCCGGGTTACTTTAGCTGGATTCAAAACGCAGACTTTCCTTTGTATACCAAAAAAGTTTTGACTGCAATTAAATTAAGAAAATTAAATACGAAATAAGGTTCTAAGATACTAAGGTTCTGAGATTCTGAGTTTAGTTTCTTAGTGCCTTAGCATCTTAGTATCTTAGCAACTTAAGAAAAAGAATGAAGATTATTTGTATCGGTAGAAATTATACCAATCATATTGAGGAGCTAAAAAACGAACGACCAGATGAGCCTGTGGTTTTTATGAAGCCAGATTCGGCAGTTTTGTTGAAACAGCATCCGTTTGTAATTCCAGAATTTTCTGAAGAAGTTCATCATGAATTAGAAGTAATCGTAAAGATTAATAAAGTAGGAAAATATATTGAACCAAAGTTTGCTAATAAATATTACGAAGAAATTAGTGTAGGTATTGATTTTACAGCTAGGGATTTACAAGATAAATTGAAAGCAAAAGGATTGCCGTGGGAAAAAGCAAAAGCTTTTGACGGTTCTGCTGTAATTGGTGATTTTTTGCCAAAAAGTGATTTTGTTTCATTAGAAAATCTTACGTTTGAACTCAAGAATAATAATGAAACTGTTCAAAAAGGAAATACAAGCTTTATGCTTTGGAAAATTGACGAACTGATTTCGTACGTATCGCAATTTTTTACCTTAAAAATTGGAGATATTATTTTTACTGGGACGCCTGCGGGTGTTGCATCAGTTAAGCCTAATGATGTTTTAGAGGGCTTTTTAGAAGATAAAAAATTATTTAGAATACAAGTAAAATAATGGCCTTAAAGTACAACCTTTCGAAAGTGTACGCGCTTTCAGATAACGATCCTGAATTTGTAAACGAAATTCTTAATTTATTTGTTACAGAAGTCCCAGAAGATCTGAAGCAAATTAAAGAGGGAATTAAGAAAAAGGATCATAAATATGCCTATTCTTATGCTCATAAAATTAAACCTACATTAGATTTAATGGGGTTAAATGTTGCTTTTGAAGAAATTCTGCAAGTAGAAGCTTGGACAAAAGCCGAGGGAAAGAAAAAGGATATTATAGAGACTTTTAAAAGTATAAAAGTACAGGTTAAAGATGCTATCAAAGAAATCAAGAAAGATTTTGATTTGTAAGATTTAAATGTTCTTAATTCTTGTTTTTTTTAAAGAAAAGAATAAGAATTAAGGATTTTTTCTATTGTTGAGGTTGTTTTTTCAATTTCTAAAAACTTCGTTTAGTCAACATCTGGTATTTGTTGTAAAAAGAATCCAGTTTTTATTTCCTTATAAATAAAGTAAAAACAGCAATCTACTTTCTAATAACAACTTGCATTACCGCAAGTGAAAATAATATTTGTATGAAGGCAGCCATTATAACTATTGGAGATGAAATTTTGATAGGTCAAATTATTGACACAAACTCTGGTTTTATTGCTAAATCACTTGATCGAATTGGTGTTGAAGTTGCAGAAATGATTTCGATAAGTGATGATAAAAAACACATTTTAGATACTTTTGAGCAATTGCAAAACAAGGTTGATGTTGTGATTGTAACCGGTGGTTTAGGGCCTACAAAAGATGATGTTACTAAGAAAACCTTTTGCGAATATTTTAACGACGAATTAGTTGTTGATCCAGAAGTTTTGGCACATGTAACGCAGTTAATAGAAGGTTTTTATAAAAGACCAATTTCGCAATTAAACAAAGATCAAGCCCTCGTTCCGTCTACTTGTACAGTACTTCATAATCAAGTAGGTACTGCGCCGGGTATGTGGATGAAAAAAGAAAATACTGTATTTATTTCGCTTCCCGGAGTTCCGTATGAAATGAAATATTTAGTTGAAGAAGAGATAATTCCTAAAATAGTCAAAGAATATAAGCGTCCCTACATTATTCATAAAACTATTTTAACCTATGGTCAAGGGGAGAGTTTAGTTGCAGAGCGTATAGAAACTTGGGAGAATAATCTGCCGGATTTTATAAAATTAGCGTATCTGCCAAATCCAGGCAGAGTGCGTTTGCGATTAACAGCTCGAGGAACTGATAAGGCTGAGTTAGAAAAAGCAATAGAAGAAAATGTAAAAACTTTAGATGCTATAATTCATGATATAATAGTTGGTTACGAAGAAAATGAAACGATAGAAACTGTAATTGCTAAATTTCTTTCCAGGCAAAATAAAACGATTTCAACGGCAGAAAGTTGTACTGGAGGAAGAATTGCTTCGTTGTTAACTTCGGTAGAAGGTTCTTCGAAATATTTTAAAGGAAGTGTTGTTTCGTATGCAACAGAGGCTAAGGTCAATGTTCTTGGTGTTTCGCAGGATTTAATAGATGAATTTACAGTGGTAAGTGCACAGGTTGCATCAGCTATGGCTTTGAATGTGAAAGAAATACTGAAAACGGACTATGCAATTGCGACAACTGGTAATGCCGGACCCTCAAAAGGTGATTCAGATGCTGAAATTGGCACTGTTTTTATAGCTTTGGCTACCCCAACAGAGATAATTGTAGAAGAATTTAACTTTGGTCAACCACGTGAAAAAGTGATAGATAGAGCCACGATTAAGAGTTTGGAAATTTTACAGAAAGAAATTTTGAAAATTGTGCAATAATTTTTTGCTACAATGGTTTATTTTTCTTTTCTTTGCACCCTGATTTTGAATAACGATAAAAGATAAGTATAATGTCAAGAGTTTGTGACCTTACAGGTAAAAGAGCGATGGTAGGAAATAACGTTTCTCACGCTATGAACAAAACTAAGAGAAAGTTTTCTGTAAACTTAGTTAAAAAGCGTTTTTATCTTCCAGAAGAAGATAGATGGATTACTCTTAGAGTAGCAGCATCTACGATAAAAACAATTAATAAAAATGGAATCACTGCTGTTTTGAAAAAAGCGCAGTCAGAAGGATTTATCAAATAATCTTTTCCTAAATAAATATATAGCAAGATGGCAAAGAAAGGTAATAGAATCCAAGTAATTTTAGAATGTACTGAGCACAAGACTTCTGGTGTTCCAGGAACTTCTAGATACATTACAACTAAGAACAAAAAAAATACTCCAGACAGATTAGAGATTAAAAAATTTAATCCAATCTTAAAAAGAGTAACTGTTCATAAAGAAATTAAGTAATAATTAGAGATTTATAAGTCTCAGTGGTTTGGCCATTTGAGTTTTATAAAACTTCAAATAACATTTGAATCATGGCAAAGAAAACCGTAGCATCGTTACAAACATCTTCTAAGAGATTATCAAAAGCCATCAAAATGGTGAAATCTCCTAAAACTGGTGCATATACATTCGTAGAATCTATTATGGCTCCTGAAGAAGTTGATAATTTCTTGAAAAAGAAATAATTACATTTACAATATATAGAAAAGCTACTTTCATTCGGAAGTAGCTTTTTTATTTTTTATATTTGTTTAAAAATTTGTAGAAACCATACAATTTGTGTTTTTTTAAACATTAATTCCCGCCATACTCTTTATCTTTACTCTTCTAAAGGAGACAAGTAAAGGATATCGTTCCTGTCGGGGTTAAATTAAAAGCAAAAGGCATTCTATAAGCATTAGGATTGTTTTTAAGCCCTAAGAAACAGTCTACAACTAACAATAAATAAAAAATGAGTATTTTTAAAAAATTATTCTCTACCGAAAAAAAAGAGACTTTAGATAAAGGTCTTGAAAAAACAAAAACTACTTTTTTCTCTAAGTTAAGCAAAGCTGTTGCAGGAAAATCTAAAGTCGATGACGATGTTTTAGATAATCTTGAAGAAGTTTTGGTTGCCTCAGACGTTGGCGTAAATACAACGTTGAAAATCATTGAAAGAATTGAAAAACGTGTTGCCGAAGATAAATATTTAGGTACAGCCGAATTAAATCAAATTCTTCGTGATGAAATAGGTGGTTTATTATCTGAAACCAATACAGGAGAAGGAACAGAGTTTGATATTCCAAAAGATAAAAAGCCATATGTTTTAATGGTGGTTGGTGTAAACGGTGTTGGAAAAACAACTACAATTGGTAAATTGGCTTATCAGTTTAAAAAAGCTGGTTATAAAGTAGTTTTAGGTGCCGCAGATACATTTCGTGCCGCTGCAATAGACCAGTTGCAAGTTTGGGCTGATCGTGTAGATGTGCCAATCGTAAGACAAAATATGGGAAGCGATCCTGCTTCAGTAGCTTTTGATACTTTGCAATCTGCTGTAGCTCAAAATGCTGATGTTGTAATTATTGATACTGCCGGGCGTTTACACAATAAAGTTAATTTGATGAATGAGCTTTCTAAAGTGAAACGTGTTATGCAGAAAGTGGTTGAAGATGCTCCACATGATGTACTTTTAGTTTTAGATGGTTCAACAGGTCAAAATGCTTTTGAACAAGCTAAACAGTTTACAGCAGCAACAGAAGTAACTTCATTGGCAGTAACAAAATTAGACGGAACTGCAAAAGGCGGTGTTGTAATTGGTATTTCTGACCAATTTCAAATTCCTGTAAAATATATTGGTGTTGGCGAAGGAATTGAAGATTTACAAGTCTTTAATAAATATGAATTCGTTGACAGTTTCTTTAAATAAAATTATAATGAGTTTTTCTTCTTTAAAAAATATATCAGCAGTTGTTTTCTATTTTGCAAGTGTGGTGTGTTTTGTTTTAGCAAATGTTTTAAGAGATAATAGTCTTTCTTTTTATTATGTTCTGCTTGTTCTGGGAATAGGATTCTTTTTTATGGGAGTTCTTAAAAGACTGCGTACAAAACAATAGATTATTACTGTGGTTTTGATTATGAGATACTGTTTTCTTGTTTTTCTTTTTCTTGTGTTTTCTTGTAAAAAGGAGAAAAGTGAAAATGGTACCAAAAGTCAAAAAGTAATTGTTATACAACCTTTAGGTGATTTTAAAACAGAACAATCTCAAAAGGTATTTGTAGGAATTAAGTCTATAAATCCAAATGTGATTTTAAGACCAAATATTTCCTTTCCAGAAAATTCATATTATAAACCCAGAAATAGATATCGAGCTGATAGTATTATTAAAAGTCTTAAGGACAAAATTGGCAAAGATTCTGTAATTGTTGGATTGTCTAACCGTGATATTAGTACAACATATAAAGGGATTGTAGATTGGGGTGTTATGGGACTAGGTTATAGACCTGGAAAAGCCTGTGTGGTTTCTGATTTTAGATTGTCTTCAAAGAACAAAAAGGAACAGTTTCATAAGCTAGTTCTTCATGAGCTCGGACATACAGAAGGTTTGTCTCATTGTTCCGTTAAAACGTGTTTAATGCGTGATGCTGAAGGAAGAAATCATCTAGATGAAGAAAAAGATTTTTGCGAGAATTGTAAAGCTTTTTTAGTAAATCAGGGATGGAATTTAATCTTGTAAATTAGTTGTTTTGCTATTTAGTTGCCATTTTGTTCCGTCAGAAAAGACTACGTAATAAGCTCTCGCAGCAATAATAATGTTGGCATCTGTCGAAAAGTCTTCCCAGATTTTAGATTCTGTTTCTCTGGATTTTAAGAGAGATTCAGTGTGTTTTCTAGTTACTCCTTTTACGAAGAAAAATTGTCCGCTTGCTGGTTCATCAAATACATTTTCGCAGTACCATTCAAATTTAATGGCTTTGATGTTTTTTTTAGTTATGTTTTTATACGTTAGTTTAATGTCTTTATGATTAGAATATTGATTTTTTAATAGCGTGGCTGAAATAATTTTGATTGGAGAGTTCTTGTTTTTTTGAGTTTTTAAGAAGTTGTCTTTTATAGAATCTGTTGGTTTGGCTTCTTTTTCTCCCTCAATAGGTTTAATCAAATTATTTTTGCTGGTATTTGTTTCAGGCTTATTACTTTTTTTATTTGTACATGAAATTAAAGTTAGAATAATAAATACAAGTAATGTTCTTTTCATTTTTGGCTGTTGTTTGGTAGTTAGTGTGTTTTATGCTTGATATTTAAAGGAGAAGAAAAATAGGGAAAGAATGTTTTTATGTAAAAGTGCTTTATAATAAAGAATAAAATGACCTGTATAAGTTTAATTAAGAGCAGAATAAGTTTTTTGTTTTCTGCTATTTATAATTTTCTAAAAATTAAGTTATAAATACTTTTTTAGAATTTTATAAAGTTAACTTTGTGTCACAGATTTTTTAAAACTTGGAGTCCTAGCCTTGATGGGGGCAGTGTCTTTTTTCTGGCTTCTTTAGGCAGGAAAAGATATAGCAGACAGCAGGTCGGCTCCGTATTAATACTTTAAATTATTATGAAAAACACTTTTATGATTTTGGTTTTATCGCTTTTGTTTGTAAGTTGTAAACAAGAAATAAAACCTGCAGATATTGAAAAACTTAATGGTTACTGGGAAATTGAAAAAGTGGTTTTTGATAAAGGTGAAGAAAAAGCATATGGAATGAATGAGAACTTTGATTATTTCCAAATAAAAGGGAATAAGGGTACTCGTACGAAAGTTATGGCGCAGTTAGATGGTACTTTTTTAACTACAAATACTTTTGAGAATGTTTCAGTAAGATTTACTGATAAAGGAACTTTTTTGGATTATAAAACGGATTATGCCAAATGGAGTGAGGAGTTGATTTCTATTTCAGATGAGACCTTTGTGGTAAAGAACGATCAAAATAAAGAATATCATTATAAAAAAGCGGGACCAGTTAATATTTTAGAAAATGGCAAAAAGACTAAATAATCAAAGTACAATTGGCGATGTTTTACAGCAAATTATTCAGGTGAATAAATTGCAGCCTGGAATGGATCAAATTGATGTAAAAGAGGCATGGAGACAGTTGATGGGAAATGGAGTGAACACATACACCAGAAATGTTGTTTTAAAAGGAAGTACGCTTTATGTTGAACTTGCGTCAGCAGTTTTAAGGGAAGAGTTAAGTCATGGAAAATCTAAAATCGTTAAAATGATTAATGAAGAATTGGGTCGTGAGGTTGTAAAAGACGTAGTATTAAGATAAACTCATTTGGAATTCAAGATAGTTAAATTATGATAATCATAAGATCGAAGTTTAAAATTTTTCCAATTGTTTTAATTTCATATTTGAGTGCTTTGCCGCTTTTGGCTTTTTACTTATGTTTTATTTCGCCTAAGGAAAATACAATATTAGCCATTTTGTTTTTATTGTTTATTGTTGTTTTCTGGTTGACTATATTGAAGACTAGAGCGAACAGCATAAAAATGTATGAAGATAGTATAAGTGTGAAACGTTATTTTGGATTAGGAAAATCTAAAGTATATAAATACGCTGAATTAGATGGTTTTGCTACTATGTTCGAGTCTGGAAAAGGCAGTCTTTATGAGTCGGTTTTTATTCTTGAAGAAGGAAAGAGGGTAGGTTGTATTTCTAGTTTTTATCATGGCAATTTCGATGCTTTAAAGTTAAACTTGAAAAAGAATTTAGTCGATTTAGTTGAAATGGAAAATACTTTAAAAAGTGCGAACACTTAGTTGTATAGACATATAAATATAAATAAAAAGCCGTTTCAAATTTGAAACGGCTTTTTATTATGTGCAAAGCTCGGTAATTATTAGTACCGAACGTGAAATCATAAATTAGAATTGCTCTCTACCAGCAAAGTGGAATGCACCTTCGATTGCAGCATTTTCGTCGCTGTCAGAACCGTGAACTGCATTTTCTCCAATTGAAGTAGCGTATGCTTTACGGATAGTTCCTTCAGCAGCTTCAGCAGGATTTGTAGCTCCAATTAAAGTTCTGAAATCTTCTACTGCGTTGTCTTTTTCTAAAATCGCAGCAACAATTGGTCCGCGTGACATAAATTCAACTAATTCTCCGTAGAAAGGTCTTTCTGCGTGAACTGCGTAAAATGCTTGAGCATCAGCTACAGTTAATTGAGTTAATTTTAATGAAACGATTTTGAAACCACCATTAGTGATCATTGCTAAGATATTCCCGATGTGTCCGTTTGCAACAGCATCTGGTTTAATCATTGTAAAAGTTCTATTTGTTGCCATTTTTTATTTTATTAAATTTTGTGCAAAAGTATACTTTTTTTATGAATTGATTTTAATTAATTCGTAATTAAAACACGTTAGAATGATGTTTCGGTGAATAAAAGCTTTTTTAAACCATATAAGTAATGTAAGTTCATTTAAATCTGTGTGGGAAACAGCTCAGGAAGTTTTACCATTTTCTAAAATGAACTTATATTACTTATATGGTGAAACATTTTTATACTTTGAATATTAATTTGTTTCTGTAGAAGATCCATAAAATAAACGTCCAAATACAAACATAGGTCAGTGCACCAGCCAGCGAGGCGGTCATGGGATTGCTGAAAAATGGTGCAATCCCGAAACTATATAAGTAGTTTAATAGGTTGATTTTCTCTGAAGGGTTATGCGGATTTTGAAACTCGATCATTATTAAAGCCTGTGGAATAATCTGCGAAGTAAAGAAAACAATCATTGGATTTACTCCCCAAATTAAGAAAGGTTTGAAGCCTTTTTTGTAATTGCTAATATCAATTATATAGTATAAAATCGTTAGAAACACTGTAGCTAATCCTGTAGTGTACAAAACATAACTGCTTGTCCAAAGTGATTTGTTTATTGGGAAAACCGTGTCCCAGATTAACCCAAAAAAGATAAGTATTGTACCAATGATACCCATTTTTTGTGCTTTTTGTATTTTGATAGTATTTGCTTGTAAAACCTGTCCAATTAATAAACCGATAATTCCGTTTACAATTGATGGAATTGTACTTAAGATTCCTTCAGGATCCCAAGTTATGGTGCCGCGATACATATGTCCTTTTAGTAAAACACTGTCAACCCAAGAAGCTAGATTTGTTCCTTTTTCAAGGTTAGCTTCACCAATTCCGGGTACAGGAATTAAAGTCATAATTGCCCAATAACCCAATAGTAGAACAACTCCAGTTATGATTTGTGTTCTTTGAGATGTTTTTAGATACAAAAGAGAAACGACAAAATAAACGATCGCAATTCTTTGTAAAACTCCTGGAAGTCTCACGCTACTATATGCTTCAATACCGCTGTAAGTCAAAAAAAGATAAATAAAGAGAATTGAAAAGGCTAGTATGTTTTTGACTTTGGAACTGAAATTTCCCATTAAAGCATAACCTACAGCAATTGTAATGGCTAATCGGCCAATTAAGAGTGGAATTCCTTCTAGTCCAAATAACTGAATTTTTCCAAAAAAGTTAAAGAAAATCCCTAAACAAAGCATTCGCAAAGAGCGAACTAGAATTTTATTGAAAGTGGAACCATCATAAAATTTATCCGGCATTGCCAAAGGGACGGCAACTCCCATTATAAAAATGAAAAATGGAAATACCAAATCAGTAGGTGTGCATCCGTTCCAATCGGCATGTAATAAAGGCGGATAAACATTGCCCCAATCACCGGGGTTGTTTACAATTGTCATCAATAAAATAGTGAGTCCTCTAAAGACATCTAACGAAATCAAGCGCTCTCGGGTCATAGTTTTGGTAAATAGGTTAATTTTTTGTTTTTATAAAATTTTTCTATTTGGTTTAGAGAGGCAATAATTTCGAGAAGAAGGTGGTTATTTGGTTCTCAGAATTATTACTTTATTTTTTTATATTGTTATGATGTTAAAATTCATTTCTAACGGCTTCAAATTTTCTACTAAAAGCGGTACTAATTCTACGCCTTTTTCTAAATAAAACTCAGAAAAATTGGTTTGGCGTTCTTGTAAACTATTATTTGGAAACAATTCGCATTGTAAATCAATAACACGCTGTAATTGATTGTGTAATTTTCGTTTTTGTGCTTTTAATAAACGCTTTTCTAAATTTTCAAGACCTTTTGTCTGTTTTATTTCCTGTGCTTTAACAGCTCCCGAAAATGATTTGTCAGTTTGATCTGCCAGTTCGTAAAGATATTGAAATTGTGTTTTCAAAATATCTTTTTGCGGCGTCAAATCAATAGGAAATGTAGAAATTTTATGTGTGATTGTGTTAACTAAATTCTCTTGTTTGGTAAATAAATCTTTCCAGCTTAAATTCAGTTGATCTGCTTTTTTAACTTGTTTTTCTGTTGTTAAAAGAACTGAATTACGAACTAAAAGCATTGGAAACGTAATTTTTACCGCATCAAAAAAAGATTTCAATTCAAGCCAATAGGCAATTTCTCCGCCTCCGCCAATATAACATAAATTAGGTAAGATAATTTCTTGATAAAGCGGACGCATTATCACATTTGGGCTGAACTTTTCTGCATTGTTTTCTAAAAGTTTAAAAATTTCTTCTTTTGAAAACGAGATTTTCGTATTGTTCACAAAATATTTATCATTTTCAAAAATGATTCTTTCGCGTAAATGATCTTCAATATAAAATAAATTAATCTCGCGCGGATTTACCTGAACAGTATATGCTGTAAGCTGTTCAATTGTTTCCTGAACAGCTTTGTATGAAGTTTGTTTTTCTAATTCTTCTTTTATATACGGAATAAAGGCACGTTTTAAGTGTGCATCATCTGCATCTAAAATTACTAAACCGTAGTCTGCAAATAAGCTGTTGGCTAAAAAGCGAGTCGCATCGGCTAGATTGTCGTGTTTTAAATAGGCATCAGCAAAGAGTTTTTTTAATGTATTGGCATTTGTACTCGAGCCTAATTCCAAAGCATAAATTTCAAAAAACTCTGCCAAACCCTCGGTTGAAAGTCTTCCAACCGGACCATTACTTTCTTTGTTCCATCTGAATTTTTTTCCTTTAAAATTAAAATAGTTAATTTCTTCAAAATCATGATCTTCTGTTGCCATCCAGTAAATCGGAACAAAATTGTGCGATGGATATTTCGCTTTTAATTCTTTAGTAAGATTAATGGTCGAAATAATTTTATATAAAAAATACAATGGACCGCTAAAGAGGTTTAATTGATGTCCAGTTGTAATGGTAAAGGTATTTTCGAGAGCAAGAAGCTCAATGTTCTGTTTAGTAGAATTCGAAACCTCTATATTTTGATATTGCTTTTTTAAAGTCTCTACTAAAGGAATTCTATTGTTATTATCAAAGTTGGCTGTTTTTTCAGTGATTTGTTTCTGAAAATTTTCTAAAGTAGGAAAATGATTGTACAGCGGCTTTAATTCTGATTTTTGATCTAAATAATCTTGTATTAGTTTAGAAAAATATCCTGAAGTTTGGTAGCTGATACAGTCTGTAGGCATAATTTGAAATTTATTTTTGACAGCTGTAAATTTAATGAAAATATACAGTCAAAATTGGTTTTAACTATTGCTTAAGAATTGATTTTTAAAATTTAAGATAAATATCTTAAAATCAGTTTTTTAATTAAGTTTTTTGAAGGGTTGTAAAAATGTAAAAACGCATTAATTTTGTTAATAATGTGTGAATGGTTTAAAACTAATTTGTGTATCATTGAATTATTAGAGGTGAAAACCTATTTTTGCAGTAGAAATAAATATATCTATTTTACATGGAAACTAACCCAAAAAAGAAGAACTCTTTAAAACACGTTCTTTTTGGAAGCCTAATTGGTACAACAATTGAATTTTTTGATTTTTATATTTACGCTAATGCAGCTGTATTAGTTTTTCCACAATTATTTTTCCCCAGTTCAGATTCGACTATGGCGACTTTGGAATCGTTAGCTACTTTTTCAATTGCATTCTTATCACGTCCTTTAGGTTCCGCTTTTTTTGGTCATTATGGTGATAAAATAGGCCGTAAATTTACGCTAGTTGCAGCTTTGCTAACAATGGGTATTTCGACTGTTACTATTGGATTTTTGCCAAGTTACGCCAGTATAGGTGTTGCGGCGCCATTATTGTTGATGTTGTGTCGTTTTGGACAAGGGGTTGGCTTAGGAGGTGAGTGGGGAGGAGCAGTTTTGCTGGCTATAGAAAACGCACCGCCAAATAAACGCGCCTGGTACGGAATGTTTCCTCAATTAGGTGCTCCAATAGGATTGTTACTTTCGGGAGGAACATTTTTACTATTAACCGATTCTATGAGTAATGAAGACTTTATGGATTATGGCTGGAGAATTCCATTTATTGCCAGTTCACTTTTGGTTGTAGTTGGTTTTTACATTCGAACAAAAATTACTGAAACACCTTCATTCGAAAATTCTAAAAAAGAGAAAGAAGAAGTTAAAATCCCTTTTTTAGTATTGGTGAAATCATATAAAAATCAGTTGATTTTTGGAACGTTTGCTGCCATTACAACTTTTTTAGTTTTTTATTTAATGACCGTTTTTACATTGAGCTGGGCAACTTCAGATTTAGGAATTGTCAAAAGAGATGCATTATTAGTGCAATTATTTTCTGTACTGTTTTTTGCGGCTTTTATTCCAGTTTCTGCAGTAGTTGCTGATAAAATCGGACGTCGTAAAATGCTTATTATTGCCACAGGAGCTATTGCGGTTTTTGGTTTTTTCTTTTCGTACTTTCTGAGTACTGGAAACATTGTTTTAATTACCACTTTTGCCTGCATCGGAATGGGGTTAATGGGGTTCACTTATGGTCCTTTAGGAACATTTTTATCAGAGTTGTTTCCAACAAATGTTCGTTATTCTGGTGCTTCTTTAACTTTTAATATGGCAGGAATTCTTGGAGCTGCTTTTGCTCCTATGATTGCCATTTATTTGGCTTCTACTTACAGTGTCAGTTATGTAGGGTTGTATTTAACAGCTGCTGCTTGTATTTCATTATTTTCATTTTTGGTAATCAGTAAAGAGGAGCATAAGTTTTAAGATATTTCTAAAGATATAGGAAAGCAGTAATTTAAAAATTACTGCTTTTTTTTGTCAGTTTAAAAAGTATTTAGATATTTGTCTAAATATATAAATAGAATGAATGATATTTTTAAAGCATTAAATGATGCAACAAGAAGAGAAATTCTTGAGCTTTTAAGACAGAAAGATATGTCTGCAGGCGAAATTGCAGATGCATTTAATATTTCAAAACCAAGTATTTCGCATCATTTAGATATTTTAAGACGAGCGGATTTAATTACATCCGAAAAAAAAGGACAATTCATCATTTATTCCATCAATACCACCATAATGGAGGATGTCTTGCAATGGATATTAACTTTTAAAAAATAAAAAATGAATTTAGAATTTAAAAAAGAGCTTCCAATTATTGGAATTGTTTTGACTCCTTTTGTGTATTTAGGTGTGATTTGGAACAGTCTTCCCGAAAGAGTTCCAATACATTGGAATATTAATGGACAAATTGACGATTGGGGAAATAAATCTTTCTTGATTGTATTGGTTTTTATGCTGCCGGGCTTAATGTATCTTATTACGATTGCGGCTGCAAAATTTGATCCTAAAAAAAGGATTTCTTTAATGGGTTCTAAATTTTATCAATTAAAGTTTTTTCTGGTTTTGATTATGTCTTTGCTTGCATTGTTCATAATATACATCTCAAAAAATCAAACTTTTTCAAACCCGAATTTAATGTATGTTTTGATTGGTGTTTTATTAATGGCATTAGGAAATTATTTTAAAGTAATTCAGCCTAATTATTTTATAGGAATTAGAACACCATGGACATTAGAAAATTCTGAAGTTTGGAAAGCTACGCACGTATTTGCAGGTAAACTTTGGTTTGGCGGCGGTCTAATTATCATTTTAGGGGCACTTATTTTTTCAGGCCCTATTTTCGCTAAAGCTTTCATTGCTATCGGAGTTGTTTTGGCATTCGTACCGATTGCATACTCTTTTATCAAATTCAAGCAATTGGAGAAAAAAGAAGAAAAATTGTAACGATTGAAAATCAATTAAATCAATAACTTATTCAAATAAAAATGTTAAAAACAGTACTTATTATAATTACAACTTTAATTTCTTTTATAATGAACGGACAAGAAATTATAGGACAATGGAATGGACTTTTGAAGGTTCCGAACGGGCAGCTAAGAGTTGTTTTTCATGTTAATAAAACAGAAAATGGATATAATGGGACAATGGATAGCCCGGATCAGAAAGTTGCAGGAATTCCTTTGGAAAAAGTTGCTTTTGAAAATTTGATTTTGAAATTAGAAATTCCAAGTGGTCAAATTTCTTACGAGGGCACCTTGAATAAAGACAATATTGTTGTTGGAAAATTTACGCAGGGAGGACAGTCTTTAGAACTGGATTTATCTAGGGAAACTATTCAAAAACAAGTTTATGCAAGACCTCAGGAACCGCAAAAGCCTTACCCATATTATACTGAAGAAGTAAAATTCGAGAATAAAATAGATAACGTCGTTTTAGCAGGAACTTTGTCTCTTCCTAAAAAAGAGGGTAATTTTCCGGCTGTGATCTTAATTACAGGAAGCGGCAGACAAAATAGAGATGAAGAACTTTTGGGACATAAACCGTTTCTCGTTTTAGCTGATTATTTGACTAAAAAAGGCATTGCGGTATTACGTTTTGATGATCGTGGTGCAGGTGAGTCAACAGGAGATTTTTCGAACGCATCTACGATTGATTTTTCAAAAGACGTTCAGGCTGGAGTTGATTATTTAAAAACAAGAAAAGAAATTGATAAAAAGAAAATTGGATTAATTGGCCATAGTGAGGGTGGACTAATCGCACCTATAATAGCAGGGAATTCTAAAGATATCGATTTTATTGTTTTATTGGCTGCTCCTGGCTTGCGCGGCGATACATTATTACTTTTACAAACTGAATTAATAGAGAGACAAAGTGGTGTTTCTAGCGAAGCAATTAAAAAAAGACAAGAAATTTTAAAAGGAGCTTATGCCCTTGTTGTCGCTTCTTCTGCAAATGATGAAAATTTCAAAAATAGTGTAAGTACTTATTTTAATTCAAAATTTGATGAGAATCAAGCAAAAGCGGCGACAAACCAAATTACAAGTAATTGGTGGTACACTTTTATAAAAATGGATCCAGCAGTTGCTTTAGCAAAAGTAAAATGTCCAGTTTTGGCGCTTAATGGAAGTAAAGATTTACAAGTTCCGGCAGAAGTAAATTTAGAAGTTATAGAAAAGACTTTAGGAAAAGCGGGAAATAAAAAAGTGACGGCTAAAATTTTACCTAATTTAAATCATTTGTTTCAGGAGTGTAAAACAGGCTCGCCGGATGAATATGAAAAAATTGAGCAGACTTTTTCGCCAATAGCTTTAGAAGAAATATCAAACTGGGTTTTATTGCAGATTAGATAAAAAATTAAGCTAAAGCAGTAAGGTGAATCTTTTCCTAAAAAGTCTCTAAATATCCCGTATTTTTGCAAAAAAATAATTCCCTTTGAAAACGAAACTTTTTGTTATTACGCCGCCATTTACACAACTGAATACTCCGTATCCGGCAACGGCTTATATAAAAGGGTTTTTGAATACTAAAAATATCGAATCGGTTCAGGCGGATTTGGGTATTGATGTGATTTTGGAATTGTTCTCGAAGCAAGGATTAAATAATTTGTTTAAAACTTCAAGTTTTAAGTTTGAGACTTCTGGTTTTGAAATCTCAGATAACTCTAAGCGTATTTTTGCTTTGCAGGATGAATACATCAAAACCATCGATGCTGTCATTCAGTTTTTGCAGGGGAAAAATCCAACTTTGGCTTTACAGATTTGTCAGGAAGATTTTCTGCCTGAAGCTTCTCGCTTTGCACAGTTAGAAGAGCTTGATTGGGCTTTTGGAACGATGGGAACTCAAGATAAAGCCAAACATTTGGCAACTTTATATCTTGAAGATATTTCGGATTTTATTGTAGAATGTGTTGATGAAAATTTTGGCTTCAGCCGATATGCAGAACGTTTAGGCCGAAGCGCAAATTCTTTTGATGAATTATACAACGCTTTACAACAAGAACCAACTTATATTGATTCCGTTTTAATTTCTATTTTAAAAGAAAAAATTGAAGCTGTAAAACCTACTTTCTTTTTGATTTCTGTTCCTTTTCCCGGGAATTTATACAGTGCATTTCGATGTGCACAATGGGTAAAACAAAATCATCCCGAAATTAAAATTTCGATGGGTGGTGGTTTCCCAAATACAGAACTGCGATCCCTTTCAGATAAACGTGTTTTTGAATTTTTCGATTTCATCACTTTAGACGATGGCGAAGTTCCAATAGAAGAACTTATTGAAAATATGTCATCCCGAGCGGAGTCGAGGGACGAGAAGCACTATAAAAGAACCTTTTTATTAGAAAATGGAGAAGTAGTTTATAAAAATAATTCGTTAAAACACGATTATAAACAATCACAAGTAGGAACTCCAGATTACTCAGATCTGCCTTTAGATAAATACATTTCGGTAATTGAAATTGTAAATCCAATGCACAGAATGTGGAGCGATGGGCGTTGGAATAAACTTACCATGGCACACGGCTGCTATTGGGGAAAATGTACTTTTTGCGATATTTCGCTAGATTATATTAAAGTTTACGAACCAGTTGCTGCAAGTTTACTTTGTGATCGAATGGAAGAAATGATTTTGCAAACGGGTCAAAATGGTTTTCATTTTGTCGATGAAGCTGCGCCGCCGGCTTTAATGCGGGCTTTGTCACTTGAAATTCTGAAGCGAAAACTTGCAGTTACTTGGTGGACGAATATTAGATTTGAAAAAAGTTTTTCTAAAGATCTTTGTCTTCTTTTAAAAGCATCTGGTTGTATTGCGGTTTCAGGTGGTTTAGAAGTTGCTTCAGACCGATTATTGAAATTAATAGACAAAGGTGTAACGGTGGAGCAAGTTGCAAAAGTAACTCGCAATTTTACCGAAGCAGGAATTATGGTTCATGCCTATTTAATGTACGGATATCCGACACAAACGATTCAAGAAACAGTTGATAGTCTTGAAATGGTTCGTCAGTTGTTTGAAGCTGGAGTTTTACAATCAGGATTTTGGCATCAGTTTGCATTAACAGCTCATAGTCCAGTTGGATTATATCCTGAAAAATTTGGTGTCACTAAGGCTTCTGAAACTATTGGAACTTTTGCTAATAATGATATTGAATACACAGATTCAACGGGAATCAATCACGATAAATTTAGTTTTGGATTAAAGAAATCGCTTTTTAATTTCATGCACGGAATTTGTTTTGATTATGAACTTCAAGATTGGTTTGATTTTAAAATTCCGAAGACAAAAATTCACCCCGATTTTATTTTTAATGCGCTTGAAGAACAAAATGATTTCAGCACAAAACCAAATGCAAAAGTAGTTTGGCTTGGTGGAAAACCCTCGACCGATATTTTTACTAAATCAAAAAAAGGAAGAAGCTGGGAAATGATGGCGCTTACTTTTCATGATAAAAAACAAAGCTTCAGTATTCAAACAAGTAATGAAGAAGGTAAATGGTTAATCGAAATTTTAACTAAAATCTCAGTTTCAAATACTAAAAGTTATACTTTTCAAGAAGTGAAAAATGACTTTGAAACTCATTTAGAAGATTTTGAATTGTTTTGGTATTCAAAACCAATAAACACTTTACGCGAGTTCGGATTATTAGTTTTATAAATCAATATTCGACAAAAGTTCCGTCGCTTGGAATTGTAGTTTTATAGAGAAGATTATTTTCAGCAAGAGCTGTTTTCAGTTCTTCACGAGTTGTTGGACAGTGATTTAGAGCTTCAAGATGATTTGCAAAAACATTTCCAGGGGCAAGCGTTGTAAATTTCAAAATATCATTCATTCTCATTAATAAAGGCTGGCCAAAATCTAATCTGGCAGTTCCGCAGGCAACAGTTGCAATATCAGGTTTTAACTCGATGAGCGCTTTTTGCACATCATTGGTAAAAATGGTGTCAGCGCTTATGTAAACAGATTTCTCATTTTCGAGTTCAATATAAAACCCCATTACATTTCCCATTAATTTTGCAACAAAACCATAGCCATGAAGTGCGGGGATACCAATAATTTTTCCATCTAGAAAAGATTGCGGTTCCCAGTAATTTAAAGTTTGAACAATGTTAAGCCCTCTTTTTGTAAGCACTTTTTCATCTTTTGCACTGCAAATTACAGGTATGCTTTTTCGTCTTAAAAAAACTTCACCAGCTTTGTCTATATGATCAGGATGCAAATGAGTTATTAAACAATGAGTTACTTTGCTCAAAATTTCTCGGCTGTTTTTGGGCAGAGAAACCAAGGGATTTCTTTTTGGTTTGTATCGAAAGATTGTAAATGGAGGAATCGTTTTTCTTTTTCCTAACATTGGATCAACCAAAATTACATGCTTCTCTGTTTCAATAACTAAAGTCGCATTTCGCAAATGATGTATTTTCATATCTGGAAAATTAGATATTAAAAATACAAAGATTTTTCAAATTTAATTTATAGATTTTTCTTTATTTTTAACAGGATTGTTATTGATTGTGATAAGAATTTTTGACAATTTATTCAATAGAAAATCTAAAGCCAATTCCGTGAAGATTTTCAATCGAAATACCTTTTTCATTTGATAGAATTTTACGTAATCGGGAAATAAAAACATCAAGACTTCGTCCCATGAAATAATCATCAGTTCCCCAAAGAGAGGTTAGGATTTGTTCTCTTTTTAAGACAGAGTTTTTATTATCAAGGAATAATTTTAATAATTCTGCTTCGCGCTGCGTAAGTCCAATTTTTTCATCATCATTAAAGAGAATGAAGTTTTTAGTATCAAATTGGTATTTTCCAATTTCGTAGATCGATTTTTCGACCGTAATATTTCGCTGTGAGCGTTTTAGAAAAATTTCAATTTTAAGCATTAATTCTTCAATACTAAAAGGCTTTACCAAATAGTCATCAGCTCCTAAACGCAGTCCTTTTATACGATCTTCTTTTAAGGTTTTTGCCGATAGAAAAATAATAGGCACGTCTAAATCTATTTTTCTTATTTCTGAAGCCAATTCAAAACCATCCATTTTTGGCATCATAATATCAAAAATACAAATGTCAAAACTCTCTTTTTTAAAAGTTTCCAAGCCAGACTTACCATCAATACAATGAACAACTTCGTAATTGTTTTGTTCTAAATTATCCTTGGTCAAAAAGGCTAATGTTTCATCATCTTCGGTATAAAGTATTTTATAATGTTTCATTTTTTATAAGGAATAGATAAAGTTATAGTAACTCCGTTTGTGGTATTATTTTCGGCTTTAATTTTCCAGTTTTGCAGTCCGCAAATTTCTTTTACATAATATAAACCAAGTCCAAAACCATTAACTTCATTACTTTTTTCATTTTGAACTCGATAAAATTTATCAAATATAAAGGATATTTTTTTAGAAGAAATTCCGATTCCGTTATCAATAACTTCAATCTTTAAAATCGATTTTTCGTCAGATATTTTAATTGTGATTTCCGGTTTTGCATTGCAGTATTTTACCGCATTGTCTAAAAGGTTATAGATGATATTAGAAAAATGAAATATATCTGTTTCTAATAAATACTCTTTAGAATGCGTTTCAATTTTGATAACCGCCTCTGGATATTTCAGGTGAATGTTTTCAATTGCTTCTTCAATAATTGGAATAATTAAAACAGTTTCTTTTTTTAATTCTAAAGGTCTGTAATCTGATTTCGCAATATTTAAAATCTTTTCAATATGATTATTCAGTTTATTACTCTGATTGATTATAATATCAGTATAAGTATGCAGTTTTTTATTTTCCTTAATTGGATTTTGTTCTATTAAATATTTCGATGCAATTAAAATAGAAGATAATGGGGTTTTAAATTCATGCGTCATATTATTGATAAAATCACGTTGCAATTCAGAGTATTTTTTTTGTTGCAAAAGTTTAAAAATTGAATATACGTAAATTAATAAAATCAAAATTAAAGCAGTTGAAAGTACAAACCAAAAACGCATTGAACTGAATAAGTAGGTCGTTTCGTTAGGAAAACGAACTGCAAAGTAGTAAACAAGATTTTTATGTTTAGGAAAAGAAACTGTTTTTTTTGCTTTTGCTTTTTGAGACAAAGAAATATAATTTCCATACACCATTTCGTCGCTTTGACAATTGTACATCGCATATTCAAAATCGGTTGTAATGTTCATCTTTTTGAATTCTGATCTTAAATAAAATTCTAAAATATCGGGTTCAAACTCATTGTCGATGTTTACAATGTAATAATCGTTTGAAACTTTTCGAACAGGATTTTGACAAGATGGCTCGCGATCTTTTCCTTCATATAATTTTCTAGCAACTTCAAGAAGTGCAATATGGGCTTTCTGGCTAAGCTTTTTTTGTTCTAATGTAAAAGCTTCTTTTGTCCAAAGCAATTGCGCTACCAAAATGCTTATAATGGCAATTAATCCGAGGAGGATGATACTGTTAAGTCTGTTAATTTTCAAGAAAAAGGCATTTTAAAAGTGTAATATTAATCATTTTTAAGACTAAAATAAGGGATTAACAAGTCATTAACAAAGATTTGAAACTGGTTAACAGCGATTTGTTTTTGTCTGTATTACTTTTGAAATATAAAATTAGAACTATAAACCATTTAAAATATTTGACTATGAGAATCATTAAAATTTCTATGCTTGCTTTGGCTTTAGGCTTAATGTCTTTTTCAGCAATAGCACCAGTACAATCATTAGTTTCTGAAACAACAGTAATTGAAGCAGCTTCAACAATTGTTTGGAAAGCCGAAACAATTGATGTTGGACAGATACCGCAAGGTACTCCAAAAGCAATTGTTTATGAATTTAAAAATACAGGAAAAACAGCTGTAGTAATTACAGATGTAAAAGGTTCATGCGGTTGTACAGCAACTGATTATACAAAAGAACCAATTTTACCTGGTAAATCTGCAAAAGTTACTGCAACTTATAACGCTGCAAACAAAGGCGGATTTACAAAAACAGTTACTGTAACTACAAGTGCTGAAACAACACCAAAAGTACTTACATTAAAAGGAACTGTTATTTAAATAAGTTTATTTTTAGAGGTTAGTTATATAAAGTGGATACTCCAAATACATTATGTATTTGGAGTTTTTTTTTGCTTTTAACTCTATAGTCTTTTGAATAAAAATGAGATTAAAAAGGATAAAATTTATTTTTTTGCAATTGGTTTGTTTTCAGTAAAACTTTTCTATTTTTATACAAAAAATAGTATGAAAATTTGGTATTCTTTTATTGCTGTTGTGCTTCTTGCAGTTGTAGTTTCGTGTAATTCTAAAGCGGATAAAAAAGAAGAAAATCAAACCAAAACGGCAAAAGCAGTTGTTCCTGAGCTTAAACTTTCGATTGATAGTACTGCTATTGTTAATTTTTATGAGACTTATCCAAAATTAAAGGGTTTTCAAGCAGAAGTTTTTTCTTTATATAAAAAGAAAGAATCAACACAATTATGGCTTGATAATAAAGGTGTAGTTGAATTTGGGAATACTTTGTATAACAAGTACAAAAGCTTAGATAATGAAGGTTTAAAATCCAATTTTCCATACAAAGAAGTCAATTTTATTTTTGAAGGTAATGCAGATAACAAGTTGTCGCAAGTAAATACGGACTTGATGATAACCAATTTGTATTTTTATTATGGAGAAAAAGTATATCGTGGTTTTGATGAAAAAACGACTAGATCTTTAGAATGGCTTCTTCCTCGAAAAAAATTGAATTATCAAGTTTTCTCTGATTCTATTTTTCAAAAATCTACTATAAACGATGATCGAAAGAGTAAAATGTTCAGTCAGTATTATAAACTTCGCGATGTTCTTCGTGAATACAGAGAAATTGAAAAAAAAGGCGGTTGGAAAACTATTGAAATAGATGATAGTTATAAAAATCTAAAATTAGGAGATTCGTCTGATGTTATAGCCCAGATTAGAGAAAGACTTTACGTTACAAAAGATATTAAAGAGGATTCTAAAAGTCCAGTATGTGATTCGGTTTTAATGAACTCGATTAAAAACTACGAATTGCATCATGGTTTGTCTCCCAAAAATATAATCTTACGTGAACATATTGATGAAATGAATGTGCCAGTATCTGATAGAATTAAAACGATAATTGCGAATATGGAGCGCTGCCGCTGGATTGATCCTGAATTAGAAAAAGGTAAAGAATATCTAGAGGTAAATATTCCAGAGTTTAAATTGTATTTAATTCGGGATGGTAAAATTGCGTTTACATCAGCAGTTGTAGTTGGAAAAGCGATGACAAAAACGGTTATTTTCAGCGGAATGATGAATAATATTGTTTTTAGTCCGTATTGGAATGTTCCCACAAGTATTATCAATAAAGAGATAAAACCAGGAATGGCTAAGAATAAAAATTATTTAAAACAGAAAAATTTAGAATGGAATAATGGTGCAGTTCGTCAGCTTCCAGGAAAAAACAATTCATTAGGTTTAGTAAAGTTTTTATTTCCAAATTCTAGTAATATTTATTTGCATGATACACCTTCAAAAAGTTTATTCGAAAGAGAAAGCAGAGCTTTCAGCCACGGATGTGTGCGTGTGGCTAAACCTCGTGAACTGGCAATTGAATTATTAAAACAAGATCCCTCGTGGACACCTGCAAGAATTGACAAAGCCATGCATGCCGGGAAAGAAAGCTGGTACACATTAAAAAATAAAATACCTGTTTACATTGGTTATTTTACAGCTTGGGTTGATCGAGAAGGGAACATGAATTTTTATAAAGATATTTATCAAAGAGATGAAAGTTTGATAAAACTACTGACAGAAGAATAAATATAAAAGTTCTATCCGTGAATTACACGATTTAAAACTAAATTGGTGCTTATAAATTCGTGTAATTTGCAGTAAAAATTATTTATTCAAGACATCAATACACTTGTAGAAACGTTTTGTATAATGTTCCGCATCCAAAGCGGTAATGGTAACTTTTTGTGCTTTTCCAGATGAAGCATGAATAAATTTAGACTGCATTCCGTTTGCTTCACATATTATTCCAACGTGGCCCACTACAGTTTTATTTTTGTAACCATAAAAAACTAGAACATCACCAACTTTAAATTCTTCAGGCTTTAAACCTTTTCCTAAATTTTTGTAACCACCAGAACTTCTTGGTAAAGTCATGCCGAAGTTTTTAAAAACATAACCTACAAAACCAGAACAATCAAATCCTTTTTTGGGATCATTGCTGGCATATTTGTATGGTATGCCTAAGCTTTTCTTAGCATATTCGACAATAGAATCTCGGTTAATTTCGGTTTGTATTTTTGGATTAAAAAAAGCACTTTGTTGTTCGTTCTTTTTTAAAGTAAAAGAAGAAAATAAAGTAAAAGATAGTAAAGCTGTAAGGAGATATGATTTCATTTTTTTATAAGAAGAAAATATTTAATCGATAAAGATAGGTTCTAAAAATTGTAAATCAAAAGAATGAATCATATTAATTGTAAGAATTAACTGTTTTTAAAAGTCGTTCTTAGTGCATTATGGCATCTGTTATTATTACTTTTTGATATTTTAGATACATTGTTTTAAAAATTTTTATGAATCGCATTTGTGTTTTAACAAATAAAGTATGTTTAGCAAAAAAGGGGCATAATAAAAAATAATATATTTAAGTTTGTTTTCTTTCTGTTGATTTCCAATACTATGATGGCAAACGTTACACTTCCAAATTTTTTTGGTGATAATATGGTTTTACAGCGCAGCTCAAAAGTGAAAATGTGGGGTTGGGCAAATCCGAATGAGGAAATCAAATTGGTTTCGAGTTGGGATAATCAAGAGTATAAAACTGTTGCTGATAATGAGGCAAAGTGGGAGTTTTACATTAAAACACCTGAAGCTGGCGGACCTTTTGCAATCGTAATAAATGGGTTTAACGAAGTTGTTTTAAAAAATATTTTGATTGGAGAAGTTTGGCTTTGCACAGGACAATCAAATATGGAAATGTCTGTTGACTGGGGAATTGATGACGGTGAAAAAGAAGCGAAGAATGCTGCAAATTCAAATATTCGTTTTTATACCGTTCCAAAATTAACAGCCGTAACTCCGCAACATACTTTATATGGGAATTGGGTAGAATCGACTCCAGAAACTATGAGAAATTTTAGCGCTATTGGTTATTTCTTTGCCAAACACCTGCAGGATGATTTAAAAAATGTTCCAATCGGATTGATTTCTTCAAATTGGGGAGGAACTCCTGCAGAGATTTGGATGCCAGAAGAAGTTGTGCAAAATAACCCTGTTTTGTTGGAAAGTGCCAAGAAATTAAATAATCAAGAATACGATCCACATTTGCCTGGACGTGCTTATAATGCAATGATTCATCCTTTTGCAGGATTTAAAATTGCGGGCACGCTTTGGTATCAAGGAGAATCTAATGTTGGTTCTTTAGTGTATGATAAAACAGTATCGGCTTTGATCGCTTCTTAGCGAAAAGTTTGGAATGATGAATTTCCTTTTTACTTCGTTCAAATCGCTCCTTTTAAATCTGGTGCAAATAATTTTTGGAATGTCATAGTTAGAAATTCTCAAAGAAAAATTTTAAAAGAAGTCGCGAAAACGGGAATGGTTCTGACTTCGGACATTTCAGATACTACTGATATTCATCCAAAGAATAAAAAAGAAGTTGGAATACGTTTGGCAAATTTGGCTTTGACCGAGACGTATAAAATCAATTCGAATTTAGTTAACGGACCACTTTACAAAGAAATTAAAATTGAAAAAAATACAGTAGAAGTTTCTTTTGACTATGCTGAAGGATTGTATTTTAAGAATAAAAATTCTAGACAATTTGAAGTTGCCGGAGCTGATGGAGTTTTCTATTTTGCCGAAGCATCAATTAAAAAGAGTCAAGTTGTTTTGATGTGCAAGAAAGTTGATAATCCTCTCAAAGTTAGATTTGCTTGGGGAAATATAATACAATCTGACTTGTTTAATGAAGCAAATCTGCCAGCTTCTTGTTTTATTACAGAGTAGAAGGGATTTTTTAAAGTTTTTTGCAGCTTTAAGTTGTTTTGTGTTTTTACCTGACAAGATAAAGCTGAAACTGGCAATGAATAATACTTTAAGTGTAAGTTTTTATTTATATCTTTGAAAGACAGCGGTATAAGAAGAGTTGAGAAGCGGTTTTTATAACGTTAGTTTTTAAAGGTAAGCTGAAAACTTTATAGAGTAGGCACGATTTTAAAAGTATACTTATGGAAAACTCTTTATTTAAAAAAGTAAAAAAAGCTATTGATTACTGGTATATTCCGTTGTTAGTGGGATTGCTGTTTGTTGGAATCGGAATTTGGTCTTTTATGACGCCGTTGGCAGCTTATTTAACTCTTGCTTTTCTTTTTAGTATTTCGTTTTTAGGAAGCGGGATTTTTGAAATCATTTTTGCTCTTTCAAACAGAAAGAAAATTGATAACTGGGGATGGACATTAGCATCAGGGATTATAGGTTTAGTAGTTGGAATAATGCTGGTTATTAACCCGCTGATCTCAATTACTCTACTTCCGCTTTATGTAGGTTTTGTAATTCTATTTCGCTCTATAATGGCTATAGTTATTGCTTTTAATTTAAAGAGTTATGCAGTTTCTGATTGGGGAAATCTTTTGATTTTAGGAATACTCGGAACTATATTTTCGTTTGTATTATTATGGAACCCAGTTTTTGCGGGACTTTCATTAGTATATTGGACAGCTTTTGCTTTTATTGCTCTTGGAATTTTTTATATTTATTTTTCTTTCAAATTAAAGAGAATACATGATATGCATTAAAATATAAAAAAGATGTTTTGTATTTTATAAAGTAAGCCCGATAGATTTTAAAATCTGTCGGGTTTGTTTTTGAGTCGAAAAAAAAAAATAGGTATCTTTCGATGGTTAAACTTAAAAAGGCTATTAAATCTTTTTAGGGTTATTTGGTAGAATATTTAATCTCAATTTTAGATAATGAAATACAACAGATGCGGAAAAAGCGGGTTATTACTGCCTGAAATTTCCTTAGGATTATGGCATAACTTTGGGTCGGTAGATAATTTTGAAAATGCTGAAAGTATTGCTGTAGAAGCTTTTGATAAAGGAATTACACATTATGATTTGGCTAATAATTATGGCCCGGTTCCGGGTTCTGCTGAAACAAATTTTGGTAAAATTTTATGGCATAATTTTCAAGGAAATTTACGTGATGAAATTATCATTTCAACCAAAGCAGGTTATACAATGTGGGATGGGCCTTATGGCGATTGGGGATCTAGAAAATATTTGCTGTCAAGTTTAGATCAAAGTCTAAAAAGAATGAAGGTGGATTATGTGGATATTTTTTATTCACATCGCCCTGATCCCGAAACACCAATTGAAGAAACAATGATGGCTCTGGATTATGCGGTAAGAAGCGGGAAAGCACTTTATGTTGGAATCAGTAATTACTCGGCAGAGCAAACTCGTGCAGCGGTTGATGTTTTAAAGCAATTAGGGACACCCTGTTTAATTCATCAAGCAAAATACTCTATGTTAGAACGCTGGGTAGAGGATGGTTTGTTGGATGTTTTAGAGGAGAAAGGAGTGGGCTGCATCGCATTTTCGCCTTTGGCACAAGGACTTTTAACGGACAAATATTTAAATGGAATTCCAGAAAATTCTAGAGCACATAATCCAAACGGGCATTTGAAGGAAGATGAGGTTACACAAGAACGCATTCAGAAATTGGTTCAATTAAATGAAATTGCTAAAAACAGAAATCAATCTTTGGCACAGATGGCACTGGCTTGGCTGCAAAAGGATAAACGAATTACGTCTGTTTTGATTGGCGCGAGCTCAGTAAAGCAATTAAACAATAATATAGATTGTTTGCAAAAATTAGAGTTTGCCCCCGATGAATTGAATGCCATTGAAAAGATATTAGCATAAAAGAATATTTGATTTAGATAAATGTTGAAAACGCACTGCAATAGCAGTGCGTTTTTTGTTATATGTATAGTAGTATAATCTGCGATACTTAATTGTGTCTCCATTGTTACTGTAAAAGTTTTTGAATACTAAGCGTTTTAAAGCTATTTCTGTTTTTTCGAGATACAAAGAGTATGGAATAAAAGTGCGTGAAATTTAAATAAGGTATAACTGTTAAGAATAGAATCGTTTTTTTGTGGTTTTGAAACCTGTTCAAATTTTGGACAGGTTTTTTGTTTTTAAAAGGTGATTGGTCGTTTAAAAAGAGACCTTTTTTAAAGTATTCAGGGCTTTTATTTTTGTAGGAATTTTTACGATCTGTTTTTGATAAACTCTGTTGTTTTGTAAAAAATATGTTTTTATTGATATTTTAGTATATTTTTTTATACCCTATTTTTTAGTGGGTATAGTTGTTTTTATGTGTTTAAAAATGTTATTTTTTACACTTTGCTGTTGTTTGTTTTGGTTTTTACCCTTGTTTTTGTGTTCTTGTTTGTTAAATTGAGTTGTTGAATTTTTAAAAACAAAACCTTATAAATGTCAAATAATGATTATTGATGTTTTAATTTTTGTAATCCGTAATTCTTCGTTTAAAAAGCCAAAAAAGTAGTTTTCAATTGTTCTACTCATGCAAAAGTTAATAAATTCGCTAATGAAAATGAGGAGGTTTTAGAGGCGGATTCAAGGTTTTAAAAATGACTTATACTATTAAATAGATATATAAAAGATTAACTAACCAAAATCAATTAATAACTAAAAACCAATTAACACATGAAAAAAGTATTTTACATTTTAGCCGCGACGTTAACGAGTTCTTTTGCTTTTGCCCAAGATGATGAAACAAAAACTTCGCCGGCAACAACTTGGGGAGGGTCTGCAGATGCTTACTATAAATATGATTTTTCGAAACAAATGAACGGATTAACGAGCTTTACCAACTCACAGGATTCGTTTGAATTAGGAATGGCGTCGATAGAGGCAGGACATACATTTGGAAAAGCTTCTGTTTTTGTAGACTTAGGATTTGGAAAAAGAGCAGGAGAGTTCTCCTATAATGAAACAACTGATAAAGATATAACAGCAAAATTTTTGATAAAACAATTGTTTTTTACTTATCAAATCACAGATAAATTTAAAGTCGTAGCAGGTAGTTTTGGAACTCATATTGGATACGAAGTTTTAGATGCTGTCGATAATAAAAACTATAGTATGTCTTATGCTTTTTCTTATGGTCCATTTTTTAATACTGGTGTAAAAGCACAATATACTTCAGGAAAGTTTACTGCAATGTTTGGTATAACAAATCCTACTGATTTTAAATCGGCTATGGATGCGGGTTCTACTCAAAAAACATATATAGGTCAATTAGGATATATTGGTGAAACTGGAAGTGCTTATTTGAATTTTACTTCAGGCAGCAGTAATCCATCTTCTTTAGAGAATAAAACACAGTTTGATTTTGTTGCATCAAAAACAATAAGCGACAGCTTTGGACTTGGATTTAATGCAACGTACGCTAAAACTAAAAATGATATTTCAAGCGTAGATGATGGTGAGTGGTTTTCTTTAGTAGGTTATGCAAACTATGCATTTTCTCCATCATTACTTTTAGCTTATAGAATGGAATATTTTGATGCAAAAAGTGCTGCTCCAAGTTTAGGAACTCTAACTGGATCAAATGTTTTTGCTAATACAGCCTCTTTAAATTATAAAGTTGGAAAACTGACTATTATTCCAGAGATAAGATACGATGCCGCATCAGAGGACATTTTTTTAGATAAAGATGCTGCTCCAACTGGCGGATCATTCTATGCTCTCCTTGCTACAACATACTCTTTCTAGAGATAAAGATTGATATTTTTTTTTTTTTTTGGAGCTGTCGAAACATATTAATGTTTTGGCAGCTTTTTTATTTGAATGTCTTGCTCTTTTGTTGCAGATAAAAAAAAAATGGAAAAAGATTTACGCACTTTATTTAGTGTTTTTGCCGTAGTATGTTAATTATAGGTAATTAAGGAAATGTCATAGTATGAGGATTTCTAATCTGCATTTAAACTCGTTTTTTAAGTTTTGATAATTGGTGTTTGTGCTGGCGGATTATGGAAACTAAAAGGAACAAAAAAAGCGCATTTCTAAAATTGTAGAAATGCGCTTTTTGTATTTTGTGAATACAATTTATTGAACTTGTTTTTTATAAATCGAATAAATAGTGTCTATTGTTTTTCGGTCTAAAGTGGCAGTCACATCAGTTTGAATGTAGTGCAGTTTAAATGCCATAATAGCTGCCGAAAGATTTTTGGTGTTATATCCTATTATTCTAAGTGCAGGTTCTATTTTAAAGTCAAAAGGAGCTTCTTCTAATACAACATCAGGCCAAATTCCAAAACCTTTTTCGGCTAAAGTTTTCCAAGGAAACAAAGCACTTGGGTCTTGTTTTCTACCAGGAGCAATATCAGCATGTCCTAATATGTTTTGTGTTGGAATATTGTAATCTTTTTTAAGCTTGGTTAAAAGTGCTACTAAGCTGCTGATTTGAGCTTCAGTAAAAGGCTTGAATCCATTGTTGTCAAGTTCAATACCAATTGAAGTAGAATTCAAATCAGTATTTTTTCCCCAAGTAGCATTTCCTGCGTGCCAAGCTCTTAGATAATCGTTTAGCATTTGAACTACTTTTCCATTTTCAGAAATGATATAGTGCGCGCTGACTTGCGTTTTAACTTTAGTAAAAGTATTAATCGTTTGCTGAAGTGAATCTTGAGCAGTGTGATGAATGATAATAAAGCTTGGTTTTCTTAAGTTAAAGTTTACTGTACCAACCCATTCTGTATTTATTCCATTTTGTAAAGCAGTAGATCCTGTTTTTGATAAAGTATCTTTAATAATGCCTAATTGAGCAGCATAAGAAGTATCAATGATTACTGGAGTTATTGGCGGAATTGATTGTGGTTCTTTGCTTGTAATCTGATTTTCCAGGGTTTTAAGCTGTTGATCATAAGCTTTTTCGGTATTCTTGTAAGGATTTGTTGAGCAAGAAGTAATTATAATTGCTAAAAATAGATAACAAAAATGTTTTTTTGCCATGGTTAGTTACATTTTATCGTGAAGTTTGAGCAATTATTCTTGCGCTTTTTCTACAGGTTTGTCTTCTTCTTTTTCTTTGTTATCTTTTGAATCTTTTTTCTTTTTTGATTTAGAAGGTTTTTTGATTTCTTTAAAGTTTTCCATGAAAGTCGTATACTTTGTAACTTGATCAGGATTTAAAAAAGCACCTATTTTTTTATTTGTACTTTCTCTTAGAGCTTTTATTTGTTCAATTTTTACTTCTTGACTGCTGCTTTCATTTTTTAAAAGAATGCCTTGTTCTCTCATACTGTCGGCCAAAACATTTGTTATTGCAATTACCTGCAATTCATCTAAGTTAACAGCTGGTTTCATTTGTTCAACAATTAGTGCGGCAGTTTCTTCTACAGGAACTTCTTTAGGTTTGCTTGGGGTGCTTTGTGGTCCTTGCATCATGCTTCTGTCCATGCCCATTCCGCCGCCTCGTCCGTAACCATTTCCATAACCGTTTCCGTAACCATTTCCATAGCCATTTCCATAACCATTTCCGTATTGAGCTGAAACAGAATTGAAGCAGAATATGGTGAAAACCAAAAGAAATAAAGATTGTGTAGCTTTCATATAAAAAGTTTTTATCTAAAATTGATAATTATTTAGGTAAATTTAAGCAGGTTCTCCGTATAAATCAAATTCTGTAGCTTCAATTATGCGTATGTTAACAAATTCTCCTGTTTTTACATAATGTTTAGAAGCGTCTATTAAAACTTCATTGTCAACATCAGGGCTGTCAAATTCTGTTCTTCCTACAAAATGTGCGCCTTCTTTTCTGTCGATAATGCATTTGTAAACTTGTCCTACTTTTTCTTGATTTAAATCCCATGAAATTTGCGACTGTAATTCCATAATTTCATTGGCTCTTGCTTGTTTTACATCATCTGGAACATCATCTTCAAGTAAGTAAGCATGTGTGTTTTCTTCATGAGAATAAGCAAAACATCCCATTCTGTCAAATTTCATTTCCTGAACAAAATCTTTCAAAATTTCAAAATCTTCCTGAGTTTCACCTGGATATCCAACAATTAAAGTGGTTCTGATTGCCATTCCAGGAACTGCAGCGCGGAAATCTTTTAATAATTGTGTTGTTTTAGCTTGTGTTGTACCACGACGCATTGATTTTAAAATAGAATCTGAAATATGCTGTAATGGAATATCAATGTAGTTACAAATTTTAGGTTCGCGTTTCATTAATTCCAAAACATCCATCGGGAAACCAGTAGGATAAGCATAATGCAGACGAATCCATTCAATGCCTTCAACTTTTGCTAATTCTTCTAATAATTCGGCAAGATTTCTCTTTTTGTAAAGGTCTAAACCGTAGTATGTTAAGTCTTGAGCAATTAGTATTAATTCTTTAACGCCGTTTTTTGCTAAACCTTGTGCTTCTTTAACTAATTTTTCAATTGGTTGTGAAATATGTGATCCACGCATCAACGGAATTGCGCAAAAACTGCAAGGTCTGTCGCAGCCTTCGGCAATTTTTAAATAAGCGTAATTTTTAGGAGTTGTCGTTAATCTTTCCCCTAATAATTCATGTTTATAATCGGCGCCTAAAGCTTTTAACAGCTGCGGTAATTCTGTTGTACCAAAGTATTGATCTACATTTGGGATTTCTTTTTCTAAGTCTGGTCTATAGCGTTCAGATAAACATCCAGTTACAAAAACTTTATCAACTAAACCTTTGTCTTTTTTGTCAGCATATTCCAAAATCATATTAACCGATTCTGCTTTTGCATTATCAATAAACCCGCAAGTGTTGATTACAATAATGTTTCCTTCATCCTTAGTGGCTTCATGAGTAACTTCTTTACCATTTGCACGAAGTTGTCCCATAAGGACTTCACTATCATATACATTTTTTGAACACCCAAGAGTGATTACGTTAATTTTGTTCTTTTTTAAAGACTTGGTTCTCATACTTTTATAAATTGGAGTGCAAAATTACACTTTTTTATTCAAACAGCGCTTGTTTCGATTCTATTTAGGTGTTTTTTGTGACGTAAATTGTGTTGTGCGCTGCGTTTTTTTTGCCTCGAGACAGGCTTTTTTTGTTGGGGATAAAAAAAATCCGTCAAGCAGGAACTTGACGGAAGTTTTGTTATTTAGTTTGTTTTCAAATTACAATTCAAATAATAAAGTCAAAGTAACATTGTTGAGTTTTGATGTGATATTGGCGCCGTCCGTAAAACCTTTGCTAAAGAAACCTTGGTTTGATTTTCTTTCAGCATAAGAATAAGCTAAGTCTAATTTTGTACCTCCAAAATTATAACCTAATCCTCCAGAGTAACTGTTTAGTTCTCCAATTGTAGTTTTGTTTTTATAAGGGCTTCCTTCGTATCTGTATCCGCCTCTTAAGCTCAATTGGTTTATTTTGTATTCTGCTCCAATTCTTAGTTCTCCATTATTAGTCAGCTGATTGCTGATGTCATTGTTTACACCTCTAAAACCTGGATCGTTAGTAGGTTTGTATTTAGTGTTTCCATAATCTTTAATAGCATAATCAACACTGATTAAACCTGATTTTCCAAATATATACGCTGCGCTAAAAGTTGTTTTTCCGGGAGTTTGCAAAGTGTACGACTCGTAAACATTAATAACGTTAGGGTTTATGTCTGCAAATTTCTCAGGTCCATTTGCGGCTTGTGTGGTTGTATGAAGACTTTGAGAAACTTCATCATAAAGTTCGTACCAAGTGTTTGATTCGTAAGCTAATCCAAGTCTGAAAGAGTCTGTTACTTTGGCAATTGCACCAAGCTGGAACGAAAATCCGTTTCCATAAGTATAAAGTTCGTTGTTAAAACGTAAATTAGAAATGGTTTCAGTAGGTTCTAATGGGTTTGAATTGTCTTCATAGAAACTGCTTGATCTTCTGTAATCAGTAATGTGAGCGTTTAAATTTGCTCCAAAATAAATACGATCTTTATAAGAAGTTGAAATATTAAAGCTTAATTTACTGTTGTATCCTCTCGCGTAAATTTCGTTTTCGTGATAGTAATTTCCGCCTGCAGGAACGTTAGAAGTGTATTGAGTATTGTTTTTGTCTAATGGATTTACTGGGTTTATGACAAAACCATAATATCCAAAATAAGCTTGCTGCTCATCGTAAAATTGATTTTTATAAGGTATTCCAGTAATGTCTCCTAATGGAATTCCGTTTGCATAAGTAAGGAAGTAGTTGTCTATAGAATTAGTTGGATTTGTTCCAGCTGAGAAAACATTGTTGTTGAAGTTGTTGGTGTTTTCGTAGGTTGCTCCAATCGCAATTTTTTTCCAATTGTTGTTTGGATTCCTGTCATTAAAAACAAAGATGGCGCCCACTTGATTTAGGATAAATGAATTGTCTTTATCGGAAGTTTGGGTTCCAAAGTAATTAGAATTATTTTTAATATTCTGATTGCTAAAAGTTACACCCATCTGATTGTTTATGAAAATTGCAGATCCTGCAGGATTTACGCTAATTGAGGATAAATCCCCGCCTAAAGCTCCAAATGCTCCGCTCATTGCTCTAAATCTCGCCGTTCCTGTTAAGTTGTCTTGCGAAAAGCGTAAAGCATCAGAAACTTCCTGAGAATGTGAGATGCTGACAGTTAGTCCTGTAATTAATAGGAAGAGTATTTTTTTCATTTTGGTATGTTTTTGTGTGATTTTAGATTGGTAAAAGGGAGGGGAAGGTTATCTTCTTCCTCCTCCGCCTCCACCGTAAGATCTTCCGCCACCGCCACCGCCGCCAGACGATCTCATGCTTCCTCCGCCGCTGTTCATTGAACGTGATGGGCTAGGAGAGTAAGTTCTAGACGGGCTGCTATTGGTATTGTTGTAGCTTCTATTAGTTGTAGAGCTTGATCTTCTATTTGAATAATCGTAGCTGTTACTTTGTCCTTGTGTTGTGCTTCTTCTGTTTGTAAATGTTGGGCTTGTTGTGTAGTTTCTGCCGTTTGCATTAGAACTTCTTCTGTAGTCAGAATAGCTGTTTGTTCTGTTCGTGTAGTTTCTATCTGTTGTATAGCTTCTGTTGTTATAGCTTCGGTTGTTGAAACTTCTGTCAGTATAATTTCTGTTTGAAGAGTAGTTTCTTCCAGAAGCAAAGTTTCTGTTTGAGCTGTAGTTTCTACCGCTTCCGTAGTATGCTGCAGAACCTCTTCTTCCGTAATTGTAAGAGTAGTTTCCATAATAACGTGGTCCCCAATATCCAGGATAGCCCCATCCAGGTCCCCAGTATCCAGGATATCCCCAAGCATAACCAGGGTATCCCCAGTATCCGCCGTAGCCCCATCCGTAGTATGGATATCCGAAACCAAAACCAAATCCAAGTGACCATGTTGGGTCAGAATATACATTTATAGAAACTTCAGATGGACTGCTTCCCCATGCTGGATAAGCGTTTGATGCAACTTGTGTACTGTCATTTTGAGAGTAGTTGCCGTAGCTGTCTACATCTGTAAAAATTTCCGTAGGCTGGTTGTCGTCTTGAAGAGATCTGAAATAATCTTTATATTGATTGTTTGTGTTAGATGTGTTTGTTTGAACGTATCTAGTGGTTGAATTACCATAGACTCCGTCATTATCATTATAAGATGTGTTTTGGTAAGAACCACACGAAGCAAGCAGAAAACTCAATAGTCCAATTAAGTAAAAATGACTTGAGTTTTGACGTAGAGTAATATAAGTTTTCATATCTGTGGTGTTTTTTATTGTTGCACATTACAAAAATAGTTAGTTTTGTCAAACTATTTAGTTAAAATAATTAAAACAAAATTTGTGCCAAACTATATAATATGAGTAAGAACCTCACTACAAGATCAGAAGATTATTCGAAATGGTATAACGAGCTGGTTGTGAAAGCGGATCTAGCTGAAAATTCAGGAGTTAGAGGCTGTATGGTAATTAAGCCATATGGTTATGCGATTTGGGAAAAAATGCAGGCTGAGTTAGATCGAATGTTTAAAGAAACAGGACATCAAAATGCTTATTTTCCTTTATTTGTTCCAAAAAGCATGTTTGAGGCTGAGGAAAAAAATGCAGAAGGATTTGCAAAAGAATGTGCTATTGTTACGCACTATAGATTAAAGAATGATCCTGATAAGCCGGGGAAATTAATGGTTGATCCAAATGCTAAACTAGAAGAAGAACTTATTGTTCGTCCAACAAGCGAGGCAATTATTTGGTCTACATATAAAGGGTGGGTACAGTCTTATAGAGATTTGCCATTGCTAATTAATCAGTGGGCAAATGTTGTTCGCTGGGAAATGCGTACGCGTTTGTTTTTAAGGACCGCAGAGTTTTTGTGGCAGGAAGGGCATACGGCTCATGCAACTAAAGAAGAAGCTTTGGAAGAATCTGAGAAAATGATGAACGTTTATGCTGATTTTGCTGAAAACTTCATGGCAATTCCAGTTGTAAAAGGTTTTAAAACCGAAACAGAGCGTTTTGCAGGTGCTGATGAAACTTATTGTATTGAAGCATTAATGCAGGATGGAAAAGCTTTGCAAGCAGGAACGTCTCACTTTTTGGGGCAGAATTTTGCAAAAGCATTTGATGTGAAGTTTGCAAATGCCGAAGGAAAGCAAGAACACGTGTGGGGAACTTCTTGGGGTGTTTCTACTCGTTTGATGGGGGCTTTGGTTATGACGCATTCAGATGATCAAGGATTAGTGCTTCCTCCTAATTTAGCGCCAATACAAGTAGTGATTGTTCCAATTCATAAAACAGATGAGCAATTGGCTCAAATTACAACAGCTGTTAATGAATTAACTGCTAAATTGAGAAAGCTTAAGATTTCTGTGAAATATGATGATAGAACAACTCAAAAACCTGGATTTAAATTTGCGGAGTGGGAGTTGAAAGGTGTTCCTGTTAGAATTGCAGTTGGTCCAAAAGATTTAGAAAACGGAACATTTGAAGTTGCCAGACGTGATACTTTGACAAAAGAGGTTGTTTCTGCTGAGGGAATCGTAAATTATGTAAATGATTTATTAGAGCAGATTCAAACGGATTTATTTAACAAGGCATTAGGGTATCGTAATACGCATATTACGGAAGTAAATAGTTTTGAGGAATTTAAAGAAGTCTTAGAAGGAAAAGGAGGGTTTATCTCTGCTCATTGGGATGGTACTGCTGCGACTGAAGAGAAGATAAAAGATTTGACAAAAGCAACGATTCGATGCATTCCTTTAGATGCTGTTGAAGAGGCTGGATCCTGTGTGTTTACTGGGAATCCATCTTCAAAAAGAGTGCTTTTTGCTAAGGCATATTAAAAAAAAATAAAAAATTTTGCATCAGCTATTGTACAGCTAAAAAATAGATGTATCTTTGCATCCGCATTAGAGAAATACATGGTCCGTTCGTCTATCGGTTAGGACGCCAGGTTTTCATCCTGGTAAGGGGGGTTCGATTCCCCCACGGACTACTTTTTTTTCTGCGAATAAGTTATTTAACTTGATGTAATGGTCCGTTCGTCTATCGGTTAGGACGCCAGGTTTTCATCCTGGTAAGGGGGGTTCGATTCCCCCACGGACTACAAATTCAATTTTATATAAATTGAAGAAAACTTAGAGGAAAATTGGTCTGTTCGTCTAGGGGTTAGGACTCCAGGCTTTCGTCCTGGTAACAGGGGTTCGATTCCCTTACAGACTACAAAAATTAGTTGTGAATAAGTTTTGTAAAATAAAAATTGGTGTCTCGGTTTTTGTTTTATTAGTTAAAACCAAAGTGATTGTTTTGCAATTGTGGGAGGTTTTTCTTTTTTAACTAGTACTTATAATAATTATTACATCTAAAAATTAAAACAAAATGGCAAATCATAAGTCAGCATTAAAAAGAATCAGAAGTAACGAAAAAAGAAGAGTTCTTAACAGATATCAACACAAAACTACTCGTAACGCTATTAAAGCATTAAGATTAGCTACTGATAAATCTGATGCTACTGCAAAATTATCAACTGTAATTTCTATGATTGATAAATTAGCTAAAAAGAACATCATTCATGATAATAAAGCTTCTAACTTGAAGTCTAAATTAACGAAACATGTTGCTAAATTGTAATTAATTACAATTTCCTAAATATTAAAAAGTCCTCTTTTAGAGGACTTTTTTGTTGTTTAAAAATGAAAATCTTAAATTCAGTTTTAGGAGAGTTTTGAGTTTAATATTCTCTAATTGTATCTTTTGTTCGATTTTAGGAGTTAGTAATATCTGGTTTTTAATCGATGTCTATTTTCTTTTTGAGATATTCTAACATGGCCAGCGTAATTGGTTTTGAAAGAAAATCTATTATTATAGGGTATTTTTTTGCTTTGGCTAAATCGTCAGGATCAATTGTAGAAGATAATACAATGACTTTTGCACTGTTGAACTCTTTGTAGTCAGGTGAAATAAAATGATCTAGAAATTCCCATCCACTCATAACGGGCATGTTTAAATCTAAAAAAATCAGCTCTGGTTTTTTGTTTACCTTATTTTTATTATTGGTGTATTTTAAGGTGTTGAAATGGAGTAGTGCTTCTTCACCATTTTGAGCAGTGATAATTTCATGTGAAAATGATGATCTTGAAATTACTTTTTTGCATAGCATTAATGTAATTGGGTCGTCGTCAATGCATAAAATTTGCTCAAGCATGGTGTTTAGTTTTTAAATGTTATCGTAAATGTTGTGCCTTTGTTGACTTCGCTCTCAATACTAATCGTTCCGCCCATGGTTTCTACTTGAGATTTTACAAGATATAAACCTAGTCCTTTGCTGTCTGGATAATTGTGGAATCTCTGATAAAGGCCGAAAACCTTATCGCGATTTCGGTCTAGATCTATTCCAATTCCGTTGTCTTTAAAGGTTAATGTAACTTGTTGGTCAATTTGTTCGGCGGTTATCGATATTTTTAATTTACGGTTTTCGGACTTGTATTTTATTGAGTTTGTAAGCAGGTTGAGTAAAATGCTTTCAATGTAAGCCTTGTTTGTATTTAATAAAGGGACTTTTTCGAATTTTAATTTAATAATTGGTTTATGTAGTTCAATTTGAAAAGAAAGCTGGCTGAAAACATTTTCAAAAACTTCTTTTAACGAAACTTCTTCTTTTTGCATAGAAGGATTGTCTTTTATAATTATGACTTTTACTAAATCATTAATTGTTTCATTTAATAAATGAGTTGATTTTGTAAAACCTCCTAAAATCTCTTGCAGTTCAGTATTCTCGATAGGAATATCTTCAATAAGATTTAAAAGTCCAATTAAGTTAGATAATGGAGCTCGTAAATTATGTGATGTGATGTATGAGAATTGTTTTAAGTCCTTATTGTTTTGTGTTAGTTCACGAATTAAATGCTCTTTTTCAGTTTCCAGTGTCTTTTCGTCAGTAATATCCCTTTGAATAGAAATCCAATGTGATATCAAACCTTCGTTATTAAAAATAGGAATCATAGAGAAGCGTACCCAGTATTCTTCTTTTTTCTTAGTGTAACTAATTGTTTCTATCAAGCATTCTTCTTCATTTTTGATGGCTCTTAAGAGTTTTTTTAGTTCATCTGAGTCTGATTTTGGTCCTTTGAAGATATTTGGAGATTTTCCGATTATTTCATTTGATCCATAGCCAGACATTTGAGAAAAAGCTGGGTTAACATAAACTATTTTTGGTATTTTACGATCGACAGAATTGGCTTCGGTAATTAAAATTGAATCTTTAGATTGTGTGATTACGGTTTCTAGTAGTTTTAATCGTTGTTCTTCTTCTTTTTGTTTGGTAATATCTTGAATTGCACCAATCATTCTGATGGCTCTTCCGTTTTCATCTTTTAGTAAAAAACCTCTGTCTAAAACATATTTGTAACTTCCATCCGCACATCTAAAACGGTATTGATCCTGCCATTTTTCTGTTTTTTGCTCAATAAAAGAGTACAGTTTAATAGACATTCTAATACTATCTTCTGGATGAATTTTGTCAAACCACCACTTTGAAGTTTTTCCAACTTCTTCAGGGTTGTATCCAAAAACGCTCTCAATTCCTTTGTTCCAATTTATTCGGTCTTCTTGTATTTTCCAATCCCAAATAGTATCACTTGTTGCTTTTGCAACGATGTCATATTTTTCGTTGGATTCTTTTATTTCTTCGTTTGTTTTTTTTAGTTTCTTAAAAATAGAAATATTTCTATTTTTATTTTTTGTGAGTATGTATTTGAAAATAAGTCCTGTAGTCAGGATAAGAAAAATGTCCTTTAAATAAAATAAATAAGAATATTTTGACTGAAAAAAGTATTTAATGAGTAGATTATGGCACACTGTTGCCATAATTAGTGATATGATAACGTAAACAAGAGTAATTAGGAGAGTTTTACTTTTCATTACTCAAATATAGTTAAATTAACCATAACTAAACAATAAGTAAAGTTCATTTTGATGCCTAATTTAACATTGATTTAATGAACTAATTACTTGTATATACGCAAACTATCACAGAAACGTTTTTTTTTAGAAAATAAAGTGTACTTTTGCACCCATTAAAAAACACAAATGGAATCTATTAGAAATATTGCAATTATTGCCCACGTCGATCACGGTAAGACCACTTTGGTTGATAAAATTATGTATCACTGTCAATTATTTCGTGACAACGAAAACACAGGTGATTTAATTCTTGATAATAACGATTTAGAGCGTGAGAGAGGTATTACTATTACTTCTAAAAACGTTTCTGTTCAATACAAAGGAACAAAAATCAACATTATCGATACTCCTGGCCACGCGGATTTTGGAGGTGAAGTAGAACGTGTATTGAACATGGCCGATGGTGTATGTTTATTAGTGGATGCCTTTGAAGGTCCTATGCCGCAAACTCGTTTTGTATTACAAAAAGCTATTGATTTAGGTTTGAAGCCTTGTGTAGTTATCAACAAAGTTGATAAAGAAAACTGTACTCCTGAAGAAGTTCATGAAAAAGTTTTTGACTTAATGTTTGAATTAGGTGCTACAGAAGAGCAGTTAGATTTTCCAACTGTTTATGGTTCTGCTAAAAACAACTGGATGTCTGACGATTGGAAAAACCAAACAGAAAACATTGAGCCTTTATTAGACATGGTTATTGCTAATGTACCAGCTCCTAAAGTTTCTGAAGGTACTCCGCAAATGTTAATTACATCTTTAGATTTCTCTGCTTTTACTGGGCGTATCGCAATTGGTCGTTTAGAGAGAGGTATTTTGAAAGAAGGTATGGCAATCTCTTTAGTAAAGAGAGATGGTACTATTACAAAATCAAGAATCAAAGAATTACATACTTTTGAAGGTCTTGGACGTAAAAAAGTAGCAGAAGTAATTGCTGGTGATATTTGTGCCGTAGTTGGTATTGATGGTTTTGAAATTGGTGATACTATTGCTGATAACGAAAACCCTGAAGGTTTAGCTTCTATTGCTATTGATGAGCCTACAATGAGTATGTTGTTTACAATTAATGATTCACCTTTCTTTGGTAAAGAAGGTAAATTTGTAACTTCTCGTCATATTAGAGAAAGATTGACAAAAGAATTAGAGAAAAACTTAGCAATGAAGTTAGGTGAAACTGATTCTGCAGATAAATTTATGGTTTTTGGTCGTGGTGTACTTCACTTATCTGTTCTTATTGAAACAATGAGAAGAGAAGGTTATGAGTTACAAATTGGTCAACCGCAAGTTATCATCAAAGAAATCGATGGTAAAAAATGTGAGCCAATTGAAGAATTAACAATCGATTTACCAGAAAACCTTTCAGGTAGAGCAGTTGAATTCGTAACAGTTCGTAAAGGTGAAATGTTAAGTATGGAGACTAAAGGTGAGCGTATGATCATTAAATTTAATATTCCTTCACGTGGAATTATTGGTTTAAGAAATCAATTGCTTACTGCTACGGCTGGTGAAGCTATTATGTCACACCGTTTCATTGGATATGAGCCTTACAAAGGAGAAATTTCTGGACGTAACAAAGGTTCATTAATTTCTATGGAAAAAGGAAAAGCTATTCCTTATTCTATCGATAAATTACAAGATCGTGGTAAGTTTTTTGTTGAACCAAATGCTGAAATTTACGAAGGTCAGGTAATTGGAGAAAACTCTCGTAGTGATGATATGTGTGTGAATGTAACTAAAGAGAAAAAACAATCTAACGTTCGTTCATCTGGAGCTGATGAAAAAGCTAGAATTATCCCTCCAATTATTTTCTCTCTTGAAGAAGCTTTAGAGTACATTCAAAAAGATGAGTATGTAGAGGTTACACCAAAATCTATTCGTCTAAGAAAAATCTATTTGACTGAAACTGATAGAAAAAGATTTAAAGTTTAATAATTTTAAATTTCAATATAAAAAATCCCAAATTCCAGTATGGAGTTTGGGATTTTTCTTTATGGTTTAAATTCGAATTTTATGTAATTTGAATTTAAAATTTAGGTGTTAGATTTAAATGTTTTATCTTTTTAAACTAAAATGGCCTTTTACGCTTTTACCATTTACAAAGGTCAAAGTAAACCAATAATCATCAGAGGGAAGCTGCTGACCATTAAAAATACCATTCCAGCCAATGCTGTTTTGATTCATTTCTTTCAGTAATTTTCCGTAGCGATCAAAAACATAAATTTTAAAATTTGGAAGATGTTCGATGTCATTGATAAACCATAAATCATTATAACCGTCTCCGTTTGGTGTGAAAAATCTTGGATAATCAAGTACATATATAGTAATGTTATTTGATAATCCGCAGCCATTTTTGTCTCTGGCAATAGCATTATAAGTGCCGGCAGCTACTCTGGTAAATAACGGATCATCTTGAAACGTAACACCGTCTAATGAAAATTCGTAGTCTCCAACTCCAGTATATTCTAACAAAACTGAATTATCGTTTCCTGAAAAATCTTTTACAGTCGACCCTGTCAATGTTGCAGGTTCTGATAAAATAACTTTGAAGGTTTTAGTTTTTTTACAGCCATTTGCATTTGTTACAGTTACAGCGTAATCTCCCGGTGCAGTAACAGTTAATGAATTTGTGGTATTTCCCGGTGCAGTATTCCAAGAATAACTGTTAAAACCAGAATCTACAGTTAGCGTTACATCACTATTTTTACATACAAAAACAGATTCATTTTCAAAATTTGGCGGGTCAAATGTGTTTATCACAAGAGGAACTGGAATAATGTCGTAGCAATCTGGTCCGTTTACAACTCTGCCATAAATAGTTTGATTGAATGCAGTTGTGTTTCTAAAAATATTTGGTAACTGATTTGTTTCTGTTACAGCATCATTTGCGGTTGCATAGTAATTAACAGTTAATCCAGTTGCAAGACCAAGCTGTTGTGTAACATCTCTATCCAAATCAAATTGATACAATCCGTCTTGAATTTGATCTTGGTCACAAGTACTTATCGGATTTGGGTCAGTAATAGATGTATTTGCAATTTCTAAAGTTACTTGAGCAATTTTAAAGCATCCAAATTGATTTTCAAGACGAGCGTAAACAATTTGATTAGGTGCATTATTAATATATCGGTTTGGAGATGCAATTCTATTTGTTTTGTTCTGAGCATCAGTCAGTGTTTCATAAAAGCCTTCATTTAAAATCGAAGCAACATTATTTTTTACGATATTGTTTACTTTGTTTAAATCAAAAATAGAAATGCCATCTGTATTATCATCACATTGTAGTAGAGAGGTATCTGTTGACTGTATTTCTAAAGCATAGTCTATTTTTATTTCTCCTGATAATATGCACGTTGTACTTATTACGGTGGCTTCAACTACATAATTTCCTGCGTCTGTAACTTCATAAGTTGGATTTGTACTTAATGTAATAGAAGGATCGTCTTTTTTATACCATTTAAAAGTATAATCTGCAGCTGATAGTTTACTGTCTAAAGTAATTCTTTCTCCAAAACAGGCAGGATTGTTATTTGCAATTGTTCGATCTTCTCCAAGAACAATTTTAGAAGCAAAACTTCCTGCTTCAAGAAAAATTGCTGAAGTTTGGTATCTAACGTCAGCATCGCCGATTACAAGTTTTACATGATATTTTTTTCCTGCAGTTACCGTGCTGCTAGCAGTCATTACGACAGTTTGTCCAGCAAAATTTATAGGACTTGTATTTGTATTTCGTCCGTTAAAGTAACTTTCATTTGAAGCTGCACAGCCAGGATAGCTAATGCCGCCAACACTTGATCCCGGATCAATTTTTGGATGAATATTTACTGAAGAAACAGGCGTATTTGTATTAGGGATTACTGCTAAATTTTTATAAGGGTCTGCAGTTCCAACTTCTTTGATTAAAAAAGCAAATCCATCAGAATATCTGCATGGAAAATCATATTGATATTCATTTGAAGCAAAAATATAATTAAAGCTCAAGGAACTTGTGTTTGCAATAAAATCGAATTCCAGCACCGTTGTATTTATTGAATTAATACCAAGTGTTTGATCCAGATCGGTGTCACGACCCCATGAAATACTATCATCAGAACCGTCATTTGGGTTACTAACAAAGGGGCCGATTGCACTTTGAGCTGTTGAAGTTGCCAAAACGATTCCTTCTCTAAAAGGAAAACTACTTCCGTTACTATTAAAATAAGCGAAACTCTGTTTTCCAGGTCTAAAATTATCGCCGCGACCTGTTGAATTTGAGGCATTGGCACATGAACTATTAACTAAAATATCTTCAATTAACTGTGTTGGTGTTTTTGTATCGTCAATAGTTATAACCTGCGCATTCATCTTTGCGGATAAACAGCATAAAAATAGAATAAATAAAAAACGTTTTGCTGGAATCATAGTATAACAAATATACTATAAATCTCGATTTTTTAATAGTTTGTAAGAAAAGTAAATAAACAAAAAAGTCCAGATTAAAACAATCAATATCGAAGTATAACTTACACTGTAATCTTTGACATCATTTACGCCCATTTGCGCTCCGATATTTTTAATAACTGAAAGTCTTGAAAAGGGTTCTATAATTAAGTTTGACATTGCTTCCAGTGGAAAAAACTTCATTATAGTATATCCAGTCGTGCTTTCAGGAAATATTTTGAAAACTAATAGACCTTTTGCAATACCTTCAAGGATACTCCAAACTAATAAAAATCCCAAAGCAAATGCAGATCGTTTTACCAAGATTCCTAAAAACAAACAGAAAGAAAAGAAACCAACCAATTTTACAAAAAAGGCAAGCAAATAATCTAAATCCATGAAAATGACATCAAATTCAGTGTACGATGAAAAGCTTAATCCAAGCAGTAAACTCATTACAAAAACAAAAATGGTAGAGCATAATGCAAAAAGCACAACCGTAAGAAACTTAGATAGAATAAACTCTTTTTTGCTTAAACCATCAATTAAATTTTGTTTTAATGTGCCGTAGCTGTATTCATTTGCCATCATTGAAACAATTACAATAGCAAGAAAAAATTTCAGCCATGCTGCGATATAGGTGTTAAAATGCCAGATAAAAGGAAAGTTAAAGATTCCCATTTCGGCCAAATGAAATTTAAAAACACCTAGATCAAATTTTATAGATGCAATTAATGCAATAAATGAAAGAAGGATAAAATAAGTTAAAGTAAGAATCTTGCTGGCTTTATTTTTCCAAATTTTCTGTAATTCTATAGAGACAAGTCTGTTCATGGCTTAGTTATTTTTGATGGTGGCTTTTTGAGTTAGTTCTAAAAATTGTGCTTCTAAACTATTTTTGCGTTTTACCAAATGGCTCAAAGCAATATTTTTAGAGAACAAATACAAATTCAGTTCAGAAGCTGATAAATCGGATTTCAGATTTACCAAAATTTTTCCATCTGATTCTTTGATTTTATCTACAGCTGGATGCTCTGTTAGAACTGATTTTAAAGCTAAATTATCATTTGCCTGTAATTCGAAGAAACTTTCATTAGCAGACATGCCATCAACTGATCCTGAATATAAAATTTCGCCTTTGCGAAGAACAACAACGTGCGAGCAAACTTTTTCGACTTCGTCTAGTAAATGCGAAGCCAATAAAATGGTTGTTCCGTGCGATGCAATTTCTTTAATAATATCTCTAATTTGATGAATTCCCTGTGGATCTAAACCATTTGTAGGTTCATCTAAAATTAGAATTTCTGGATCATTTAATAGTGCCGATGCAATTGCAAGACGTTGTTTCATTCCTAAAGAAAAAGTACTGAATTTGCTGTCTTTTCTTTCGGTTAAACCTACAAGAGTCAGTTTTTCATTTATTTTAGAATAATCAATGCTTTTTATTTTGCAAACCAGTTTCAGGTTTTCTTCAGCAGTCATGTACGGGTAAAAGTTGGGACGTTCTATAATAGCGCCAACCTTTTTTAAAGCTTCGTGCGTTTGCACTTTACCGTCAAACCATTTGTAATCGCCGGAAGTTTTATTTACAACATTCAAAACGATTCCTAAAGTGGTTGATTTTCCGCTTCCGTTTGGACCTAAAATTCCGTAAACATGTCCTTTTTTAATGCTAAAAGATACATTTTGAAGCGCATTAATGCGTCCGTACCTTTTGCTGAGATTCTCGATAGTTAATATGGTTTCCAAGTTAATTGTGGTTTTAGTTTTTTAGTAAGACGAAGCAAGTGGGATATTGTTACGCCAAATTTATTTTTATCATCTTATTCGTGTAAATTTGTAATAAAGATATTCAAAATGAGCGAACCATTAATGGTGCTAAAGAAACCTACTTACCCTTTAACACGTCCATTATTAAGTTATTTAGAACGATACGAACGAATTTCGAAAGTATCTGTGTTCTATGATGACTTATTGCGTTTTTCGGGCTCGGTCAATGTATATGATAAAAATGAAACGGATACTTTGTGGATTCGGGTTTATTACAGCGAGTTCGAAAGAAATGAAATCGATTTGAATCTGAAGAAAATTTATTCGCTTTTACATTCTGATGGAAATAGTGATATCATTCAGTTTTTAAATATTGATGCAATTGACTATTGTACTTTTGGAAACTCAAAACCGTTTCGAATTAAAGTTCGTAATATTTTGAATGACAATTATGTTCATTTTTATATCAAAAAAGCAGATGCTTCTAGGATTTACGGACTTGAATTGGAAGATATTCTTTCGCCTGATAAAATTAACTTTTTGGTTTATAAAGACACTTTAATCGAAGAGCATATTATAGGTATTCCGGGCGATGTTTTTATGGATACTTTATTGCACAATTGTACTGAAACCGAAAAATCTCAGATTGCAAAGGAGTTTGTAAAGTTTAATGAACGTTGTATGATTAGGCTTTTAGGCGATATGCGTGCTTATAATTATGTAATTGTGCCCATTCACGATTTTGATCAAGTAGTTTATAAAATTCGTCCAATCGATTTTGATCAGCAGTGTTACGAAGGAAATTTTAAAGTGTATCGTCCGCAGTTTTTTAAAGAAAATTATCCAATGATGCAGCTCATAAAAGAGAAATTAGAAGATCGATCCATTATTCAGTATAAAGATGAAGAAAGAGCGATTCTAGCAAAGCGTATACATTCAGCCGAAACGAGAATACATAAATTGCTGAATATAATGTGTCACGATACCATTTCGACCGAAGAACATTTGAATCAATTGAAAATGGAATTGTATCGATATACAAACGATATGAAATTTAAAAATGCTAAATCGATGGGGCATATTATGCATGCAGCATTCGAATTTATTACGCGTAATTTTAAAAACACAAACTTAGTTTAAAAGGATAAACCATATAAGTTATATAAGTTCATAAAGGCAAAATTTGAATTTCTCTATATGATTTTAAAAAATCAATTCAAGCTATATTCACAAAGCAAAACTTAAATTTTCTTATATTACTTATATGGGTCAAAAAAAAACTCAATCTTATGAAAAAATCTTTTTTAGTAGCCGCTTCTATTGTTTTATTAGCGTGTCAGCAACAAACAAATAGTGATTTAAAAACGCTTTATTCACTTCCAAAAAAGTTAAAAGAAGTTTCAGGAATAACTTATTTTCCTGAGACAAATTTACTTTATACTTTAGAAGACAGCGGAAACAAAAATGTAGTTTATGCATTAAATGCCGAAGGGAAATTAGCAAAAACGATTACGATTTCAAATGCCGTAAATGTGGATTGGGAAGACATAACAAAAGATAAAAAGGGGAATCTTTATATTGGTGATTTTGGAAATAACGATAACGAACGTAAAGATTTATGCATTTATAAAGTAGATAAAACTCAATTGGATAAAGATGTGGCTTCTGCCGAATATAAAATTTCGTTCTCTTATCCAGAACAAACTGAATTTCCTCCAAAGAAAAAAGAAATGTTTTATGATGTTGAAGGTTTTTTTGAACACGACGGTTACTTTTATCTTTTTACCAAAAATAGAAGCAAAGGTTTTGACGGAACTGCTTTTATCTATAAAATAAAAAATGCAAAAGGAACTCAAAAAGCGGTTAAAATAGGGGAGTTTAAAACCTGTGATAACTATAATCATTGTGTACTAACCAGTGCAACGATTAGCCCTGACGGAAAAAAAGTGGCTTTGTTAAGTCATGATAAGATTGTCTTATTTAAAGATTTTAAGGGAGATTTATTTCATAAAGGAACTCAGACTGAAATTGAACTCAATCATTTTTCTCAAAAAGAGGCCGTTGTTTTTAAAGACAACAATACTTTGCTTATTGCCGATGAAAAAGCGAACAAGACAGGAGGTAATGTTTATGAATTTAAACTAAAATAATTTGAATTTCTGAGATACATCTCAACGAATTGTATTTAAAAAGTCAGCCTCGAATTCACGAATTTTAATCATAATTAATTCGTGAATTCGAGGCTGTTTTTTGATTGGGATCTAGGAAAAAACTTAGCACCTTAGCATCTTAGAACCTTAGTGCCTTTTTTTAGAAACTATATGCAGCCCCAAAAATAACTCTTCCTACTTCGTCAGGAGATTTAAAATAAGAGATTCTGGCTGTTAAAACATTGATTGCATTCAACCAAAGACCGCCGCCGTAATCGTGATGCCATTTTCTTGAGTTTTCCCCATCAAGCCAGATTCTTCCGTAATCAAAACCGCCTAAAATTCCGTAAGTCAAGGGAGCAACCGTACGTTCGATTTTACCAAGACTTAATCGAAGATCAGAGCTTTGAGAGAAATACGAATTACCTAAAAAGCGATCGTTTCTATACCCTCTTAAATCAGTGTCACCTCCTAAAACTGCACCTTGATAGAATTCATAATTATTATTTAAAATGGCTTTTCCTTTAACATAAGTCGCTAAAACTAGTTTTCCATTATGATCAATTTTATGAGTGAAGCCTAAAAAACTTTCAAGTGTAGGGAAATTTTGTTTCGTGTCACTCAAATTTGTCGTCCAAGTAGCGGCAATCATAAACGCCATTCCTAAAGTTGGTTTTGCAGCAAAATCAGAATTTTTAAATTGATATTTCACTTTCAAACCTCCAAATGTCTGGCTGTCAAATACCATTGGGTTTACGATATTTGGAATGTCAATATATCTGTTTTCGGTTTCTTCAACTGTCATTTTCTGAAAAATAGGCTGAACACTGAATTCACTTCCGTATCGTCCTACGTGTCTAATAGCACCTGATACATTAAATTTTCGAATACGGACTCTGTTGTAATCCATTCCAAATTCTTCGTCATTGTTCTGACTTTCGTTTCCATATCCAAAATAGTTCATGGCAAAATTTGGAGTTGTGTACTGCGATTCAACATCAATAACCCATTTACCCAGTAATCCAGGGAAATGTGCGGCATAATTAAATTCTAAACCGCCGGTAGCAAAATAGTAAAAACCGTTTAATACATGTTTTTGAGTATAAGGATTCTGTTTAAAATTGTTCACGGTATAATTTACATTAAAACCTAATTTTACACCATCATCAGGGTTGTATCCAATGTTTGGCAAGCCTGAAATTACATTGTATTTTGGTTTTTCGTAATTGTATAAGTTAACATCGTAGTCATCAGTTAACTGAGTTTTAGTTTTTGAGTCTAAGTTATAGGTGTTTTCTTTTGATTTAAAATCGTAAACAATAACCTTTCGTCCGTTTTCAATAGTATAAACATCATTATTTTGACCGCCGATTAAACGAATTTTAATTTTCGATTTATGATCGCCTTTTACTTCAAAAACATCATTATCATCTAAACCATAAATCCATAAATTTTTGGTTTTAGCATCGTTTATCATTTTGGTGTATTGTAACTTGTCGCCATCTTTTTTCATTCTGATAACCTGAAGTTCAATTTTGTTTTCAGCAATATGATTCAATACAAATTTGTCTTTTTTGTCAGTTCCAGCAATCATAATTGTTTTGCTTAAAACATCAGAATAACGTACTGCATATTTTTGAAGTTCTTTTTTTCTGCTTTTTAGTTTCTGCTTAATTTCTTCAATCGTTTCATCTTGAACTTCTTTTGGTAAATTTTTAAAAGCATTTTCAATATCGCTGTCAGATAAGTTTTCTTGAATAAATTTTGCCTGCTCAATCCAGTCTTTTTCTTCAGCCGTTTTTAAAAATGCCAAATCTAAAGGATAAGGTTCTCTGTTAAGCCATTTTACATTATCGATTGAACTTTTAAAAGTACGCATATGACGCAGTGCTGGAATATTCATTAAAAGCGAAAGTAAAGTTCCGTCATATTTTACAAACGCCTGATCACGATCTCTCGGAATTGGTTTGTAAATTACTTTTCCGTCTTTTTTGTGCTCACCCCAACGCCATTGATCACTGTGTCTGTCCCAATCACCAATCAGCATATCAAACAAACGTGCTTTAATATATTCTTTTTCATCGACAGCATATTTTTCATCTTTATGAAGATTAGTCATCATGTCGCTTGTACTTATTATATCACTCGGATTTCCAAAGTTTTTGGCATCAATATGATTGTCAGCAGGTCTTTCTTCAACCATATATAAACCATCTCCAAAGCTTGCATTAAATTCTTTTAAGCCATTTTGCCTAGGAATATAGTATAAAACAGGATTGGTGTGCGATAATCCTATTTGGTCTGATAAATTGCCAATCGCAAAGCTTGTATACGGGTGAGATGTAGTGTAAAAATCTAATAAGAAATTCTCTGCATAAGTATCGGCAAAATCGTTTACAACATATTGATCTTTAAAAGCAACTGATTGTAAAAAAGCTGTTGCACTTTTTTTCATGGCGCGCATTACGTATTCGCGGCCTTTTGGATCTGACATTCTAAGTGAAACTGATTGATGTCCGCCGCCTTCTCGAATAGGTTTTAAGCCTCCCATTAAAGTATCAACTGTAGCCGTTTTTACTTCGATTGGCATACTGTAATATTTTCTATAATGCTGTCCGAACAAGAATTTATGAAAGATACTTTTTTCAGTCATTTTTGGCGGATAGATAGAAGTCGTAATTTTTGGCGGAAAGTTATTCGGAATATCTGCCGCCCAGTTAATCTCTTTAGCTTTAATTATTTCACGTTCAAAAAGCAGTTTTTCTTTATTGTTTTCATTTCCATAAAAAGAAACTTTTGCATCGCCGCTTTTAAACAAGGTTAAAGTTGCATAACCATTTCCGCCATACGAAAAATCGTAGGGATTTACAGCTCTCGCAGCTTCAGATTTTGATCCGGCTCCGCTTATAATCTGCTGAATATTTTCTTTGCTGATGTATTGCAGATTATGATCGTGTCCAGAAACAACAATCACATTTTTCTGTTTCTGTAACAGCGTTTTAATTCTTTTGGTGTAAATGGTATATTGCTTATTTTGAATATCCTGCGGACTTACACCAGATGTTTTTCGAAGTAAATTAATATATGATCCAATAACTGGAAGCGGAATTTTATTCTCAAGAGGAAATAATTGCTTTTCCATAGAAAATTGTCCGCCATGCGTTCCATTGCTTAACAAAGGATGATGAATTGCCAGAACAACTGTTTTTTCTTGATTTTTGTTTAAAATACTTTCCAGCTCATCAAAAAAATCTTCTCGTGTTTTTATAGAACAATTATCGTTGATAGTAGGATGATCGTCCCAGTTTTCAAGAAACCATTCACTATCAACGGTTATTAACGTTGTAGTGCTGTCAATTTTTACGCCTTCAATAGGGCATGATTTTCTTGGTAAAAAAGCTTTTTTGTCATTTAAATAATTAGTTACAAAATCAGCTTGTCGTTCTAATCCTTTTATACCGCTGTACCAATCGTGATTGCCGGGAATAAAAATAGTTTTTCCCTTAAATCCTTTAGTTAGTTTTAATTGATTGGTAAGTTTAGTTTCTGCAAGTGCTTTATCATCAGGGTTTTTATCACTCGGAAAACCTTTTGGATAAATATTGTCTCCTAAAAACAGTAAAGTTGATTTTTTACTGGCTTTTTTTAATTTTTGATGTAAAAGTTCCAGTGTTTGTTGTGCTTGTTTTTCATCAGCATTTCCAGCATCTCCAACAAGATAAAATGTTTGGGCAATTTTTATGGTATCAGTTGCGTTTTCTGTTTCGTTGGCGCTTACATTTTTTCCGTATTGAGGTTTATGCGTTGCGCAAGAGCTGATTAATATAAGAGTGGTAATTGCTAATAAATAGTTTTTAATCTTAGCAATGAAATGATTTTCCAAAAACAATTTCATAATTTAGTGGTATAAAAATATTCTTTATGAATCTAATAGATCAATCCGAAGATTTCGTCAGTAATTTACTCAAAGATAAACTTTCTAATTTATATTCTTACCATAATTTTAACCATACATTAACTGTTGTTACTGCAGTTAAAGAACTATGCAAGAAAGAAGAAGTAAGTGATAGTGATAAAGAAGTTCTTATAATTGCGGCTTGGTTTCACGATACAGGTTATGTACATGGTTATGATAATCATGAGAAAGAGAGTGTGAAAATTGCAACTGCTTTTTTGAAAGAAAAAGGGCAGTCAGAAGAGTTTATCGCAGCTGTTGCCGATTTGATTTTGGCAACACAGAAAGAATACGTTCCTAAAACGCACTTAGAAAAAATTATTAAAGATGCAGATTATGCGCATCTTATGGGAACAGAATACGTGACCACTTGCGAGCTGCTGCGTTTAGAACTAAAAAATACGGGAAAAATATCGTTCACAAATGCGGAATGGGCTAAAGAGAATTTGAATTTTTTATTGAATAAACACCGTTTTTACACGGATTATGCACTTAGAAAATGGCAGCCGCTTAAAGAGAAAAATTTAGTTCTTATTCGAAAAAAAATAGATAAACAAGAATTAAAAGCGGCCGAAGCAATAGAGGAGGAGATCAAAAAGAGAGAAAAACTCGAAAAACCAGATCGAGGCATTGATACTTTGTTTCGTGTTACTCTTGGAAATCATACACGTTTAAGCGGTATTGCCGATAGTAAAGCTAATATTCTGTTATCTGTTAATGCAATTATTATTTCGATTGCACTTTCGTCTATTATTCCAAAACTAGACAGTCCAAAAAATGCACATTTGGTATTGCCAACATTCATTATGTTGATTTCAAGTGTGGTTACCATTATTTTTGCGATACTTTCTACGCGGCCAAAAGTAACCTCTGGTTTTTTTACGCGCGCTGATGTTGAAGAGAAAAAAGTGAATTTAATGTTCTTTGGAAATTTCTATAAAATGCCTCTTGAGGATTACGATTGGGCCATGAATGAAATGATGAAAGACCGTGATTATTTGTACTCAACAATGATTAAAGATTTATATTACCTAGGATTGGTTTTACAGCGAAAGTACAATTTACTGCGCATTGCATACAACCTTTTTATGGTAGGAATTATTATTACAGTAATTGCGTTTGTAATCGCTTTTAAGTCTATTTAAATTTTAATCAATCTAAAGGTTCAAAAAAAAGCTCAACTAATTTAGTTGAGCTCATCTAATAAATCCTGATAGGTTATTTTTTTTACCTCTGAATTCGAAGTATTATTAATCACTTTCACTCGAATTGCTCGCAAGCCAGAAACGCCTTGAAGATCTTCGACTTCAAATTGTTCTATTGCGGGTTCAAGAACTTTCGTGTGCTGCAGGTATTTGATATATTTTAAATACTCAGCTTCTTCGCTGTTTTGCGAATACACGATTGTTATTTTTTCCTTTTCAGTAATACGTTCGTTAGTTCCTTTTATATTTGCTTTGTCAATTCGTTTTTTAACAACTTCATATCTGGCATTATAAGTTCCGTCAACATCAAAACGTTTTTCATCCATTCTAAAACGTATTGAAAGCGGAGAACTAAATACCAAGATCAACGAAGTAACATCTAATTCGTATGGCAATGATTCTTTTAACTGATGATGAGCCAATTCCATTTCGCATAAAGTTTGCAGCTGCCATAAACGCAAATTATGCAGATACATTATATCAAATGGTTTTGTTGGTGCAATTGAAGCTCCAATATATAAGTTATGTTCAACACCGTCAGTTTTAAAACGTTCGTAATAATGCGGATAAATTTGCTGTGCCTCGATTTGTTTTTTATCTAGAACAGAAGCTAATCTTTTATTGATAATCGACATAGCATTGTCGAACTTCTTTCTTTCCTGATAAAACATTCCTGTTTTTTCATCCAGAGTTTCAAAGTACAATTCTTCCAATTTTACATTTTTAGCATTGTCTTTTGTGTTTTTCAATATCGGATGAATTTCTTCTTCGATATAGCGCTGAATATGCTGTTCAGTATCTGCTTTCAAAGGAAATTCTAATTCGTCTCGAAGCGATTCTAGTTCAAATTTTCTCTGCTCTAAAAGAACTAAATTAGAGTTGGGTTTTTGATTATTAAAAATTTCTAATAGTGCTGTAAGTTGATTTTGAAGATCTATTTTTACAGTTTCATTTCGATGTTCAGATGAACTTTTAATATCAATTTGTCCGTATAACGGGAATACATTTTTAAACACAATTTCTTTAAAAATATAGTCTTTTGTATGATTTATATTTTGAAAGTAATTTTGCGATTCTTTTTTGAATTTCCAATAAACACTTGGGTGAATTGTTGTATACTCACGCTGAATAATAGCTTCAACCTGATGCTGCATATCGGTATTATAGCGATCGATAGTATCTGTTAAGTACGGTAAAACTAATTCCAGTTTTGTAGCATTTACGCTGTTTAGTTCTCTTGCATTTTCAGAAACTAATTCGACTACACCCAATAAATGACCATCTTTTATAACCGGAGCAAAAACACAGCTTTGAATTCCTTGTTTTAAAAGATGTTCACCAAGTTTTTTGTTTGAAGAATCTTCGATGAATTTTTTAACATTAGATATAACAAGCGGCTCTTTTTTGTCTAATAAATTTTCAAAAGAACATCCAAAAAAAGCATTTTTACAATCTACTTCCTGATCTGATTTTAATAAAAAACTGGTAAGTTGATTGTCAAACTTTATTGGCCTGATGAATTTTTCTTCTTCAGGATTATAGATTATAAAACCAACTTTTAAATTAGAAATTTTAAATATCGATTTAAAAATGTTTTCAATTATTTCTGTCGAAGCAACTCTTGTCGTTTCGGGTTTTAATAAATTACTTTTTAAGTTTGAAATAGCACTTTCGGTCGTTGCATCAAACAAAGAAACAATGCCAAAACCTTTAAGAATCCAGCTTCCTTTAGGGAATTTAGATTTCCATAAATCAATATCGTTATAATTATCAATAAGAAGATCGATATCGTCCTGTGTTAAATGTATTGCTTTTTCTGTTGGAGTAATTTCCATAAAATCGGCATTATATAAAATTCTATAATGCTTTTCTATGCCGTTTTCGTCTGGAATATCATAGAAAAAAGGTCTGTTGAAATCGAGATTTTGTTTGTAGTAATCGCCTAAAATCAAACAGCAATTGTTGATGTAAAATTGATGTTCATCAAAATCACGAATTTCCATATAAAATTCGTCGCCGGCGTTACGTAAAATTTTCTTGAATCGTTCGGTATAATTGAACGAAACGTTTTGAAAAGGAATTGTAATTGCCTTTATCTCGTTATGTGTAAGTGCAGTTGGAAATAAATCAGCAACTAAGTTTTTAATTAAACCTTCATTATTTTTAATAATAGAGTAGTCGTGAATTCCGGTTCTAAATTCCGGATATGCTTCAACCTCTTTTAAAATGGCTTTAGCGTAATTAGATCGATAATCAACATCAGATAAAGCAATTTCTTCAAAAGATTCAATCAGCTTATGAAATGAGATTATCGTTTCGAAAGGACTTTCGTTGTGTAAAAGACGATCCATCTGTTTTGGTTTTAAAACACAAAATTAAGCATAAATTAAGAATCTTTAGCATTTTGCGATTTCTTTCGTTTATAGTACTATCGAGTTTAATTGATATTTTGAAAAGAAAAACTTTTATAACGTAAAAAGGTCAATAAAAAACGGCAGTTACAAATTGCAACTGCCGTTTTTCGTTTTAAGTAAGTAATAGAAAATGAATAACTCTTAGCTTTTTTCTTCTTTATTGAAGTAAACTAAGTAGTAATACATTTGTTTTTCTTCATCCCAGCCTTTTTCAACAAATTTCTCTGCACTTTCAGGATTGATAAAATCCATTTTAATCTGGATATGCGTATCTAGATTAATAACGTTTTTAATCGATTTTCTAGCGTCAGAAACTGCTGCATTTGCAATTGGGAATGAGGTTACATCTTCGATGCTGTATTTTTCTCCTTTATCAACTTTATAGTTTTTGAATTCAGGAATTAAGTCAGGATTGTCAAGTACTTCATTCAAGAAATTTTGTTCTTCAAACTGATCGTTTTTAGCGAAGTAATTCACAGAACGGTTCATGAACATAACTTCTTCTTTTTTGTCTTCTGCTGGTAAAACAACATCTTTTGCGAAGTTTTGACAGAATTTCAAGTACTTTTTAGTGATGAAGTTTTCATCTTCAAAAGCATCAACAGATAAAAAGTGCTCTAACCAATAACGTGCATCATAACGATTGCTGTCTACAGTCAGGATTTTATATCCTTCTTCTTTTTTATAATTAAAAATTAAGCATCCTTTGTCTAATTTACTCAAGTTGATCCCTTGTTGTAAAATCATTTCAAGATTGCTGTCTTTTTCTTCAAATTGTAAAAAGTCAGCCTGTAACTCACTTTTAAAAATTCCGATAGCATCAACTACATTATTATCGATACTTAAATTGGTTAAGTACGTAACATAAACCTCTCCGTTTTTAATATGCGGATGGTTAGACTGCTCGTACAAATGCTTTGTGATTTTTTTTGAAACTTCCTGAACATTCCCAGGATTATCAAAAATTTCAGAAGCATACTTAAACATATCATTATAATCCAAATCTACTTCGTGCGCAAACTGATAATAGTTTTCTTCCTTTTCTCTAAAAGGTTTAAAGAAATACTCTTTTATCAAAGGCACAATTTCGTCATTTAAATTAAATGGCTGTTCTGATAAAAAAATAGCTTCGTTACGGCTTTTGTTCCCTACGCGGTGTATCGAAAGCGTCTCGATGTGAGTGTTGAATAAGTTGATCATATTTTTTTAAGGTGCTGAGGTTCTGAGATGCTAAGGTACTAAGGTTTAGTTCTGTCTTTTATTTTTTTTATAAAAGAAACTAACATTCTTTCTACTTCGCGACTGTCCTCATATAAGTTGTTAAAATCGTTTTCTTTTAAGTAATATATGTTTTTTGCAATTTCTAATTGAGTCTGCATTTCGAATAAAGAGCCAATAGAAATGTTTAAAAAGCGTAAAAGATCTTTATCACTTTCTCTGCCAAATCCTTCTGCAATATTACTAGGGATAGAAACCGAACTGCGTCTAATTTGTGAAGTTAATCCGAAGATTTCTTCTTTTGGAAAATTGTTTGTTGAAGAATAAATTTTGGTTGTTAAGGCCATTGATTTCTGCCAGATAAGCAGGTTTCTAAAATTACTCACGATTATATATTTTTAATTTGAAAAATTAAAAATAAGAAAAAACCTTCAAAATAAAAACCTTAGAACCTTAGCATCTCAGAACCTCAGAACCTCAAAAAAAACTAATTCCAATTCTCCTCAAATCCAAAATCTTCAAAGCTGTCATCGCCTTCAAACATATCTAGATCGTCTTCGTCTAGATCATCTTCAAATTCGCCGTAGATATCGTCGTGCATATCAGCTTCAAAATTTTTCTCGCCAGAATCATCAGGCATTTCTCCATGAGAGAATAAAGTTTCTGGGTAAACAGCTCCAACAGATTGCTCTTCAATAGCAGCCAATTCAACTAAGAAAGTCCACATATGAATGAAATCGTAAACATAAATGATTTTGGTGTTTTCTTTATCTAAGATAGAAGATAATGGATAATCGCCCATAGTTCTTTGCTCACCAGGAACATCGCCAGTATCAAAAAGCGGAATTTCATCTTCTTGATTCCAAGTTTCATCGCAGGTGTAGAACGAAGCCACTTCCATTCCGTCAAAACCAAAAGCGTTGAAGATTGCATTGTGTAAATCTTCAAGAGTATCTTCTTCAAGAATAGCAATGTCTCTAAAAATATCTTCTTCGGCGTCTAGAATTACTCTAAATTTATAAACCATAATCTTTGTTTTTATTGAGAGGTCAAAGGTAAAATATAAAAAACAAAATACGAATTGTGAATTACGATTTGTTGAAAAGATTTTAAGCTGTTGTTTTCCTGTGATTTAGTGTGTTTTGTGAATGTACTGAATCTTTAGAATCTTTTTAGTTTTCAATGTTTCCTAAAATTATAGCTGCAAGTTCATGAAAACAGTACTGGAACAGTTGAAGCAATTACTGCTTACCAGTTAATCTTTTTTTGATTTTATGATAATGTTTGTGGTATGTGCTGTGGCTGGGATAACTTCTGCTTGACGTCATATTGTTAAAAAGTAAAGCTGTCAAAAGCAAAATTAGTGTGCCTACAAGAACCGGTGAAACCACATAAAAATAACCCAAAGCCTTAATTTTATCTGAACCAATAATAGCAATCAAAGCTGTTGCGCCTCCTGGCGGGTGCAGAGTTTTAGTAATCTGCATGAAAATTATTGCCAGCGAAACTGCCAAAGGTGCCGCAATCCAAATAATATCTGGTGCTAGTTTATGAACTGTAACGCCTATAAAAGCTGAAATTACGTGTCCGCCAACTAAATTTCTAGGCTGCGAAAATGGACTTTGAATAATTCCGTAAACCAAAACGCTCGAAGCTCCAAAAGAACCAATCAAGTAAACGGCATCATTTCCTGTAAAATGTATCGATTGTACATAAGCTAAAATCCCAATACCAACAAATGATCCGAGAAATGACCAAAAATGTTCTTTGTAGTCAATTAAAGTTTCTTTATAAAGAATATAACGAGTTTTGCGATAGCTTCTTTTAATTCTTGGAGTGGGCATAATTATTTAATGTTTGTGTATTTTACTAAGAAAGGGTTAAAGATTAGTATTTAAATCTGTGAGATTTGTGAGTTGGTTTCTGAATTGTTATTTTGTTAAACTTGGAGCATACGTATAAACAGTATGTGGATAAATCATTTTTGCGGTGTATTTAGAAATTAGACACACTACAAGAATTGGTAAAAACAAGGTATAATCGTTTGTTAAACCGCATACTAAAAATATTGCTGTAAAAGGGGCATGAATACTTGCGCTTAATACCGCAGCCATACCAATAATCATAAAGTTTACTGGAATTACATGCAGATTGAAAAAGGTGTTTAAAACCGATGCAAGTAATAATCCTAAAAAGGCACCAATAAAAAGGCTCGGAGCAAAAACGCCGCCATCACCACCAGAAGCCAATGTAATTGAGGTAACTATTGGTTTTAGAATTAAAATACCAATAAATGTTAAAGCTAATGTCAGGGTTAAAGGGATTTCTGTCGAATTTCCAAAAATACCTTTTATAGCATGATAACCTTCTCCATATAATTGAGGAAAAATAAATAACGAAATACTTAAAACTACTGAACCGATAAGAATTTTATAATAATGTGTATCGATTTTTCCAAATTGAGATTTGAAAAATAATACACATCGTGTTAAATACACTGAATTCATTCCAGCTAAAATTCCCAAAAGAATAAAATACGGAATTGCTTTTAAATGCCAAGTTGTAATAGAAACGGCAAACAAAGGTTCTTCTTTTAAAATTGAAAGTAAACCGAATGCAATAGAAACAGCAATTACATTTGAAATAATAAACGCACGTGTTACTTTTCTCGAAATAACTTCAAAAGCAAACAAAATTCCTGCAATTGGACTGCTGAAAAGAGCAGTAACTCCAGCTGCGACACCAGCGCAAATTAATTCCGTTTTATATTGTCTGAAGACATTTTCTTTCTCATGAGCAACAGATCCAATTGTTGCTGTGGCTACAACTGTAGAAACTTCAATTCCTGTTGATCCACCGAAAATAACAGTGATTAAACCGTTTATAAAATGTGATGGAATTTTATAAGAAGGAAGATTCTTTTTCGTTTTTGTACTTTCAAAAACTTCTTTGATTCCTTTATTTTCCTTTTTCTTAAAAAGATACTGTCTCAAGAAATAAATTACAGACAATCCGAAAACAGGAAAAATAATATAGAATATTGGATGAACCGAAACTTCGTGAAAGAAGATTTCCTCGTAATATTCAGTGATTTTTTTAAGTGAAATTCCTAAAAAGGCTGATAGAAAGCCAATTAAAACAGATACAATAACTAATTTTCGGAATTTGATAAATTGATGATTTTTTTTGATTTTCGCCGTTTTGTTCATCAGAAGTAAGTCGCAGCTTTTTTATGCGGATTACAAAATTAAGCATCAAAATTGGTTTTTAATAGAAAATCTTCAATATAGTGTGTTAAAATGTGTATAAACAAGAAAATTCTTTCAGTGTGTTTTTCTTTGTATATCGCTTGTTTAGGGGCAAAGGTTCAAAGGTGCAGAGGGACATAGTTTTTAGTTTAACGGAATAAGTTTGTATGTAAAACCTTTGTTCCTTTGAGCCTCTGCATCTTTGCCTCTTTATTTCTATCTTTCATAAAACTCAATTGGCAATAAATCAGGATCAGCAATAAAAGTAAAACGTTTTTCAGTCGTTTCATCTATTCTGATAGGTTCCGCTTCTATATTTTTTGATGTTAAGAAAGCAATAGTTTCTTCTAAATTAATTACTTCAAATGCTAAGTGTCGTAAACCAACTGCCTCTGGTCTCGATGGACGCTGCGGCGGATTTGGAAAAGAGAATAATTCTACTACATAAATGCCATTTAATGCCAAATCAAGTTTGTATGACTGGCGTTCTTCACGATAGATTTCTCTAATAATAGTAAGTCCTAAAACTTCGGTATAAAAAGTTTTAGATTTTTGATAATCCGAGCATAAAATGGCAATATGATGGATTTTGTTTAGGGTAAGCATTAGTTTTTTTGTTGAGGTTCTTGATTTAATTTTCGAATTACTTTAGCAGGATTTCCAACTGCAAGAGAATTATCAGGAATATCTTTTGCAACAACAGATCCCGCGCCAATAACACAGCCTTTGCCAATTGTTACGCCGGGACAAATAACGGAGTTTCCGCCAATCCAGCAATCGTCACCAATTGTAATTGGTTCTGCATTTTCTAAAGATTTTCTCAATTCAGCATCAAGCGGATGAGTTGCGGTGTAAATTTGAACATTTGGTGCGAAAAAAACATTTGATCCAATACTTACAGGACAACTATCAAGAACAACACAGTTAACATTAAAATAAACATTGTCACCGCAAGTTATATTGTACCCATAATCGCAATGAAACGGAGGTTCGATATAAAAATTACTGCCAGAATTAGGAATTAACTCTTTTAAAATTTCTTTTGCTTTTTTGGTCAAGCGGTATTCTTTTACATTTAATGTATGTAATAATATTTTTGCTTTTCGGCGGTCTTTTACTAAAACAGGATCTCCTGGTAAGTAATATTCTCCCGCAATCATTTTTTCTTTTTCTGTTTTCATATAAAGAGATTACATTTTAGTCTTGGCAATTTTTTCGTGAATTTTTACCGTTTCCTGCAAAGCCGCACTCGAATACCACGGTGTTAATTCAGCTTCAAGCAAATTGGCTTTTATGGCAGGATCTGTCGCAACAAGAGCTTTTGCTTCGTCAACAGTTTCTACATTGAAAATATAAATACCGCGATAATTTCGATCGTTTTTCATAAAAGGGCCGGCAACAACTAGTTTTCCTTCTTTGGCTAGTTTATTGATATTTGCCATATGACCTTCAAACAGTTTTTTGGTTTCTTCTTTTGAAGCCGTTTTGTTTGTTCCAGATTTCAATAAACAAAAAACGTATTTTTTCATTCCATATTCATCTGCATTCAACGATTTTGCTAAATTTTCATCAAATTTAACTTCCGTTTCCTGTGCGAATCCAATTGCATTTATTAGTAAGAAAGCGAATAAAAAGAAAGAGTTTTTCATAACACTATTTTTAAAGAAGTTTTTTCAAAATAACAATCTGGCCTAAATGATAAACATCATGCTGAATAATTCCGTGAAGATGTTCGTAATAGGAATGACCGTTGTTGACATATATTTTGGCTAAATGCGCGTCATCAAAATCTTCAAAAAAAGCATTCCAAGATTCTTGTGATTTTGCCAATGTCTGAAGCGATTGTTCCCAAGCAGCCTCAGAAGGATCTAAAACGGGTACAAAATAATTATGATCGGGAGTTATGATAACCTCGCCGTTCATGCGCTCTAGAATATTTCGCCTCCACTGTATAAGGTGATTTACAATTTCCCAAATGGTGTTCAAATTAGGATTTATCTTTTTATAAGCCTGCTCAGCGGTTACATTTTGCAAAGTGCCGGCCAGAGTAACCTCCAGCCAAGGATTTCCATCATAAATGGATTGATATAGATTTGAAATTCTTTTGCTTTCTGACATAATTGATAGTTTTGCAATTCAAAGCTAATATACAAATAAAGTAAATTACAACTCAGGCATAAATTTCTACAGTTCAGTTATTATATATTTTTTAACGATAATTGATAAAATACATTTGCTTCAACAAAAACCAATGTTATGAAAACCAAGTTATTTTTTACAATTACTTTTTTACTTTTTACCGTTTTTATTTTTGCTCAAAATACGATTTCTGGAAAAGTGCTTGACCAAAAAGGAAGACCGGTTCAAGGCGCTAATATTTACCTAGACGGAACATACGACGGAGCAACAAGCTCTGCAACGGGTGAGTTTTCTTTTGAAACAAGTGCGATTGGAAATCAATTTCTTGTAGTGAGTTTTTTGCTTTTTGAAACCTACAAGAAAGAAATTGATGTTACTAATTATAAAGATCAAACGGTTAAACTTAGAGAAAATATAAATACGCTTGATGCTGTTGTAATTACGGCAGGAACTTTAGAATCTGGAGATAAAGCGAGAGTTTCGGTTTTAAAACCTTTAGATATTGTAACTACAGCTGGTTCAGCTGGAAATATAATTGCGGCTTTGCAGACTTTACCAGGAACACAATCTGTTGGTGAAGACGGGCGTTTGTTTGTTCGTGGTGGAGAAGCAAATGAAACGCAGACTTTTGTAGACGGAATTAGAGTTGCACAGCCTTATGGAGCGACAACAAATAATTTGCCAACTCGAAGCCGATTTTCTCCTTTTTTGTTTAGCGGAATCTCTTTTTCGACTGGAGGTTATTCTGCAGAATATGGCGAAGCATTATCGAGTGTTTTACTTTTAAATACACAGGATGAAGCAGATCATAATAAAACTGATATTGGCTTAATGACGGTAGGTTTGAGTTTAGGAAATACTCAAAAATGGAAAAAGAGTTCTTTAAGTGTAAATATGGCTTATATAAACTTAGCACCATATCAGGCGGTGATTCCTCAAAATGTAGATTGGAACAATCCGTATCAGTCTCTGGGAAGTGAAACGGTTTACAGGTATAATTTTACAAACGGAATCTTTAAACTTTACGCGGCTTTTGATTCGGAGAAATTCGATTTGAATCAGAAAAATATCAATTTCGAGAATCCTATTAGAACAGATTTGAATAACAATAATTTTTATTTGAATTCTTCTTATAAAGGAACTTTTGGAACTGGATGGCAGCTAACTACAGGAATTAGTTATGGATACAGTAAAAACAAAACAAAATATGATATAAATGATATTGATGCTGATGAAAATGCAGCACAATTGAAATTGAAGTTTGGTAAGAAAGTTTCGAACTATTTTAAAGTATCTTTTGGAGCGGATTATTTCATTACAAAATTCAATGAAAATTTTAATGACAATATTTCAATCGATGTTACAAACGGATATGATTCAAACATTTTTGCAGCTTATACAGAAGGAGATATTTTATTTTCTAAAAGGTTAGCAATGAAAGTTGGTTTAAGATATTCTAACAACAGTTTATTAAATGAAAATAATATTGCACCAAGAGCTTCAATAGCCTACAAGTTTTCTAAAACCAGCCAGCTTTCATTTGCTTATGGAGATTTTTCGCAGACACCAGTTGTAGATTATATTAAATATTCAAAATACCATCAGTTTGAAAGCGAAAAAGCAAGTCATTATATTTTGAATTATCAATTTACAAAACCGGGACAGATTTTTAGAGCAGATCTTTATTATAAAGATTATAGAAATTTAGTTCAATACGATACAAAAGATATAAAATACAATTCAGTTTTCAATAATAACGGTTCAGGTTATGCAAAAGGTTTAGAATTATATTGGAGAGACAGTAATTTGTACAAAAACTTAGAATATTGGATTTCGTATTCTTATATCGATTCTGAGCGACAATACAAGAATTTTCCAACAATGGCTGTGCCAAGTTTTATTGCAAATCATACTGTATCTGTAGTAACAAAATATTTTATTACAGATTGGAAATCACAAATAGGTTTTACAAACAACTATAGTTCAGGGCGCCCGTACAACGATCCAAATCAGACACAATTTATGAACGGAAAAACAAAATCATACAATAGTTTGAGTTTTAACTGGGCCTATTTACTGACTACACAAAAAATCCTTTATTTCTCCGTTTCAAATATTTTAGGAACACAGAATGTTTTTGGATATGATTATGCCAAATTGCCAGATCCAAGCGGAGTATATCAAAGACAAGCAATTACGCCAACAGCAGATCGATTTTTCTTTGTTGGTTTCTTCTGGACAATCAGCCAGAATAAAAATGAGAATCAGTTGAAGAATCTTTAGTTTGAGGTTCAGAGTTGCAAAGGCTCAAAGGTTCAGAGGCTTCTAAAATGTAAAAATCGTTGTTGCTTTGAGTTCAAAAAAGAAAAAACTTTGCCCCTTTGTAACTTTGCCTCTTTGAACCTCAAGAAAAAAAACAATTCAGCAGCAAAAATCAACAACTCAGTATCATTTAATTTTAAAACAGTAAAATCCGATATACTTTTGAAGTGTAATTAACAAGTTACTAAGCGGCTAAGGTTCTAAGGGACTAAGTTTTAAAAAAAAAACAGAAAAAAGAGTTTTAATCATCAATAAGAAAACCTAAGAACCTTAGCAGCTCAGCCCCGAAAGTTATCGGGGCAGAACCTAAAAAAACAACAACCTTAAAAAAAAGAAATCATGACCAAGATTATTACCATTATCACATTATTTATCTGCAGCTTATTATCTGCACAAACACAGTTTGAACAAGGAATGACAAAAGCTTTCGGACTTTGGAAAGAAGGAAAAAATGCTGATGCTTCGGCATTGTTTGAAAGAATTGCAGCGGCCGAAAAAAATAGTTATCTGCCTAATTATTATGTAGCTTTAATTAACACGACATCGGCTTTTGGTGAAAAAGATAAAACCAAAGTTGATTTGTTATTGACAAAAGCGCAAGATGCTGTTGATGCAGAAATGATAAAAGATTTAAACAATTCAGAGTTGTACGTAATGCAAGCTTTAATTTACACGGCTTATGTAGCTTCTGATCCAATGACAAACGGAATGAAGTATTCGGCTAAAGTGATGGAAGCTTATGCAACTGCTAAAGCATTAGATCCAAACAATCCGAGAGCTGTTTTTGGTGAGGCTGATTATCAACTGGGAGGAGCGAAATGGACAGGGGTTGATACAAAGCCACTTTGTGAACAAGTTAACAGATCTATCGAACTTTTTGGTACTTTTAAGCCTGAAACGCCTTTTTCTCCTAAATGGGGTTTAGAAAGAGCGTTGGAAATTCAAAAAACCTGTAAATAAAAAATAGTAATAAATTAAGTTAATTATAATGAAAGACCATAGAAATGCATTTGCTGATTTGAAAAGTGGAACCATAGTGTGTTTCAAGATTTCTATGATCTTTACAGTAATATTCTGCGCTCTTTTAGGTACTGATTTAAATGTAAAAAATGTTGTACTAACATTTCTTTTAAGTTGTCTTTATTCGTTTGGACTTGGTTTTGGAAATGGTTTTATCAGCGTTCTCTTAGATCGAAAATGGGATTGGCTGGAGCAGACTAATTTAAGAGTATATTACGGAATTTTAGTAACTGTTTTATATACAGTTCCTGCAGTGTTAGGAATTAATTATATCATTTTTGTTGTCGTTCAGAAGCTTCCTATAGATCAGTTTTTTGGCAATAGAATGATTTGGAATCACGTTTTTTATATTGTTTTATCGTTTGGAGTTTCTACTTTCATGCAAGCCAGAAGTTTTATGGTAAAATGGAAACAAGCTTCTAAAATTGAAATAACGCAGCAAAAAATTATTGCAGGAACGGCAAATGCACAATTTGAGAGTTTAAAAAATCAGATCGATCCGCATTTTCTTTTTAACAGCTTAAATGTTTTAAGTTCCTTGATCGAAGAAAATCCTGATAACGCACAGCGTTTTACGACTTCTTTGTCAAAAATTTACCGCTATGTTTTAGAGCAGAAAGATAAAGAATTGGTTTCTGTAGAAGATGAATTATCATTTGCAAAAACCTATATGAATCTGTTGAAAATGCGTTTTGAGAATAGTTTATTCTACGAATTGCCAGCCGAGAACATAAATCCGGATGCAAAGGTAGTTCCGCTTTCACTACAGCTTTTGCTTGAAAATACAGTAAAGCATAATGTTGTAAGTGAGCAAAAACCGCTTCATATTCGAATTTTTATTGACGGTGATTACTTAGCAATTCAAAATGATCTTCAGAAAAAAGAAGTTCTTCAGGATAGGCAGGGAGTTGGATTACAGAATATTGTAAATCGATATGCAATTGTGACCAACAGAAATGTGATGATTGAACAAGATGAGAAAAATTTCACGGTTAAGATTCCAATTTTAACAAAACAAATTAATGTTATGGAAACAAACGCAGATTATAACGATGAAACTAAAGCTTATTTTAGAGCTAAAAAAAGAGTAGAAGAATTAAAAGGGTTTTATGGCAATGTAATTTCATATTGCTGTGTAATTCCAATATTAGCTTTTGTTAATTTAAGATATTCTCCAGGGTTTCAATGGTTTTGGTTTTCAGCTTTGGGCTGGGGATTTGGAGTTGTAATGCATGCTTTTAAAGTATATGGCTACAGCACAGGTTGGGAGGAAAGAAAGATTAGAGAGATTTTAGAGAAAGAAAAAAACAAACAAACTTGGAAATAATCATGAAGCCAAATTATACAGAAGCGGAACGCTATTATCAGGCTCAGAAAAAAGTAAAAGAAATTAGAGGATTTTACGAGCATTTGGCTGTTTTTATTTTCGTAACCATAGTTTTAGTTGTTATCAACCTTGTGACTTCTCCAGAATATTTATGGTTTATTTGGTGTATTGGAGGCTGGGGGATAGGAGTGGTTTTTCATGGATTGAAAGTTTTTGGATATTCACCATTTTTTAATAAAGAATGGGAAGAACGAAAGATTCAAGAGATTTTAGAAAAAGAGAAAAATCAAAAAACTTCAAATTAAAGATGAAAACGAATTATAATAGTGATCAAGAAGAATATGAATTACAACAGTTAGCCAGCAAAAAGGTTGTAAAGCTTAAATCATTTTATATTCATTCATTTTTTTACATTATAGCGGTAGTGCTTTTTATTTTAAAAGAGTATTATAAATTGCCTTTGAATGTGTTTCCGGCTAAATTTTTAAATGGAGTTGTAATGATTGTTTGGTCAACCGTATTTTTTGGTTCAGCGATTGATTTATTTGTCTCTGCTAAAATTTTTGGAGATAAATGGGAGAAACGTAAAATGAAAAGGATTTTAGAAAAAAGAGAAAAAAAACAAAAATGGGAGTAATCATGGAAATGAAATACAGCGAAGAGGATAGATATTTTTTGGCTAAAAAGAAAGTCGGAGATATTAAAGGATTTTATGGAAACTTGGCATCTTATATATTTGTAAATGCAATTTTGATTTTCGTTAATTTGTACACATCACCAGAATATTTATGGTTTTTTTGGCCTTTATTGTGGTGGGGAATTGGAGTAGTTTTTCACGGATTAAGGGTTTTTGAAGTATTTCCGGCTTTAGGCAAAGACTGGGAAGAAAGAAAAATCAAAGAGTTTATGGAAAAGGAAAAATGGAATAAAAGTAAATGGCAATAATTTTTAAATCATAATAAAATGGGACGATTTAGAAGACGTATGTATGAAGAATACGGAGATGAATTTAGTACAGATGAAAGCTTTAATGCTGCCTATAGAAAGGTAAGAAGAATAAAAGGATTTTATTCGCATCTTAAGGTTTATATTATAGTAAATATTATTATCATTATTTCAAATTTGAATAATGGATTTATAGGCAATCGTATCGAAATTAGAGGTTTTCGAGATTGGGAAGTTTATTCAACCGCATTTTATTGGGGGATTGCTTTAGCTATTCATGCTTTTACTGTTTTTGGCCCGGATATTTTTTTTAATAAAGATTGGGAAGATAGAAAAATCCAAAAATATATGGAAAAAGAGGCTCAGAATAAGAAAAAATGGGAGTAATTTTAGCTTGTATATTTTAAACCTTGTATTGTATTAAATGACCACATTAATTATAGAAGACGAAAAACCAGCTGCACGTTTATTACAGCGAAAACTTGAAAAATTAGATATAACTGTAAAAACAATGCTGCATTCTGTAGAAGAATCACTTCATTGGTTTACAAATAATGAACATCCAGATTTGATTTTTTTAGACATTCAATTATCAGATGGTTTATCGTTTGAGATTTTTGAAAAAATAAATATTCAAAGTGCCATAATTTTTACGACGGCTTATGATGAGTATGCTTTGAAAGCTTTTAAATTGAATAGTATTGATTATCTTTTAAAACCAATTGATGAAGATGATCTAGAGGCCGCAGTAGTAAAGTATAAAGCACGAATTCCTAAAGCTGATGAGGTAAATCATAATCTGCAGCTAGACTTTGAGCAAATACGTCAAATGCTGTCAAATCCTTTTGAAAAGAGTTTCAAAAAAAGATTTACCGTTAAAATAGGACAGCACTTAAAAGTAATAACGACCGAAGAGATTGAATGTTTTTTTAGTGAAAATAAAGGAACGTATATACATACTTTTGATAATCGAAACTATTTAATCGATTCGACTTTAGAAATTTTAGAACAGGAACTAGATAAAAAGGATTTCTTTCGCGTAAGCAGAAAATTTATTGTACCACTGCAGGCAATTAAAGAAATTCAGGTATATACAAATTCTCGTTTGAAAGTTATTTTACCAACTTATAAAGAAGATGAGGTAATAGTAAGCCGAGAAAAAGTGCAGGATTTTAAGAGCTGGCTGGGGTAATAGATTTAAATTTTATCAAATGCTCCACCGGAACGTATGTGTTTATGATTAACATATCTGACGGATTGAAATCCGTCTCTACAATATAGATCGTTCCTTCGGAACTTTTCGTGACGTATGATTATTCCATATAAAGGGCCGCAGGCTCGATTCATTTTGTAGGGCCGGATTTTAATCCGGTTTAACGAAACGTAAATTTTCAAACGAATCTTAAGTAAAATACATAAAATAAAAAAAGAGCCGAAATTTTCAGCTCTTTTTTTATTTTATTCAAAACATTATTTACTCAATCGATGCAATGTAAAAGTCATAGCACTTAAAAGGAAAAATGCCATAATTTGATGAATTAATCCTAAAGCCAAAGGCACGCTGTATAATAACGTGAAAACTCCTAGAAGAAACTGTATAAATACAAATACTACCAAAGTTTTAATTCCGTTTGACTGCGTATTGGTAAGCGTATATTTTTTACTTTTAAAATATAGGAAAAGTATAATGGCAACTACTACGTAAGCAAAAGTTCTGTGTACAAACTGAACACCGCTTTTACCTTCAATTAAATTTTTTATTAAACTTGATTGCTCAATAAGAACAGATTCGTGCATAAATTCTCCATCGCTCATTAAAGGCCAGTGATTGTGAATTAATCCTGCGTTTAATCCTGCAACAAACCCGCCATAAATAATTTGTATTAATAAAGCGGCCAATGCATAACGTGCAATAGCGCGTAATGGTAATATTTTGTTGATATTTCTTTCTGGATAAATCAAATCCAGTGCTACCCAAAGTGTATAAGCAAAAGTTATAAAAGCAAAAGTTAAATGAAGCGAAAGTCTAAAATGACTTACATCTGGATTGTCAATTAACCCGCTTCTAACCATAAACCATCCAAGGAAACCTTGAAAACCACCCATTGCTAAAAGTACGATACATTTTTTAATCGTTGCTGTATCTAATTTCTTTTTGATTAAGAAATAAACAAAAGGAACAAAAAATACCAACCCAATAATACGACCGATGAAACGGTGAAACCATTCCCAGAAATAAATAAACTTATAATCTGAAAGCTGAAAATCGTTATGAATATTGATTTTTTGATACTCAGGAAACTTCTTGTACTGCTCAAAAGCCTCATTCCATTTTGCATCTGTTAAAGGCGGGAAAGTATCGGTTACCAAATGCCAATCGGTCATTGATAAACCTGAGTTGGTCAAACGAGTAATTCCTCCAACAACAACCATTAAAAATAATAAAACACAACCTGAAAGCAACCAAATGATTACTGATTTATTCTCTTTTTTCATTTTATTAAATACTTATTCTTATACTTTTTTTAAGCCCATTTTTTCGGCTCTTTTAATTACAAAATCATAAGCCGCCTGATATTCATTCGGAATATCACCTTCTAAAATTGCTTCTTTCACTGCTTCTTTTAGAACTCCAATTTCACGTGATGGCTGTAAATTGAAAATCGCCATAATTTCTTCACCAGAAATGGGCGGCTGAAAATTACGAACATGATCGCGCTCTTCCACTTCTACAATTTTCTTGCGAACGATTTCAAAGTTTTTATGATATTTCTTGAATTTCGATGGATTTTTGGTTGTAATATCAGCCTCGCACAAAGTCATTAAATTTTCAACATCTTCGCCAGCGTCAAAAACCAAACGACGAACTGCACTGTCGGTAACAATATCCTGTGCCAAAACAATTGGACGAGAACTCATAATAACCATTTTTTGAACAAATTTCATTTTATGATTTAAAGGCATATGCAGGCGTTCGAAGATTTTCTTCGCCATTTTTCCGCCCAAAAATTCATGTCCATGAAAAGTCCAGCCTTGCTTTTTGCTGAAACGTTTTGTTGGCGCTTTTCCAATATCATGTAATAATGCTGACCAGCGCAGCCAGACATCATCTGTATTTGGACAAATATTATCAACTACTTCAAGGGTATGATAAAAGTTGTTTTTATGTGTGTGACCTTCAATTTCTTCGACCTGATTCAGCGCTGTTAGTTCAGGTAAGATTAAATCTAAAAGTCCCGTTTTGTATAAAAGTAAAAATCCAGTTGAAGGTTTATCTGTAGAAAGAATTTTATTCAATTCATCTACGATTCTCTCACCAGAAATAATCTTGATGCGATCAGCATTTTTGGTAATTGCATTCAGTGAATTTTCTTCAATTTCAAAATTCAACTGTGTTGCAAAACGAATCGCACGAAGCATTCGAAGCGGATCATCAGAATAAGTAATGTCTGGATTCAGCGGTGTTTTTATCGTTTTATTTTCTAAATCATTCAAACCGTCAAAAGGGTCTAAAAGATCTCCAAAATTAGTTGAGTTTAAAGATAAAGCCAATGCATTGATTGTAAAATCACGACGGTTTTGATCATCCTGAAGCGTTCCGTTTTCTACAATCGGATTTCGACTGTCGAAATTATAAGATTCTTTTCGAGCGCCGACAAATTCAATATCGGTATCTTCAAAACGCAGCATCGCAGTTCCATAAGTTTTAAAAACCTGAACTTTTGGTTTGTTAGGAAGTAATTCAGAAACTTTTAAAGCCAATTCGATTCCGCTGCCAACAGCTACAACATCAATATCTTTTTTAGAACCTCGATTTAAAAGTAAATCTCTAACAAAACCACCAATAACATAACTGTCAACGTTTAGTTCCTGAGAAGCTTTCGAGATGATATCGAAAATTTTATTTTGTAAAGCTGTTTTATAATTTGTTTGTATAGCCACGAATTCACTAATTTTTGAATAAAAACACATTTCAAATTTCTAAGAAATGAAACGCATGCAAATTTACAACATAGAAAATGCCTATTACAATCTATCGCTCACTTTTTTGAAGAAATTAATAGTTTTTGATGTTGATTTTTATGAATTGGGAAAGGTTTGTCACTAATTACACTAATTTCCACGAATTACTTTTTTTTGAGCCACAGATTACAGGATTAAAAGGATTAAAAAAATCTGTGTAAGTCTTTTATCCTGATAGCTATCGGGAGTGGCAAAAAATCTTCGCAACCTGCATGAAAGAAAAATTTGTGGAAATTAGTGTAATTGCTTCGCCAGTTCGCTATCGCTCGGGTCGTGGCGAAAAAAACTATACCTCAATAAAACAAATCAATTGCGATAATCAATTTTTAGAAATGCAATTTGTATTTTTGAATCATACAAAAAAGTACAAATGAAAATAGTTATATCGCCAGCGAAGTCTTTAAATTTTGAAAAAGAATTGCCAACTTCTCAATATACAGAACCATTATTTTTAAAAGAAGCAAGAGTGGTTCATAAAGTTGTAAAACAAAAAAAGCCAGCTGAATTGTCTGAGTTAATGTCGATTTCAAGCAAACTTGCCGATTTAAACTGGAAACGAAATCAAGAATGGAAAACGCCTTTTACACCTGAAAATGCGCGTCCTGCGGTTTTTACTTTTGACGGAGATGTTTACACAGGTTTAGACGCTTATACAATTCCATTAGAAAAATTAGAGGTACTTCAAGATAAATTAAGAATCTTATCAGGACTGTACGGGCTTTTAAAACCTCTTGATTTAATGCAGGCATATCGTTTAGAAATGGGAACAAAAATGCCGGTTGGTGAATATAAAAGCCTTCATGAGTTTTGGAAACCTGTGGTTACAAAAGCTTTAAATAAAGAATTGAAAAAAGGCGAGTTGTTCGTGAATTTAGCGAGTAATGAATACTTCTCTGCAGTTGATGTAAAAGCTTTGAAAGTTCCAGTAATTACACCAGACTTTAAAGATTATAAAGATGGAAAATTAAAAATGATCAGTTTCTTTGCAAAAAAGGCGAGAGGCATGATGGTACGTTATATTCTTGACACCAATGCTGAAACTATCGAGGACTTGAAAGGATTTAATTACGAAGGATATCAGTTTGATGCTAATCTTTCTAAAGGGAATCATTTGGTTTTTACAAGATAGATTTTTTTAAGATGCTAAGGTTCAGAGTTGCTAAGATGCTAAGGTTCTAAGGTTTTTATTAGAGAGCCGTAGGCTCGGAACATATTGTAGGCAGGGATTTCAATCCCTGCAGATTTCAACAATATTGATGAAGATTTCAATCCCTGAAGATTTAGCACATTTAATTTATTTATTAATAAATATCAAAAAAAATAAACGCCGAATTCTAAATGATGAATTCGGCGTTTCTGCGTATTATAAAATTATTATTATTAATGCATTGCGTCGGCTGCACTAATTTTGTTCTTCCCTTTTTTGATAAAGAGAATAATCGGTATGCAACATAAAAACATGATTCCAAGATACAAGAAAATATCCATGTAAGCCATTACAGTACTTTGTTTCATTACTGAATATTCTATAGCTTGATAAGCTTTCTTTAAAGCAACATCTGCGCTGTATCCTTTTGCCATAAAAGCGTGCTGCATTCCTGCAATACGTTGTTGGACATCATATTTTGCAGGATCTAAATTGTTAATTAGATCTACTCTGTGTGTCTGACTAAAACGTGTGATGAAAGTCGTAATAATAGCAATACCAAAAGATCCGCCTAACTGACGCATCATTCCAGTAAATGCAGCTCCTTCACCAATTTGTTTTCCTTTTAAGGTAGAAAGCGAAAGTGTAGTAATAGGAACGAAAAGTAATCCTAAACCAATCCCTCTCAAAATTAAAGGCCAGTACATATGTTCAACACCAGTGTCTGGAGTCATACGGCTGTACATCATAAAGGTAAACAAGAAGAAAATAAAGAATCCAACTCCCACCATATAACCTTGCGGTACACCTTTCTGAATCATATTTCCAACAAACGGCATCATAAGAGCTGTGGTAATAGATCCTGGAATTAATAACAATCCTGCATCAGTAGCTGTCCATCCTAAAATCGACTGCGTGTAAATTGGGATAATTAAAGTTGAACCGTATAAACCGAAACCAAGAATAAAACACATTACAGTTCCAATTCTTAAATTTCCATCTTTTAAAACACTTAAGTTTACAATTGGGTGTTTGTATGTCAGCTCTCTCCATATAAAAAGAACCAATCCTAAAACTGTCACAACACTTAGAGTCACAATTGTTGAATCGTTAAACCAGTCATCTTGTTGTCCGTGTTCAAGTACGAATTGTAAAGAACCAATAAAGGCGCTCAACAAAATAATTCCCCACCAGTCAACCTGATTGGCTTTTAATTTTTCTCCATATTTCGGACTTCTCACAAAAGTTAAAGCCAAAATAGTTGCGATAATCCCTAATGGAATATTGATATAGAAAATATAAGGCCAAGAATAATTATCTACCAAATACCCCCCCAAAGGCGGTCCAAGAGTAGGTCCAACAATTACACCCATTCCGTAAATAGCTTGTGCCATTCCACGTTTTGCAACCGGGTAACTTTCAGTAATAATCGTTTGGGCTGTTACTAGTAATGCTCCTCCGCCCATACCTTGTACGAATCGGAAGGCTACAAGTTCCCAAATATTGGTGGCATTACCACACAAAAAAGAACAGACCGTAAATATAATGATAGAAGCCACAAAATAATTACGTCTTCCAAATTGCTGTGATAGCCAGCTTGTCATCGGTATTACAATAACATTCGCAATTGCGTATGCTGTAATTACCCATGCCACATCAGTCAAGGTAGCACCAAGACTTCCGCGCATGTCTGTCAGCGCTACGTTTACAATCGTCGTATCAACAATTTCCAGCAGTGCACAAAGTACTGCCGTAATCGTAATGATTACACGTCTATAACCGTATTCTACTAAATCGTCGTCTCCTTGTACTGCTCCTGCCATGTTTTATTTTAAATGTACGTCTACGTCAACATTCATTCCTGGTCTTAAAAGTTTTACTTTTTCAGGATCGTTTGATTCATCTAAACTAATTTTTACTGGTAATCTCTGAATTGTTTTTACGAAGTTTCCTGTTGCATTATCAGGAGGTAATAATGAAAAACGAGATCCTGTTGCTGGAGAGAAAGAAGTTACTGTACCTTTAAACTCATAGTTAGGGTAAGCATCAACTTTTAAACTTACTTTTTGACCTACAATCATTTTGTTTAATTGTGTTTCTTTAAAGTTTGCTACGACCCAAGCTTCGTTATTATTGATAATGTAAAACAAAGATTGTCCTGGTTGTACCAATTGTCCCGGCTGAATATCAACTTTTGAAACTTGACCGTCAATCGCTGCAGTAACTACAGTATAAGAAAGGTTTAAGTGAGCAACATCAAGCATTGTTTTTGCTTTTTTGATGTTTGCAGCAGCAACTTCTGTTTGTTTATCTGAAGCTTTAGATTTAGATTCAATTACCGATTTTTGGTAAGAACTTGCTCTTTGTTGTTGTTGTAAAACACGTACTTGATTTTCTGCTTCCTCCTTTGCAGTCAAAGCTTGCTCATATTGTTGTTTGGTAATAGTATGTGTTTTATACAAATTATTATAACGGTTATAATCGTTTGTAAGTTGTCTCAATCTAATTTTAGCACTTTCGATAGAACCGCTTGCCGATTTCATGTTGGCATCAGAAACAGAAATACTTGCATATGCACTTCCAATATCAGCTTTTGCAGCCTCGTATTGTCCTTCAGCTCCTAACAAAGCAGCATTTGCTTCGTCAATTTTTAATTGATAGTCTCTCTTATCGATAGTAAATAAAGTATCTCCTTTTTTTACATAATCATTATCTTTCACATAAACTTTACTGATGTATCCTGAAACTCTCGGAATAATCGGGTTCATTTTTTTCTCGATTTGAGCATCATCTGTTTCTTCGTGAGCTTGTGAGTGAATATATTTTGATATTCCATACGTTCCGCCCACTAAAACCAATACGGTTAGTATGATGATGAATTTTTTATTTGTCTTTTTCTTTTCCATGAGAGCTGTCGATTATATTTTAGAAAGATTGAATGATTGTGATAATTGTCCTGATACTGAAAGTAATTCGTAATATTTTTGAATAATTGCCGCTTTAGAAACAGCAGTATTTATTTTGGCACTTAATTGCTCAACATCAGCTTCAACCAAATCATTAGTATCAGCCAAACCATTGTCGAACTTATCTTTTACAAGTCTGTAGTTTTCCGCTGCCTGCTGTAATGCTTCATTATAAACCACACTTTGATTAATGGCTAAATCATAATCTTCGATAGATTTTTGAACCTCTACCTTAATACGATCAGTCATAATAGCTTCAGTGTTTTTTACTTCTAGAGCTCTGCTTTCAGCTTCTTTAACGTGTGCGCTGTTTTTTAAGATTCCTGATAAATCATACGATAAACCTAAACCAAAGTTCATAGCATATTTTACCGTTACAATATCTTTAAGATCAAAAGCGGTGTAACCTCCAAGTAAAGAAATAGAAGGATAGTATCCAGCTTTTGCTACTTTAATACTTGCTTCAGAAGCTTTTTGCTGTAAGCGAACAGCCTCAAGATCTTTTCTGCTCTCCAAAGCAATTGCATCAGATGTTGGTGCATTGTTTGTTTTTAAATTAAAGAAATCATCTTCATTAACCTGAAGTTTTGTTTCAGGAGCTAATTTCAATAAAGTGGTCAGATAAAAATTGATGTTGTTTAAGTTGTTCGTAGCTTCATCAATAGATAATTGTGTTTTTGAAACTAATAATTGTGCTTTCAACAAATCGTTTCTCGGAATAATTCCGTTTTTCTCCAATTCTATAAAATCAGTAACACGCTGTTTAGCACTTTTTTGATTCTCATTTAAAACATCAAGTGTTTTTTGAGCTTTGTATAGTGCCGTATAATAAGTAATTACTCTTAATGCAACATCTTCTTTAGTTTTTGCTGCATTGGCAGTTTCCGCTTCGTATAAGTTATCGTAAGCATCAATACTGCTTTGAATTTTGAATCCTGCAAAAATAGGTAAACTCAAATTTGCCATTCCAAGCATTGCACGATCAGGAGATGCTAAAGAAGCACTTTTATCCTGATTAGGCATATCAATAGATGCTTTTGTAAGACGCTGATATTGACCAGAAACTTTTAAATCAGGATATTGATTGTTTTTTACGGCTGTAAGCTCGTGTTTTTTTGTGTTTACCTTAGTATTGGCAAGCGTAACTTCGTTGCTTTTTTCCCAAGCCATTTTTACGGCTTCGTCTAAGGTTAAACTTGTTTTTTCTTGTGCTTCTATTGAAGATATTCCGATAAAGAATACTCCAAAGAGCATTAATTGACTAATTTTCATAAACAAGTAGCGCTTTTATAGTTTGTTGAATGTGCTTTGTGAGACTGGTTTTAATATAATCATTGTACAATGCTTCTGTATTTAAGTTCAGTAACTCTACGAAGAAAGGTTTATTCATATGAAAGTGAAAGTACGTTCCTATGATAGTTGGCGTAATTAGCGGAATAATTACATCTTTTCTAAAAACACCTTTTTCCTGACCTTGAGTAATAATACTCTCAACAGATTTTAGATTCCCTTTTTTTAATTCTGTAAATGCAATAAAACTTTTTTCTCTTTTTTTTGCGTTAATTTCAAAGTGTAAAACTCTGAAAATCCCTTTGTTACAACTGATTCTGTTAATGTAAATTTCGATTAATTTATTGACTTTTTCAATCGGTTCCAGATTTTCTTGTAATAAATTTTCGAGTTGTAATTTTAAATCAGAAGTTTTGTAAATGATCAAAGATTCCAGTAATCTTTCTTTGGAGCCAAAATAATACGAAATCATAGCAATGTTAATTTTTGCTTCTTTCGAAATATCCCGTATTGACGTCCCCTCAAATCCTTTTTCAGAAAACAACCTTTCGGCAACGTTTAGAATCTGAATTTTTTTATCGTTTAGTTCGATGTGTGACATGATGTTGTTTCTAATCGAATGCAAAATTAAACACTTGTTTAAATTAAACACTTGTTTAATTTTATTTTAACACAATATTAACATAAAATGTTTTCGGTAATTTATGTTAAATCGTGCAGTAATTAGTTAAAATAAAAAAGCCTGAAACTCTATTTTTTCAGGCTTAATATTTTAATTAATCTTTAGGCAGCTTTACTTGTTTGAAAATCCCTATATTAGAAAATGAGCTAATTTTAGTTTTGTTTTTTGGTGTTAGATCATATCGAATATTAGAAATAATTTCATTTTTTTGAGATAGTTTTAAATCTTCAATCAATATGGTAGAAACAATATTTGAGGCTTTAGTCCTAATGAAAATATTTGTCTTTTTGAATTTTAAAATATCCAAATGTTCAGGTTCTAAACTCTTAATGTCATTTAAATTATAAAAGAAAATACTATCGCGAGATTCTTTAAATGTTTCAAATTGATATTGTTTGTAACCTTGATTTCTAAGTGAAAAACCTTCATTTTGAAAAATCTTAGCTCTAATTTTAATTCCTTTTTCTTCACTATCCTTAATTTTTAAAGGTATAAAGATTTTGTTAGGAGTTATTTGATCATCAGGTTCTTCGGGGATAACACCAGAAATATTTTGTTTTGTCGGAATGCTTTCAAAATATTGAAAAGGTATTGACTCAATATTATTAATATCAAATACATCGGTTGAATCTAGAATAGCATATCCAAATTTGTATGAATCGCGTCCTCCCCAAGCGTCATATTTATAAATAACTTTAGAGGAATTTTCAATTTTTTGAACAAAAAGTTCTGAAATTTTCCAACTGAAATCACAACTCATATTTAAAAAGAGAACTGTTATAAATAAGAAACTTTTAAAATATTTCATTAATTTTTTAAAATCTAATTATCGAATCTCTCCAACAAATTCTGCAATTTTTCGACTGCCGTTTTCACTCAAATGTTTGATAAAAGCACTTCCAATAATAGCACCTTTTGCATATTTAGTAGCTTGATTGAAAGTTTCTTTATTCGAAATTCCAAAACCTACGATTTGAGGGTTTTTCAAATTCATGTTTGCAATTCTTTCAAAATAACTTTCCTGAACATTTCCAAAACCAGATTGAGAACCTGTAACGCTTGCAGAACTTACCATGTAAATAAATCCGTTTGAAACGCTGTCGATAAAACGAATGCGTTCCTCCGAAGTTTGTGGTGTAATCAAGAATACATTAAGCAATCCGTATTTTTCGAAAATTGCTTTGTATTCATCAGCATAAACATCAACAGGTAAATCTGGAATAATTAATCCGTCAATTCCAATTTCAGCACATTTTTTGCAAAAAGCTTCAACGCCGTATTGTAGCATCGGATTAAAATATCCCATAATAATCAACGGAATTTTTACGCTTTCGCGGATGTTTTGCAGCTGATCAAAAAGAATTTGAGTTGTCATTCCGTTATGAAGCGCCGTTGTAGAACTCGCCTGAATCGTTGGTCCGTCTGCCAAAGGATCACTAAACGGAAGTCCAATTTCGATTAAATCAACGCCGTTTTTTTCTAAATCCTGAATAATCTGCACGGTATCATTTAAGTTTGGATATCCAGCAGAAAAATAGATCGAAAGAATCTTTTTGTCTTCTTGTAATTTTTGTGTTATTCTATTCATTTTTATGTTTTTTATCCTGACAGGTTTTCAAAACCTATTAGGTGTTTTAAGTTTTCTCTGTTACAGATTAAGTGATTTTAAATGGTTTTTCTGTAAGAAGTAATCTGTGAAAATCTATTTAATCTGTGGCATTAATTTTTTATAATCTTACTTGTCCAATTTTTATTTTGCTTTTCTACGACTAATAAACCAGAATCTGAATCATTCATTTGCCCAACTAATTCTCCTTTACTATTCCAAAAAGCACTTTGACCTGCTGACGGGCTTCCCCAGGATTCTCCGCTGAAATTCGACATCAAAACATTCATTTTATGTTTCTCAGCATAATTTTGTAAATCCCGATACGCATTCGGAATTCCGTTTGGCGAAAAGAAAATACTGGCTATATAAATATCAGTTCCTTTTTTCTTAGCATTTTCCGGATGAAGAAGATTATCAATATCGGCACAAATGGCAAATGAAATCTTTTGATTTTCAATTTCAAGTATCGGATTGTAATCGAAAGAAGATTGAAAAAAATCATCTTCTCCTTCATGCAAAAACTGCTTGGTATAAATTGAAACCGAATTGTCTGGAGAAATTACAAATTCGCCAATAAACAATTTTGATTCAATTTCAATTGGTGCGCCCGCAATAATTGTAATGTTATTTTCAGAAGCTAATTTTTTTAAATGATTCAAACGCAAATCTTCTTTTTTAAAAGCCAGTTTTCGTGCATTTTCTCTTTCGTAGCCGGTAATCGACATTTCGGGAAAAGCGATTAATTGCGCTTTATTTTGCACAGCCAGCTCAATAAGGCGGTAATGATCCTGTAAATTAGTTTCAATATTTCCTCGAGTTGGTTTTGTTTGTGCGGCTGCTAGAATCATTTTCTGTTTTTACAACTGTTAGTTTTCTGTATAAACCCAAGCAGAAATTCCAGAGTTCAATGTTACTTTAACCCTTTTGTAAGCATTCGATTCAAATAAATCTACTTTAGCTAAATCTGCCAGAGTAACATTAAAAACAACGCCATGAATAACATCTGAAAGGCTTTCACTTGCTATTGCGACAACATAATCTGCCATTCCAAATTCTTCTTCAATTTTGAGGCTTTTTAATTTGTAGCCATTTAGCTGATCGGGAGTGCCAGTTAATAGTTTTCTAAAAACTCGCATCTGAATTTCTTTTGAACGTAATGTTCCGTAAGAGAATAACTGTTCCATAATTATTATTTTTCTCGTTGTTTGTCTGCGTTAAATATCTTTAAATCCGTTGCTGTAGAAAACGCTCCAAATTACGATTTTTATTACAATTTAAAATAATCAATATAATTATCTAAATCTTTATCGCCGCGGCCTGAAAGACTGATTACTACAATATCTGAGGGTTTAAATTTCTTTTGATCCAAAACTGCAAAGGCATGCGCGCTTTCAATTGCAGGAATGATTCCTTCTAATTTTGTCAGCTGTAAACCTGCATTCATAGCGTCGTCGTCAGTAACTGAGAAAAACTCGCCGCGTCCAGTTTGTGCTAAATGCGCGTGCATTGGGCCAACACCAGGATAATCTAAACCTGCAGAAATAGAATACGGTTCTGTAATTTGTCCGTCAGGAGTTTGCATTAAAAGTGTTTTACAGCCATGAATAACACCTACTTTTCCTAATTTGCTAGTTGCAGCACTATGACCACTGTCAACACCTTTTCCGGCAGCTTCAACAGCAATAATGCCTACTTCAGGTTCATGCAAAAAGTGATAGTATGTTCCTGCAGCATTACTTCCTCCGCCAATACAAGCTACCACATAATCAGGATTCTCACGACCTTCTTTTTCTTTTAACTGCCATTTTATTTCCTCAGAAATGACACTTTGAAAACGCGTCACCATATCAGGATAAGGATGAGGTCCAATAGCTGAACCAATAATATAATGTGTGTCAATCGGATTATTAATCCAATCACGAATGGCTTCGTTTGTAGCATCTTTTAAAGTTCTTGAACCCGAAAGTGCTGGACGAACTTCTGCGCCTAACATTTTCATACGAGCAACGTTTGGAGCTTGACGTGCGATGTCTATTTCGCCCATATAAACAATACATTCCATTCCCATTAAAGCACAAACTGTTGCTGTTGCAACTCCATGCTGACCAGCTCCCGTTTCGGCAATAATTCTTTTTTTGCCTAAACGTCTGGCAACTAATATCTGTCCAATCGTATTATTTACTTTATGAGCGCCAGTATGATTTAAGTCTTCTCTTTTTAAGTAAATTTTAGTGTTGTATTTTTCAGATAACCGATTTGCAAAATAAAGCGGACTAGGACGGCCAACATAATCTTTTAAAAGTTTATCAAACTCAGCTTTAAAATCAGGTTCGCTGGTTATTTTTAAGTAGTTTTGGCGTAATTCCTCTACATTTGGATATAGCATTTCTGGAATATAAGCTCCGCCAAATTCTCCGTAATATCCTTTTTCGTTAACGTTAAAATTCATTTTATTCCAATTTTAAAAGTTGGCAACATCAAATTTTCGTTTGAAATTGCTAAATAGATTTTTGTTTTTAAGCCCCGGTTCGATTTCAAATTTACTATTTACATCGACAGCGTAAATAGGTAAATTTGTTTTTGAAATTTCTTCAATGGCTTTTAATTCGTTAATCCCGATTCCGCCGCTCAAAAAGAATGGTTTATTCGAATTGTATTTTTTTAATATAGTCCAGTCGAATGTTGTTCCGTTTCCGCCCGGCAGTTTGCCTTTTGTGTCAAACAGAAAATAGTCAGCGACAGGTTCAAAAGGTTTTATAACTTCAAAATCGAAGTTTTCATCAGCCGAAAATACTTTTATGATTTCGATTTCTTTTGGCAGTTGTTTTTTTAGTTCTGATAAAAAATCAACCGATTCATTTCCATGTAACTGAACGGCTTGCAAATTATATGTTCTTACTTTTTCCAGAATTTCTTCCTGACTTTGATTGACAAAAACACCCACTTTTTTGACTGTTTTTATTAGTTCGGGAATGGCTCCGTTAAAATATCGCGCGGAGTTGTCCCAGAAAATAAATCCCATATAATCGGGCAGGAGCGCTCCAACTTCTAGAATGTTTTCGGGGTATTTCATACCGCATATTTTGAGTTTCATTTTATTGATGCTTTAAGCTTTAAGCTTTAGGCTTTAGGCTAAATTAGTAATATTATGAAGGCTTATTGCTTACAGCTTAAAGCCTATAGCTGTTTTATAAATTCAGTTGCCGCTTTTCCGGCGTTGTCGGTTTTCATGAAGTTTTCCCCAATTAAAAACCCTTTGTATCCGTAAGGTTTTAGTTCATGGATGGCTTCGATTGATGAAATTCCGCTTTCAGAAACTTTTACAAAATCATCCGGAATTTGCGATGCCAGTTGTTTGCTAAAATCTAAGCTTACTTCAAATGTTTTTAGATTTCTGTTGTTTACTCCAATCATATCTAAACTTGGCATAATTGATTTTTCTAATTCTTCTTGATTATGAACTTCAAGTAAAACTTCTAATCCTAGTTTTTTTGCAAATTCAGACAGCGATTTTATTTCTTCTCTCGTTAAAACCGCCGCGATCAAAAGAATTAAATCGGCACCAAAAGCTTTTGCTTCAAGAATCTGGTATTCATCGACAATAAATTCTTTTCGCAAAAGCGGAATATTCACACTCGCTCTTGCTAAAAGTAAATCGTCAAGTGAACCTCCAAAATATTTTCCGTCTGTTAAAACAGAAATTCCACAAGCCCCTGCGTTTTCGTATCCTTTAACGACTTCTTCAACTGTAAAACTTTGATTGATAATTGATTTTGAAGGAGAGCGACGTTTGTGTTCGGCAATAATTCCAGTTGAACTTTGTCTAAGCTTTTGACTTAATGAAATGGTTTCTTTTCCAAAAAAGACCGAAGCTTCTAACTGAGTAACCGGAATGATTGATTTTTTAAGAATGACTTCTCTTTGTTTATCGAAAATTATTTTATCTAGAATATTCATTTTGTAAGGTGCTAAGTTTCTGAGGTACTAAGTTTTTGATTTTAAAGAGATAGCTCTTGTAATTTTTTAAGCGCTTGATGTCCTTTTCCAGACAATAAACTTTCTTTTGCTAATTCAAAACCTTCTTGTGGAGAACATTTTGTAACAGTCGAAATTGCCATTGCAGCATTGGCACAAACTACATTATTTTGAGCTTCGTTTCCTTTTCCTGAAATAATATTTGTGAAAATTTCTGCTGATTCTTCGATCGTTTTTCCACCCTCGATCTCGTTTTGTAATAAAAGACGAACGTTAAAATCTTGTGGATTCAACATTCCTTCCATATGACTTGTTATAATTTTTGTCGGACCAGTCAAAGAAATTTCGTCGTAGCCGTCAAGCGAATGTAAAATGGTGAAATTCACATTGGTATTTTGATATAAATAGGCATACATTCTAGCTAATTCTAAATTGAAAACACCAACTAACTGATTTTGCGGGAATGACGGATTTACCATTGGTCCTAACATATTAAAGAATGTTTTTACTGCCAATTCTTTTCTAATTGGACCAACATTTTTCATTGCTGGGTGAAATAGGGGAGCATGCAAAACACAAATTCCAGCTTTATCGATACACTTTTCTAAAAAGGAAGGATCGTTGCTAAATTTAATTCCCATTTTTTCCATGACGTTGCTTGATCCTGAAATTGATGAAACACCATAATTTCCATGTTTGGCAACTTTAATTCCAGCTCCTGCTGAAACAAATGAAGCTAAAGTCGAAATATTAAAAGTGTCTTTTCCGTCACCGCCCGTTCCACATAAATCGATGGTGTTGTAAGCTGATAAATCAACACGAATACACAAGTCTAATAAAGCTTCACGAAAACCCGAAAGTTCATCGATTGTTATGCTTCGCATCATAAATACGGTCAAAAATGCCGAAATCTGACTTGGATTGTATTGACCGCTTGAGATATTAATCAATACGTTTTTTGCTTCTTCTTTAGTAAGAACTTCGTGATTGATTAATTTGTTTAATATAGTTTTCATTCTGTTTGAGTCTTAAAGTCATAAAGTCGAAAGTCTTAAAGTCTTCTTATTTTTGACGTTTATTTTTAAAATTGATTAATGTTTTTTAGTTTTAATAGGAAAGACTAAGTTTTTAATATTTGACTTTATGACTTTCGACTTTAAAACTTTTGACTAACTTCTAATCCAATTTTCTAAAATCCTTTTTCCTTTTGGTGTCAGCACACTTTCTGGGTGAAACTGAACGCCTCTTACATCAAATTTTTTGTGACGTAACGACATAATTTGTCCGTTTTCGTCAACAGAAGTAGCTTCAAGAACTTCTGGCAGATTGCTGTCTACAACCCATGAATGGTATCTTCCGACTTCAAATTCATTTCCTAAGCCTTCAAATAAAATCTCGTCTGAGACTACTGTTTTTACATTTGTAGCAACACCATGATATACTTTGTCAAGGTTTGAAAGTGTTCCGCCAAAAACTTCTCCAATTGCCTGTTGTCCTAAACAAACGCCAAGAATGCTTTTTGTAGGTGCGTATTTTTCAATTACAGCTTTTAATAAACCTGCTTCGTCTGGAATTCCAGGTCCCGGCGAAAGTAAAATTTTATCAAAAGAGGCGATTTCGTCAATTTCGAATTCATCATTTCGGTAAACGGTTACTTCGCAGTTTAAATCTTCCAAATAGTGCACTAAATTATAAGTGAAACTATCGTAATTGTCTATAACTAATATTTTTTTCATTTTTTTTGAGGTTCTAAGTTGCTAAGGTTCTGAGGTTCTAAGTTTCACTATCTTGAAACTTGAAACAAAGAAAACCTGAAACTAAATTTTCTTATTTTTCTCGAACGTATTTTTCGACTATAATTCGATCAACGCCTAATTTTTCTACTTTTTCAATTCCTTTTTGAATCAACGTGTCATTTTTGATTTTTACTGTAAATTCAAATTTGTTGTTTTCCCATTCTCTATTATTAAAAAACTCCAAGTTTTCAGTGTAAGTACTGTCTTTTAAGGTGTACTTTCCGCCGCCGCCGAAAAATAGTGCGGTACTGTCTTTTCCATTATTTAAATCATGATTGAAAAATGCAAAATGAGTGTCATTTATAATTTTAATCATTTTTGTTTTTGAATTGAAAGTAGAAAATGTAGAATCTTTTTCAGTTGTTTCTGCTGATATAAGACGCCAAGTTCCTGCTATCGGAATCGCATTTGATTCTTTTTTCGTTTCACAAGATGTAAATAATAAAACTGCAACAGCAAATGGAATTAATTTTTTCATAGTTTTTTGTTTATGGTTTTTAGGTTTGTTTTTTTATGGGATTTCAGGTTCTATCGATTTGAAATTAAATTTTCTCTGCCATTTCTAAAGCGGTGTTTAAAGCTCTTAATTTGTTGTAAACTTCCTGCATTTCACTTTCTTCGTCAGAACTTGCAACAATTCCAGCACCTGCCTGACAATGCAATTGATGATTTTTGCTTAGGAACGTTCTAATCATAATGGCATGATTAAAATTGCCTTCAAAATCCATGAAGCCAATTGCGCCTCCATAAAAATTACGGTTGGTTTTTTCGTAATCTTCGATTAATTGCATCGCTCTGTGTTTTGGTGCTCCGCTCAAAGTTCCTGCTGGAAAAGTATCTGCAACAACCTGCATTGTAGTTGCTTTGTCGTGTAAATGTCCAGTAACTTTTGAAACCAAGTGAATTACGTGCGAGAAAAACTGAACTTCTCTGTACTTCTCTACATTTACATCATGACCGTTGCGGCTCAAATCGTTTCTTGCCAAGTCAACTAACATTACGTGTTCGCTGTTTTCTTTTTTATCTTCAGATAGTTCTTTGGCTAAAAGTGCATCGCGTTCGTCATTTCCTGTTCTTTTAAAAGTTCCTGCAATTGGATGAATTTCAGCTTTTCTATTTTTTACAATAATTTGTGCTTCTGGTGAAGAACCAAATATTTTGAAATCTCCATAATCAAAAAAGAATAAATAAGGAGATGGATTAATACTTCTTAAGGCTCTATAAACATTAAATTCGTCACCTTTGAAACCTTGTGTAAAACGACGTGATAGAACCAATTGAAAAACGTCTCCGCGGAAACAATGTTTTTTAGCTAAAGCCACATTATGTTTAAATTCTTCATCGGTTAAGTTTGAGAAACCTTCACCTTCTTTAGTAAATTTATAAGAAGCAATATTTCTAGACTGAAGTAATTGCTCAATTTCTGAAATGTTATTTCTTCCATCAACACTGTGACAGAATATATAAGCTTCATTTTTAAAATGATTGATGGCAATTATATTTTGATAAACGGCATAAAAAACATCTGGAATTACAGTTGCATCGTCTTTTTTTGCAATCGAAACTTTCTCAAAATAACGAACAGCATCATAAGAAATGTATCCAAAAAGACCGTTATTGATGAATTTGAAATCATTTTTTTCTGATTTAAATTGACTTGAAAATTCCTGAATTACTTCGGGAATATTAGTTGTCGCATCAATAGAGATTTGTTTTGTGGTCCCGTCAGGAATAGTTTTTGAAATGATTTCGTTTTCAATTTTAATTGTTGCAATTGGGTTGCAGCAGATGTAAGAGAAACTGTTGTCATTTCCGTGATAATCACTACTTTCTAGTAATAAACTATTTGGGAATTTGTCTCTTATTTTAAAATAAATACTAACTGGCGTAATCGTGTCAGCCAGAATTTGTTTATAATGTGTATTGAGTATAAAAGGTTTCAAAGTATGTTGTTTTATAGTTTTTAATTTCGTTTTTGCTTGAGTTTTTATCAAAAAAAAAGGCTTGTCGTGATGACAAGCCTTTTATGTTTATAGTTTTACAGTACCATAGGAAGCTTCGTTCACGACGTTTGACGTAAATTCTTCCACCACCAAGTATTGTTCATTATTGTTTTCAATTTCTTATTTTGATGTCACAAAGATATAAATGTAATTTGGAATAGAACACATAAAAATTCAAAAAAAACTTTTCTAAATTTAGAAATTTGTTAAATTTTAAAATGTAAATTCTGTTTAATGCCTTAATTTCCAATAGCCAGAGTATTGTTTACGTTTGCTCTAAAATCTGGATTACTTTTAATATTTGGCAGCATAAAAAGCGCTGTATTTTTAGATTTTGTGTATTCTATGTTAGATTGAGCAGCATTAAAATAGTTTTGAATTATCGAATTACTGGCAGAAGATTCACTTGTAATTCCACCCGTGCAATTGTTTACAATTAGATTTTTAAACGTTAGTTTAGACAAATTTACTTCGCCATTTCCGATATTTCCTTCTAATAAAACAAAAGGAGAGAAGCCAGAAACAATGCTGTTGTTTAAATTGAAAAACGTGTTTTCTCTCACATAAATAGATTCTCTTACTAAACCTTGATTGTTTTCTTCAAGATTAACTAAGGTAATATTGTTTGCGTTTATTTTTGTCATCTTTTTTGTCATATCGGTATTTTCAACCTTATCATACGAATCGACTTCAAAACATCTTGATCCTGAAATGTCTGATGAAAACGGATGACGAATTGCGATACTGTTATTAATGTTGATTTGTGCACCTTGAGTAAAATCAAAATCATCATCAGTAGTTCGATAAGAAATAAGATTGTTTAGGTTTAAATCACCTCCATAACATTCAAAAGAATCATCATTTGAATAACTGACTTGAATATTGCTTAAAATAGTTTTTCGCCCAACACCAGCCAATGAAAGTCCGTTTAGTTCTTTTAAAGCACTTAATTTACGACCAGAATATTCGATACGCACATATTTTAAAATTCCAGAATTATCCTCGGCATCAGAACCGCCATAGTGATTTAACATAGGTTCTAAATTGAAAGGAAGAATGTGAACACCGCCAAGAGTATTTATTGGTGCTTTGCCCAGAATGATAATTCCGCCCCAATCGCCTGGACGTCTTTCCGAAATTTCTTTGTTTGATGTAAAAACGATAGGATCCGTTTCAAGACCTTCGGCTATAATTTTGGCTCCATTTGTTACGACAAGTGTACCACAAGTTTTATCATCTCCTCGAATAACGGTTCCAGGTTCGATAGTTAAAGTGGCATTATTTGTTACGTAAACAACTCCAACTAATTGATAAGTATTGCGTTTTACTAATTTAGTGTCTTTGTCAATATTTCCTGCAATAATATTGGTAGCTTCATTATATTCTGTATTCGCTGGTTTAAAGTTAGTCCAATTGTTCATCCAGTTTGAGCTGCCAATAATTCCTTTAGGCTGTTGTTGCGCTTGAAGAAGAAAAGCGTTTAGAAGCGTAAAAAGTACAATATGTATTTTTGTTTTCATAACTACGATTTTGATTTCTAGTTTTTGATTTTTAAGATGCTCAAAAGTAGAAGCCGAATGTTAATTAAAACGGCTGTAGTTATTATGAAAGCGTTATTCTAGTATTAAGAACGTTATGTTTTTGAAAAGTTAAAAATAAAAAACCCTAACAGAATCAATCTGTTAGGGTTTTTCTTATAGATGAATTAGTAAGGCTTAAATTAGAATTTTAAAGCTACAGCTAATTCGAAATCATCATTGATAGTTTTGTCTCCTAAGTTTTCGAAGAAGTTACCAGAGTTGTATTTGATATCGTATTTAGTTCTGTCAACTTTAAATGCAGTTGTTGCAGTGTTTCCTTTTACAGTGATATCAAAAGTTACTGGTTTAGTAATTCCTTTAATAGTTAAGTCTGCAGTTACAGTATAAACGTCAGTTGCTTTAGCTCCGATAGTTTTGAAAACTAATTTTGCAGTTGGGAATTTATCAGTTCCAAAGAAATCGTCAGCTTTCAAGTGACCGTTTAATTTTCCTTGGTATTCTCCAGTTAAGTCAGTTGCAGTTAATGAAGTCATATCAACTGTAAAGCTTCCTCCAGTTAATTTTTTTCCTTTGAAAACTACAGCTCCTTCTTTAAAGTTTACTGTTCCAGAGTGCTCTCCAGTTACTTTTTTACCTACCCATTTGATAGTAGATGCTTTTACGTCGATTTTTTTAGTTTGAGCATTTACTGAAATACTAGCCGCTGCTACGAATAATGCTATTGCAATTGTTTTTAAATTTTTCATGTTGTTAAAATTGATTTTGGATTAATAATAATTATATAGTGATAAATAACTCTTCTTGAGATTTTCTAACTTTTTTGTAATGTTGAGCTTCGTCCTCATCATGTCTGTAACCTACAGTTGCGATAACAGCAGCATTTAAGCCTAGTTTATCGAAACCTAAAATTTCATTGAATTGTGCTGGATTGAAACCTTCCATTGGTGTTGCATCGATTTTTAATTCAGCAGCAGCAGCCAATAAAGTTCCTAAAGCGATATAAGTTTGTTTTGAAGTCCAGATATTTTTAGCCTCTTGTGATAAGTTCGAGATCACTCCGTTCATCATATCTGCAAATCCGCCTAAAGCTTCAGTTGGAAGACCTCTTGTTTCGCTTATGTTTTTAATGTAAGCAGCTACAGATTCTGGTCCTGCATTTAAGTCATTTGCAAAAACAAATAAATGAGAAGCATCTGTGATTTGAGTTTGTCCCCAAGCCGCAGCTTTTAATTTTTCTCTAATTTCTGGATTTTCTACAAGAACAACTTTAAAAGGTTGTAATCCGTATGAAGAAGCAGCTAATCTAACAGCTTCTTTTAATGTATTTAAATCTGCTGGAGCTATTTTTTTGGTAGCATCAAACTTTTTTGTTGCATATCTCCAGTTCAAATTGTCTAATAATGTGCTCATAATATTAATTTTGTTGAGTTCTGTATTTTTCTAATAATTGATTTAATAATTCTAATTCTTCAGGATTTATATTCTCGGCAAACGCGCGTTCATGCTCATCTACTTTCGGATCTAATTCTTTTAAAACGTCTAATCCTTTCTGCGTAATTGAAACTTCAATTTTTCGTCTATTGTTCGGACAAACATTTCGAGTAACAAATTCCTTTAGCAGTAATTTGTCAACTAATCGTGTTGTGTTACTTGTTTTTGCCAGCATGCGTTCTTGTATGACACACATATTAGCAGGATTTCCTTTTTGTCCTCTTAGTATACGTAACACATTATATTGCTCTCCAGATAAATCATACGGTTTTATCAACTCGTTGAAATGATCCTGAATCACATTCTGTGTGTACATGATATTCAGAATAACTTTTTTCGCATTATCCATCTTAACTGTACTCTTAATAACCTCTTCAATTGTCATAGTCGTAAGTGTATAATTTGTATATACAAATGTATAACTTTTAATAGTTGTATATACAAATGTTGTGTTAATTTTTTGTTAATTGAAATAAAACGAAATAACAAGTTCATAAACTCGATATAATCAGTATAAAAATAGAGTAAAATTTTAGTTTAAAATGTTGCTGTATTGATATTTAACGATTGTTTAAAATTAAAGGGAAGAGGTAAGATTATTTTTTTTGGAGTTCTAAAGTTGTAACGTAAAGTAAACCCGACAGTCCCGAAGCTTCGGAATTAAACTTGTCGGGTTTGAATATCAAAGTGTGAAGGAGTTTACATTAAAAGGAATGATTAATTTAGAAGAAGATATAAAGCAGCAGCTAAACTAGATCCAATTATTGGTCCTACAATTGGAATCCAGGCGTATCCCCAATTGCTGCTTCCTTTTATAGGTAATATAGTGTGCATAATTCTTGGGCCTAAATCTCTTGCCGGATTTATGGCGTAACCCGTGGTTCCTCCAAGAGATAAACCAATTACCCATACCAATATTGCTACTGGAAGTGCTCCAATGGTTCCTAAACCAATTACAGCATTAGAATCAGTTGCAATTTTTAAACTTGGTCCGGCAATATAAAAGATTGTAAAAATTAAAACGAAAGTTGCAATTATCTCACTGATTAAGTTGGATACATTGTTTTTGATTGCTGGTGATGTAGAGAAACAGGCGAGTTTTGTTCCTTCATCTTCTGTTATTGCAAAATGATCTTTATGAGATAACCAGACTAAAAAGGCTCCTGCCATTGCACCAATCATTTGAGCCAGAACATAAGCAGGAACTAAATTCCAATCAAATTTGCCAATAAGAGCCAAACCGAGCGTAACAATAGGATTTAAATGAGCGCCGCTAATTGGTCTGGCAACAGTTACGCCTACAAAAACAGCAAATGCCCAAGCTGTTGTGATAACAATCCAACCTGAGTTATTTCCTTTAGTGTCTTTAAGTACAACGTTTGCAACAACGCCGTTTCCTAGTAAAATCATTAACATCGTGCCTAAAATTTCTGCTGTAAAAGGAGTCATATTTTTGTTTTTTAATTTTATTCTTCAATCCAGTCTGATGCACGTCCAATGGCCTTATTCCAGTTTTTTACCAATTTATTCACTTCTGGTTTTGGCATTTGTGGAGAAAATACGCGATCGATTGACCATTGTTCTTTTAGATCGTTTAAGCTTGACCAGTATCCTACAGCAAGTCCAGCTAAATATGCGGCACCCAAAGCTGTAGTTTCGAGTGTTTTTGGTCTTGTAACGGTTTTTCCATAAATGTCTGACTGAAATTGCATTAGTAAATTATTGGTTGCTGCACCGCCATCCACTCTTAATTCTTTTCCTTTTCCTCCATAATCTGCTTCCATAGCTTTTAGCAAATCATTAACCTGATAAGCAATTCCTTCTAAAGTAGCTCGGGCAATATGTGCACTGGTAGTTCCTCTTGTTATTCCAAAAATTGCACCTCTAGCATATTGATCCCAATGGGGAGCTCCTAAACCAGTTAGTGCTGGAACAAAATAAACACCTCCGTTATCAAGAACACTGGCTGCCAGAGTTTCTATTTCTTCTGATGTGTTAATCATTTTTGCACCATCTCTTAACCATTGCACAGCTGCACCTCCAACAAAAACACTTCCTTCTAAAGCATAGGTTGTTTTGCCTTTAATTTTCCAGGCTACAGTAGTCAATAAATGGTTTGTGGAACGAATTGGCTTTGTCCCCGTATTCATTAACACAAAACAGCCAGTTCCATAAGTATTCTTTATCATTCCTGAAGTTGTACACAACTGACCAAAAAGTGCTGCTTGTTGATCTCCTGCAACACCGGCAATAGGAATTTTTGTTGAAAATAGGGTAGTAGAGGTCTCGCCATAAATGGTACTGCTTTCTTTTACTTCAGGCAGCATGGCTCTTGGAATATCAAAAAGTTCTAATAACTCATCATCCCATTCTAAAGTGTGTATATTGAATAGTAAAGTTCTGCTGGCATTAGAAACATCCGTCATAAATAATTTACTTCGGGTTAATTTCCATATAAGCCAAGTGTCTACAGTTCCAAAACAAAGTTTTCCTTCTTCCGCTTTTTTTCGTGCTCCGGGAACGTTATCTAAAATCCATTTTACTTTAGTTCCAGAAAAATAGGCATCCAGAAGTAATCCGGTTTTTGTCTGAATCATTTCGGCATGTCCTTGTGCTTTTAGTTTGTCACAATATTTTGCAGTTCTGCGATCTTGCCAAACAATAGCATTGTATACAGGTTCACTGGTTTCCCTGTCCCAAACAATAGTAGTTTCTCGCTGATTGGTGATGCCAATTGCAGCTATTTCTCTGCCCGAAATTCCAACTTTAGCAATTACTTCTGCGGCTACACTAATTTGAGAAGACCAAATTTCGTTTGGGTTATGTTCAACCCATCCTGGTTTTGGAAAAATTTGCTTAAAAGTTTTTTGCGAAATGCTTACAATTTCTCCTCCATGATTAAAGACTATAGCTCTAGAAGAAGTTGTTCCTTGATCAAGCGCCAGAATTAGTTTATTTTGCATGACTTATATTTTCTTAAGTTAGTAAAAGTCTATTGAAATTCTTTTAAAAGAAAACCTTTCGAAATTCCTTTAAAATTTGAAATCTCTTTGTGTATCCAAGCTTCATCATGTCCGAGTTCTTTTGCTAATACTCTTGCCACTTTTTCTGAAGATTCAATTGCTGCTCTAGCATCTAAGAACAACAAGCGTACACGTCTTGCTAGAATATCATCAACAGTTCTTGCCATTTCATATCGAATTGCCCAAACGACTTCTGCCATTGTAAATTCATGATCAGAATGAAGTTTCTCTTTTAAGTCGGGTTCGTTTTTTTGCAATTCTAGTATTTCAGGAAGATCTGAGCCATAGATGTACATATGATTCATTCTGTTTAAAGTCGTAGTAGGTTTATTTCCATGAATAGAAAGATGTTCTGTAACACAAGGTTTATTGGGTAATTTGCCTTTTTTGATTGCTTTATTTATAATGTCTTCCGCAATTTTTCTGTATGTTGTCCATTTGCCTCCGGTAATTGTTATTAAACCGGTTTCAGAAACAATGATTTTATGACTTCGAGAAACTTCTTTGGTACTTTTTCCTTCCTCTTCTGGAGCAGCTAAAGGTCTGAGGCCTGCGAAAACAGATAAAACGTCAGCCCTTGTTGGTTTTTTGGCTAGAAAACGCTGTGCATTTTCCAATACAAATTCAATTTCGCTTTCAAGAGCAATAGGTTCCAGACTGTGTTTTCTAATTAAGGTATCAGTTGTACCCACTACAATTCTGTTGTGCCAAGGTACCGCAAATAAAACCCGTCCGTCACTTGTTTTAGGAATCATTAAAGCGTGATCGCTTGGCAAAAATGATTTGTCAAATACAAGATGAATTCCTTGACTAGGAACAATATATTTCTTGTAAACCGTATCGTTCAGTTTCATAATGGCATTTGTAAAAACGCCGGTTGCATTAATAATTGCTGTACCTTTTATTTCGTAATGATCACCAGTTTCATGATCTATTGCTTCAACACCAATAATTTGGTTATTATCATCTTTTAATAAGTTTACAACTTTAGAATAATTTAAAAGACAAGCTCCTTTTTCTACTGCAGTTTGAGCAATGTTTATAGCCAAACGTGAATCATCAAATTGTCCGTCATGGTAAATAACGCCATTTACCAAACCTTTTTCTTCTACTGTTGGCAGCATTTCGATTGTTTTTTTCTTCGAAATATATTTTGATCGGCCTAAGCTTAAGCGTCCCGCCAATAAATCATAAATAGTCAATCCAGTGGTATAAAACAGTCCGCCCCACCAATTATAATTCGGAATTACAAAAGATTGATTTTTAACTAAGTGACCAGCATTTTTGGCTAATAAACCTCTTTCTTTTAAGGCTTCTATAACTAAGTGTATATTTCCCTGTTCTAAATAGCGAACTCCGCCGTGAACTAATTTAGTACTTCTGCTTGAAGTTCCTTTTGCAAAATCGACTGCTTCAAGTAAGATTGTTTTATAACCTCTGCTTGCCGCATCAAGAGCAGTTCCAAGACCGCTTGCTCCACCACCAATTATAATTACATCCCACTGTTGGGTATTTTTTAATTTCGACAATTGCTCTGAACGTTTCATAATAGTATCGATTTATTGGAGTTTTTTGTAAGATAAAATCTTGTATAGTAAACTTAATAAAACTTAATGAAACAAAAATGCAGAAATACTCTTAATAAGAAAATTTGTCTTTATAGAAGCTGCGAACCTAAGTTCTGGAAAAAAGGAAACCCGACAAATTTCGAAATCTGCCGGGTTTATACTATGTGGAAAGAATTTTATTTAATGTGGAAGTTTGTCTTTAATCAAACCATAAAACCAAGTTCCAGCGATGGCACTTAATAAGGTTACTGCAATTACAGTTGCGCCAGTACCAATTTGAGCGAAAAGCGGCCCAGGACAAGCTCCAGTTATTGCCCATCCAAAACCAAATAATAAACCGCCGTAGATTTGTCCTTTACTGAAAGTCTTTGGCTGAATTTCGATTTTTTCGCCTTGAAGGGTTTTAATATTGAATTTTTTAATGATAAAAACAGATATTACGCCAACAACAACAGCACTTCCAATTACACCATACATGAAGAAAGATTGTAAGTGAAACATTTCCTGAATACGGAACCAGCTGATGATTTCGGCTTTTACGAATACAATTCCAAAAAGAATTCCAACAATAAGATATTTAAGGTTTGCAAATCCAGAATCTTTTATTTGACTTCCGTTGATTCCTTCTGTGTCTGTATTTTTATTTTCTAAATTGCTCATTTTTGAAATTTTAAAGTGAAAGAATATAAGGTAAAATCAAAAGTGACATTACAAAACCGCCAATCATAAAACAGATTGTTGCTACTAATGAAGGCCATTGTAAATTTGAAATTCCCATAATGGCGTGTCCGCTCGTGCATCCGCCGGCATAACGCGTTCCAAAGCCAACTAAAAATCCGCCTACAACAATCATTACAAATCCGCGAAGCGTTAATAAACTTTCCCAAGAAAATAATTGTGCAGGAACTAAACCAGAATGATCTGTGATTCCGTAAGTCGCTAATTGCTCTGAAAGTTCAGGAGTAATTTGAACAGGATTTGGATTTGAAAGGAAATTAGCTGTGATAACTCCGCCAAGAAAAATTCCAAAAACGAAGAATAAATTCCAGCTTTCTTTTTTCCAATCGTATTTAAAAAACGAAATATTTGCCGGAATACAAGCCGCACAAATATGACGAAGCGAAGAACTAATCCCGAAAGATTTATTTCCGATAATCAATAAAATAGGAACGGTTAAACCAATCAATGGGCCTGAAACGTACCAAGGCCAAGGTTCTTTTAAAATTTCTAACATATTTTTAAGGTTCAAAGGTTCAAAGGTTCAAAGGTTCATAGGGGCAGAGGTTCAAAGGTTCAGATTCAAAGAAATAACTTTGTTCCTTTGAACCTTTTCCTCTCTGTACCTCAAATTTATTTTAATATTTTACTCTGACAAACAAAATCTGACTTTGGAATATCTGTTTTTGAGATCGCTCCAAAACCGCCGTCAATTTCAGAAAAATTTCTAAATCCGCGTGCTTGTAAAATCGATGCTGCAATCATACTGCGGTAACCGCCGGCACAATGCAGATAAAAATGTTCATTTGGGTTAATGTCTTTTACCCAGTCATTAATATAGGCAAGAGGTTTGCTGTAAGCATCTTCAATATGTTCAGCTTCATATTCAGTTTCCTTTCGAACATCAATAACTTTATCTTCTTTAAGGTTGAATTCTTTTGAAAATTGTTCTGCTGAGATTCTGTTTACAGTATCAATTTCAAAACCAGCTTTCTGCCAAGCTTCAAAACCGCCTTCTAAATGTCCGATAATCGAATCGAAACCTACGCGGCTTAAACGCGTAACCGTTTCTTCTTCAAGACCTACTTCGGTTATCAATATAATAGGTTGTTTTACATCGCCAATTAAAGTTCCAACCCACGGCGCAAAATCGCCATTGATTCCAATATTAATAGACTGTGGAATAAATCCTTTTGCAAAATCACCGCTTTTGCGAGTATCTAAAATCAAAGCTCCAGTTTCTTCGGCAACAGCCTCAAATTCTTCGACTTTAATTGCTTTCATTCCGTTATGTAAAACCGTTTCAAAGCTTTCGTAACCGCCTTTGTTCATTGCCACATTCATGCTGAAATAAGCAGGAGGAGGCAATAAACCATCAGTAACTTCCTTAATAAACTCTTCTTCGGTCATATTGGCGCGCAAAGCATAATTGGTTGCTTTTTGATTTCCTATGGTCGAAACGGTTTCTTTGCTCATGTTTTTTCCGCAGGCACTTCCGGCACCATGCGCTGGATAAACAATTACATCATCTGCAAGAGTCATTATTTTATTTCTCAGCGAATGATACAAAATTCCTGCTAGCTGATCTTGAGTCATTCCTGCCGCTTTTTGAGCTAAATCAGGACGTCCAACATCACCTATAAACAAAGTGTCTCCAGAAAAAATAGCGTGATCTTTTCCGTTTTCGTCAATCAGTAAAAAAGTAGCGCTTTCCATAGTATGCCCAGGAGTGTGAAGTACTTTTATGGTTACTTTCCCAACTTTAAATTCCTGACCGTCTTTTGCAGAAATGCAGTCAAATTCGCAGGCAGCATTTGGTCCGTAAACAATTGGTGCTTTCGTTTCTTTGCTTAAATCAATATGTCCTGAAACAAAATCGGCGTGAAAATGCGTTTCGAAAATGTATTTCAATTTTACTTGATCGCGTTCAAGACGATCCAAATAAGGCTGGATTTCTCGTAACGGGTCAATAATCGCGGCTTCGCCGTTTGAAGTAATATAATAAGCACCTTGTGCAAGGCATCCGGTGTAAATTTGTTCTATTTTCATGATATGAATTCTAAAAATATAGGGAAGACAAAGGTAACCTAGTTTTTTCTTAAAATGGGTGACTAATGTTACAGAAATTTGATTTTAGCGAAAAAACTTAAAATTAAATTTGAGTATTAAATGCCGTGAAAGTCAATTTAATTAAGGAAAGCATTTTGTAATTTTACGGAATTACGAAAATTATTGATATGAACACATCAGCCTTATTAGATCAAATTGCTTTTATAAAAGAAATTGATAAAGTAAAATACATTCAGCGCAAGACAAAATTATTCAACAGCGATCGATGCGAAAATGATGCTGAACACAGCTGGCATTTAGCTTTAATGACGATTGTTTTGGCAGAACACTCAAATGAGCCAATTGATGTTTTAAAAGTAGTAAAAATGGTTTTGATACATGATATTGTAGAAATTGATGCAGGTGATGTTTTTATATATGATACGGTAAAAAGTCATGATAATACGGATGAGGAACGATTGGCGGCGAATCGCATTTTTGGTTTACTTCCAAAAAGTCAAGCAGAAGAATTAATTTCTATTTGGGAAGAATTTGAAGCTGGAGAAACCAACGAAGCGAAATTCGCAAGATCAATGGACAGATTAGAGCCTTTATTGCAGAACACATCTAATAACGGCGGAACATGGAAAGAGTTTGACGTGAATTATGATAAGGTTTACGAGAAAAAAAGTGTAATTAAAAATGGTTCAACTTCTTTATGGAATTACGCAGAAGGCTTAATTAATGAAAGTGTTGAAAAAGGAATTTTGAAGAAAGAATAAAATGCTTTACACAATCTTGTCATTTCGACGAAGGAGAAATCACACTAGTAACTCTGCAACGTAAACCCAATCTTTGTTGATTATCGCGTATGATTTCTCCTTCGTCGAAATGACAAACTTTGGTTAGATTGTAATAAATCATAAGTGTAATTCATACTTTTAAATTGTTGAAAAGTTTAACGAATATTGGGAGATAAACTTTTTTTTAAGAGGCTTTGTTCGGGTTGTAATGGTTAAATTTGTGGAACTTCATAAACAAATTACCAATTATGGAAGAAATGCTCTTTTATGACCGAATGCAATTTGCCTTCACCATTACTTTTCATTATCTTTTTCCACAGCTTACAATGGGACTTTCTTTGATCATTGTGTACTTCAAATGGAAATATTTAAAAACTAAAAACGAACAATACAATCACGCCACCCATTTTTGGATGAAAATCTTCGCCCTCAATTTTGCAATGGGTGTTGTAACGGGAATTCCAATGGAGTTTCAGTTTGGAACCAATTGGGCAAAATTCTCCGAATTAACGGGAGGAATTATTGGTCAGACGCTTGCGATGGAAGGAATGTTTTCATTCTTTTTAGAATCTTCTTTTCTAGGTATATTTTTATTTGGCGAAAAACTTCTTGGGCATAAATGGCATTTTGTAACCGGATTATTAATTTGTATTGGTTCATGGGCCAGCGGATTTTTAATTATCGCGACACATTCATGGATGCAGAATCCTGTAGGTTATGAAATTCTCGAAAACGGAAAATTTGTACTTAATAATTTTCAAGCTTTGTTTTTAAATCCTTGGCTTTGGCCTTCTTATCTTCACAATCAGGCGGCTTCTATGGTAACAAGTTCTTTTGTTGTTGCTGGAATTGGAGCTTTTTATATTTTAAGTAATAAGAATGCTTCTTTTGGAAAATTGTTCTTGAAAACAGGAGTGATTTTTGGATTGATTTCGAGTATAATTGTTGCAATACCAACAGGTGATTTACTGGCAAAAAATGTCGTGAAATATCAGCCCGTAACTTTTGCTGCAATGGAAGGAATTTTTCATACAGAAAAGAAAGGTTCTGAAATTGTTTTAATAGGTCAGCCTGATGTAAAAGACAAAAAATTGGATAATAAAATTGCAGTTCCTAATATTTTAAGTTTCCTGACTTATGGAAACTGGGAGCAGGAAATAAAAGGTTTGGATCAGTTTGAAGAAGATTTACATCCAACTAATATTTCTGGATTATATTATGCCTATCATATTATGGTGGGACTTGGAACGGTGTTTATTGGTTTAATGATGATTTCACTTTTTCAATTAATCAGAGGAAAATTGTTTGAAACCAAATGGATTTTGTGGTCGTTAATGTTTATGACGCCATTTCCGTACATTGCTAATACAACAGGCTGGTACACGGCCGAATTAGGAAGACAGCCTTGGCTTGTTTACAATTTAATGCGAACTGCAGCTGGTGCTTCGCCAACAGTTTCATCTGGTAATACTTTGTTTACATTGCTTGGTTTTATTGGTTTATATCTTTTACTTGGAATGTTGTTTTTGCTTTTGATTGGAAAAATTATCAATAAAGGCCCTCATCAAGAAGGCATAACTGAAAATATATAAGTATGGAATTTTTTTGGTACGTAGTTTTAATGGGAATTTTGGCTGTTTATCTGGTTTTAGACGGTTATGATTTTGGAGCAGGAATTATTCATTTATTTTTTGCAAAAACAGAAAAAGATAAAAAAGCAATTACAAGTGCTATTGGTCCGTTTTGGGATGCTAATGAAGTTTGGCTGATTGCGGCGGGAGGTGTTTTGTTTTTTGCTTTTCCAACTTTATATGCTTCTTCTTTCAGCGGATTTTATCTGCCTTTGATTATGATTTTGTGGCTTTTGATTTTTCGTGCAATCGGACTTGAAATGCGCGGGCAGATTCATCATCCAATGTGGGAAACAATTTGGGATAAAGCTTTCGGGATAGCAAGTTTACTTTTGGCGCTTTTCTTCGGGATTGCTTTAGGAAATATTGTTCGTGGTGTAAATCTCGGAATGGTGCAAAACGGTGTTTCTACACAAGAAGCACACTTTTTCTTTCTGCCTTTATGGAATCCAACTTTTAGTCCGCAGGCAAGTGAATTGGGAATTATAGATTGGTTTACACTTTTTCTGGGTATTGTGAGCGTCGTGGCGCTAACGATTCATGGTGCAAACTGGATTATTTACAAAACAAATTCAGTTTTGAATCCGCAGCTTAAAAATGTGGTATTTAAGTTGAATATTGTACTCTTGGTTTTAGTTTGCATCTCTTTGCAAATTTGGCATTTTATAGAACCTAAACCGTTTCATAATTTCATAGAAAATCCTATTCTTTGGTTTTTTCCGCTTTTGACTTTTGTTGGAATTCTAGGATTGTTTAAAGTGCGTTCGTTTAAAAAAGATGGTCACGGATTTCTGTTTTCAACCTTGTTTTTATTGGGCGGATTTGCTTCAACAGCGGTTTCAATTTTCCCGAATGTTTTACCTTCAACAAATAATGTAAATCCTTCGCTGACAATTTACAATACTGCAGCTCACGAATATGGATTAAATGTTGGATTGAGCTGGTTTTTTATTGCTTTGTTTTTAGTTATAATTTATTTTATTATTCAGTATAAGGTTTTTAGCGGGAAAATGGATGATATTGGATATGGAGAGCATTAAGATGTTTTTATAGCCACGACTCGAGCGATAGCGAATTGGCGAAGCAATTGCACGAATTTTCACGAATTAATTATATGTATAGCCTTCAGTTTTAGCTGGAGGTTTTTTTTATTCATATGTGACAGGCTTTAGCCAAAAAGCGCTAAAAACTATTTAAATTGAAAAAGATAATTGATTTTAAACATGAAGTTATTTTGTTCAGAAAGATAAAAGAGATTCAATTAAATGCTGGATGACCATGTTTTAAATAAACTGGACTATAAAGTTGTTTGATCTTTAAGATATTTTCGCTTTTTTAATTAAAACATTTTATAATAATGGATTACAAAATCAAAAAAGCAAGTCTTGAAGACCTCAACGAAGCAGCAGAACTTTTTAATCTTTATCGTGTTTTTTATCGTCAGGAATCTGATGTCGAAAAAGGAAAAGCATTTCTTAAAGAGCGATTGTTAAATAATGAATCAGACATTTTTCTAGCGGTCACAAACGGAAAAGCTGTAGGCTTTGTACAGCTTTATAAACTATTTCATTACACAAAATTGCAAAAACAATGGCTGCTTAGTGATCTTTTTGTACATCCTGATTATCGTGGTAAAGGATTATCTGTTGCATTAATTGACCGCAGCAAACAATGGTGCGAAGAAACAAATGCCTGCGGTTTGATGTTGGAAACAGAAAAAACAAATGATATAGGCAATCAGTTGTATCCACGTTGTGGGTTTGAATATGACGGATTACATAATTATTATCATTGGTGGCGAACAGATAAATAAACAATAAAGTTTAAGCTGTTGGTTTTGGTTGCTGCTTTAAAATTAAAAGTAATACTATCACGAATATATCAGCCTAAAAAGAATCCGTTTATTTGTCAAAATAAACGGATTTTTTAGTTTCATCTTTGTCAAAGTTTAAAACTTTGACAAAGATTACTCTACAAGTAAACTAAATTGGAAATATTTAAAAAGTTACACAAATCTGTTGAATTTGTGTGAAACTAATACACTTAAAATAAGACTTCTTTTGTAATAATATAAAACCCCATTACGAGAACAAACCAGCCAAAAAGCGGTTTTAATTTTGTTCCGTCTATTTTTTTAGAAAGCTGACTTCCGACAAACATCCCTAAAAGTGCCATTGCTGAAACACCTAATAAAAAAGTATAATCAATAGGAGTTCCAATGTATAAATCGCCACCAAAACCTATTGAAGAATTAATGGTAATAATCAATAATGAAGTTCCTACGGCTTGTTTCATGGGTAAATTGGCAAAGAATAAAAGTGCAGGAATGATTAAAAATCCACCGCCGGCTCCAAGAAATCCTGTTACAATTCCGACCAAAAAGCCAATGAAACTTAATTGCAGATAATTGGTTTCGGCATTTTTTATTTCTGGCTGCGGTTTTCGAATCATCGAAATCGCCGCTGTTATCATCAAAACCGAAAATACAATCATAATCAGAAAATCTTTTGAAACAGAATATGAGGCAATGGAAAATAGGGTAGAAGCAATTTTAGGAAAAATGACTTCACGAATAATCAAAATCGAAATTACAGAGGGTACTGCAAAATAGAATGCCGATTTGAGTTTTAGATTTCCCATTTTATAATGACTGTAACTGCCAAATAAAGCCGTTAAGCCAACAATAAATAAAGAGTACGAAGTTGCTTGTTCTGGATTTACTTTAAACAAATACACTAAAATAGGAATAGTCAAAATAGAACCACCGCCGCCAATTAAGCCTAGTGAAATTCCGATAATGATTGAAGCAAAATAGCCTAAATATTCCATTGTATTTATTTTTATGCAAAGTTGCTTCGGAAATTAGAGATCTACAGTAACATTTATCACAGAAGAATGTTTTTGTTTTTTGCCACTAATTACACGAATTTTCACGAATTTGATTTGTTGAAAAGATTGTCAGTTCGAGCGCCCCGAGGGTTCGGGTAAGAAGCCACAAAGCATTTCGACTTCGCTCAATGTGACAGTATAATTCGTGAAAATTCGTGTAATTGCTTCGCCAGTTCGCTATCGCTCGAGTCGCGGCAAACTTATTTCAAAAGTTCAATTTGATTTCGGTTGAGTTTGACTAAACCTCGCTGTTCCATTTTTTTTAGTAATCTCGAAACAACTTCACGAGATGTATTTAATTCTGTTGCTATTTCCTGATGTGAAAGATTAACTTGTGAACAGCCGCAGGCATCAGAATGTCTTTTTAAGTAAAATTCTAAACGTTCGTCCATAGAACGAAAAGCAATGTTGTCGACAACTTCCAGTACTTCCTCAAAGCGGCTTCTATAAGTTTCGATTACAAATTCGTACCAAGATCTGTGCTCCATCATCCATTTGTCCATCATTTGCAAGGGAATCATCATAACAGAAACGTCTTCGACTACTTTGGCCATAATCTGGCTTTTTTCGCTTTTAGCGGTACAAATCATCGAGATCGCGCAGGCTTGTCCAGGTTGAAGATAATACATTAAAAATTCACCTCCATCTTCGCCTTCGCGATAAATCTTGATTTTTCCTTTAGTGATCAAAACCGTGTTTTTAATGTACTGTCCGGTACGCATTAAAATAGTTCCGGCTTCAAAATCTTGAAGACTTCCGTTTTCTTCAATAGTAGTAATAAGTTCACTGGAGAAATTAGGAAAGGTATTTTTTAAGGAATGTTGCATTGTATCGTCTTTTTTCCTAAAATTTCACAAAATCACACTAATTAATTCGTGAGAATTTGTGAGATTTTAGGCTGGTATTATTGTCAAAATCGAATTAAAAATTATAATTTTTTACAAAGATAATGGATTCTGCTGGCATTAATTGTGGTAAAATTATAATTAACAGGTATTTTACTTAAATGAAAAAATCCTATTTTCTATCGATTTTATAGGTTATATTTTTAAAAATAGTGAGTAAATTTGCCTTTCACTGATTATAATAATTTCTCTAAAACGTTTTCTGAGAATAATAATCGAAATCGCATTTGGTACGTTTTTCATGAGTAGAAACGTCGTAATTTTACAAAAACACATTTATTATGAATTTATCACAAGAAGATTGGGTTAATCAGCTGGCTGCTGACGAGAATGCAGTTATACTGGACGTAAGAACTGAGGACGAATTTAATGATGGCTATATTGAAAATGCTTTAAACATTGATATCAATAAAGGTCAGGGTTTTATTTATGAAATTGAAGAATTAGATAAAAACAAAAATTACTATGTGTATTGTCGTTCTGGAGCTAGAAGTGCCAAAGCTTGTCAGATTATGAACGAATTGGGTATCGAAAATGCCTATAATCTGCTTGGTGGTATACTGGATTGGGAAGGCGAAACCGTACAACCATAAAAGAGAAGAAGAGGCAATTAAAGCCTCTTTTTTCATTATAATGCTATTAATAACCAAATAATAAACAACCAAATTATGAGTTTAATACCCGAAGAATTTGAAATTAAATCCCTGATAAATCAAGATACTTACCTTGTAAATGGAGAATTAAAACATTGGGCAGGACAAACTACGCCTGTGTTTTCAACGATTTCTTCTACAGAAAAATATACGCCTACTTTATTAGGTTCTATACCATTTATGGGAGAAGCTGAAGCTGCAGAAGTTGTTGAAGCTGCAAATAGTGCTTATGATAAAGGACAGGGTTTATGGCCAACAATGAAAGTGGCTGACCGTATTAAGTGTATGGAGAATTTCGTTAAACAAATGAAAGAAACCCGCGAAGAAGTCGTGAAATACTTGATGTGGGAAATTGGAAAATCATTGGGAGATTCTCAAAAGGAGTTTGACAGAACGGTTGAATATATTTACGATACTATAGCAAGTTATAAAGAATTAAACGGACGCAGTTCGCATTTTGAAAAAGTACAAGGTGTAAATGCAATGATTCGACGCGGGCCTCTTGGCGTTGTGTTGTGTCTTGGACCTTACAACTATCCTTTAAACGAAACTTTCTCTTTATTGATTCCAGCTTTAATTATGGGGAATACTGTGATCTTTAAGCCGGCTAAACATGGTGTTTTATGTATTTCGCCATTGTTAGAAGCTTTCAGAAGCAGTTTTCCAAAAGGCGTTATTAATATCGTTTACGGTCGTGGTCGTGAAGTGGCTTCTCCAATTATGAAATCGGGTAAAATTGATGTTCTAGCATTAATTGGAAACAGTAAATCAGCAATTGCTTTGCAGGATCAGCATCCAAATAAAAATAGACTGCGTTTGATTTTAGGTTTAGAAGCTAAAAATCCTGCTATTATTTTACCTGATGCCGATTTAGATTTGGCAATTCAGGAATGTATTACCGGAACTTTATCTTTTAACGGACAAAGATGTACAGCATTAAAAGTTCTATATGTTCATGAATCAATTAGAGAAGAGTTTAATAAAAGATTCTCTGAAAAAGTTGATGCATTGCAATTTGGAAATCCATGGGAAAAAGGAGTGTCGTTAACACCGCTTCCAGAAACAGATAAACCACATTACATTCAAGGATTAATCGACGATGCTGTTCATAAAGGAGCTGAGATCTTGAATGAAAAAGGAGGAAAACACGCAGATAATTTTATTTTTCCGGCCGTTTTATATCCAGTAAACAGCAAAATGCGTGTGTACCATGAAGAACAGTTTGGTCCAGTAGTTCCAATTATTTCTTTTAAAGATATTCAAGAACCTTTAGAAGATATGGCTGAATCAAATTACGGACAGCAGGTAAGTTTGTTCGGAAAAGATATTAAAACTCTTGCGCCGCTTATTGATGCTTTAGTAAACTTAGTTTGCAGAGTAAACCTCAACAGTTCTTGCCAAAGAGGACCAGATGCATTCCCTTTTACAGGTCGTAAAGATTCAGCTGTGGGTACTTTAAGTATTCCAGATGCTTTACGTTCTTTCTCCATTCGTACGTTTGTCGCTTCAAAAGATATCGCTTATAACAATGAAATTCTGCAGGAATTGCTAAACAGCAAAGAATCGAATTTTATAAATACCGATTATATTTTGTAGCATCAAGGTTATATATTAATTGTAGATACCGTCCTTTTCTTTCTAGAATTGGGCGGTTTTTATTTTTAATAGATTCGATAAGAACTAATTAGCTTTGGTGCTATGTATTTTTTAATTGTAATTTTATAAAGTTTTGTAACATTGTTTTGAAAAATGGGTCTTATATAAATCAATTTAAATTATCAAATCAAAAACCAGTTTATGAATAAAAGATTATTGCATTTTGCATTTATTGCTTTTTTGTTTTTGACGCAAACAGGCTTTGCACAAGAACTTTATATGCCTAGAAATATAAAAGAGGCTTACGAAAAAGGAACTCGTTCTATGGACGGAAAGCCTGGAAAAAACTATTGGCAGAATCACGGAAAATATACAATGGATATTACCGTAGATGCTAAAACAAAAGTAGTAAGCGGAACAGAAACTATTGTTTACGAGAATAACAGTGATAAATCATTAGATAATCTTGTTATTCGATTTGTAAATAATCTGCATAAACCAACTTCACCAAGAGGAGGTGATGTAAGCGATGACTTTTTAAGCAGCGGATTAACGATTACTTCTTTAAAAGTGGATAATGAAGTTTATAAAGAAGATGCTAGAAGTTGGGGAACTGTGGGGAATGTAAAACTAAAAAAAGCAATCGCACCAAAATCGAAAGTTATCATTAATATCGATTGGAATTATCCTTTATCAAAAGAAAGCGGAAGAGAAGGGCAAATTGACGAAACTACTTTTTTTGCAGCTTACAGCTATCCTCGAGTTTCGGTTTTTGATGATTATAATGGCTGGGACAGAATACCTCATACAGATCGTCAGGAATTTTACAATGACTTTAATGATTATACTTATTCGGTAAAAGCGCCTAAAAATTATGTGGTTTATGCGACTGGAGATTTTTTAAATCCCGATGAAGTTTTACAGCCTGAGTTTGCTGCACGCTTGAAAAAATCATATGTGACAGATGAAATTCTGCATATAGCAAATGAGCAGGAAATGAAAAGCGGAATCGTAACGAAACAAAACGATTGGAACATCTGGAAATTTGAAGCAAACAATATTACTGATGTTTGTTTTGGTTTAAGCGATCACTATTTATGGGATGCCAGCAGTGTTTTGGTTGATAAAAAAACAAATCGTCGTGCAAGTGTTCAAGCTGCTTATAATATTACAGGAACTGATTTTGTAAATTCGGTTAAAAATAATCAGTTTGCTTTAGATTGGTTTTCAAATAATTGGCCGGGAATTCCATATCCATATTCAAAAATGACAGCTTTTCAAGGTTTTGCAGATATGGAGTACCCAATGATGTGTAACGATTCGCACATGGGAGATCCTCTATTAGCACAATTGGTTCAAGATCATGAAGTAGCACATACTTATTTTCCGTTTTTTATGGGAATCAACGAAACGCGTTATGCTTTTATGGACGAAGGCTGGGCTACAACTTTTGAATATTTGATTAAAATTGCTGAACATGGAAAAGATGAGGCGGATAAATTTTATAAAGGGTTTAGAGTAAAAAAATACATTACCGATTTATCGACAGAAGAAGATCAGCCAATAATTTCAATGTCGACACAAGTTTCTGGAGCAGGATACGGAAACAATTCGTACGGAAAAGCATCTCTATCTTATTTAGCTTTAAAGGATTTGCTTGGAGATGATTTATTTAAAAAGTCGCTTCATCATTATATGGATACTTGGAATGGGAAACATCCAATTCCATGGGACTATTTTTATTCGATGAATACAGGTTCAGGAAAAAATTTGAATTGGTTTTTCAATAACTGGTTTTTTACAAACAATTATATTGATATTTCGATAAAAGAAGTTTCAAAAAATGTTGTTACTATAACAAATTCAGGAGGTTTTGCGATTCCGTTTGATGTAAATGTGATTTATGAAGATAACGCAGCAGAAACGTTTCATCAAACTCCTGCGGTTTGGGAGAAAAATCAAAAGACAGCAAGGATAACGATTAATACTAAAAAGCAAATTAAAAAAGTTACTCTAGACGGTGGCATTTTTATGGATGCGACGCCAATAAATAATAGCTGGTCCGCTAATTAATAAATAAAAACAAGTCGTCTTTCTAAATTTAAGACGGCTTTTTTTTTATTAATTTAGAATAATCTGTTGGGAGTAATTAATTTTAACACATAGAAAAATAGGCTCTTACTTATAAAAAAGGCGTTTCACTTAATTAAAATACACAGAGTATGTCTATGTGAAAGAAATGTGTTTCTTTTTGTATTCTTTTCTAGGCGTAAAATCTATGTTTCTATGTGTTTAAGTAAAATATTTAAGATCCGAGTGAAGCGAATAGACGAAATAATTAAATCTATCATCAGGATTAATGCAGAATTTTTTATTATTCAAAATAAACAAAATCAATTATGAAAATAAGTTTACAGAATATCTTAAGGAAAAAAGAAATCGTGGTATTTGTGCTTTTTATGCTGACCAATTTTGGTTTTGCTCAAAGCAAAACGAAAATTGAAATTGGAACAATTGATAGTGTTTTTTCTAAAGTTTTGAATGAGAATAGAAAAATTTGGATACATCTGCCTAGAAGTGCTCAAAGAACAGGATTTGCAAAACAAAAATATCCAGTTGTTTATCTGCTTGACGGCGATGCGCATTTTACCTCAACAGTTGGAATAATTGAGCAGTTAAGTGAGATTAACGGCAACACAAATTGCCCGGAAATGATTGTTGTCGGAATTACAAATACAAATCGAAATCGTGATTTAACTCCAACACATTCAGATATAGATCTTCCGTTTGTACCTAAAAATTTAAGCGAACAATCTGGTGGCGGAGAAAATTTTGCGGTATTTCTAGAAAAAGAGTTGATTCCATACATAGATAATAAATATCCAACCGCACCTTATAAAATCTTAATAGGACATTCGTTTGGAGGATTAACAGCTCTAAATATCTTAACCAATCATACTCGTTTATTCAATTCATATGTTGCTATTGATCCAAGTATGTGGTGGGATCATCAAAATTTTTTGGCAGTAACAACAAAAAAATTAGAAACTAAGAATTTATCGAATATTTCTCTGTTTATGGCAGCAGCTAACACAATGGATGAAAACATGAATATCGTAAAGGTAAGAAGAGATACTACGGTTTTTACGAGGCACATCAGATCGATTTTAGATTTTAATGATTTTTTAAATAAGAATAAAAAAGGCAATCTTAATTATGATTACAAATATTATAACGACGACAATCATGGTTCAGTGCCTTTAATTGCAACTTACGATGCTATTCGTTTTATATTTAAATTTAATCAATTAAAACTTTCTATACCAGAGCAAATCAATTTCAACAAAACTGTTTTTACTAAAATTGAGAAACATTTTACCGAAGTTTCAAAGCATTTAGGTTACACAGTAAGCGTACCAGAAAGCATGGTTAATACCTATGCGTATCAGTCGCTTGGTAAAAAAGATATGGAATTAGCTGGATATTTATTTAAACTTAATGTTGCCAATTATTCGCAAAGTCCAAATGTTTATGATTCTCTTGGAGATTTTTATACTGCAAACGGTGAGAAGGAAAATGCAATATCTAATTATAAAAAAGTGCTCGTTTTGGATAAAGATTTTCCAGAAACAAAAGAAAAAATAGATCGACTATTGAAATAATTAATCTTTAAAACTAAACTAAAATGTCAGGAGAAAAAGATTTACAGAAACTGCTTAAAAACATGAAGCCAGAACATAACTCTGGTGATTATGTTTTTTGTAAAATTGAAAAAGTTGAGAATATAAATCTAAATGAAATTGAAATGCTTTTTAAGGAGAAAGAGGCTTTTACGCTGATTCTTAAAAAAGAAAATGCTGAAAAATTAAATTTAGAATATTCGGTAGTAATGTCGTGGATAACGCTCTCTGTTCATTCCTCTTTAGAAGCAATTGGATTGACAGCAGCATTTTCTAATGCTCTTTCAGAACATGAAATAAGTTGTAATGTTGTTGCAGCATATTATCATGATCATATTTTTATTGATAAAAAAGATACTGTAAAAGCAATGGAGATTCTAAGTTCGTTTTCTGGGTAATTTTGAAAAAATATTTTCAAATTCATTTTTTTGGGAGTTATAAATATCAATAACGAAAAATTTGTTTTATTGTAAGCCTTTATATTGTTAAAAAGGTAATTAATTGATTGAAATCATAATCGGATACTAAATTAATTGTTACGTTTGCAAGAAAATAAAAAGTAACTTACCTCCCCAAATTAATGAAAAAATTATTACTCTTAGTCGTTCTGCTTATTTCGATGAAAAATGCAGCACAAAATGATGCCAAATGTAAATTTCAAAAAAACAAGTACGAACTGGCACTTTCATATTTGAAAAATTCAGATTACCCAAATGCATTAGATCAATTTTCGATAGCTTCAAAACTTAAGCCTGAAAATGAAATAGGGCAAGAGTCTTTAAAAAGAATTGATACTTTAAAAGAAATTCTTAGAAGTGATATTTTAGAAAAGGCATACGGAACTTGGGTAATGACAGGTGATAAACCAAGTTGGACTATTGAAGCTCAAAATAGTTTTAAAAATAAAACGGTCGATGAGCTGGTAGAAATAAATCAGAATGAAATTTTATTTTTTGAACAAGACCGTAAATCAAAAGTAAAAAAGCTTCTTAAAAAAGAGAATTTGGTTTATTATAATAAAGACAAATCAGATGCTTTGTTCTCTGCAATTATTTTATCAGATGGTACAATCTGGAGCTGTTCTGTTGATGAAAAATCTAAAGTACTGCATGTTGTAAATATTGGAAGACAGAATGAAAATGGTTTTGAAAAAATTACAGATGATAATTTAGAGAAATATTTTTCAAGAATGTAATGTAAATCAATAGTTTAAAAAGTATAAAAAAAGAGAATCTATTAAATGCAGATTCTCTTTTTTTTATTATAAAAACTTAAAGCCGAGCGAGAAGTTTGAAATACCAGTTTTTAAACTTGCACCAGAAGGGTCAAGATCTGATATTCCTGCCAGATAGCGATAATCTAAAGTAAGTTTCCATAAATCAACTCCAACGCCGCCAAGAATACTGCTGTTATTTTTTTCGATTGCAATTAAATTGAGGTTATTGTTTGTTTTAATGCTCGAATAATTTTTCCAGTTGTAACCTGCAAAAATGCGAATATTTCCTAATTTTCCTAATGGAACTACTTTAAAACCCGCAATAAGAGTAGCATCCGTTCCAGATAGTTCATAGTCAGTACTGCTGGCTCCGGTTTGTGAAAGGCTGAATTTAGATTGTGTGTATCCTATTTCTCCCTGACCATAAAAAAGCAGTAAATTTACTCTTGCAAATCCCGCAACACCCATTGCAGTTCCTGAGCTTTTTGAGCTGTAATCACTTGAAATAGGAGAAGTGATGTTGTAAGAAACCTGAGGTCCAAATTGTATCAATTGTGCAAAACTGTTCATACTAACGCATACAAATAATGCTAAAATGAATTTTTTCATAACTGGTTTTTATTTGTTTTTAGATACTATAAAAGTAGAGATTAATTAATTATACTAGAAGTTTTTTCTTTCTTTTTTTTATGAATCATGTTGGTAATTAAATCAATACATTTTAATTGCAGATCAAAAGAAAAGAAAATTGAAAATTCATTTAAATTTGTTTTTCAAATAATATGCAATGGAAATTAAAGAAATAACAGCTTCAGAAACTTGGGATATTAGACACAATGTAATGTGGCCAGATCAACCCTTTGAATTTGTACAACTTGAAGAAGATAATTCAGGATTTCATTTTGGAGTTTTTACAAATAATAAATTGGTTTCTATAGTTTCTTGTTTTATAGCTGGAGAAGAAATGCAGTTTCGAAAATTAGCGACTTTGCAAGAATATCAAGGAAGAGGAACTGCTTCTCAACTTTTGAAATATATTCTGCAGTTTGCAAAAGAAAAGAATATTAAGAAAGTTTGGTGCAATGCCAGAAGCAATAAAAAATCATTTTATGAGAAATTTGGAATGAAAGATACTTTTAAAACTTTTACTAAAGCCGGACAAAAATTTACAATAATGGAAATTACATTTTAATGTGTTTTTTAAGTATTTGATTTGCAGGTAACTAAAATTCGAGCTATCAGTAAAAGTAAGTTTTTTAATAAAACTCTTGAATATTAAAAGAATGAAAACGTTTTCGTCTTGTATAACTGTTAAACCTTGTTAAAAATTCTTTTTTTGTTTTAATACTTTTATTACTTTCGCACCCAAATGAGAAAGTTAATAGTATTTCTAGTATTCATGAATTTGCTTCTGCTGGGCGGAGGCCAATATCTTAATGCTAATACTTTTTCTCATCATCATCTTCAACAGAAACACAGAGTTAAATTTACAAGTCAAGATCGTGGAACTTCAATTATTGAAGATGCAGATATTGATCTTGAAGAAGATCTTCTGGGAAATGATGATACCAATTTACTTACGAACAAGTTTTTTGCTGTTTCGTACAGTTTGGTAGACACTTTGTATCTGGCACTTTCAGATCAGTCTGCTGCGAATGATTCCAATCGTTTAAAAATTTCTACGCCTCTCTTTGGGCATTCAAATCCTATCTATATTACTCAACGAGTATTAAGAATTTGATTTTAAAGTATACATCGGTTACCTAGTCGTGATCTGCATATCTCGTTGATGTATATTTATTTTTTACTTCTTCTTATATGAAAGTTAAGCTCTGACTTAGGCTGGCTGATGCATTTAATCATCCAAAAGGAATTTTTATTCCAAGCATTCAATCGCTTAATTTCCAAACTAAATCATGAAAAGAATTATCTTGTTCACAGGCTTTATGGCCTTAGTGTGCTTAACTAGCTGTACATCTAAAAAAGAAGAGAAAGAAGAAGCAGAAAAATTCACGGTTACAAATCCCGTTAGAATCGACACTTCATTTACTAAAGAATATGTTTCGCAGATTAAATCTGTTCGAAATATCGAAATCCGAGCCCAGGAAAAAGGGTTTTTACAAAACATTTATGTTGATGAAGGGCAATTTGTAAAAAAAGGGCAATTGTTGTTTAGAATTATGCCAAATATGTATCAGGCAGAGTTGCTTAAAGCGCAGGCAGAACAAAAATCAACTGAAATTGAATTACAGAATGCTAAACTTTTAGCAGATAAAAATATCGTTTCTAAAAACGAGTTAAGTGTTGCACAGGCTAAACTGCAATCAGCAAAAGCCGAAGTTTCACTGGCAAAACTTCATTTATCATTTACAGAAATCAGAGCTCCATTTGACGGAACTATCGATAGAATTCCTTTAAAATTAGGAAGTCTTATTGACGAAGGCGAATTATTGACAAGCCTTTCAGACAACAGTCAAATGTTTGCTTATTTCAATGTTACGGAACCAGAATATCTTCAATATCAGACTAACGTTAAAGACCGTGCTGATAATAAAGTAAATTTAGTTTTGGCAAATGGTGAAACATTTAAATATAAAGGAAATGTTGAGGTAATTGAAAGTGAATTTAACAATGAAACTGGAAATATCGCTTTTAGAGCAAGATTCCCAAATTCCGAAAAATTACTTAGAAATGGTGAAACAGGTCAAGTTCAAATGTTCCTGCCTCTTAAAAATGCCATTGTAATTCCTCAAAAAGCTACTTACGAAATTCAGGATAAAAAATATGTCTTTGTTGTAGATAAGAATAACAAAGTGACATCAAGAGAGATTACTATTACAGGTGAAGTTCCTGATTTGTATGTAGTAAGAACTGGTCTAACTGAAAATGATAAAATCTTGCTTGAAGGAGTTCAAAAAGTAAAAGAAAATGATAAAATCAAGTATGAACTCCAATCGCCTAAAGAAGTAATAAATCATTTGCGTACAAAAGCAGAATAGGTTTAATCATTAAAAAAGATATACAATGTTTAATAAGTTTATTCAAAGACCAGTACTGTCGATAGTAATATCGCTGATAATTGTCTTTTTAGGGGTTTTGTCGGTATTGAATTTACCAATTACTCAGTTCCCTACAATTTCACCTCCAATGGTGAATGTCACTGCAGATTATCCTGGATCTAATGGTGAATTAATGATCAAAGCGGTTGTTATTCCACTGGAAAGAGCTCTAAATGGAGTTCCAGGAATGAAATATATGGCTTCAGATGCCGGAAATGATGGTGAAGCTACGATTAAGGTAGTATTTAATTTAGGTACAGACCCAAATCAGGCGGCGATTAACGTTCAAAACCGTGTGGCTTCAGTTACCAATAAACTACCTCCTTTAGTAATTAGAGAAGGTATTAAAATTACCCGCGAAGTACCAAGTATGTTGATGTACGTGAATCTTTACAGTACAGATAAAAATACCGACATGAAGTTCTTGTACAACTATGCCGATATCAACGTACTTTCTGAATTGAAAAGGGTTAATGGTATTGGTGCTGGAGATATCTTAGGAACACGTGAATATGCAATGCGTATCTGGTTGAAACCAGATCGTATGTTAGCCTATAAAATTTCTGCAGATGAGATAATGGAAGCCTTATCAAGTCAGAGTTTGGAGGCTTCTCCTGGAAAAACGGGAGAAAGTTCTGGTAAACGTTCACAGGCATTTGAGTACGTATTGAAATATTCTGGGCGTTTTACAACTAAAGAACAATATGAGAACATTGTAGTAAAAGCAAATCCAAATGGAGAGCTTTTAAGATTAAAAGATGTTGCCAAAGTCGAATTTGGAAGTTCGATGTACGATATTTATTCGAACTTGAACGGAAAACCATCTGCTGCTATTGTATTAAAACAATCTTTTGGAAGTAACGCCAATCAAGTTATTGAAGAAGTTAAAGCTAAGCTGGAAAAAATTAAAACAAGATTTCCAAAAGGAATGGATTATGAAATTTCGTATGACGTTTCTAAATTCTTAGATGCCTCTATTGAAAAAGTAATTCATACTTTGGTTGAAGCATTTATTCTAGTAGGTTTAGTCGTTTTCCTTTTCTTAGGAGACTGGCGTTCAACAGTTATTCCGGCAATTGCGGTACCTGTATCGTTAATTGGAACTTTTGTGTTCATGACATTCTTTGATATTTCATTGAACTTAATCACATTATTTGCCTTAGTATTAGCAATTGGAGTCGTCGTCGATGATGCGATTGTAGTTATTGAGGCCGTTCACGCCAAGATGGAAGAGGAACATCTTTCGGCATTTAAAGCGACTAAAAAAGCAATGCACGAGATTGCAGGAGCAATTATCGCTATTACGTTCCTTATGGCTGCGGTATTTATTCCAGTTGCATTTATGTCTGGTCCTGTTGGAATATTTTACAGACAATTCTCTGTGACTATGGCAACTGCGATTATCCTTTCGGGTATTGTGGCTTTGACATTGACGCCAGCGCTTTGTGCAATGATGTTAAAAAATAATCACGGACAGCCTAAAAAGAAAACACCAGCAAATAGATTTATAGATGCTTTCAACGAAAAATTCAATTTAGCACAAGGCAAATATCAAAATCTGTTAGGTAAAATTGTCAACAGAAGAGTGGTTACTATAGTTGCACTTCTTGTTTTCTGTGCAGGAACATGGATTATAAGCAGTACTGTTCCTTCAGGATTTATTCCTAATGAAGATCAGGGAATGTTTTATGCCGTAATTCAGACACCGCCTGGTTCTTCTTTAGAAAGAACTAATAATATTGCAGAGAGAGTTCAAAAAATTGCCGAAGATATCGACGGTGTAAAATCAGTTTCCTCATTAGCAGGTTATGAGATTTTGTCTGAAGGTACAGGAGCTAACTCAGGAACGTGTTTGGTTAATTTGAAAGACTGGAGTGACAGAAAAGAATCTGTTGTTGAGATTATGCATGACATGGAGGAAAAATGTAAAGATATTGCGGGAGCTAATATCGAATTTTTCCAACCGCCTGCTGTACCAGGATATGGTGCTGCCGGAGGATTTGAGCTTCGATTGTTAGATAAAACCGGTTCTGTAGATTACAAAAAGATGGAACAGGTAAACAACGATTTTGTTGCTGAATTGAATAAGCAGCCAGAATTATCTAACGTGTTTAGTTTTTACAGTTCTAGTTTCCCTCAATACATGATGAAAGTTGACAATGACTTGGCACAGCAAAAAGGTGTTTCTATCGAAAACGCTATGAATACCTTGTCAACACTTGTGGGAAGTAATTACGAAATCAGTTTTATCAAATTTGGTATTAACTATAAAGTTATTGTTCAGGCTTCACCAGAATATCGTGCACAGCCAGATGATATCTTAAAATTGTACGTGAAAAATAATCGTGATGAAATGGTGCCTTTTTCTGCTTTTATGAAATTAGAAAAAGTGTACGGGCTTTCGGAAATTACACGTCATAATATGTATACCTCAACTCAGATTAGTGGTTCTCCGGCTGCAGGTTATAGTTCTGGTACAGCGATTAAAGTAATTCAAAAAGTGGCTGCCGAAAAACTGCCAAGAGGATATGATATTGACTGGGCAGGTATCTCTGCCGATGAGGTTGCTCAAGGAAATCAAGCTATTTGGGTATTCTTAATTTGTTTAGGATTCGTTTATTTAGTTTTAGCAGCTCAATATGAAAGTTTTATTCTGCCATTATCAGTGATTTTCTCATTGCCTGCAGGTATTTTTGGAGCATTCCTTTTATTAAAACTAACAGGATTAGAGAATAACATTTATGCGCAAGTTGCCATGGTAATGCTTATCGGTTTATTAGGTAAAAATGCCGTATTAATTGTAGAGTTTGCTATACAAAGGCATGCAGCAGGCAAATCAGTTTTAGATGCTGCAATGGAAGGTGCAAAAGCAAGGTTCCGTCCAATTTTGATGACCTCATTTGCTTTTATTGCGGGATTATTGCCGCTTACATTTGCAACAGGTCCGGGTAGAATTGGTAACAGAACAATTGGTACTGCTGCCGCTGGAGGTATGCTTATAGGAACCATTTGCGGTGTATTTGTAATTCCGGGCTTGTATTTCATTTTTGCCAAAATTGCCGAGAAACACAAATTGGTAAAACATGAAGAAGAAAATCCATTAACAGAAGAAATTGACAACAATCATGTATAAATTCAAATCATATCAATATGGTATTGCATTAGGTATTTGTCTTACGGTTGCAGGGTGTAAAGCCCCTGCGCCTGAGGCAGCAATAACTACAAGCACGCCAGTTCCTGAATCATTTGGAACAACAGCTCCAACTCAGGATGCAAATAATAATACAGCAGCTTTAGCTTGGAAAGATTACTTTAAAGATCAGAATCTTGTAGATTTAATTGATATTGCACTGAAGAACAATCAAGAGTTAAATATAACTTTACAGGAAATCGAAATCGCAAAGAACGATATTCGAGTAAAGAAAGGACTTTTATTACCAACAGTTGGGGTTCGCGCCGGAGCTGGAGTAGAAAAAGTGGGTAGATATACCAGTCAAGGTGCAGGTGATGCTTCTACAGAAATTAAACCTGGAAAAGAAACGCCGGATCCGCTTGGCGATTTTACCATTTCGGCGTATGCCAACTGGGAAGTAGATATTTGGAAAAAACTGCGTAATTCTAAAAAAGCAGCTTTAAACAGATATTTAGCTACTGTTGAAGGTAAAAACTTTGTAATTACAAACCTCATCGCTGAAGTTGCCGATTCTTATTATGAATTAATGGCCTTAGACAATCAGTTGGATATTGTAAAACAAACGATCAAATTGCAGACAAATGCTTTAGAAATTGTAAAGATTCAAAAGCAGGCGGCAAGAGCAACTGAGTTAGGAGTTAAGAAATTTGAAGCTGAGGTTTTAACTTCGCAAAGTATGGAGTTTGATATTTTACAGCAAATAAAAGAATCTGAAAACAAAATCAACTTTTTGCTGGGTAGATATCCACAAGAAATTAAAAGAACAAGCAATACTAATTTCTTAAGTTTATTGCCGGCTGCTGTAAGTTCTGGAATTCCATCGCAATTGTTAGCGAATCGTCCAGATGTGAAGCAAGCAGAATTAGAATTAGTAGCTGCAAAATTAGATGTAAAAGTAGCTCGTGCTGAGTTTTATCCTTCTTTAGATATTACTGCGGCAATTGGAGTAAATGCATTTAAACCTTCTTATTTGTTTACCATGCCAGAATCACTTTTGTATTCATTGGCTGGTGATCTTGTTGCGCCTTTGATTAACAGAAATGCAATTAAAGCCGAATTTGCGAGTGCAAATGCAAGACAGCTTCAAGCGCTATACAATTATGATAGAACAGTTTTAAATGCCTATTTAGAAGTTTCAAATCAATTGTCTAAAATTCAGAATCTTCAAAAAGGTTATGATCTTAAATCAAAACAAGTAGATGCTTTAAATACTTCAATAGATGTTTCAAACGATTTGTTTAAGTCAGCAAGAGTAGATTATTTCGAAGTTTTGATGACGCAGCGTGATGCACTAGAAGCTAAACTAGAATTGGTGGATACTAAAAAAGAACAATTAAATGCTGCAGTCCATGTTTACAGAGATTTGGGCGGCGGATGGAAATAATATTGCCTGTTAATTTGTAGAGAAAAAGCCTTTCTGGAGTGAAATCCTGAAAGGCTTTTTTGTTTTAAACAATTGTAATTCCTGCATTTTTGTATGCTTTCAAAGATTCTTCTTCTGGTGAAACATTGGTTACTAAAACATTAATATCTTTAATTGGACACACAAAATACGATTCTGCAGTTCCTACTTTTTCAATAGAACTTAAGGCGATAACAAAGTTGGAGTTCTGAATCATATTTTTTTTCAGCATAGAATCATCGTATAAAATTCCCGTAATGCCCCGTTCATGATGAATGCTGCAGATTCCTAAAATGAAGATGTCTGCTCTAAAATTCCTAAAGAAATCAATAGTTTCAATACTCGAAGTTGCGAAAGAAGTTTTGCACATTTTTCCTCCTGCAAAAATCAAATCAATGTTGGGCAAATCTTCAATCAAAGCCGCAACAGGAAAACTATTTGTTATAACCGTTAACTTTAAATCATAAGGAAAGCTAGCCACTAAAGCGAGCGAAGTTGTTCCTCCGTCTATAAATACAACCTGTCCGTCTTTTAATAAAGGAAGGGCTTTTTCTGCAATAATCTTTTTATTCTCAAGATCGTGTTTTTCTCTATTTCTAAAGTGAAGCGGAATTGGTGACGGCGCAACTGCACCACCTCGAACTGCTTTTAATAAACCTTGATCCGAAAGTTCTTTTACGTCTCGTCTAATTGTATCTTCTGAGACATTTAAATACTCGCTAAGTCCCTGTAAAGTAACGCGATGCTCTTTTGATAAGTATTCTAAAATTACTTTTTGACGTTCTTCTTTTTTCATCTATTGCAAATTTATATTGCAAAAATAAGTTAAAAATTGCAAAGTTTTGCAATTTTTGCATAATTTTACCGCAAAATTAAAACTATGAAAAAGAAAACTATTGCCGTTGACATGGATGGCGTACTTGCCGATATAGAATCACAAATGATTGAACAATTTAATAAAGAATACGGAATGAACCTTTCGAAAGAAGGAATTCAGGGATTAAGTGAAGAAGAAGCTTTTAAAGGAAGAGAGCTTTTACACGGAATTTTAAATAAAGGTAACTTTTTTAGAAGCCTGCCTGTTATGCCGGATGCTGTTGAAAGTTTGCAGAAGCTGCAAGAGAATTTTGAAATTTTTATAGTTTCGGCTGCGACCGAATTCCCAATTTCACTTGCTGAAAAAGTAGCTTGGCTTGGCGAACATTTTCCTTTTATTAAATGGGAAAATATTGTTTTGTGCGGCAGCAAACGAATCATCAATACAGATTATTTGATTGATGATCATAGCAAAAATTTAGATTACTGCATGGGTAAACCTATTATGTTTACGGCATTTCACAATATAAACCAAACGCATCACTTAAGAGTGAACAACTGGAAAGAAGCAGTTGCGGTTTTAAACGAAACATTATAAGCTTAAAAGGTTATAATAGTTGTTTTTTGAAGATAAAAGCCTTTCGGAAGAAATTCTGAAAGGCTTTTTATAAAACAGTACTATTTAGTTTATTTAGGTATCGATATTTTGACTTTAAACCCTTTGTCAGGCTCCGTTTCAAAATTAATAGTTCCTTTAACGGCTAGTATACGGCTTTCTACGTTTTGGAGACCATTTTTAGAAATCTTTGTTTTCTCGCAGCCTTTACCGTTGTCAGTATAGTTTATTAGAATTGATTTTGGATCATTTTCAAATTTTATTACAACCAAGCTTGCGTTGCTGTGTTTTTTCATATTCACCATTAATTCCTGTAAAATTCGGCTGATAGCGATCTTTTTTACATCATCAATACTTTCCCAGTTTATATTCTCTAAGTTAGTAGCAATGATATTTGTTGCGTTGGTATTATACATCGAAAGCATTTCTTTTATGCTGTTGGTAAAATTGGTCCCAGTATCAATTCGATTGTTTTCTTTAGAAATTCCTCTCACACGTCCGTAAATATCATCTAATTTTTGAAGCAGGTTTTCTTTGGTACTTTCGGCAGATAAAGGTTGAGACTCCGCAAAAGCAATCACATGAAATACATCGTTTGCTAATTCATCGTGGATTTTTTTAGCAATTCGAGTTTCAGTATTATACGAAGTCTTAAATTCTATCGCTTTATTTTTATTTTTATAATAGCGTATTAAGATGGCTATTAATAGGACTAGAAAAATAAAAAGAATTACAAATCCAATTCTCAGATAGTTGGCTTTTTGCAGTGCTAATTGGTTTTCTGCTTTTTCTAAACGGAGTGTTGCATTTTCATCTTTTTCCTTTTTAGCATCGTATTTAATTTTAGCAAACTTGTTTTTAAAATTATTTCGAACTTTAATTATACTGTCGTTTAATGTAAAATACTTTTGTACATATTTGCTGTTTGTGGCACCGTGATTATTAGAAATTAGAATTTGCAGTGCTTCTAATCTTTCATCGACACTATTTAATTTTGTGGCTGTATTATAAGCAGCTTGAGCATTTTCATTTGATTTTTGAATATCCTTTTTAGAATAATAATCGGCAAGGTGCAGATAACTTTCAATGCTTCCGTAGGTATCATTAACTTCGTTTCTTAGTTGAAGACCTTCATTCATTAATTGGAATCCTTTTTCATCGATGCCTTTTTTAAAATAGGCATAGCCTAAATTGTCAATAATTATAGACAGCTTAGCAGCTTCGGTTTTCTCATTTAATATTTTTTTTCTTAAAAGGGATTCTAGAAGAGCAATTGCTTTGTCATATTTTTTTTGATGAATATAAACAACGGCAATATTATTTAAAGCCATTTGCTTTCCAAGAAGACTTGTTCCGCTATTAACGGCTTCTTTATAGTTAAAAACGGCATCATTATAAAGAGAGAGTTCTTTGTCAGCAATACCTAGTAGATTATTTATCTCAGCTATATATTGTGCATTTTTTTTAGCATAAGGCAACGCTTCGGTTACAGTTTCCTTACTGCCATAATAATCTCCATTGACTTGTTGAATTAAAGCGATTTGAATAAGTATATACCCAATATTAGCACTGTCTTTTAATTTTTCATAAAGTTGTTTAGATGTATTAAACTCATAAAAAGCGGAATTGAAGTTTTGTTTCTTATAATTTTCAATTGCTTGATTTCTTAAAGTAAGTGCCTCTTTTCGTGTAGAGTCGGTATTGGTGGTAATGGTCTTTTTTTCTTCACAGGAAAAAAGAAAAAGGAGTATTATAAAATAAAAAAACGGGGACCGTAACATACAAGTTTACTTTCCCCGAAAATAGTAATTTATTAGATACTAAAAATATATTTTTATTATGGTTTTGGCGGTGTTGTACTACCTGTCCCATCTCCAGGACCATCAGCGTCATCTGGAGGAAGATCTTCACCAGGTCCTGCAGCAAAGCCATCTTTTTTTTCTATTTTTTTAGTTGGCTGCGTTTCATACTCGTCTGGAGTACAAGAAAATATAGTGAATAATAACGCAAAAGCGATAAATAGTATAAGTTTTTTCATTTTGATTTATTTTTAGAAATTAGACATAGGTAGGGCCGTCTGGAGTTGATCCAGAATTTTTTAAGGCAATACCAAATAGGTTTTGGGAAGTAAAGTGTGGAGAACAGTAAGACGTTGTTTATACTTCCCGAATAAACTTGGTCTTACAGTTTTTCACGCTGTAATTAGAACTAGTTTTTAATATTGTTTTAGTCTGCAGACAAAACTTGAACTAATTTCTTGGTGCAAAGTAAAGGCGCTTTAAAGCCTTTACTGGCAAGGGATTCCCAGAATTCCCGCGTATTCCTGAGATTCCCGAGAATTCCCAGAAAAAAAGTATACAAAGTCTAGTTTAAATTATTAAATGGTATTTAAGTTCAAATAAATCTATAATAGTATAGATGCAAAAAGTCCGATAAAAGTTGGTTTCGAACGATTAAAAAATGCAGAAATAATAGAGAGTTGAAACAAAAATTGAAAATGAGGATAAGAGTTTACTTGTAGAAGTCAAAAATAATGGCATATAAAAAAATATTTTGGTGAATAATAAAAATGAGGCGTCGAAAGAACATTCCCAAAAGGGAAATCTTTTCTAAATTGTACGTTTATATTTTCTAGAAAAATGAATCAGAAAATATATCCGAGAAAAAAAATTAAGGTTGAAAAAGGAGTAATCGCTCAGCTATTTTCTGCAAGTTTGAACTTTGTGCAGAAGAAAGATTAGGCAGCATATTTTCTAAAGGAAATCGAAAAGCATTTTGAAGAGTAAAATGCGTAAAAATGTAATTTTTTAAAGGGCAAATAAGGCGTGTAAATTGCTTGTTTTTTGGCATATATGATCTGTTATTTATACTATAAAGATAAGAAAAAATAATCAGTAAACCTAATAAAAACCAGTAAAATAAGTGATTTTTTTTGCTTTTTTAGCGATAAATTTTCTGGATTTTTCCCTTTTAGCAATTTTCTTTTTCAAAGAAGTAAAACTCGTTTTTATAGCGGATCGATTGTCATAAAATTATTTATATTTATAAAATAATAATAGAGATTTTAATTTCTAGTCTCTCTTAATTTAAAAACATCTTTTTATGAAAAAGCTTCTATTAGTATTAATTGTGTTATGCATGTTTGGCTGTAAAAAATATGTTGTTTCGTTCGAACAACCTACGAATAGTAAACTTGATAACGTAAAGCTGGAAATACTTCTGGACAAAGAGAAAGTTCAGGAAATTAACTTAAAAGCGGCAAGCGGAATTCCGGGTTATGAAACGGTAGAACTGCCAATATCAGAAGAAGGGAAACATCTGCTTCAGATTAAAGCAAAAGATACAACTTTTAGTTATGATATAAAATATCCCGAAGAGCAATATATTAGAGTAGTATCGCATTTAAAAGCGAATGGTAAGCTTCATGTTGGAATCTTAAAAAGGCAATACAATTTTTAGATTAGATCAATCGTTGAATTTGTTTAAAATAGAAAAAGCCTTTCGCAATTTAATTGTGAAAGGCTTTTTCTATTTTCGAACATGAGGTTTACGACAAAAAATCTTTAAACCATAAACCTGAGTTTTTAATGGTTCGTTTTTGAGTATTAAAATCCACATGAATTAATCCAAAGCGGGCATTGTAACCTTCAGCCCATTCGAAGTTATCTGTTAAACTCCAGACAAAGTAGCCTTCGACGTTTAAGCCTTCTTCTTTTGCTTTTAAGATTTGTTCTAAATGATCTTGAATATAATGCGTTCGTTTAATATCAAAAATTTTTCCGTTAGTGATCGTATCGGCAAAAGCAGCGCCATTTTCGGTAATAATTATTTTTTTGATGCCTTTGTATTCATTAAACTTTTTTAGGACATGATACAATGCAGGCGGATATACTTCCCAACCCATTTCGGTTGAAATGACATTTCGTTTATCAGCGCTTACCAATTCTGCACCAATGTAGGGAATCAATAAAGACGATTTTACAACTTCGCGCGTGTAACATTGAAGACCAATAAAATCAAAATGAAAATCGAGATTGTTTAAATCATCTTCCAGAATATAATTATTGAGTTTTTTAAGCACTGGAAGATCTTTCTGCGGATAACCAAGTCCTAAAATTGGCTCTATGAAAGTTCTGTTCAGTAAAGTATCTACACGTTTCGCGGCTTCAATATCTTTAGCATTTTGTGTAGCAGGTTCGATATGAGTACAGGAAAAAGTAGTTCCAATATTTGCGTCAGGAATTGCATTTCGCAATACTTTTGCACCTTTTGCAGTTGCCAGTGTTACGTGATGCATGGCTTTTAGGTAATTGGAAATTCCTTTTTTTCCTGGTGCGTGAATACCTAAAAAATATCCAGCTCCAGTAAACACTGAGGGTTCATTGATAACCATCCAGTTTTTTACACGATCTCCAAAATAATGAGCGCAAACAGCCGCATAATCCGAAAACCAAGTAACAGATTCTCGGTTCGTCCAGCCTCCCTTTACTTCTAAAACATGGGGTAAATCCCAGTGATAAAGCGTAATCCAAGGTTCGATTCCAGATGCAAGCAGCGAATCTATAATTTTATTGTAATAATCGATTCCAGCTTGATTTACAGGATGAACACCAGTGGGCATGATTCTGGGCCACGAAATAGAAAACCTAAAATTAGGAATATTTAATTCGCGAATTAAATCAATATCTGTTTGGTACGAATTATAGAAATCGCAAGCGGTTATGGCATGATGATCGTTTTTTATTTTTCCTTTTTGAGAAGTAAAAACGTCCCAAATAGAAGAGCCTTTTCCGTCAGCATCGTGTGCGCCTTCAATTTGGAAAGCGGCGGTAGAAACACCCCACAAGAAATCTTCACCAAATTGGTTTTTGTTTAGAAATGAGTTTTCAACTTTATTCATTCAATCGGATTTTCCTTTATTTAAAGTCTATTTATTAATGAAGGAAAGAGGACTGCATCGCTCTTAAAAAAAGCCATTCTTTGAATGAAACTAGAAAATTTAGATTAAAGAATTTCATGATATTTAGTTTTAATCAAATTAATAAAACTAATGTGAATTTATTGTAAAGTGATTATTATCAAATAATTAAATATAAAATAAGATAGGGTTTTGTTCATTGACTTTTAGTTTTTAAATGCAGATTTCAAATGCGATTTATGTAAATCATTCTTATAATCATGAAACTTTTTGTAGGTATATACTTTTAATTTAGTCATTATAACTTTTAACGAAAAACCGACATGAAAAATAGAAAAATAATATTCGTACTAGCCTTAAGTTTTGGAATGTTCGCTGTTTCTTGCAGCAGTGATGATAATGAAGGAGAAACAATAATTCCGATACAAGGAAAATATAACTTAAGCAAAACAGGAAAAATTGTAGGTGGAGAGGAAGTATTAATTGATGCTCCAGAAAATGCAGCAGGATGTACTAGAGATTATTTAGAACTTAGATTAAGTAATACAGCAGTTATAGGTGATTATGAAGGTACTGAATGCAGCTTAACAGAAACCAGCGGAACTTATGTACGATCTCATAATGATTTAACAATTACTATTGGTAATTTAAGTACAACCAGCGATATTATGAACCTTACTAATAAGGAACTAAAATTGAAGGATAAAACTACTGGTGAAATAACGGTTTATACCAGATAACATCTCTTATTTTGAATAAAAACGGAAATATCTTAAAAGTTATTTCCGTTTTTACTTTTATAACGATGCCTTAATTTTTTTACTAAATATTCAAGGCAATTTTATCTTAAATTGATCGTTATAGTATTACATTACACTTCTTCGTAATTGAAAAAATCCCTTTATTTTCAGCGTCTTCAGCACACAATTAGTGTGTAAACTGTTTACAAGTGTAAAAAAAATACACACTTCATTTTTGTAGCTTAATTTGTAACATCCTAAAATTCAGCTAAAAGCTATTATGGCACGTAGCTTGTAAATTGGGTACATGTCAATCTTTTATAAAAAATAAATTTTAGCGCTTATTTAAGTAAATGCACAAAATCAATATCATTTTAATAAAAGCCAATAAACAGAATTAATACAACAAATAAGACATGGAAAGTGAATCAATTATCTCAAAGCAATTTTATGCCGGCAGCGATATAAGCAAAGACGCACAAATAAGCACTTCAATTTTTAAGAGCAACAATACTAAAACAAAAAAACATATAGAACGACCAACAAGTCTATTTGGATTGATGGTACTTGCAGGAACTTTTTTATTAATGCTTACGGGCGCATTTTTTGTATTTCAGTTTCAACCTGATTTTGACCAGCTTCATTTTGAAAGAATAAATTCGACTGGCGGACTTATTTTTTTAGGAATCACCGTATTTCTGTTTGTCTTTAAAGGCGGTATTTTTCTTTATAATTTATTTCTATACTTGAAATACAAACCAGTAGAATCAGTATCTGATGAGTTATTGCCAACTTGTACGGTAATTGTGCCTGCATACAACGAAGGTAAATTGGTTTACGATACTTTGATGAGTTTAGCCAATAGTGATTTTCCTGAGCATAAATTGCAGCTTCTGGCAATTGATGATGGAAGCAAAGATGGTACTTGGTATTGGATTCAACAAGCAAAAGTAAAATTAGGTGATCGTGTAGCCATTTTTCAACAGCCTAAAAATCAAGGAAAACGCCACGCACTTTACCGTGGTTTTAATTTGGGAACAGGGGAGATTTTTGTAACTGTCGACAGTGATTCGATCGTTAAAAAAGATACTTTAAGAAATTTAGTAAGTCCGTTTGTTACTAATGAAAAATGTGGTGCAGTTGCTGGAAATGTTCAGGTTTTGAATAATAAAAAAGCAATTTTACCAAAAATGCTGAATGTGAGTTTTGTAATGAGCTTTGAGTTTATGCGTTCTGCCGAAAGTATGCTGGGTTCTGTTCTTTGTACGCCGGGAGCTTTGGCTGCATATCGCAGTACGGCAGTTTTTGAATGTCTGCCAGAATGGATTGAGCAAACTTTTATGGGACAACCGTCGGACATTGGAGAAGACCGCGCTATGACAAACATGATTTTAAAACAAGGAAAACATGTATTATTTCAACGAAATGCTATTGTACTTACAAATGTTCCAGAAGATTATACTGGATTGTATAAAATGTTTATAAGATGGGGCAGAAGTAATGTTCGTGAAAATATTATGATGCTGAAATATGTTTTTAAAGATTTTAGAAAAGAATCTAAATTTGGAGCCAGATTATTATGTACCGATCAATCATTGCGAATCATTATGACCTATCCGTTTTTGATTTTTATGTTTTATTTTATAGCAACACATCCTTTATTGTTTATCAGCGCAACGCTTTTAGGAATATTGATTGTGTCAAGCTTTTCAATGTTGTTCTATGCAAAAAGATATTCTTTGGCAGAATCATTTTGGGCTTATTCATACAGCGTTTTTTATACCTTCGGATTATTTTGGATCGCTCCATATTCAATAATTACCGCTCGTAAAAAAGGATGGCTTACTAGAGGTTAATATTTCCACAAACTACTATTTATATTTAATTCTGAAAACTCCTGTCTACCACTAAACAGGAGTTTTTTTTATGTCTTGTCTTTTTTTCCAAATATAAACTGTAGAAGCATTTGTAAAAGCTAAGATCCACAAAACCGGACTTGTAAAAAAGGTTTCGTAACTCCTGCCGTTTGGAATTTCAACGTATGGCACTGTTATAAAAACATCTAGAATTAATGCTGTAACAGACATTATAATTCCTAATTGTAAACCACTCATTTTATATTCTTTCAGATAATAAAACTTTGCAGCTCCAATGGCAAAAAATATAATAAAAATTATGATAAGCATCGACTGCCATAAAAATGACTGTTCTAGAAAATAAACTTTTTCTAATGCATAAAAGGAAAGACTTACTGCGATCCAAACTAAAATTCCCGAAAAAACGGCTCTAAAAAATCGCATGATTTTAATTTTTTGGATTCCAGATTCCAGTCTTGGCAGTTTCTTTTGCATAAGCGCTGAAGTCTTTTGCTTTTCGTCCAAGTATATTTTCAATATCTTGAGTGATATTAGAATTTCTTCCGTCTAAAACCTGCTCAAAGAGATAGTTTACGAGCCAGATATGATCTTCAGGAACCTGATATTCGCGCAACATCTGAGTATATTCTTCCAGCGATAAACTTTGAAAAGTTATGTTTCTACCGCTGGCTTCCGCAATTTCATTTACGGCCTGTTTAAAAGTCAGTAATCTTGGACCCGTTAGTTCATAAGTTTTTCCGTTATGGCTGTCATTCAAAAGCGCAGTTGTAACAACATCGGCAATATCATCGGCATCTGTAAAAGGTTCAAGTGCTTCGGCTCTTGGTAAAGCAACAATTCCATAAAGAATTGGATCTAAGAAAAAGCTTTCGCTAAAATTTTGATTAAACCAGCTTGCACGGATAATCGTCCAATATTTGGCATTTTTCTTTACGATTTCTTCGCAAACTTGAGCTTCTTTTTCGCCTCTTCCAGAAAGTAAAACTATTTTTTGCACACCGTTTTTTGTGGCAAGTTTGGTAAAATTTTCGATCGCTTCTGCGGCAAAGGGCACAGCTAAATCGGGTTGAAAAGTAATATAAACGGTGTCAATATCTTTTACGACATTTTTCCAGGTTTGAGGATTTTCCCAATCAAATGGAATTTTCTCGTTTCGCGAACCTAAACGAATTTCGACTTCAGGATTATTTTCTAATCTTGCGGCAACTCTGCGTCCTGTTTTTCCATTGGAACCCAGAACTAAAATTTTCTTTTTCATATCAATATCTTTTTAAATGAATACTGATACAAAGTTGCTTAGATTAAGAATGAATCATTTGTTGTAAAAGAATTATGATTTGTTTGAAAAGAATTGGTGTTTTACATCATTTGGGCGCATTCCGAATTTTTTCTGAAAGGCATTCGAAAACGAACTTAAACTTTCATAACCTACTTCCCATGCTGATTCTTGAACTGTTTTTTCGCTTTCTCGGAGTAATTCATACGCTTTATTTAATCGTTCTTCCTGAACATATTTAAAAACGGGAACGCCGAAAAGCTCTTTAAAATTCTTTTTCAATTTGTTACTATTGAGTCCCACCATTTGTGATAATTGAGTTATCGATGGCGGTGTTGAATACTGAGTCGTGACGATTTCTTTTGCCTGAAAGAGTTTGTTTTTATCCACTTCAGACAACTCCGATTTTTTTTCAGAAGCTAAAAGCGCATAGAAGTGGGCTAAAAGTTCATTTACCTGACTTTTTAAAAATAATAAACGTGTATTTCCTGTATAAGAAGTATTAAATATTTTTTGAACTGCCAATTGCATTTCGAGCGTCATATAAAACGACGGGCCTTTTACAAAATGTTCTTTAGGGTTTAATAACTGCGGCAGATGATTTTCAAAAATTTCTTTTTCGGCTTGCGAAAGAGAATTTAAATTTTTGAGTTTTGTAAAAATACTAATAGACTGCAGTGGTTTATCAGGCTCTATTTTATGAGAGAATTCTACTTTTTGATTTCCAAAAAAGCAAATTGCTAAACCTGTTGTGTTTACCAAATATTTTGTCTGATTATTGTGTTTAATTTCCAACTCAACATTGCCGGAGCCATAAAAGGCAAAACCTAGAGCATCGCCGTCAATTTCGCATTTTTGAATTATTGTTTTTGTGGTATTCGAGTGCTCGATTAAAACAATACAATCGTGTAATTCTAAAATATCTGTTGTCATAGCAGGAAGATACAGTTTTGAAAAAGTAGGATAAGGTACTATTTATTTTTTAATCCTGTATTTTGTAGTGTCTTGCTTTGTAAACAAAATAGAATGATAACAAATTTGTTTTTATAGTTTTAAAGAAATTAGCTGCATGAAAAATGGATTTAACATTTTTATTTTAAGGGTAAATCTGTTAATGTTTTGCTAAAATTTTTAAGAGATTCTTTTTTTTACTTCAAAAGCATTGACAAATTTATATTTTGAGGCATGCATTTTTAAGTTATTTTAGAAGAGATGTAAAATTGGTTAAAATCAAAAATAAATGTTAAAAATACAACAAAAGCTCTTGGTTCATAACAAATTAAAAATATTCAAATATTTTATTATGTTTGCTGAAACTTACCTATTCAAACTAATAAACAATTGTCAAAACCAGACCTAAATCAAGATGTCATTTTAATAGACCGCTTACGTAATGGGGATGAAACTGCGTTGACTGAACTGTACAATAAATTTTGGCAGTCTTTGTTTATGTCTTCTTATAATGTGTTAAAGGATAGGGAATTGTGTGAGGATATTATTCAGGATATATTTATGAATATCTGGCACAATCGCGAGAAACTTGAAATTCATATTTCGTTAAAAGGATATATGTATGCCTGTGCCCGATATCAGGTTTTTAATCATATAAGAAAGAATAAAGACAAAATTCATGTCGAACTTTTTGATGATTTAGAAAAACGTTTTCAATATACCACGCCCGAGACCCAATTGATGCACGACGAATTGGTGTACCACATTAATTCTATAGTTGAGAATCTTCCTGAAAAATGCCAATTGGTTTATAAATTAAGCAGGGAAGAACAGCTAAGTCATAAAGAAATTGCTGAGCGCCTGAATATTTCTACAAAAACTGTCGAAAATCACATTACAAAAGCACTTCATACCATTCGTTTGTCAATGGGCAGCGCTCTGAGTGTGACAATGATTTTGTGGCTTTCTAAAAATCTTTAGAAGAAAGCTGAAATGATTACCAATTATAAGTCTAAACCGTTGAATTTTCTTATTTCTTACGGGACTTTTCTTAAAAAGATAAAAAAAATAAAAAAAAATACAATTTGGACTAGGGGGTAAATATCTTTTTAGATACTTACTTAATATACTCCCGCATTAATAGTAAAAAAAATGAAAAAAGAAGAATTCTTAACGTTATTAAACAGATATCTTTCTGGTGATACTAATCGGGAGGAGAATAAACAATTACTGCATTTTTACGAAAGTTTCCAGACTTCAAAAGAATGGGATGATTCTTTGGGGGCTAAAGATGAACTGGAACATAAAATGAGAATGCGTCTTCAAGAAACAATTCAGTCGAACGAAACAAAAACAATTCCGCTTAAACCATTTTATACTACAACTCGATTTAAGTTTATTGCTATGGCAGCGTCATTGTTATTGCTGATTTCGATTTCGATAATTGTTAATAAAACCAATCCACTCAAAATTGAAACCCCTGTTGTGGCTCACAAAGAAATTTTGATAGGAAGTGATAAAGCAACTTTGACATTAGAAGACGGTTCTGTAATTACATTAGAAAAAGGTAAAGCTTACAATAAAGGAAATGCTTCAAGTAATGGAGAAAAATTGGTTTACAATTCAAAAGATAATAAACCTGCGGGAATTAGAAATAACTTTTTAACGATTCCGAGAGGGGGACAGTTTTTTGTACAGCTGGCAGACAGCACAAAAGTCTGGTTAAACTCAGAATCACAATTAAGATATCCGGTTGCTTTTGTTGATGGAGAAACCAGACAAGTAGAACTGGTTTATGGAGAAGCCTATTTTGAAGTGTCACCAAGTACAAAACATAAAGGTTCCAAATTTAAAGTAAAAACCCAAATGCAAAATGTTGAGGTTATTGGTACCGAGTTTAATATTAAAGCCTACAAAGACGAAGCAGCAATTTATACCACATTGGTAAAAGGTAAAGTTGCCGTAAGTAATTCAAGCAATAAAGAAATTTTAACGCCAAACGAGCAATCAACAATTAGTAACAACAACGATCATATTGCTATTGCTCAGGTCGATGTGTACAATGAAATTTCCTGGAGAAAAGGTTTATTTGTTTTTAAAGGAATGCCGCTTAAGGAGATTGCAAAAGTACTGTCGCGATGGTACGATGTAGATATTGTGTTTGCAGATCCGGCACTTGGGAATGTGAAATTTAACGGTGTTTTGAATAAAAATCAAAAACTAGAAGACATATTAACGACAATTAAGAATATTAATTTTATTAATGCCTATGAGAAAAAAGACGATAAGATTATTATCAAGTAAAAAGAAAAGGGATTAAAGTTCAGACCTCTCACCGTACAGCACTTTATCCCTTTCTATGTATCAATCCATTGATCAGTTTTAATAACCAACCAACCAATTAACATGTAAATTTATGAAATTTAAATTAACCAGTGCCTATTTCTATCTTAGAAAAGGGCTAATTATTAACATTATGAGAACTTTTGTATTCTTGTTTTGTACTACAATTTTTGGTTTTTCGCCCGTAAATCTATTTTCACAAAACACAAAAGTTGTAATTGCCGCTGATAAAACAGTGTCTGTAGATGAAGTTTTTGAAATCATTAAAAAGCAGACAGATTATACTTTTATTTATCAGGAAGATTTATTTAAAAAATTGCCTAAAGTACATCTTAAAAAAGGAAAAATCCGTGTGAATGACCTTTTAGAAAATACCTTTTCCAGTAAAGATTTTGATTTTAGTTTTTCAAATGGAAATACAATTATAGTTAGAAAAGTACCAAAAGAACATGAACTTGTCTTTCAGTCAAAATTGATTGAAATAAAAGGTACTGTTACCAATGATAAAGGAGATCCTATTCCAGGTGTAAATATCAAAGTAAAAGGTACAGGTGCAGCCACTCAAACTGATTTTGACGGGAAATATAGTATTACAGCTCCAGAAGACGGACAAGTTTTGTTTACTTATATTGGACATCGTGCGCAGGTTGTTGATGTTAATAAAAGAAAAGTAATTAACATTAAACTTTCTGAAGAAAGAAACGAATTAGAGGGTGTTGTTGTCAATACCGGAGTTACTGTACGTAAAAAGGAATTGATTACTGGAGCAGTTTCGACCTTTAGAGGCGAAGAGTTAAGACAGATTTCTACACAAAATGTGGTTCAAGCTTTAAAAACTTTGGATCCTTCTTTTATTGTTTTGAGTAACAATATTGCGGGGTCTAATCCAAATGTATTGCCTGTAATTGAGGTGAGAGGGCAAACAAGTTTATCTGTTAATCAGGTAGACGATCAATTTAAAGAAGATCCAAACCAGCCGTTGTTTATTTTGGACGGATTTCCAACTACTTTACAACAGATTGTTGATTTAGATATTAATAGAATTGCAAGCGTTACTTTACTTAAAGATGCGGCTTCTACAGCATTATACGGTTCACGTTCAGCAAATGGAGTTGTTGTTGTTGAAACCAATAAACCCATTCCTGGACAACTACAGCTTTCTTATGTTTATAATTCCTCTTACGAATTAGCAGATTTGAGTGTTTATAATTTAATGAATGCAGAGCAAAAACTAGAATTCGAAAGAATCTCGGGAGCTTATACTCCAAGTCCTGGAACTCCTTTACAAACCGTTTATAAATGGAATGATGTTTATAACCAGCGTTTGGCGGCAGTACGTCGTGGCGTTAATACCTATTGGCTTAACGAACCTATTCAAATGGGATTAACATCTGGACACAGTTTGACCATTGGCGGAGGATCAGAAGAACTTCGATTTAATTTGGCTGGAAATTACAAAACTGTTTCAGGAACTATGAAAGGTACTGAACACAATACCTGGGGTTATAGTGCCAATGTAACATACAAACGAAAAAAATTAAGTATCAATAATAATCTATTGGTTTCAGGAGCTGACAATCAGGAGTCTCCTTATGGCGATTTTGCTACTTGGGCAAGGGTGAGTCCATACTATGAAAAATATAATGAAAATGGTGTAGCAACCCGTTATTTAGATGGATCTTCATTACCATTGCAGCCAGGCGAACTGATTATTAATCAGCCGGAAAATCCTTTGTACAATGTTAGATTGAATAGTTTTAACAAGAGCGGTGAATTTAATTTCACGAACAACTTTGCGCTTAATTACGATTTCAATCCACATATAAAAACAACTGCCGCAATTTCTGTCACAAGAATTGACAAACAAAAAACAGAATTTGTTTCGCCGGATGATACACGATATATATTAGATATTCCATCTGAGAAAGGAAAATATAGAAGAAGAGATTATTTGACTAATAAATGGAATGCAAATATTGGAGGTACCTATTCAAATGTTTTTAATAATGTTCATTCTATAAATTATACAATGCGAGCTTCGGCATACGAAACAAACTATGATGCTTACGGTTCTATTTTGAGAGGATTTCCTTTAGGAGTTCCAGGAAACCCGTCTTTTGCTTTTGGATTTGAAAAAAACTCACAGCCGTTTGTCGATTATGAATTAGTTAGAAGTGTCGATTTAACTAATCAGGTGAACTATGCTTACGACAGAAAATATTTGTTCGATTTTACGCAGACAATTTCAGGAGCGACAAACTTTGGGACAAACAAAAAATATTCGCCGTATTGGGGTGTTGGTTTAGGATGGAACATCAACAACGAGTTTAAGATGGATCAAAATATTGTCAATATTTTTAAAGTTCGTGCCAATTTTGGACAAACTGGAAATCAAAATTTAGTAGGATATGCGTCCCATGATATTTACGAATACGATCCTAACACTAATATTTTTGGAGCAGGATTAAATATTACCCAATTATCAAATGCTGATTTAGAACCTCAGAAAACAGAAGATTTATCTTTAGGATTAGATCTGGCAATGTTTAGAAACAGGCTTACACTGACTTTGGGAGCTTATAAGCGTCAGACTTCACCACAAATTGTTGCTATAGATCTTGCTGCTTCTACCGGAGTAACTGCTTATCCGTTAAATGTAGGTTATATCACGACCCGCGGATTAGAACTAAAAGCAAATTATAATATCATCAACAACTTAAGACAGAATATTATTTGGGGTCTCGGATTAACAGCAACCACAAACGAAAATGAATTAGGAGGTTTTAATAATGCACTGGCTTCTTTAAATGATGCCGCTAAAAAAACTACTAGTCTTACCAGATATTATGATGGCGCAAGTACAAATGATCTTTGGGCCGTACCTTCATTAGGAATTGATCCTGGAACAGGAAGAGAAGTTTTCTTAAAGAAAAATGGAGAAACCACTTTTGTATTAGATAAAAAAGATGAGGTTGTAATGGGAAATTCGAGAGAAATAGCCACCGGAGTTGTTTCTACAACTTTTAATTATAAGAACTTTAATATCGGAGTTTTCATCCGTTATAGTTTTGGTGCAGATAGATTTAATACTGCATTGTACAGCAAAGTAGAAAATATCGATTCAGATAATATTTTTGAAAATCAGGATGCGAGAGCATTTTTGGATCGTTGGACTACGCCAGGACAAATGGCTCAGTTCAAGGCAATCAGTTTGACGAGTGTAACTCCTATTTCATCCCGTTTTATTCAAAAAGATGATTATATAGCCGGAGAAGCTCTTCGTATAGGATACAGAGTAACCAACAGAGAATGGCTGAAGAAATCAGGAATGGCCGGATTAGGATTTAATGCCTATGCCAATGATTTTTTCAAAGTTTCGACTATGAAAGCCGAACGAGGAATCAGCTATCCTTTTTCAAGAATTTTTTCTTTAAGTCTAAGCGTAACATTTTAATACCATTATTATGAATCAGTATTTAAACAAAATTGCATTATCAATCCTGATAGCGTTTTCGGCAGTAAGCTGCAGTAATTTTCTGGATGTGGTGCCTCAGGATAAAATTTTAGAATCTCAAATATTTAAAGATGAAGCCGGAATGCAGAATGTGCATAACGGACTTTATATGATGCTTGCATCTGATGAGCTTTATGGCAGACAGCTTACTATGGATGCGGTAGATATTTTAGGGCAGCAGTATAACATGCCGGCTTCGCATACGAAAACCAAAATGGCTTTATACGCTTATGCAGAAGCCAATCCAAAAAAAGTTTTCACAGAGATTTGGCAAAAAGCGTTTACTACAATTCTGTCGGCCAATAAATTTCTGGAAAGTTTGGAAGAACATAGTGGAATTGCTTCTCCGGAAAAAGCAAATCTTTTAAGAGGTGAAGCAATTGCCATACGTGCAATGCTGCATTTTGATATGCTGCGATTATATGGCCCAATTTACAAAGTAGATCCTTCTATGCCTGCAATACCCTATTATGATGCACCTGTGACTTCAAATAATCCAATTTTGTCAGCAAAAGATGCCATGAGCAAGATATTGGCAGACATTGATGCAGCATTGACGTTGTTACAAAAAGATCCAATCCTGACAACAGGAAAGTACAAAGCCACTAATGACTATGATGCAAATCCTTATTATTCTCAAAATAGAGGTATGAGAATGAATTATCTTGCTGTAAAATGTTTAAAAGCACGTGTACTTTTATATGCCGGAGATAAAGCGGGAGCATCGACAGTAGCAAACGAAGTGATTACGTTTACAAAATCGACGACGTTTTTTCCGTGGACCCCATTTTTAGATGCTACGAATGCTGCAAATCCCGACAAAATTTTTTCTTCAGAGAACTTCTTTGCTTTAAGTGATTACACTTTGTATAAAACGCAAGAAGATTTGTTTGATTCTAAGTTAGGAGACGCCATGATTTATGCTCCATTATTGAACAGATTAAATACAGTTTTTGAGTCAAATGATAACGATTACCGAAGCCTGCCGAGTTGGAAGATTCCTGTTGTGGGCGGAAAAACGCAAAAAACATTTTTTAAATATGCAGATGTGCCAGACAGCAGAATGGTTTTTCGCTTGCAGATCCCAATGTTCAAGCTTTCAGAAATGTATTTAATTGCAGCAGAAACGGCAGCAGTACCCGCAGACGGTATTGCTTTACTAAATACGCTTCGTTATAACAGAGGATTAACAAACCTGGCTGCGACAGCAGTTTTGGCAACAGAAGTGACAAAGGAATACAGGAAAGAATTTATGGGCGAGGGACAGCTGTTTTTTTATTACAAAAGAAATAATACCACAGCAATACCAAATGGCTCAGCAGCTTCCGGAAACGTTACAATGGGAGCGCTTCAGTATGTTGTGCCTTTGCCGGATGCCGAAATCAACTTTCAATAATTTAAAAAGATAAACATGAAAAAAATATTGATTTTAAGCTTTGCATTTTTATTCTTTTTAGGATTTACTTCATGCAATCAGGAAGAAATAGAAACCTATCACGATACAGATAACATTTATTTTTCGCCATCTGTTTTTACAATTCCGGCAAATGGGATGTTAATTACTACAGATAGTACAGGATTTAGTTTTGCGCTGGATAAAGCAGCAGTAGTAGATCGTATTTACAAAATTCCCATTAGAGTACAGGGAAAGGTAAGTGATGTCGACAGAAAAGTAAAAGTTGTAATCGATTCAAAAAGTACAGCTGTAGAAGGAACTCATTTTAAGCTTCCGGATAATATTGTTATGCATGCCGGCAAAGAAGTTGATTCAATTGAAGTGAAAGTGTTCAGAACCGCTGATATGAAAACGAATAGCTTTTTGCTGATCTTAAATTTAGAAGAAAACGAATCGTTTACTACTAATATGAAAAGCAAAGTAATCAATTCGCTTACCAACAAAACCATGAGTCATATTTCATACAAATTAACATTTGATGATAAATTATCGCAGCCGCCAGGATGGTTTGCAGGTTTTTTAGGCATTTTTACAGCAAAGAAATTTTTCTTAATGTGCGATTTAATGCATTTAGATCCAAGTATGTTTAATCAGAAATTGGGATCAACAGGATTGTCAATTCCAGATATTCAGTATTATCAAAACTATATGAAACGCTATCTGGCAGATCAAAAAGCAGCGGGAAATATTATTTATGAAGATGATGGAAAAGAAATGATTTTTCCTTAAAACGCATTTATTTTAAACTAAAAAATACAACAAAATGTTAAAAAATATAAAAATTCATTTAGCTCTTTCAGCATTGCTTGTTTTGGTTTGCAGTTGTGCCGATGATGAGGGAAATTACAATTATAACGAAATCAACGAAATAAAAGCAACCGGAATAGAAGCATCGTATACTGCTTATACGGGTGAAAAACTTAAAATTACACCAAATTTAAATGCGACCTTAGACGATAGTACTGATCCTGACCGCTATACATATGAATGGGTAGCTATCAATCCGGTAAAACTTGTAATGGACTCTAAAACTGTGATAGGTACAAATAAAAATTTTGATGCCGAATTAAAGTTACCACCTGCAAAATATACCGTTTATTATTTTGTAAAAGACAAAGTGACCGGAATAACCTGGAAGCATGAGCCTTTTACTTTAAATGTTGTTTCTTCCATTTATGAAGGTTGGATGATTATTGGTGATGTTGACGGAAAACCACGTCTGGATATGATATCAATTCTTCCTGGCGTAGCAACGCCGCGTATTATTACAGATGTATTAGATGTTGCAGGTTCAGCTCTTAAGTTAACAGGAAAAGCAGTAGATGTAGAATGTTTTAATCAACCTATATCTTCACCATTAATTTATGGAATTTATGTAACTACAACAGAAAACGGAACGGCAAGATTAGATCCGGATTCTTTTGGATGGACACTAGCGCAAAATTTAGCGTACGAAACGGTAGGAGGATCGCTGCCTACCAATTTTGGAGTCGATTTTATGAAATCTAATGGAAGCGGAGAAAATTTGATTTATAGTAAAGGAGATATTTACTACTATTATAGGGTATTGCAAATAAAATACGGTCTACCCCAAAACAAATTAGAATCTGAAACTAAAACTTTTTATGCAGCACCATTTATTGCAGAGAACGGAGGTACGTTTGGAACGCCAGTTTTTTATGATCAGACCGCCAGACGTTTTGTAAGATACTCGACTTCAAAAGGAACATGTGCGCCAATGCCCCCTGTTACAGGATCAGAAACCGCTTTAGATTGGAATAATACCAATTCTGATTTGGTTTATATGACCACTTCTGCCTTCAATCAAGATGAGAACTTTGCAGTTCTTAAAAACCTGACTTCTGGAAAATTCAATTTGCTTCGTTTCAACAGAGCTTTGGCACAAGTGTATTACAAAGAAATTTTGAACGCGCCTGATTTTGGTAAAGCCACAAAATTTGCTGTCAGTCCAGATTCTGGATATTTATTTTATGCCGTTGGAGGTAAATTATATGAGTATGATAACGGAACCCAAACAGCTAAATTGATGCTGGATAAAGGTGCCGAGGAAATTACCTATATCAATTTTAATCCAAGAGCTACTAATAAATCCAAATATTTGATTGTTGGAAGTTATGGAACAGCCGGAAAGTTAGAACTCTATGAAGTTCCTCCAGTAAATGGCAATTTAATTTTATTAAACAAATACGAGGGTTTATGCAAAATTGTTGATGTTGCATACCGCGGTAGATAACTAAAAAAAACTTAAACAAAGCCGAATGAAGAGGAAAATTCATTCTTCATTCGGTTTCTTAAAAACTACATTTTATGAAACGATTTTTTAAAATCGCAAGCGCTTTTTTGCTGCTTGCCTGTCCTTCTATTGCCTTAAAAGCACAAGCACAATCAACTGATGAAAGTTGGGAATCAGTCAAAAAACAAGCTCAAACAGAGAAGAAATTAATTTTTGTCGATTTGTATTTTACGGGTTGTATGCCGTGTGCACAAATGGATAAAGAAGTATTTCCTGATCCTAAAGTAGCCGCTGTTTTAAGTGCTGATTTTGTCACTTTCAAATCGGATATTTTGAAAGAAGAAATCGGTAAAAAACTATGTATGAAGTATGGCGTTACTGGATTTCCAACTTTTTTATTTATGAATGCAGATGGAAAAGTAATTGATACTGAAGGCGGTTTTCAAAACGCAGCACAATTTACAGCCTTACTGCAAAATGCAAAAGAAGCAGCTAAAAAAGGAAATTTCAAAAAGTACAGTACAGAAATTCAGGAAAAAGAGTATCCTGATTTTTACAAAGAGGCTTATTTGAACGGAAAAAGAAATGTTTCTTTTGAAACTGCCGATGCCTATTTAAAAGCTCAGCCTTCATTAACTGCCGAAGTTCCTTTTGTTATTATAAGTGGTTTAAGAATCGGACGTCAATACGATGACTTTTATTTAAAGAATGCAAAACAGCTTTATAAAGACTACGGTTCTGGAAGCGTTTCTAATCATGTGTTTACCATTTTACAGCGCAAGAAAAAAGAGTTCGAAAAAACGAATGATTTACCAGCTTTCAAGAAATTGTTAGAAGAAATGAAACCGCTTTATTCTGTAGAAGACTGGACAAAATTTGAGGGTATTTTATTGAAAGATTTTGGCGTAGAAAAAGTGGTAACTAATCCCTATACTTTACAAAAGTAGTTCGAAATGAAAAAAATATTCTTGTTTTCGATATTGATTTTTGGATATTCAGTTTGCGCTCAAAATAGCGCTCAAAAAGCTATTGAATCTTTCGAAAAAGCCTTTCAAAATAAAAATTATAATGATATGAAAAATCTTCTGGCGCCCGAATTTACCGTTGGTGCCGGGGATTCATCTTCGAATGAATTTTATTTAAACACTATTTTTAATGCTTTTCCGGTTTTAGATTCTATCCAAATTGGAAAATCGGTAACAATTAAAAATGAAACTTTTGTTTTAGCTGATTTTTGTTTTAATGGAAAAGAAAAAAAGCCAACACAAATTGTTTTCAATTCAGAGAATAAAATAGCGTATGTGACTTTTTTTGATGGGTTGTATAGAGTCGACCGAAATGCCCAAGTAAAAGAAGTTGCTAGTATTCCGTTTGAAATTGTAGAAAACGGAATTGCCATCAAAATAAAGTTAAACAAAGCCGACAGAGAATTTTTAATGCTGTTTGATACAGGCGCAGACGGAATGGCTCTAAATCCGGACAGTGCTTATAAAGCAGGAGTTGTAGTTACGAAAAGCAAATCGGCATCTGTGGTTGGCGGAAGTCAGCAAGTGCAATACTCGGCAGACAATACCATTTACATTGGCGATCAGGTTTTAAAAAATCAAGGTTTGGTTATTTTCCCGAAACATGGTGTTTATGATGGATTATTTGGCGCCAATTTACTGCGCAATTATATCACATCTGTCAATTTTGATACGATGACAATTGATTTGTACAATTTTGGAAATTTCAATTATTGGGGAAAAGCAAAACCATTAGTTTTTGATTATAAATCGGGACTTCCAGTAGTAAAAATGAACTTGACTTTTGATGATAAAAAAACAGTCGAAGGCAGTTTCACTTTTGATACCGGTGCTGGTTATGATTTAATTGCTTACGGACCTTTTAATCATAAAAACAATCTGGAAGCCAGTTTAAAAACCGAATATACATCTGTTAATTACAGTTTAGGAAAACAAACTAAAATTGTAGGCGGCGCAATACCAAATATTGCTATTAATGGAAATAATTTTTCAGATGTAACAATTGCAGTTCAAGAATATGACGAAGCCAATAAAAACTGGGCTTTTGCCGATGGATCTCTGGGAATTGATTTAATAAAACGTTTCAATTTTACAATTGATGTACTCCATAAAACGGTTTATTTAGAACCAAATAAAAACTTTAAAAAGAGACCTTTATTTTATATCGCCGGACTTGGTTTGGATTTTGACGAAAACCAGAATCTTATAGTAAAACGAATTATAGACCAGCAAAATGAAGACTTGAAGCAAGTCAAAATTGGGGCAAAAATTACTCAGATTAATGATTTTGAAGCCAAAGATCTAGTGAAACCAGAAAATCTTAAAAAACTAAAAGACAATAAAGAAAGTAAAGACCTGATTATTGAACAAGGTGATCAGTCGATGCGTATTACAATTTAAAACAATCAAAAAACAAATAACTATCATGAAAAAACACATTTTTTATTTCATTTTGACCTTTATTACGGTTCAAATGAGTTTTGCAGGCAGCATTTCCGAATATGCCGTAATTAAAGGAACGATTTCGATTCCTGATTTTCAGGCTAAAGAAGTTACACTTTACAATGTTGAAGATGGAAAGCCAGCCGTTGCTGCTACCGCTAAAGTTAATCCGCTTGGGGAGTTTGGCTTTATGACACCAGTTTCAGCTGCTGGCTTTTATTATATTGATTATGGACAATTTAAATCAAGAAATCAGTTAATTCGTTTGTATTTAGAACCAAAACTAGATATCAATTTGGTTATTAATAAAGAGCATTATGTTTTGAGCGGAAAAAATGTAGGTCAGAATGTTTTGGTTCAAAAAGCAAATGAAATTTATAATGAATTTGCGCCATTTGCAAGACTTGGAGGAAATATAACTTACGTAGATTTTTATCCTTGGCTTGATAAAGGTGTAGCAAAAGCAAATGAATTTTCGAAAACAATAAATACAAAAGATGCTAATTTTAATAAGCTATTAAAACTGGCTGTGGCAACAGATGTTGAAGAATCGACTTATACTTTTTTCAGAATGCCTAGAACTGCATTTCCAGATAAAGACGATCGTCCGGCAGTGATAAAAACTTGGCAGACAGATAAAAAGTTTACAGATCCAGATTTGTTAAAATTACATAACGGCGTTGCTTTAATGTCAAATTATTTCTTTTATATAAGTGTAAACGGTGCCGCAGTTCCAAAACGTTTAGATATTGTTGAAACATTAAATCATATTACAGATCCTGCTCTAAAAGATGTTTATTTACGTGATGCAGTGTCAACTTCAAGAATGAAAATCGAAGAATATGAAAAAATAGCACCGAGTATAAAACCGTATATGATTTCTGAGACAAGCAAAACATTTTTATTAGATTATGAAAAAGTGCTTCATAAAAGTGTAGGTCAAAAAGGATTAAATTTTTCGTATAATGACATTAATGATAAACCAGTTTCATTTTCAGATTTCAAAGGAAAATTTGTTTATATCGATTTATGGGCAACTTGGTGCGGACCTTGCAAGGCTGAAATTCCGCACATGAAAAAAATTGAAGAAGATTATCACGGAAAAAATATTGTATTTATAAGTCTTTCATTAGATAAACCAAAAGACGCACAAAAATGGAAAGATTTCGTTACCAAAGAACAATTAAAAGGAATTCAGTTAATGGCTGATAAAGATTTCAATTCTGATGTTGCTAAAAATTATGAAGTAAATGCGATTCCGAGATTTTTATTATTTGATACCAAAGGAAACATTATCAACACCGATGCTTTCCGTCCGTCTAATCCTGAATTGAGAGAACAACTGGATAAACTATTGAAAGGTTAACAAGTAAACTTTATGAAATACAGCAAAAAAATATCAGTTTTACTGCTTTTTATCGGAAGCTTGACATTCGCACAGAATTACAAGACAAATGACCCAATCGCAGTCAATCAGAAAATAAAAAAGGGAGTTCTGCCAAACGGAATGACGTATTATATTTACCCAACTGAGGTAAATAAAAATACAGCAAGTTATTATATCATTCAAAATGTAGGTTCAATTTTAGAAAACGACCAGCAGAAAGGTTTGGCGCATTTTCTGGAACATATGGCGTTTAACGGAACCAAAAATTTTGAAGGAAAAGGCATTCTGAATACACTTCAAAAGCAAGGTGCTGTTTTCGGGAAAAATATCAATGCATATACAAGTACAGACGAAACGGTTTACAACTTAGACAATATTCCGTCAAAAGATGGAGGTGTTGTTGATACCTGTTTATTGGTTTTGCACGATTGGTCTAACTTTTTGTCTCTGACAAATGAAGAAATCGATGCCGAACGCGGTGTAATTACTGAAGAATGGCGTACCAGACAAAATGCGAGAGCAAGAATTTACAATCAGCTGGCACCGTATTATTACAACAATTCGCTGTATGCAGACCGCATGCCGATTGGAGATATGGATATTGTAAAGAACTTTAAATACCAAGTTTTAAGAGATTTTTATAAAGATTGGTATCGTCCCGATTTACAGGCAATAGCTATTGTTGGAGATATTAATGCAGACGAAATTGAAGCCAAAATAAAAAAGCTTTTTGCTGATATTCCGACGCCAGTAAATCCTAAAAAGCGTTTTGAAATTGCAATTCCAGAGAGAGCAGAACCAACTTTTAAACTGGCTTTAGATAAAGAAATTTCAGCTTCAAATATCAGCTTTATGATTCGTCATAATGCTGAAAAACCAACAGGAACTTATGCCGATTTAGAAAAATCAACACAAAGAAGTATCGCTTTTTCTATTTTGAATAACCGTTTGGGAGAAATGGCTCAAAAACAAGAATGCCCATTTAAAGGCGCACAAATAGGATATCAAAAATATTCTCGTTTAAATGATGTTTTTGTTTTAAGTATAAGCCCAAAACCTGGAAAACAAGCAGAAGCTTTTACGGCTGTGATGAACGAATGGGTTCGTGCTTACAAATTTGGTTTTTCAAAAGGCGAAATCGAAAGAGCAGTTACCGAAACCATTTCTGGATATGAAAACTATTTAGAAAAACTAAATGAGATTTCGCATAAACAAGTAATCGGAATGGTGAAAGACGATTATTTAAATCACGAAGTTATTGCTGATCCTGCAGCAGAATTTGAAATGACAAAAAGCATTTTAAAAAATCTGGACAGTAAAATTCTTCAAGAACAAGTTTTAAAATTATACACCAAACAAAATCGAGTTGTAACTGTAACAGGTGTAGAAGGTGAAGAAAATCTAAATCAGGAAAAAGCTTTTGATATTATTGAGAAAGCAGAAAATGATCCATCGTTACAGCCGTATGTAGATGCTTTTGTTGCTAAATCTCTTATGGATGGAGCAGATTTAAAACCCGGTAAAATTGTTTCTGAAAAAGAAACGAAAGAAATTGGAGCAACGACCTACATATTAAGTAATGGTATAAAAGTACATTATAAATTTGCTGATAAGAATAAAAAATCGGTGACGCTGAATGCAAAAAGTTTTGGAGGATCTTCGTTATATTCCTCTAAAGATATACCCTCAATAGCTGGTGCTGCAAATCTGGCAATGATGTCAGGTGTTGCATCATTTTCGAGTACCGATTTAGAAAAAGTACTAAAAGGAAAGATTGTAAATGTTTTGGCAGATATTGATAATTTGTCAGAAAGAGTTACGGGTAATGCAAATACAAAGGATACAGAAACGATGATGCAATTGGTTTACTTACGTTTTGTCAAACCAAGATTTGATCAGAATCAGTACAATTTGTTAAAACAAAACATGCAAAATTCTTTAAAAAACAGACAAAATGATATTTCATCTAAAATGAGCGACAGTTTAAGTTTTGCTATTTATGGTAAAAACAATCCAGATGTTCGGATAGTAAACCAACAATTTATAGACGATTTATCTTTTGATAAAATGAAATCTTTCTATCTAGATCGTTTTTCAGATGCAAGCAATTTTACATTTTATATTGTGGGTGATATTAAACCTGAAGTTTTAAAACCTTTATTAGAAAAATATATTGCAAGTATACCTGGAATAAAAAGGAAAGAAAAGTTTAAGGATAATACAGTTGAATGGGTTTCTAATAAAATAGACAAAGATGTTTTTATAAAAATGGAAACGCCAAAGAGTTCCGTTAAAATTAAGTTTCAGGACAACTTTACTTACTCTCAAAAAAATAGAATTTTGGCTTCATTTTTAGGTGATATTTTAACTTTAAGATATACCGAAAGCCTGAGAGAAAAAGAAGGAGGAACATATGGAGCGCAGGTTAGTGGAAGTTTAGTGAAGCTTCCTAAACCTACTGTTAACCTTAATATAGCATTTGATTGTGACGCAGATAAAGTAGAACATTTATTGCCAATTGTATATCAGGAAATTGATAAAATCCGAAAAGGAGATATTTCGAATGAAGATATTGAAAAAACAAGTAAGAACTATATCAAAGCAAAAGCAGATCAGCAAAATTTTAATTTTAACAGTATGGATCTAATTTCCAATTATTTCGAAAATAATATTAATATGGATGATCCAAAAAATTACATTGATATTGTAAATGCAGTTACAGTAAAAGACATTCAGGATTTTGCAAATACTTTTTTTAAGAATGCAAAATCTTACGAAGTTGTTTTCAAACCATTAAAATAATTTCATCAGTTTTTTTAATAATAGAGTTTAATTGTTTTCCCTATCAATTATTATTTTGAATTAGTAAGCAAATTAGTTGTTATAGAGGATTGTCAAGAGGGTTGTTTTTTGCTATTCAACCCTCTTTTTTTAAAAATTTAAACCATGAACAAGAACATATTTTTAGGGAGTCTTTTGTTGTTGTTTTCAATAATAACACAGGCTCAAATTTATAATCCGTTAAAATGGAAAACCAGTATCGAGAAAATTTCCGATACAGAATACGAGTTGCAGGCAAAAGCAATAATCGAATCAGGCTGGCATTTATACAGTCAGGAAGTTTCAGACGGGGGCCCGATTCCTACTCGTTTTACTTTTACAAAAGCACCCGAATTTCAGTTAATTGGTGCCGTAAAAGAAGAAAAAGGAAAAACCATCAACGATCCGATTTTTAAAATGCTGATTAAGTTTTTTGAGAAAGAAACCACTTTTAAACAGCGTGTTAAAATACTTTCAACAAAACCTTTCAAAATCAATGCAGAAGTTGAATTTATGGTTTGCAATGATGAAAACTGTCTTCCGCCAAGTTCAGACGAACTGGAGTTTTTCGTTAGTCCATCTGCGAAAGCGGTAGCATTAATAGAAAGTGATGCGAAGAAAGAAATTAAAACAGCAGAGATTGATTCCTCTGCCACTGTTGTAAAAGAAAAGACAGAAGAAATAATCCAGACAGAAGCTGAAAAAACACCCAAAAAAGAGCCGAAAAAACAGCAGTCTGAAACGGAATCAAGAAGTTTGTGGTCGATTTTTTTATTGTCTTTTTTCTCTGGATTTGCGGCCTTGTTGACACCTTGTGTTTTTCCAATGATTCCTATGACGGTAAGCTTTTTTACCAAACAAAGTAAAACTAAGTCTCAGGGTATTAGAAAAGCTGTTTTTTACGGAATTTCGATTATCGCTATTTATATCTTTTTGGGTGCAATTGTAACCTGGTTTTTTGGTGCAGATTCTTTAAATGCACTTTCAACGAACGTGTGGTTTAACCTTATATTTTTTGTGCTTTTAATGTTTTTTGCTTTTTCGTTTTTAGGAGCATTCGAAATTATGCTTCCAAATGCATGGGCAAACAAAGTAGATTCGCAGGCAGATAAAGGCGGAGTTGTTGGAATTTTATTCATGGCTTTGGCATTGGCGATTGTCTCTTTTTCTTGTACGGGACCAATTGTTGGAACTTTACTTGTTGAAGCAGCTTCGCGCGGGGGGATTGCACCTTTTGTTGGGATGTTTGGTTTTTCTTTGGCTTTGGCATTGCCTTTTACTTTATTTGCTGCATTTCCGGGTTGGTTAAATTCACTTCCAAAATCTGGCGGCTGGTTGAATTCAGTTAAAGTGTTTTTAGGATTTCTGGAAATGGCATTAGCTTTTAAATTTTTGTCGAATGCCGATTTAGTTTTGCAATTGCATTTGCTGGAAAGAGAAACTTTTTTAGCGATTTGGATAGCAATTTTCGGGACATTGACTTTTTATTTATTCGGAAAAATTCAGCTGCCTCATGATAGTCCGGTTTCGAATATAAGTGTTGGAAGACTTGGATTAGGAGTTTTGGTTTTGGCTTTTACTATTTATCTGATTCCTGGAATTTGGGGTGCACCTTTAAAAATGATCAGCGGTTTTCCGCCGCCAATGCATTATAGTGAAATCCCGAATGGATTAAGTAATTCTGAATCGCGAGAAATAACAGAAAACCTGCCTGCAGGTGCGGAGCTGGGACCTCACGATATTATGGCTTTTAGAGATTACGATTTAGGAATGCAGTATGCCAGAAAAATGGGCAAGCCGGTTATGATTGACTTTACAGGGCACGCTTGTGTAAATTGTCGTAAGATGGAAGACAACGTTTGGTCTGACGATAAGGTTCAGAAAATTCTAAAAGGCGATTTGGTTTTGATTTCTTTATATGTTGATGATAAAAGAGAATTGGCTTCACATGAACAAAAGGTTTCTGAATTAACCGGAAAAAAAATAAAATATATTGGACAAAAATGGAGTGAATTTCAAACCATAAAATATAAAACAAATGCACAGCCTTTTTATGTATTGGTGAATAATGAAGGAGAAAAGTTAAACGAAACTTCAGCTTATAATCCTGATATTGATGACTATTTAGAATGGCTGAATACTGGAATTTCTAATTTTAAGAAAAGTTGATTTTGTTAATTTTTTATCGAACAGAGATTTTAATAGGCATAAGGAATTTTAGGACAGTACTACGTTTTTATATACTAATTTAACCCGTTGAGTGTAATTGTAAAAAATAATAATCTAACACATAGTCCCGATAGCTATCGGGACTATGTGTTGAAAGTAATTGCGTCTAACGGGCTTAATTTATTGTTATTGCTAGATTATAGTGCGTTTTATAAAGTAAGAATTTGGGGATAGTAATAGCGAGTTTCGGGATGCACATTATCTTCAGGCTAGTCTTAACTTTGAGTAAATCAAAAATAGATTAGTTATGAGTTCTACCACTTCAAAATTCGATAAATTACTTAATGGTTCTCAAGAATATGGAAATGTGAACCACAAACCGGACTCTAGTAAAGAGGTTCAGATTAACACACCTGAAAAAACAATGCCTTTTTCAGATCAAATTGGAAATTACCAGCGAAACAAAGGAATTCCTTCAAAATCGTACAAAGACAGTAAAATTTATATTGTTGGAAGCGGTATTGCAGGAATGGCAGCGGCATATTATTTTATTCGTGACGGTCATGTTCCGGGAGAAAACATTATTTTTCTAGATCAGCTTCACGTAGATGGCGGATCACTTGATGGTGCTGGAAATACTACAGACGGTTACATTATTCGCGGCGGACGTGAAATGGACATGACCTACGAAAATCTTTGGGATATTTTTCAGGATATTCCTGCTTTAGAACTTCCTGAACCTTACAGCGTATTAGACGAATACCGTTTGGTCAATGATAATGATCCTAATTATTCTAAAGCAAGACTGATTCATAATAAAGGACAAATTAAAGATTTCAGCAAATTTGGATTAGAGAAAAAAGATCAGCTTGCGATTATAAAATTGCTGCTGAAAAAGAAAGAAGATTTAGACGATTTAACTATTGAAGATTATTTTAGTAAATCCTTTTTAGAAAGTAATTTTTGGTTCTTTTGGCGTACCATGTTTGCCTTTGAAAACTGGCACAGTTTATTAGAATGTAAATTGTATATGCACCGTTTCCTTCACGCGATCGACGGAATGAAAGATCTTTCGTGTCTTGTGTTCCCAAAATACAATCAATATGATACCTTTATTACGCCGCTTCGAAGATTTCTTCAGAGCAAAGGCGTGCAGATCGATTTAAACACACTCGTTAAAGATTTAGATATTCACAGCAATACAGAAGGTAAAGTGGTGGAAGCTATTATTACCGAAAAAAAAGGAAAAGAGGAAAGAATTCCAGTAGGTAAAGACAATTATGTAATTGCCACAACAGGTTCTATGACCGAAGATACTTTTTATGGAGATAATAAAAATGCCCCAATTATAGGTTTAGACAACAGTACCAGCGGACAAAGTGCTGGATGGAAATTATGGAAAAACCTGGCAGCTAAATCACCTGTTTTTGGGAAACCTGAAAAATTCTGTGGTAACATTGCAAAATCTTCTTGGGAATCGGCTACACTTACCTGTAAACCTTCTGCTTTTGTAGAAAAAGTAAAAGAACTTTGTGTCAACGATCCGTACTCAGGAAAAACAGCAACAGGAGGAATTGTAACCATCAGCGATTCAAAATGGTTAATGAGTTTTACCTGTAACAGACAACCTCATTTTCCAGACCAGCCAGATGATATTTTAGTAATTTGGGTCTATGCCCTTTTTATGGACAAAGAAGGTGATTACGTCAAAAAAACAATGCCGCAATGTACCGGAGATGAAATTTTGGCTGAATTAGCATATCATTTAGGAATCATCGATCAATTAGACAATATTGTAGAAAATACCATTGTTAGAAGTTCTTATATGCCGTATATAACTTCTATGTTTATGCCGAGAGCAAAAGGAGATCGTCCGCAGGTAGTGCCGGAAGGCTGTACCAATTTAGGATTAGTTGGGCAATTTGTGGAAACCAATAATGATATTGTATTTACGATGGAAAGTTCTGTGCGAACAGCCAGAATCGCCGTTTACGACTTATTGAATCTGAACAAACAAGTACCGGACATCAATCCGCTGCAATATGATATTCGTCACTTGCTTAAAGCTGCACAATCATTAAATGATTACGAACCAATAGTAGGCGAGGGACTTTTAAGAAAATTTCTAAAAGGAACTTACTACGAACATCTGCTTGTTGAAAATGCTGATGACGGGCAAGAACACGAATCCTTTTTTAATGAACAATTAAATAAATTAAAACACTGGATAGGAGGAATCAGGGACTAAAAACGTAATAGAATACAAATATTACAATTCAAATAAATGGCGTTGAGGCTTTTGCTTTAGCGTCATTTTTGCATGAATTAAGTTTAATTAATTATTAAAAGGGCACATTTTATAAGGAATTATACCTATAAATGCTTATTTTTATGCGTAAATTAGTTTTCCAAAAACAATATTTAAGCAGCATTTATATAGGATGGATCAACCTTACGATAAAATAAGAGATACATTGGCCTATTTTGAGGTTGATAACAATTTACCCTATTATGTTTCTTCGGGGAAAAAACAAATGGAATACCCGCAGAAGCCTTTTCGAATGGATTATTATTCGTTGTGTATTTGTACGGAAGGAGATATCGCTATTGCTATTGACGGACATCAGCATTATATCAAACAATTTACTTTATTAATTGCACGGCCTGCAACCATTATTGCTTTTCATAATAACAGCGAAGACTTTAGAATGAAATTGCTGTTCTTTGAAAAAGAGTTTCTTCTTAAATACATATCTGATCCTTTTATTATCGAAAGACTGGCTTTTTTTAAAGACAGATCATTTGAGCTCATTCAGCTGAAAGAACAAGATGCCAAAAAGCTGATTAAATTGATGAAATACCTTGAAAGTAAAATTGAGGCCGATTTGAAATTTAAAGATGAAATTGTCAGAACCATTATATTCAATCTGCTTTTAGAAACAGCCGAATTATTACCAAAAGAAGCACCTCAAACAGTTTCAATTACTAATAATCCGAAAGACACTTATTTTCAGTTTCTTAATCTCGTTATGAATAATATTACACAGCATAAGGGAGTAAGTTATTATGCTCAAAAATTACACATTTCAAACAAATACCTGATTCAGATTGTAAAAAAAGCGGCAGACAAAACCCCGCACGAAATTATCGATGCACACTTGTTAAAAGAAGCTGTCGTATTATTAGGAAACCCTTCCATTAATATAAGCGACATTGCTTATCGACTTAGATTTAATTCAGTTTCTGCTTTTGGACGCTTTTTTAAAAAACATTCTTCTATTTCTCCCACAGATTATCGCCGACTTCAAAATTTATAGAAATCAGTAGATTACATTTCTTTTTCTCTTTTTACGCGAAAGATTATTCTTAATTTAAACAGCGTTTTTATTCCATTATATTTATTTTTTTCTACAAAGTATTGCTGTTTAATTTATTTTATTATTTTTACTAAATCGATTTAGGAATTTTTACTCTCTCAAATTATCTTATGAAAAATACATTTTTTAGCTGCTTCTTTATATTGTTTTTAGTCGGATTTGTTACTGCGCAAGACCTTAAGTCTCCAAATGGTAACTTAACAATGAAATTTCATTTGGATCAAAACGGAACACCGGTTTATACTTTAAACTTTAAACAAAAAGCAGTAATTCAAGAAAGTAAAATGGGTTTTGTCATAAAATCTGATATTTTATTGAATAGTGGTTTTCAAGTTGCCGAAACCAAATTTCAGTCAGAAAATAGTACCTGGAAACCCGTTTTAGGAGAGCAAAAAGAAATACAAAATCAATACAACGAATTAAAAGTTGATCTTGTACAAGAAAAGAGCAAACGAAAAATGTCTATTTACTTTCGTTTGTTTAATGATGGTTTAGGTTTTAGATATGAATTTCCGGTGCAAGACAATTTGCGCCACTTTATTATTCAAGAAGAAACAACTGAGTTTAATTTAACAGGAGATCATAAATTATTCTGGATTCCGGGTGATTATGATACTAATGAATATAGTTATTCAACTTCAAAAATATCAGAAATGCAGTCTTTGGTTTACGATGCGACTCATGTTCCATTAGCTGCGCAGACAACAATTAAAAATTTAGCTGCTCAAACGCCTTTAATGATGAAGACAAATGAGGGGCTTTATATTAATATTCACGAAGCCGCTCTAAAAAACTTTCCAGCAATGTGTCTTAATGTAAATGATAAAACATATTCATTAAGTTCACATTTAGTTCCAGATGCAGTAGGTAATAAAGGATATATTCAAACAGGAAGTTTCACGCCATGGAGAACTATTGTTGTAAGCGATGATGCTAGAAATATTTTATCATCAAAGATGATTTTAAATCTAAATGAACCTTGTGCTTTTGATGATGTTTCTTGGATAAAACCAGTAAAATATATTGGAGTTTGGTGGGAATATTTTACAGGAGGCGGATCAACTTGGGCGTATTCAGACAATCAAGATGTTGTAATTGGTAAAACAGATTTTTCTAAGTTAAAACCAAATAATACACATGGGGCGAATACTAAACATGTAAAAGAATATATAGATTTTGCTTCATCAAATGGTTTTGATGCTGTTTTGGTAGAAGGCTGGAACGAAGGCTGGGAAGATAATACCGCTTTTAAAAAAGAACACATTTATAGTTTTACTAAAGCATATCCAGATTTTAATGTGAAAGAACTTAGCGATTATGCTGCTAAGAAAAACGTAAAAATCATTATGCATCACGAAACAACATCATCAGTTTCTGAATATGAAAGACAGTTGAAAGATGCTTTAACTTTTATGGTTGATAATAATTATAATGCTGTAAAAACAGGATATGTTGGGCCAATTATTCCAAGAGGAGAACATCACGACGGGCAGCAAATGGTAAATCATTATACTTATGTAGCAAAAGAAGCGGCGAAGCATAAAATTATGGTAGATTCGCATGAAGCCGTTCGTCCAACAGGTTTACATCGTACTTATCCAAACTGGTTCGCACAGGAATCAGCTCGTGGAACTGAGTTTGAATCGATGGAAGGAATTCATCCAGATCATACTACAATTTTGCCTTTTACAAGATTAATGGGCGGGCCAATGGATTACACTCCAGGAATTTTTCAAGGTGATTTATCTGTTTACGGAGCAAAGAAAAATAAATTGAGCACAACACTTGTTAAACAATTGGCATTGTATGTTACCATGTACAGTCCGTTACAAATGGCTGCCGATTTACCAGAAAATTATATAAAATTTAATGACGCTTTTCAGTTTATAAAAGATGTTGCCTTAGATTGGGATGAAACTTATATTCTAGAAGCTGAACCGGGTGATTATATTACTATTGCCAGAAAAACAAAAGGCAAACAAGAATGGTTTGTGGGCGCAATTACAGATGAAAATTCGCGTACAGCTTTAATTGATTTTAGTTTTCTTCCAGCAGGAAAAAACTTTACAGCAACAATTTATGAAGATGGAAAAACGGCAGATTATAAAACTAATCCGCAATCGTACAACATTCGTAAAGTAACAGTAAACAGTAAAACAAAACTAAAACAAAAACTAGCTTCAAGTGGAGGCGCTGCGATTTCTATAAAGTAGAAAAGTTGGAGAAATGGTACGCGGATGACGTGGATTCGTTATCGGGATACAAGAATTAAAATGATTTTGTTTTCACGCTCCCGATAGCTATCGGGATGGCAGATTAAGCAGATTTAAGTTATGTGCAAATTGATTAGTGATAATTAGTGACTCGAGCGACAGCGAATAGACGAAGTAAATTAGTGGCGAAAAAAAAATAAAAAATAAAAAGTAAAAAATATAAAAAATGAATACGAAAATGTACCCTTTACAGTTTGAACCAATTTTGAAAGAAAGAATTTGGGGAGGCGAAAAATTAAAAACGGTTCTTAATAAACCTATTGTATCTCCTATTACAGGAGAAAGCTGGGAATTGTCTACAGTAGAAGGTGATGTAAGTGTGGTGGCAAATGGAGAATTAAAAGGAAAATCATTGACAGAACTTATTGACAAGTCTCCAAATGATATTTTAGGAAAAAACGTTTATGCTCGATTTGGCAATCAATTTCCATTACTTTTCAAATATCTAGATGCACGCGAAGATTTATCAATACAAGTACATCCGAATGATAAATTAGCAAAAGAACGTCATAACTCTTTTGGTAAAACCGAAATGTGGTACGTTATGCAGGCTGATGCTGATGCAAGAATTATCGTTGGTTTTAAAGAAGATTCAAGTAAAGAAGAATATTTAGAAAATCTAAATAATAAAACTTTGGTTTCGATTCTTGACGATGTAAAAGCAAAAGCAGGCGATGTATTTTTTCTAGAAACAGGAACTGTGCACGCAATTGGAGCAGGATTGGTTGTTGCAGAGATTCAACAGACATCTGATATTACATATCGTTTGTATGATTTTGACCGAAAAGATGCTCAAGGAAATACAAGAGAATTACATGTTGATTTAGCACTTGATGCCATCAATTACAATAAAGTAGATACCCATAAAAAGTACGAAACAGTATCTAATCAATCAAATGTAATTGTAGATTGTCCTTATTTTGCAACAAACATTATTCCGCTAGACGGCAAGATTGAAGGAAACAAAAACGGAGAAACTTTTACGGTTTATATGTGTATTGAAGGAGCTTTTGAGATTAGATATGAAAATGTAAGTTATCAATATAAAAAAGGCGATACCGTTTTAATTCCTGCAGGAATGCGTAATTATGTGTTAGAAGGAGAAGCTTCAATTTTAGAAGTTTATATTTCGTAAAACTATAAGTGTTAATTTGATTTAAAATAACTGCAAACCAAAAAAAAGAGTTAAATTGCCCGTTCATAAATTCAGTAAAGATACTTAGTAAAAAGGGAATTCTATTAATATTATGCCGTTTTTATCTGATTAAAAATAACGATTAATGCTAAAAACGCATACAATTACTGTTAAATATGATTATTATTGGCTTTAAAATAATGATTTGTTTAAAATAATATCTACAAAATCGTTTTAGTAACTATTTTTAGTTATATTTGTGATATTGTTAATAACAGCTTAATGTAAAATTAACTCTCTAAATGAAAAAAATAACTATTAAGGATATTGCAACAGAAGCTGAGGTTTCTATATCTACGGTGTCTTTTGTTATTAATGATAAAGGAGAGAAGATGGGAATAAGCCCGGCGGTAATTAAAAAAGTACAGCAAGTTGCTGAAAAACTTAATTATCGGCCAAGTATGATAGCGACAAGTCTAAGAACAGGTAAAACGAGATCTATCGGGTTAATTGTTGAGGATATTTCGAATCAGTTTTTTGCTGATCTTGCTCGGGTAATAGAAGAGGAAGCAAGAAATATTGATTATCGCGTTTTTTATTGCAGTACAGGTGGTAATGATGAACGTTCTGAAGAGTTAATACATAGTTTACTGCAGGCAAATGTGGATGGGTTTATTATTACGCCAACACAAAATATTGAAAGCAGTATTGATTTGCTTTTGAGATTGAAAAAGCCGGTAGTATTAATTGACCGATATTTTGCAGGACAAAATGTGAGCCATGTTGTAATGGATAATTATGAAGCATCAAATTCTGCAGCAAAATTTTTGATCAATAAAGGTCGTAAGAACATAGCTATTGTAAACATCACTTCCGAAATGATTCAGATGAAATCACGAGAAGATGGATGTCGAGATGCATTAAAAGAGGCTGGTATTTATAATGATTCGCTGGTGCTTCATATGGAGTACAACAGCACTGAAGAAACGAGAGTTGCAGCAATTGTAAGTTTTTTAGAAAAAAATCCGCAAATTGATGCCGTTTTGTTTTTAACAAACTATATGGGGCTTGCAGGTTTACAGGCTTTTAAAAAGGTTGGGAAGACAATACCAGAGGATGTTTCGGTTATTAGTTTTGATGATCATGATAGTTTTAAACTTCATACACCAAAAATAACAGTTATTTCGCAGCCTATTAATGATATTGCGGTCAAATCAATACAATTGTTATTGAGTCAGATGACCAATATGGAGAAATTTGAAATAGAAAAAAGTCTCAAAAAAGGAGAATTGATTGTTAGAGAATCAGTTTAATTTTTAAGAGCATAATCATAAAAAAAGAAAAAAAACGATTCGTTTTTTTTTAGGAATTTTACTAAATCGTTTTAGTAATTTAAGGTCAAAATATTCGATCATTGCGTTATTTTTTTGAGCTGTTTACTATATCGATTGCTAAGAGTTATAGGAATGTTTACGTTGCTATTAAAGCATTGTATTTGTTGGGCGCAGAGCTTATGAGTGCAATATTAAAATTGAGTTCAAATTTTTATTAATTATTTAAAAACAATCACGTTAAAACAAAACAAATTACCAATTACCAAAAAAAAAGCTTATGAAACGAATATTAGCAGTGTTAGGAATGGTATTGTTGTGCAGCTTAGGTGCTGTGGCGCAAAATCGATTAATAACAGGCGTAGTGGCAGATGCACAAAACAGAGGAGTTATTGCTGCATCTATCGAGGTTCAAGGAAAACCGTTTAGTGCAATTACAGATACAGAAGGTAGATTTAAAATGAATGTTCCAGAAGGAGCAGTTACTTTAAATGTATCTTCGATAGGTTTTACATCAAAAACGATAGTACTTCAGCCAGGTGAAAATAAAATATCAGTTGTATTATTAGAAAATGTACAAGAATTAAAAGATGTTGTTGTAACATCATTTGGAGTTAAAAAACAAAAGAAAAGTTTAGGATACGCTGTTGGGGAACTTAAAGGAGAAGAACTAACAAAAAACAAAGAAATTAATTTAGGAAATGCATTACAAGGTAAAATTGCCGGTGTTAACGTTTCTGCACCAGTTTCTGGACCATCAGGTTCTAGCCGTGTTGTAATTCGTGGAGCAACTTCGGCTTCTGGATCAAACCAGCCTTTGTATGTTGTAGATGGTATTCCAATAGATAACACGCAGCAAGGAAATGCTGGTATGTGGGGTGGAGCTGATAAAGGAGATGGTATGTCTTCTTTCAATCCAGATGATATTGCTTCTATGTCAGTACTTAAAGGTAGTGCGGCTTCTGCTCTTTACGGGTACAGAGGATCTAATGGTGTTATCTTGATTACAACTAAAAAAGGAAAAAGCGGAACTGGTCTTGGTGTAGATTTTAGTACAAACTCTACATTCAATACACCAATAAGCCTTTTAGATTGGCAAGATCAATACGGATCAGGAGAGCCTGTTAATGGAGTTCCTTCAAGATTTGGCAGTTTATCAGAGCTTAGAGAAAAATATGTATTGGCTTGGGGAGATAAATATGACGGAAAACAAACTATTGCACTTGATGGAACTACTAGACCATATCAAGCAAATGGGAAAAATAACGTAAAAAACTTCTACAGAACGGGATATTCTTTCAGTAATACTTTAGCAATTTCTGGAGGAAACGAAACAACTAATTTTAGATTGTCTTTCGGAAATACAAAAGACGAGTCTATTTTGCCAGGAACAAATTTTGGAAGAAACAACGTGGCTTTAAGTTTGAACTCGTCTCCGAATAAAAAAATCAGCATTGAAACAAATGCACAATATATTACAGAGAAAAGTCAAAACAGACCTTATTTGAACGATTCTCCTAGAAACGCTTCGTATACTACAACATTCTTAAACCCTGGAGCAGATATTAGATGGTTAAGTAATGGTTACGATGAAAATGGAGGTGAAGCTGATTATTTTGGATCAAACACTTACCAAACGAATCCATATTTTGCAACGCAAGAAGATTTAAATAGTGATCTTAGAAAACGTTTTATTGGTTCTGCTAAAGTAAATTATAACATTACAGATAAAATTTACGCAAAAGGTGTTATTGGTATGGATGATATCAACTACGAATACACTGAAATCGAACCTACAGGAATTAACTACAAGACTGGAGGGGCATTAGAGAACAGAGTAGAAGGACGTACAGAATATAATGCTTCTGCTTATTTAGGATACAAAGGTAATATCGTAGAAAACCTTTCATTAGATGCTTTCATTGGAGCTAACCGTCAACACAACAGATTCAGCGGAATTAAAATGAAGGGAAATAATTTTATTGTTCCATTCAAATATTTCTATGGAAATACGCAACCTGAAAAAACAGAAAAATTATTCTCTGAAAGCGAAGTTAACTCACTTTTTTATTCTGCCGATTTAGGATACAAAGATTTCTTATATGTTAGTTTAACAGGTCGTCAAGATTGGTTTTCAACTTTAGATCCATCAAGTAACAGTACTTTTTACCCATCTGTAAGTACCAGTTTAATTTATTCTGAAATTATTCAATTGCCAGAATGGATGTCTTATGGTAAGATTAGAGCAGGTTGGGGTAATGTTGGCGGAGCTTTGCCAGACGCTTATGCTTTAGCATTAACGTATTCTGCACCTGATGGACAAACAGATTCTTTAGGTCAGCCAATTTTAGGAGTAAATGGAGATACAGTTCCAAACAGAGGTTTAAGACCTTACAACGTTAGTACAATCGAATTTGGTTTCGAAAATACATTCTTCAATAATAGAGTGAGTACAGATTTGACTTTCTACAGCAAGAAAACAACTAACGACATTACTGATGCCGATATTTCTCAAGCATCTGGTTATAGAACAACAAAAATCAACGTGGGAGAAATCCTGAACAAAGGGGTTGAATTTGCAATCAATGTAAAAGCGATTAAAACACCAACTTTTGCATGGAATGTTGGATATAATTTTGCTTACAACGATAGTGAAGTACTTAATCTTTCTGATAAAATTACAACAAAAACACTTGAAGGAAACAGAGATTCAAAAGCTTCTGTAGTTTTAGAAAAAGGACAGCCATTTGGAATAATCAAAGCTTATGATTATTTAAGAGACGCAAAAGGAAATATTGTACTTGATACAAACGGCAGATTCATGAGAGGAGATTTAATTAATGCTGGACAAGGTGTTGCACCATTATCTATGGGATTCTCAAATGATTTCTCTTATAAAAATTTCACACTTTCGATTTTTGTTGATGCTAAATTTGGAGGAGAAATCTATTCAGCAACAAACCAGTTAGGAACTCGTTACGGATTAACTGAGCAAACACTTGGCGGTCGTGAAGGCGGAGTTGCAGTAAGTGGTACAGATGTTAACGGTAATCCTGTAAATACTACAGTTTCTGCATATGATTACTGGAGAAGTTATGCAGAGGTGACATCAAATTTTGTTTACGATGCTGATTTTATCAAGTTGAGAGCAGTTTCTTTCAGCTATAATTTTCCAAAAGCAAATCTTGCAAAAACACCATTTCAATCGGTTAGTTTAGCATTTTCTGCTCATAACTTATGGACAATTTATGACAAAGTGCCAAACATTGATCCAGAGTCTAACTACTCTAATAGTAATGCACAAGGTCTAGAAAGAGCATCTATGCCATTGACAAGAAATTTTGGTTTAACTCTTAATGTTAAATTCTAATAACGAAAATTGAAAGATGAAAAATAAATTTATAAAAATATTCTGTGTTGCAATTGTTGGTGCAATGACACTAGCTTCATGCGACAAAGGATTCGAAGAATTGAATCAGAATCCAAATGCTTTGACAGATCCAGCTGTAAAATCTATGTTTACACTTGCTGAGATTTATGTTGACGGACAAGACTTTTCTAATACAAGAGGAAACAATATTTATGCAGCGCAAATTGTACAGCAATTTTCATCCTTAAGTGGTTCAGGGTCAAAATATACCTATTCATCTGAATATTCAGGAGCACTTTTTGGAGAAACGTATGGTAAAGGATTGAATCAGATTTTTCAATTATTATCTGTTATAAAAGATACACCAGAAAATGCTAATGCTATTCAGGCTTTAAGAATCATGAAAGTTTTCTTGTTTCAAAAGTTAACAGATACTTATGGTGAAATTCCATATTTTGAAGCTGGAAAAGGATACAATGGAGGAGTTTATGCTCCAAAATATGATACTCAAGAAGCAATCTACAATGATCTTTTAAAAGAATTGGATGAAGCAGGTGACGCTTTAGATGCTAATAAAGCATTTGTAGGCAATGCTGATTTGTTTTATCAAAGTGATGTGGCTAAATGGAAAAAATTAGCTAACTCAATGATGTTAAGAGTTGCAATGCGTTTATCTAAAGTGAACCCTGCAAAAGCACAACAATATGTAGAGAAAGCTGTTGCTAAAGGTGTTTTTACATCAAATGATGACAGTTTAGTTTTAAGACATGACTCAGGACCACAAGGAGTTAAAACAAATCCAATTACTTCTTCATGGGTTATAAATGACTTGAATAAAGGAGATGCAAATACAAAATTCAGTAAAACGTTTATCGATAATTTGAAAAACAATAACGATCCACGTTTAAGAATTTTAGCAAAACTTGAAGCAACTGGAGACAATTCTCCTGCAAGCCAGCAAGGTCTTGCAAACGATGCAAGAGAATTTCCTGGCGGAGACAAAAAACTTTTCTCTGATCCTAATACATCAACAGTATTGCGTTTAGATGCTCCTACATTGATTATGTCTTATGCTGAAGTAGAATTTATTTTGGCTGAAGCAGCTGTAAAAGGATGGAATGTAAACGGATCAGCACAAAAACATTATGAAGATGGAGTAAGAGCTGCAATGCAGATTCTGACTATTTTTGGAGACAAAGTACCAGCAGTTACTCTTACAGAATACAACGATTACATGACAGCTCATCCTTTTAAATCAACAGGAACTGAAGCTCAAAAAATCGAACAAATTATTACTCAAAAATGGATTGTATTGTTGTTTAATGGTTTTGAAGCGTTTTCAGAATACAGAAGAACAGGATATCCTGTTTTAGTTCCAGTTAATGATCCAACAGGAGAAACAAAAGGAACAATTCCTAGAAGATTAATTTATGATCAGTCTGAGTTAATCACTAATAATGTGAATTATAAAGAAGCAATACAACGCCAAGGGTTGGATTTAATGACAACTAGAATTTGGTGGGATAAGTAGTTTTAAAATTTTGGTTAGTTAAGTTGAATAAGCTCGGGAGGAGTATGAGTACCTCCCGGCTTATTTTTAATTTTCTATTTCAATTTTCATTAAATTAGAGGGTTTGTATCACAAATTAGTTCGGTAGTTTTAATACCCTTTTTTTCGCAAAAGACAAAAGAGCTTATGCTGAAAAAGATGGAATTACTTTCAAAAAGAACATATAATTGAAGGATTAAAATAGTTTAATTATTGAAGTGTAGTAGTAAATCTAAATCAACAATCTAAAAGATAAAACTTGGCAGCTGTAAAAGGGAAAATGATTTTCAGAATATTTTGTTAGTTACTGTTATTCCGTATTAAAAGCCCAAAAGAGAGGGAGGATTGTGGAAACGTAGTTTTCCTTCTCAAACTGCCAACAATTAAGTTGCAAAAGCATAATAATTAAGTATTGAGTTATAATGGAGTTTAAAAAGAACTTTTATTGGGTTTTGAGTATTTGTCTAGCAAATTTTTCATTTGTAGCAAAGGCGCAAAATATGGAATTAAAAAAAGGATGGCAGTACAGAGAAACCAAAACAACAAAATGGTATCCTGCTTCTGTTCCCGGTGAAGTTCATACCGATTTACTCAACAATAAATTAATACCAGATCCATTTTACAGAGACAATGAAAAAAAGCTGGAATGGATTGAAAAGAAAGATTGGGAGTATAAAACCACTTTTGAAGTAAGTACCGCAACATTAAATAAAAAAAGTACCGAATTAGTTTTTGACGGATTAGATACTTACGCATCCGTTTACTTAAACAATCAATTGGTTTTAAAGGCTGATAATATGTTTCGTCAATGGCGTGTTGACGTGAAAAAGAATTTAAAACCGGGAAAGAATGATTTAGTAGTCGTTTTTAAATCGGCACAAAATGTTGTTGATTCGCTTGCTAAAAAAGATTTTCCGTTTGTAATTCCAGATAATCCTCGTGCCTATGTGCGTAAGGCACAATACCATTTTGGATGGGATTGGGGACCAAAATTCACAACTTGCGGAATTTGGAAAACGCCAAGATTAGAAGCATATGATGTAAAAACTCCGGAGAAACCATATGTATTAGATCGCAAAATCGAATTGATACAACAGCCTGACGATAAAGGAACATCATTTTACTTTAAAATTGATGACAAGCCGGTTTATATGAAAGGGGCAAATTATATTCCATCGGATGCATTCCTGTCGCGAGTAACAAAAAAAGAGTATGAAAAAGTAATTGCACTTGCCAAAGATGCCAACATGAATATGCTGCGTGTTTGGGGAGGCGGGGTTTATGAAGATGATTATTTTTATGATTTATGCGATAAAAACGGAATCTATGTCTGGCAGGATTTTATGTTCGCTGGAACAATGGTGCCAGGTGACGATGCTTTTTTTGACAACGTAAAAAAAGAAGTTCAATATCAAGTAAAACGTCTTCGTCATCACAAAAGCATAGTTTTATGGTGCGGGAACAATGAAATTGATGAAGCTTTCAAAAGTTGGGGATGGCAAAAAAGCATGAAAATGTCGAAACAAGATTCGACTAGATTATGGAAAGACTACGTTCGTTTGTTTCAAGATAGTATTCCAAAATGGGTAAAAGAAGTCGATAATAAACGACCATACTTAAGTTCTTCGCCTTTATTTCACTGGTCAAAAGCAAAAAGTATTACAGAAGGCGACAGCCATTATTGGGGAACTTGGTGGGGACTTGAAGATATTGAAGCGGTGCAGAATAAAACGGGACGTTTTGTAAGCGAGTACGGAATGCAAGCTATGCCAAATTATTCTTCAATAGAAAAATTTACATTACCAGAAGATCGATATTTATATTCAGATATTTTGCAGGCACATCAAAAAGCGGGCAAAGGATTCATGAAATTAGATTCGTATTTAAATCGCTACTTTATTAGTTCAGACAAAATAAAGAAAATGAATGTTGAGGATTATACTTACCTCTCACAATGTTTACAATACTATTCATTAAAAAATATTATAGGCATTCATCGTTCAAAAGCGCCTTATAATATGGGAACATTAGTTTGGCAGCTTAATGATTGCTGGCCTGTTGCAAGTTGGAGCGTGACTGATTATTATGACAGACAGCCAAAAGCAGCTTGGTACGCTATGAAAGAAGCGTATAGAGATGACAAAACACCAGAAATTGACCTCACACGTCCAATTGATTTAAAATTGGAAAACCCAAATATAACTTGGGAAGTGAAAGGAAATAAAGTGATTTTAAAAGCTTCAAAAGCCGCAAAATATGTATACGTTTCTATAAAAGGCTATACAGGAAAATGGAGCGATAATTATATAGACTTAAAAGCAGGCGAAGAAAGAATTATTTCTTTTGAAGGCAAAGTAACAAAGCCAGTCCTGAAAGTTTATTCTCTATATGATGTTTTGAAGAGGTACTAAGTTGCAAAGGTTCAAAGGTTTTTGTGTAGAGACGCACTTTAGTGCATCTGTTTACCTTGCGAACTTAGCGAGAGTCATTGCGCTCTTTGCGGTTATTTTTTGTGTTCTAGATTATTCTTTTGAGAGTAAAATAAGAAAACGAGCCGTGAAAGTCTAGTCTCTATATAATGTTTTGAATAAGTATAAATAAAAAGCTTCTAAGAAGCTAAGGTTCTGAAGTGCTAAGTTTAATTAGCAAGTCTTAGAATATCAGACCCTTAGAACCTCAGAATCTAAATAAAAAAAATATGTTTACAAAGTACAACAAAATTGCTTTTAGCGGTATTTTAGCTCTAAACCTGTTTTTTGCCAATCCTGCTATTTCACAGGAAAAAAAGGTAAAACAAACAAATTCAGATTATACCCAATATGTAAATCCGTTTATTGGCTCTGCCGGTCACGGTCACGTATTTGTGGGTGCCAATGTTCCTTTTGGAGCCGTGCAGTTAGGACCAGTAAATGTTTTTGAAGGCTGGGATTGGTGCAGTGGATACAATTATGCAAGTAATACTATTTTAGGTTTCACACATACCCATTTAAGCGGAACAGGAATTGGAGATTTAAACGATATTCTTTTATTGCCAGTATCAGGAAAAGTGCCTTTAACAAAAGGAACAAAAGAAGACATGGCAACTGGTTATGGCTCTTATTTTTCTCATGATAATGAAGTAAGCAAAGCAGGATATTACAGTGTGCTGCTTGATAAATATAAAATTAAAGCCGAATTAACGGCAAGCGAAAGAGTTGGTTTTCATAAATACACTTTTAATAGTGCTCAAGACAATCACGTTTTATTAGACCTTGCAGACGGTGTGGGATGGGATAAACCCGTAAAAACGTTCATAAAAAAAGTAAACGAAACTACACTTGTAGGATATAGATATTCAGCAGGATGGGCAGCAGATCAACGTATCTTTTTTGCGATTGAATTTTCTGAGCCAATTTCAAATATGGCATTGTACGATGATAAAACTTCTGTAAGCGGAAACGAGGGTGAAGGTCTAAAAATGAAAGCAGTTTTAGATTTTACAACTTTAAAAAATAAAGAAGTTCTAGTAAAAGTTGGAATCTCGCCTGTAAGCTATGAAAATGCAGTTATCAATATAAAAGCCGAAATTCCAAATTGGGACTTTAATGCTGTAGCAAAACAAGCGACTTCAAAATGGAATGCAGCGTTAAATAAAATTCAGATCAAAGCTGATGATAAAACAATGAAAGTTTTTTACACCGCTTTGTATCATACCATGTTTGCGCCTTCAATATTCAATGATGTAAACGGAGATTATAGAGGAACAGACAAAAAAGTGTACGAAAAAGCAAACTTTACCAACTACACTACTTTTTCACTTTGGGATACTTACCGTGGTTTACATCCATTGTATACTATTACACAACAGGAAAAAATCAACGACATCGTAAAATCATTTTTAGCGATTTATCAGCAGCAAGGCAGATTACCAGTTTGGCATTTAATGGGTAACGAAACCAATACAATGAACGGAAATCACTCGATTGCTGTAATTGTTGATGCTTACATGAAAGGATATAGAGGTTATGATGTTGCATTAGCCTATGAAGCCATCAAAAAAACAGCGATGCAAACACGTGAAGGAATGGATTACGTGCAAAAACTAGAATACATTCCTGCAGATAAATTGTTAGAGTCTGTTGGAAATGCTTTAGAATATGCAATCGACGATTATTGTATAGCGTTAATGGCGAAAGATCTTGGTAAGACAGAAGATTATAATTATTTCTCAAAAAGAGCCAATTTGTACAAACTTTATTTCGATAAAGAAACTACATTCATGAGAGGTAAATTAACAGATGGAAATTGGAGAACACCGTTTAATCCCCTTTCATCAGCACATAGAAAAGATGATTATGTAGAAGGAAATGCATGGCAATACACTTGGTTAGTTCCTCAAGACCCATATGGTTTAATCGAATTGTTTGGAAGTGAAGATAAATTTATTAAAAAATTAGATTCATTATTTTTAATAACAGATAAAGTAGAAGGCGAAGAAATATCTCCAGATATTAGTGGTTTAATTGGTCAATATGCACAAGGAAATGAGTCAAATCATCATATTCCATATCTTTATGCATATGTTGGACAACCTTGGAAAACAGCCAAATTAATTCGAGAAATCGACGAAAAATTCTATTCAACAAAGCCTGATGGATTGTGCGGAAATGAAGATTTAGGACAAATGTCTGCTTGGTATGTTTTATCATCAATGGGATTCTATTCTGTAAATCCTGCAAATGGAATATACGTTATGGGAAGTCCGTTAGTAAATTCGGCAGTAATTCATCACAAAGAAGGAATTTCGTTTGCAATAAAAGCAATCGATAACAGCAAAACCAATATCTATATTCAGAAAGCCGAGTATAACGGAAAACCATATACAAAATCATATATTACACATGATATGATTGTAAAAGGCGGAGAATTAAAATTGTATATGGGAAGTAAACCATCGACAACTTTTGGAGTTAAAAAAGCAGACAGACCGCTTTAATTTTAGATTTCAGTCCCGATAGTTATCGGAATTAGATTTATGACAACTTTGTCAAAGTTTTAAACTTTGACAAAGCTTAGACAAACAAGATTTAGATTAAAGAAATAGAAAGTTCAGCCACAGTTTTTAGCTTAAAGCTTATTGCTTAAAGCGTAAAGCAAAAAAATAAAAATATGAAAATAAAAAGTTTAATTTTTTTAGGAGTATTACAATGCTGCATTTTTGTCAATGCACAGGTTAAAGTATTGAATCCAGTAGAATATGTAAATCCGTTAATGGGTACACAATCTTTACATAGTCTTTCAAACGGAAATACCTATCCCGCAATCTGCAGACCTTGGGGAATGAATTTTTGGACTCCGCAAACAGGTAAAATGGGAGACGGATGGGCTTACATTTATACAGCAGATAAAATTAGAGGATTTAAACAAACACATCAGCCTTCGCCTTGGATGAATGATTACGGACAGTTTTCTATCATGCCGGTTACTGGAAAATTAACTTTTGCAGAAGATGAAAGAGGAAGCTGGTTCAGCCATAAAGCCGAGGTTTCTAAACCATATTACTACAGCGTTTATCTTGCAGATTACGATGTTACAACAGAAATAACTGCAACAGAAAGAGCAGCGCATTTTCAGATTACATTTCCAGAAAATGAACAGTCTTCAATTGTAATTGATGCTTTTGATAAAGGTTCTTATATTAAAATTATTCCATCAGAAAATAAAATTATTGGTTACACCACTCGCAACAGCGGCGGAGTTCCTGAGAACTTTAAAAATTATTTTGTATTGCAGTTCGACAAACCTTTTGCAACCAATTATACTTGGCATGATAAAGTTTTAGAAAAAGGCAAATTAGAATTAAAAGACGATCACGTTGGTGCAGTTGTAGGTTTCAAAACTAAAAAAGGAGAAATTGTAAATGTAAAAGTTTCCTCTTCTTTTATCAGTCAAGAACAAGCTGAGTTGAATTTGAAAAATGAATTAGGAACTGCTTCTTTTAAAGAAACTGTAGCAGAATCTAAAAAAGAGTGGAATAAAGTTCTAGGAAAATTAACTGCAGAAGGCGGAAGCGATGAGCAATTAAAAACATTCTACTCTTGTTTATACCGTACCGCATGTTTCCCACAAAAACAATACGAAATAAACGGAAAAGGAGAAATTGTACATTACAGCCCATACAATGGTAAAGTTTTGCCAGGTTATATGTATGCAGGAACAGGCTTTTGGGATACGTTCCGTGCCTTATATCCATTGTTGAATTTAGTTTATCCTTCTATAAATAAAGAAATGCAAGAAGCATTAATCAACGATTATAAAGAAGGCGGTTTCTTGCCAGAATGGTCAAGTCCGGGCTTTAGAAATGTAATGGTTGGTAATAATTCTGCTTCTGTAGTTTCTGATGCTTACATCAAAGGATTACGAGGGTATGACATTAACAAGTTGTACGAAGCTTTATTACATGGTGCTAACAACGAAGGACCAATGGATGCCGTTGGAAGACGCGGCGTAGAGTATTACAACACTTTAGGTTATGTGCCTTATGATGTAAAAATTAATGAAAACGCAGCCAGAACATTAGAATATGCTTATGATGACTTTACGATTTGGAAATTAGCAAAAGCATTAAATCGTCCTAAAAAAGAAATTAGTTTATTCGAAAAAAGAATGATGAATTATAAAAATCTTTATAATCCATCAATCGGATTAATGAGCGGTAGAAATAAAGACGGAAGCTTCCCTAAAGATTTCAATCCGTTTAAATGGGGAGATGCTTTTACCGAAGGAAATGCGTGGCATTACAGCTGGAGTGTTTTTCATGACGTACAAGGTTTGATTGATTTAATGGGAGGACAAAAGAAATTTACGGCAAAATTAGACGCAGTATTTTCGACACCGCCAATTTTTGACGACAGTTATTATGGATCAGTTATTCATGAAATCCGCGAAATGCAGATTATGAATATGGGACAATATGCGCACGGAAATCAGCCCATTCAACACATGATTTATTTGTATAATTATGCAGGCGAACCTTGGAAAACACAATATTGGTCGCGTGAAGTAATGAACCGTATGTACAAACCAACTCCAGATGGATATTGCGGTGATGAGGATAACGGACAAACATCGGCTTGGTATGTATTCTCTGCAATGGGATTCTATCCAGTTTGCCCGGGAACAGAAGAATATGTTCTTGGAGCGCCATTGTTCAAAAAACTGACATTACAATTAGAAAATGGAAAAGAATTGGTGATTAACGCACCAAAAAATTCTGAAACTAATAAATATGCTCAGGACTTAAAATGGAACAATGCAGCTTACTCAAAAAACTATATCAATCATTTTGATGTATTAAAGGGCGGCGAATTAAATTTTGACATGAGCGATACACCAAATTTACAAAGAGGAACTTCAGCGAACGCTTTTCCATATTCTTATTCAACTTCAAAATAATATTATGCAATCACGTAGAAAATTCATAAAAAACGCTGGGATATTTTCAGCAGGATTATTGGCCATTCAAACAGATGCTTTCGGGATGCGATCAGATGCTTTCAATTTTGCATTAAAAGATTTTATTACTAAAAGACCTCCTGTAGCCGAGAGAAAGTTTACAAGTAAAGCGATTGAAGCTGCTATTGTAAGAATCAAAAAACAAATAGCTAATCCAGAACTGGCTTGGTTATTTGAAAACTGTTTTCCAAATACATTAGATACTACTGTCGATTTTGAAATTATCGACGGTAAACCAGATACTTATGTAATTACAGGTGATATTGATGCCATGTGGTTACGTGACAGTACAGCTCAAATTTGGCCGTATATTCCGTTTGTAAAAGAAGATAAAAAATTGGCTGAGTTGGTAAAAGGAGTAATCAACCGTCAGACAAAATGTATTTTATTAGATCCTTATGCAAACGCTTTTTACAAAGATTTTAATCAGGTAAGCGAATGGAAAAATGACATGACTAAAATGCAGCCGGGAATCCATGAGCGCAAATGGGAAATTGACAGTTTATGCTACCCAATTAGATTGGCACACGGTTATTGGAAAGAAACTGGAGATATAAGTTTGTTCGACAGCAAATGGAAAGAAGCCATGTTGTTGGTTTTACAAACGTTTAAAGAACAACAGCGCTGGACAGATAAAGGACCATACAATTTTCAAAGAGTTACAGCTTGGGCTACAGATGGTGTGCCTTTAGGAGGTTACGGTTATCCAGTAAAACCATGCGGATTAATTGTTTCGACTTTTAGACCAAGTGATGACAGCACTTTATTTGGATATTTAATTCCAAGTAATATGTTTGCAATTGAAGTGTTAGGATACCTTCAGGAAATTTTCTCTTTGCCAGCTTTATTAGATAAAGATTTAGTTGCCAAAGCAAAAGAAATGCAAGCGCAAGTTCAGAAAGGATTGGAAGAAAACACAATTATCGAGCATCCAAAATTCGGAAAAATCATTGCTTTTGAAGTAAACGGATACGGAAGTTTCCATATGATGGATGACGCTAATGTACCGTCATTATTATCATTACCATATTTAGGAGCAATTGAACCAGATAGTCCCCTTTATTTAAACACAAGAAAAGTAGTGCTTTCAGAGAATAATCCGTTTTTCTATAAAGGAAAAGCCGGAGAAGGGATTGGCGGTCCGCACACAGGAACCGATACAATCTGGCCAATGAGTATTGTTTTGAGAGCCATTACAAGTGTTGATGAAAAAGAAATAAAAGCATGTATTAGCAATTTAATCAAGACAAATGCAGATACTGGTTTTATGCACGAATCTTTTCATAAAGATGACGTAGCAAAATTTACTAGAAAATGGTTTGCTTGGGCAAATACACTTTTTGGAGAAATGATCGTACACACCAGTATACATTATCCACAAATTTTAAAAGACAAAAACATTTAAAACAATAATTTGCCATCAAGAGATTAAGAAAAATAAGTAGTTAGACTTAATCTCTTAATGGTAAAAAAGAATCAAAACTAAAATTTAGTTAACCCCTAAATGGTTCAATTCCAAAAATAAAAAAACAAGAATGAATAAAGAGTATGCCGTTGGCTTAGATATAGGAGGCACACATATCACCGCAGCGATAATTGATATAGTAGATATGAAGGTGATGGATTTTTCACTGCACAAAGAGTCTTTTGATTCTAATATGCCGGTGGAAGAAGTTATGACTATTTGGGAAAAAGCAATACGAACATCATTCAAAAATTCTAAAGTAGAAAAAACTTCAGGATTAGCAGTTTGTATGCCGGGACCATTTGATTATACAAACGGAATTTGCTGGATAAAAGACCAATCTAAGTACGAACATTTTTATGGGTTGAATGTACGTGATTTGTTTCAGGACAAACTAGATCTTTCTAGCGATTTTCCGATTCTTTTTGAAAATGATGCTGTTTGTTTTGGAAAAGGAGAAGTTTTTAAAGACTCCGAAAATCTTTCTAAAAAAGTAATGGCGATTACACTTGGCACAGGACTTGGCGCTTGTTTTATAGACAAAGGAGAATCAATCAGCACAGGTAATTCAGTACCAAAAGAGGGCGAAATTTACGATCTTCCATACAAAGAAGGTATTGCTGAGGATTACGTTTCAGTTCGCGGACTTTTGGCTGGTTATTTCGCTTTAAGCGGAAAAAAAGTAAACAATGGTTTAGAGCTTTTTAATTTAGCGGAAAACGGTGACGAAATGGCTGTAAAAGTATTTGAACAAATGGGACAAGACTTGGCAGAAATCGTTCTTCCGTGGTTAGAAAAATTTGGTGCCGACAGCTTTATCATTGGAGGAAAAATTGCAAATGCAAGCGAATTCTTTTTACCTGTTTTCAATCAAAAAATTAAAGAAGCTGGAAGTGAAATTGAAGTTTCAATTTCTACAGATAATGAGAAAGCAGCTTTATTAGGTGCTACAAGCATGCTTTATAAAGCGTAATATCAATTATAGAATATATTATTTTTAAAAGCTGTCCGAAATATAATTTCGGACAGCTTTTTTTATAAATACTAAATACTAGCACTCCAAGTTAGACCGCTTATGTCAGTTAAAGTCAGCGTGTAATGCTCTTTGTCAGATGTCTTTTTACGATCGATCGGAAGCCGCATTGTTGCTTTTGCACCAAGCGGAATAATCAAGCTGTGAGCACCGGGTTTTATTTTGGCAACATAATGATTGTCAATAGTTGTGGCAGGTAATTTTGCTAAATCAGCTCCATGCAATTGTAAAAGATATTTTCCAGATGAATCTTGAAGCGAAATACCAATCAAAAAAGAGCCATAAACATCAACACCTTCAACTCGATAAACATCAAAACTCATTTCTGTATTCTGCATTTTAAAATTGCTTATTTCCAGTTTTGGTTTTACTGATTTATTGTGCAATGTTCCAAAAACGCCTCCATGAAAATATTGATTAGTATATAAAGTAAGACCTGTAATAAAAGCTGCAGTTACTAAAATAAGCCGCTTGTTTGCCACTAAATTCAGCGGTCCAGAACCCAGAAATTTAAACCATTTTGTTTTAGTAAAAGGAAACTTTCTCGAAATAAAATAAGAATCTAACGAAAGATAGTTACTGCCGGTTAAAAATAAAGTAAATCCAGCCGCCAAGCCTAAAATTCCTATTTGCCATTCGTCTAAACAAGTTGTTCCAATCCAGCCGGAAGCGAGTAGAATCCCGAATGCTAATAAGAATATTCCAATACTCATTAAACGAGTGAAAAAACCGAGAATTAATGCCAAACCTACAATTCCCTCAACAATAGTAAAAGTTACCATTGCATACCATAAAGCCTCGGGATGCGTAACTAAATATTCGATTATGGGTTTTAGTCCCAGCGAATTGGGTAAAAAATGATTGAATTTCTCGCCAATATAACCTGCTTCTTCAGGGATTAATTTGTTTTCTAAAATAAGACGTCTCCAAAATGCCGAAAAATAAGTCCAGCCAACTACCAATCGTAACGATAAGGTAGCCATAGAAGCAGTGTCAAAAGATTTCTTTTGCTGTATCATGCAGTATAAAATTTAAAAATAAAAAATTGTTTTAAGCTGTAATAGAATTCGCTTTTAGTGCAATTTTTAGATTTTTAAATACGATAAACATAGGTGGATAAGTCGTAGATTTTTTACCAAATTCGAAAGCAGGACGAATTTGAACTTTAGTAAAAACAGTATTCTCATTTACAGGAGAATAAAACGACAGTGTTCTAGGTATAATTGGAATTTGTGGTGCAGAAATAACCTTTTTTACAAAAGTATTTTTATGCATTAAACCACTGCTGCAAGATCCAAACTGCGGTAATTGAGTTTGGTTTTTCTGAGAAAATTCGATTGAATCGATAGCAGTAAAATGCAGAATAGTTTTTTTAATCTGACAATTAGAAAAAGCATACACCAAACTTACAACTAACAAAAGCTGCTTAAGATGTCGAAAAAAAGTGATGTAATTTTTCCAATTCATTTTATAAAAATAACTCTAAAAAACGGTACTCGCATTGATTTTAGATAACATTAACAGCTATTTCAGCCCAATAAACAAGTTCAGCGTTTATTTTTATTATTCCGGATTTAAAACCGTGATAATGTTTTCTCTCAAACCCGTCTTTAAATTGATAATTTCAAATCTTTTTGCCGCCGAAAACGAACCAATATCACTGTCGCTGTTAATTAAAATTGCGCCAACAAGAATGATGTATTTACAATTATATTTCGTTGCCGCGATCAGTTCTTGAATACGATTGTCTATAGCTTGATAGATCACTTCGGTTGCCTCGATCAATGGAAGTTCGGAGTTTAGAATTTTATCTTTTTGCTTGAATAAAATTTGCTCAATAATATTCATTTGATAATCCAATTCCGTTACATTTCCTAGTTTTATGGTATTATCTGCTAATTTGTTAAGAGCACCAGTTGCCGCTCCACAGCAAAGAGACTTTTCAGTTTGTCCGATACGGTTAATTTTTCCAACAACTCCTTCTTTAGAAATACCAATATGGGGACCATAATAAATAAAAACAGCTCCATCATCAGGCACATGGCTTGCAAAAGCTGCCATACCGCTTAATCCCGTAAACGGAAAACCGTCTAAACCACCCATTTTAAAAGGACCTAAAAACTCAAGAGCTCTTGCTGGATATTGAATACTATTTACGTCATCACTGCAAATACTATCTGCTAATATAATTTGCGAAGGTTCTAAATCTAGTTTTTCTTCAACATAATCAATTACTTTATTGATATAATCAATAGTAGTTAAAGCATAAGGATAACGTTTTCGGATAATTTCTAATTTTTCTCTTTTTTTCATTGATCAGTTCGTTATGTAAAAAAAGTTCTGACGGTCAAAAAAAGCTCATGCAAATTTGTACGCAGGTTCTGTTTTTTGTATTTTTTTATAAAGGTACAGTTAAAAATTAAGTTCTCTTTTTACTTTTAGGATATATTCGAATTTCAAATTAGATACCATTTAAGATTATACGTTTATGAGATTTTAGAACTGATATGCTCAAAAAGAATATTAAATTTATCGCCGAGTTTTTTCTTAAGACGTTGTTTTGATTTTTTTACAGCATCAGGCGTTATTCCTAATAATTCAGAGATTTCAGTATTATTAAAATTTAGTTTTTGCAGCAACAAAATTCGTTTATTAGAATCTGTAATTTCTGGAAAATCTTCTTCCAGTAAACGATGAAATTCAGGATGAACTTTTTGAAATTCTCTTTTAAAATTTTTCCAGTTTTCCTCCGTCATCAAATGTGATTCTAGTAAAATGCTCAGATTTTCTTTTTCAGAATCGCTGTTAGACGAATTTTTAATTTGATTTATCTCAGATCTTAAAATTTTTATTTGATTGTTTTTTTCTTTCAAATGAGCGGCATGCGCATCTAAATTTTCTTTTGCTTCGGATAATTTTTGCTCATTTTTTATTTTCTCTGTCTTTAACGAAAAAACTTTTTCACGATATTCAATTTGTCTGTTTTTTAAATGCTTTTTAAAATTAATAATAAGAAAAATTAATAAGGAAAGAGCAAGGATAATAATAACAGCATAAACATTTTTTATCGAAATTTCATTTTTGTATTGTTCATTAGTACGATTAATATTTTGCTGAAATTTTTCTTTTTGAATCATCCAGTTTACTTTGTTGATAGCCATGTCGCCATCTTTATTTTTAAGAGAATCTTCAAGAACAAGCATTCGTCTTCTTAAAACCAATTCTTCATCCGTTTTGTTTTGGTGCTGCAGGATTCTCAATTTAAGTTGAATGATTTGAAGTTCTGATTTTTCAAAATAGGTTTTTGAGTAGACAATATTCTGTGCCTCTTTCAAAGCTTGATCTGCTTTAATAAAATCGTTGTCATCTAAATATAGTTCTGCTAGTAAAATGAAAGCATACATCGTATTCTGGTAGCTTTTTTCAGCTTTTGAGATGTCGATATCTTTTTTGACTAATGAAATTGCCGATTTAAAATCGCCTTGTTTTTGTTTTACCAGTGCCAGATCTCCCAAAGCTTTAGCATAGCGCACTTGATCCTGAATTTCCTGCGCTAATTTGGCAGTTTGTAAAAAATAATATTGCGCTTTTTTAAGATCAGAAGTATGCAGATAATTCATGCCAATAGCATTTGTTATCGAAGCATATTCGATGCTTTTTTTAGGAGCATTTTTTTTGGCAAGATCTAAATAGTATGCCGCCTCTTTATAATCACCAAGCGTTTGCATAATCCACCCAATTTTTTTGAAGGATTCACCCGGTAAGATTATTTTTTCGGCTGGCAGTTTTTCAATCTTATCAATTACTTTAAGAAGGAGCGGAGTCATTTTTATGAAATCTCTGTAGTGATATAGATAACTTACATAATTAAGCTGTGTCCAAATTTCAATGCTTTGTTCTTTTGAAAGTGCAGCCATTTTAATCGACTGCTGATAATGAAAATCACTTTTTTTAGTTACTGTATTATAAAAAGTGCTGTATCCATTGGCAAGTAATGCCTCATAAAAAACTTTGTAGTTTTTATTTTGATACAGTGGTTTTAAAAAGTTTTTTAATGCCAGTGTATCCTTGTCAAAAGATTTTTCCTGATTTAATACGGCCTCATAATTTTTAATTTCATTTTCGGAAAAAGAAATTTGAATAGGAGCGTTTTGTGCTTTTAATAGAAAGGCAAAAAAGACTAAAATGATGCAGTAGATTTTCTTTGAAAACATTTTTTCTTCGTTGTGGTTTTTGTTTTTGGGAACGTAAAAATAACAAAAAAGAATCGTCTGTTAAACCTAAAAACAGAATGTATTGATTTTGTTAGATTTCTAGATATAAATGTCCCCCATTTGTCCCCCTCAATTTTTATAGTATGAATTCTTTCTAGAGTAGTTTTGCCGAAGCAATATCCGAATTTGAAAAACCTCGTATATGCAGCAAATTGAGATGTTTTTGCTGCCTTATTTTTCAGCGTTAGGAACTGCTGTGGTAACCGTAGAAAATTTTATTGCCCCAACTGTTCTCCCCCAAAACAGTCCAATTCGATTTTACAGGAAATGCAGCACAAGTTCCTGCGCTGATTAACAACGACGAAAGTTACTGTAATTGAATGTTCATTACTATTGTTCGTAAAGAGGTATAAACTCTGAAAGGGAATTTAGTTGAGAATTGAATTTATTTAATGATACTTAAATCTTTAAAAATAGATTTTGTTATATCTTTTCTGCAATTTCTGAAAGCAGTATTATTATTTTTTCAATCTTGTAATAAACTTGTGGCAAAAAAAATAAAGACTTTTATACCTTAAAAATCAAATTCTTTTTATAGAAAATCCATAAAATCAAGGACCAGAAAATGGCATAAGAGATTGCGTAAGCCAGTGACGAATTCAATGGATTTTCAAAGCAAGGCACAATCCAAAATTTGTATATTAAGGTTTGAAGATTGATTTCTTCTCCAGTTAAATCTGGGCTTTGCATTTTTATAGAACTCATTACTCTCGGAATTACACCAGAAAAGTAAAACACAATCATAGGATTTACACCCCAGATCAAGAATAATTTTGTCCATTTTTTATAGTTGGCTACATCAATAATATAATACAGCAAGGTTAAGCATATTGTTGCAATTCCGGCCGTATATAAAACGTATGAACTTGTCCAAAGTGATTTATTTATTGGGAAAATAATATTCCAAAGTAAACCAAGAGCCCACAAAATAATTCCCGAAATGGCAAGTTTCTTTATGATTTCAGTTTTAGAAATTTGTAAGTTTAAAATCTGCCCAATAAACATTCCAAGGATTCCTGTGCCAATAGCAGGCAAAGTGCTTAAAATTCCTTCAGGATCCCAAGTTTTAGACACGCTCCATAAATGACCATTTAAAACTAAATTATCTAACCATGCTGCCAGATTAGTTCCTTTGTCAAAATTAGCAGCGCCAACTCCGGGAACGGGAACAAAAGCCATTAAAATGTAATAACCGACTAATATCGAAGCAACAATTAAAAGCTGTGATTTTAAATTTGTTTTTAAATACAATAACGAAGCGAAGAAATAAACAATTCCAATTCGTTGAAGAACGCCTGGAATTCTAACATCTTCAAAAGCTTCTAATTTGCTATAAGCTAGAAAAATCATCAACGCAAAAATTCCAGAAACAAGATAGGTTTTAACCTTTAAAGTAAAGTTTCCTAAAAGAGCATAAGCAACAGCAAAAGTTATGGCTAATCGAACGAGTAATAATGGAATTCCTTCTAAATCAAATAAATGGATTCTGCTGAAAAAGTTTAAAGATAATCCCAAACAGAAAATTCGCAGAGAACGAACCAAAATTTTATTGAATACAGCGGCATCAAAATGCTTTGTTGGCATTGCAAAAGGTATTGCAGTTCCCATTATAAAAACAAAAAACGGAAAAACTAAATCAGTAGGGGTACAGCCGTGCCATTCAGCATGTTCTAAAGGCGGATAAATTGAAGCCCAGCTTCCAGGATTATTGACAATAGTCATTAATAAAATGGTAAATCCTCTAAATACATCCAGTGAGGTTAAACGTTCTTTTGTCATTAGGTTGGTTTTTGGTTTGGTTTATTGTTTAAAAGAGAACTTTTAAAGCTGCTGTGTGGACACAATTATAAAAAGTAACATGGATTGCACTAATTGTCACTAATTTGTTTGCGAAATTAATTTCACAAACAAGATTAACCTATTAAAATTAGTGACAATTAGTGAAATTTGTGTTCAAAATTGTTTTTAATATTTGTGTTCATACGGTAGACTTTTAGAGTATTTTTTATGATGGAAAAGAAATTTTTCCCATTGACACTGATGGAATTCCTTTGCGAGATCCAAAATCAGAGTTTCCGCCAGAAACTGTTTCATTGGCTAAAATGGCAAATAAGATTGCTTCTTTTGCATCGCCCGAAATTCCCAGCGAATCAGTATTAGTAAAAGTACAAGACAGTAATTCTTTCAGCCAGCCTGTTAATAACGGATTATGAGCACCTCCGCCGGACATATAAATAGTAAAACTTTCTATTGGATAAGTTGTATTGCTGATTGTCGAATTTATGGCTTCTGCTATCGTTTCTGCACTAAATCGGGTTAAAGTCGCTAATAAATCTTCAGTAGAAATGTTTTCTGTACCGCTTTGTGTTTGAGCATTTCTCACATATTCAATACTAAAAAGCTCTGGACCTGTAGTTTTTGGAAATGGTGCTTGAAAAAAATCGTCAGCTTTTAAAGCTTCTAAAAGAGATAGATTTACAGTTCCTTTTTTAGCAATTGCTGCATCTTTATCATAAGCTTTATCAGGGAATGAAAGTCTGGTCAAAGCATCAATCAAAGTGTTTCCTGTTCCGGTATCAGTAACAAAAACTTCTTCTGGATTATGATTGGAAGGTAAAAACGTAAAATTGGCAATACCGCCCATGTTTAGCATAATACGATTTTCGCTTTTTTTACTGAATAAAAAATAATCTCCATAAACGGCTAATGGTGCGCCTTCACCACCCGCAGCTATATGTTTTTGTCTAAAATCAGAAATGGTTAAGATTCCAGTTTTTACAGCAATATGATCTCCATCGCCAATTTGTAAAGTACCATTTGTAAAGTTTTCTAACTGGTGCAGGATTTTTGGAGCATGAAAAACGGTTTGTCCGTGCGACGCTACTAAATCAACTTTTGAAGCTGGAATTTTCCAACGGTTTAAACAATCAAGAATCATATCAGCATGAAGAGTCCCGATCCATTCATTCAATAAAACTAGTTTCTGAAAATCAATAGTAGGTTTTGCAAATACGCTTCTGATTTCTGATTTTATTTCTTCTGAATAATCGACTGTGTCAAATTCTAATAGTTGAACTTCAGTAGTTTCTCCAGAACCAGTAATTTTGCATAAAGCCACATCTAAACCATCTAAAGAGGTGCCAGACATTAACCCAACAATAATTCGGGAAGGCTTTTTTGCGATTTCATACAGTGCTTCTAAATTTGCATTCATGATCTTTTTTTTTAGTTTAACTAAATAGAAATGTTCCTTATTTGATAACAGCTTCCTGAATTATCTTTTGAATATCTTCTCTAATTTTTCCTTTAGATAATTTATTCTCATCATTCACTACCTCTGGATAAGTTCTATTGGATAAAAATACGTAAACAATTTCTGTTTCTGGGTCAACCCAAGCTATGTTTCCTGTAAATCCAGTATGACCAAAACTCGCCTCAGAAACACAACTGCAAGTTGGTCCGCCTTTACCAACTCTTTTGTCAAAACCTAAACCTCTCTGAATTCCTTTGTCTTTATAATAGCAAGTATTGAAAGCATCAAATGTTTGCTCAGAAAAATAGTGTTTACCGCCGTAATTTCCTTTTTGTAAAAACAGCTGCATCATTTTGGCAACATCCATAGCATTAGAAAAAATTCCTGCATGACCAGCAACTCCGCCTTCCATAGCGGCAGCCATATCATGAACGTATCCCTGAATAAGCTGATGTCTAAAGTAGGTATCAATTTCAGTAGGAGTGATGCTGTTTTTATCAAATTTATTTAGCGGATTGTAAAGTGTATTGTTCATGCCAAGTGTGCTGAAAAAGTTTTCTTTACTTAGATCTTCTAATTTTTTATGTGTTTTCTTTTCTAAGTATTCTTTCAAAATAATAAAAGTAAAATCACTGTATTTGTATTCTTTTTTAAGAGCTACTGGGCTTTTTGCAATAATTTTCATGATAGTGTCATGATAATCATTTCGAATAAAAAGACTGTCTGCAACTTTTGTCGAAAAATTAGAATCAGCTGTTTTGCGATAGTATTTTGCAGAAGGTTTTCCATCACTGTCTAGTGTTGCTTTGTAAAACGGAATCCAAGCCTGCAGTCCTGCGTAATGCGTTAACAAATCCTTGAAAATGATGTTTTCTTTATTTGTTTTGGCAAAAAACGGAACCATATCTTTTAGTTTGGTATCTAAAGTTACTTTGTTTTTATCATACAATTGCATCACATTTGGCAGCGTAGAAATCATTTTCGAAATCGAAGCAACATCATATAAATCTGAATTGGTAACCTTTTTTTGATTGTCATAGGTTTGATAACCGTATGATTTCTGAAAAAAAACTTTTCCTTTTCGGGCAGCCAATACTTGCATTCCGGGAGTCATTTTTCCGTCAATTGCTTTTTGGGCAATCGCATCTATTTTAGATAAAACAGCAGAATTCATTCCCACATTTTCTGGAGTTGTAAATCCTAAACGGTTTATTTTTTCGGTTGATAATCCATCATTAACTTTAAACGAATCATTAATAGATACAGGCAGTTTTCCTTTTGCATCGACAGCACCAAATAGTATTTCTGCAGAAACTACTTGACTTATATTTGAGTTTTGATACGAAACAACTAATCCTTCAATATCATCAAAACTTGTAATAGGCAGCAACGAATAAGGCTTAGTGAAAATATCCAAAATCACTTTGTTGTGTTTGGCAATTTCTTGTAACCAAAGCAATTCAGTATCTGTGAAATTCTGCTTTTCCCAAGTTTTATTTAGTTTATGAAAACCAATAATTACCGTGTCGTAATTTTTTAGTTCTTGATTTAAACTGTCAATATTAGTATTTGATACTTCTGTAACTTCAGTATATTTTTTTAAAGTAGTTACAAAAGTGCTGTTAACATCATCTCCTAGTTTTACATACGCTATTTTTTGATCTAGGTTTTTGATAGGAAGAATTTCTTTTTCATTTTTCAAAACCGTAATTGCATTTTCGTAAAGTTTATAATGCAAAGCGTCGTTTTGTATTGGATTAAGATCACCGTTGATATTATTCATATCGATCGGTTTGTACTTGTTTAATCCCGCTTTAAATTTATAATGCAATATTTTTTTTACTGAATGTGCCAAACGTTCTTCGGTAATTACACCTTGAGCATAAGCTTCTTCTAATTTCTGAAAAGCTTCGGGTACATTATCAGGACCAAGAAAAATATCATTTCCAGCAAGAAGAACAGCTATTTCTAAATCGCCGGGACCTTTAAAATCAGTCGCGCCTTTCATGGCTAAACCATCAGTAAAAATCAAACCGTTGAAGCCTAATTCTTTTTGAAGCAGATTAGTTACAATGTTATAAGAAGCAGAAGATGGAATGTTAGTTTGCGGCTCTAAACTTGGAATATTTAAATGCGCAACCATTACAGAAACTAAACCTTCGTCGAAGGTTTTTTTGTACGGATATAATTCAACCAATTCAAGTCGCTCTTTCGAAAAATCAATTAAAGGTAATGCTTTGTGCGAATCTACAGATGTATCGCCATGACCCGGAAAATGTTTTCCTGTGCAAAAAACACCTTGACCTTGCACACCATTCATTAAAGCAATGGCTCTATTGCTTACATTGACTTTGTCTTCGCCAAAAGAACGGTTGCCAATAATTGGATTTTTTGGATTGGTATTAATGTCCAGAACAGGAGCAAAGTTGAAATGAATTCCGATACGTTTGTTTTCATTGGCCATATTTCGTCCCACATTCTCAATTAAACTCAAATCCTGAATGGCTCCCAAAGTCATATTCCAAGGATAAATATAAGTTGAATCTAAACGCATGCCTAATCCACATTCACCGTCAATAGCAATAAATAAAGGTACTTTTGCTTTTGACTGATACAGGTTCGTTAATTTTGCCTGACGAACAGGTCCTCCTTGGAAAAAAATTAATCCGCCTACTTTATAATCTTGAATTAATGCACTGACTTCTTTTGTATGCAGGGAATCTCTATTAGAATAGGCCGAAATCATAAACAACTGACCTATTTTTTCTCTTGCCGACATTTTGTTGTAAATACTATCTACCCAAGCAGTTTCTTTATCAGAATCTTTAAAAAAAGTTTTTTTCTCAGATACAGGCTTGGCTTTGTAAACAACGGTATCTTTTACAGGAATATCTGTTTTTACAGCAGTAATTGCAGTGTTTTTTTTAGAAGCACAATTGGTAATCAAAAAAAGAAATGCGGCGTATAGGCTGATTCTTATGAAGTAATTTTTCATAATATATTTTGTTTTGAACGAATAGACTTTAATTAGCTTCTACCCATTAAAAGATGTTTTTCAATGGGTGAGCTTTTATTTTATTTAGCAAATTGGGCTTGCTTTTTATATAGTTTAAAAAGATATTTTCTCGCTGCTTCGTGAACTTGTCAGGTATAATCCTAAGTAAGTTATTAACCCGTTTATCACTATTAATTCATTATCAAAAACATATCCTGAAAATAATAATTTCGAATTTTCATTGATTAAATAGGTAAAGAAAGGAGACAGTAAACATAGTACTGGAACTAATTTATCATTTACATGTCTTGATTTTTGGAACAATCCAAAAGCATACAAACCTAATAGCGGACCATAAGTATAAGAGGCAACTTTAAATATCATTCCAACAACTGAACTGTCATTGATAGTATTGAAAATAATGATTACAAAGAAAATCAATATCGAAAAACTAATATGTACTAAATGTCTTGTTCTTACAGTGTTTTTTTTGTTGTTTTCGGCTTTGTCCATTCCTAGAAAGTCAACACAAAAAGAAGTCGTTAATGCGGTCAAAGCTGAATCTGTTGTTGCAAAAGTAGCAGCAATAATACCTAATAAAAATACAATTGCGGGAACAACAGCTAAATGATTCAGTGCAATTTCAGGAAAAAGTAAATCAGTTCTTGGTTTGCCTGTGATTAAGTCAGTTGGAATTGCGATTCCATTTTTATCAGCATAAATATACAACAAGGCTCCAACGCTTAAAAAGAAAATGTTAATGATAACAAAGATTCCTGTAAACGTAAACATATTTTTTTGTGCTTCGCCAATATTTTTACAGCTCAGATTTTTTTGCATTAAATCCTGATCCAATCCAACCATAGCAATAGTCACAAACATTCCGCCTATTATTTGTTTTATAAAATGGAATTTACTTCCCATGAAATCATCAAAAAAGAATATTTTAGAGTAGTTACTGTTTTTAACTTCTTCAAATGCTCCAATGGCACTTAAATCCATACGGTCGCAAATAAAATAAATGGTAAGAAAAACTGATGTTACCAAGAAAAATGTTTGTAAAGTATCTGTGATAATTATGGTTTTTAAACCGCCTCTATAGGTATACGAAAAAATAAGAATTAATGAGATAAATACCGTAAATGCAAAAGGAATATTATAAAAATCAAATACAAATCGCTGCAATACAATTACAACCAGATAAAGTCTGAAAGCAGAGCTTACGGTTCTGCTTATCAAGAAAATTAAAGCTGCCGTTTTGTAGCTGTAAACACCCATTCTTTGCTCGATATAGCCATAAATTGACGTTAAATTCATTCGGTAATATAGCGGTAACAACAATTTTGTAATTATTATAAAACCTATTGCATTCCCCAATACAAACTGAAAATATTTAAACTGCTCACCGCTTACTGCTCCAACTTCTCCGGGAACTGATATAAAAGTTACTCCTGACAGAGCAGTTCCAATCATTCCAAAAGCAACTAAGTACCATTTTGAGTTTTTATTAGCTGTAAAAAAGGCATCATTTCCACTGTCTTTTTTACTCACTTTATGCGAGATATAGAATAATGTTCCGAAATAAATGATAATAAGAAGGAGGATGGTGCTTGGTGTCATTTTATAGTTTTAGTGGTTTTGGTTTTGTGAATAGGGAGGCTTAAAGTTTAAAAATCAGTACTACTTTGTAGATTAAACCCAACAGACTATAAAAGCTGTTAGGTTTAGGTTTAAACTTTTAGTTGTATAAATCTATAAAAGATTTGAATAGTTTGGTTATTAGATTTCTAGATTTTTATTCTGTGCTAATAAAACCGCTCTTACGCTTTTGTGTTTTTTTAATAAATCAGAAGCTGTTTTTTCATCAATCTGCAGTTCCTCAACGATCATTTCTACACCTCTTTGAACTAATTTTTTGTTAGACAACTGCATGTCGATCATTTTGTTGCCGTAAATTCTTCCTAGTTTAATCATAACTGATGTTGAAATCATGTTTAAGACTAATTTTTGAGAAGTTCCTGCTTTCATTCTAGTACTTCCTGTTAAGAATTCCGGTCCTACGATTAGTTCAATAGGATGATCTGCTTGTTTAGAAATCAAACTGCCGCTATTGCATGAAATACTGCCGGTTATGATTTTGTTTTCACGTGCTTTTTTCAATCCGCCAATAACGTAAGGAGTATTTCCAGAAGCAGCAATTCCTATCACTACATCTAAACTAGAAATATCATAAGCAGATAAATCTCTCCATGCTTGATCGACATCGTCTTCGGCATTTTCTACCGCTTTTCTAATAGCAGAATCTCCGCCGGCGATAATACCAATAATCCAATTGTCTGGAACTCCAAAAGTAGGAGGACACTCAGAAGCATCTAAGACCCCAATTCTCCCTGATGTTCCTGCTCCAATATAAAAAAGTCTTCCGCCAAGTTTCATTTTCGTAACGATTGCGTCGACTAATTTTTCAATGTTCGGAATTTGTTCTTCAACAATTGCGGCTACTTTTTTATCTTCATTATTTATATTTGAAAGCAGTTCGTTGGTACTCATTTTATCTAAATTTGAGTAAAGAGATTCTCTTTCTGTATCTGGATTTGCTTTTGACATTTTTGATTTTTTTTAATTTTTAATTTTTCTTTACTGCATTAAAATTTATTGGTAGATCAGATATTTCATTCTCATTTTTTTGAAGGCTTCTAAGTCCTTCCCCCAGCTTTTTCTGATAGTATCTTCAGAAATTCCGCTTTCAATTTGTTGTTGCAATTTCTTAGTTCCCGCCAGTTTTGTGAAAAAAGGATTAAAGAATTTAGTTTTATCACTGGTATTTTGATATGCTTTAAGCAGCCATTTCAATTCCAGTTGTTTTAGTTTAGGATAAGTAGTCAAATCTTCGCCAAAACATTCTACACCATTATAGACTGGATCTTTGGCTCCAAAATTAGGTTTTGGAGTAAAACTGAAGTTTGTTTTTACTAAGTAAGGCGAGCCGTAAATTTGGAATTGTTTTTCTGTTCCTCGTCCCATGCTTACATTCGTCCCTTCAAACAAACACAAACTTGCATATAAATTTATAGATTGATCGTTTGGCAAATTTGGAGATGGTTTTGCCAATAAACTATAATCCATTTTTCTGTTATAATTAACGCAAGGAATTACAGTTAGTTTACATTGCGCTGCATTTTTAAGCCATTTTTCTCCATTGATCATTTTTGCATATTCGCCAATAGTCATTCCGTGGAGCAGCGGAATAGGGTGCATACCTACAAAACTTGTAAACTCTTTTTCTAAAAGAGGTCCGTCTACAATACCGCCATTTGGATTTGGTCGATCCAGAATTATAAGCGGAACATTATTTTCAGCGCAAGCTTCCATTACATAATGTAAAGAAGAAATGTAAGTGTAGAATCGCGCGCCTACATCTTGTAAATCAAAAATCATGACGTCGATTCCAGATAATTGTTCTGGTTTAGGTTTTTTATTGTCTCCGTAAAGAGAGATTATCGATAATCCCGTTTTAGAATCTTTTCCGTCAACTATGTGTTCTCCCGCATCAGCAGTTCCTCTAAAGCCATGTTCTGGTGCAAAGATGGTTTGAATGTTTATTTTTTTCTCTAATAGAAAATCTACAACGTGCTTTTTGTTTGATAAAAGACCAGTTTGATTGGTAACAATGCCAACTTTTTTATCTTTTAATAAAGGAATATATTTTTCGAAATTATCAGCTCCTGTTTTTATTTCATTACTGATACCATTGATTTTATTTTTAATAGTTCCTGTTGACGAATTTGCATTCGACGCATTAGAAACAATTAAAAATAGAATAAAAGTGATTTTTTTAAAGGCTTGAAACATAATACAAAAGTTTAAATTACAATTAAAATTACGCTTAATAAAGGGAAAAAAACAAAATAGGATAATTAAATCGAACCACTTTAATCAAAAAGTGGTTCGATTTTTAAGTTTATTTATTTGTTATGAAAGTAACAGATGGTGCATTTAAAGTTGCAGATGGTAATCCACCGATAATTCCTCTGCAATAAATTGTGTAAACTCTTCCCGCTCTAGGAACAAAAGCAGTATTTGCTGGTGAATTGGCAAGATTCGCAATTGTAGTTCCTGTAGTTGTTCCCGGAACATTTGTTGGAGAACCTGCAACACGAACCTGCAATTGATATCCTCTTGTATCTATTGGGTCTTGAGGCTCAATAGCAATGTATTTCTCGTTACCGCCCTTAAATGTTACATTTCTATAAGTATAAACTTCTTTTGTAGTAACTGGCGTTGCACCAATAGTTGATGTTTCTTTAATTAATCCCAAATCATAACCTGCAGGTGCGGAATTGCTGATAACATTTATAAAACGAATATAGGCTTTAGTCTTGTCTAAATCAGCAACAGCTAAATCATCATTTAATTGATAAAGAGAATATACCGGCGGCGTAACAGACGGCGGTGTTGATACTAAGAAACTCGTATAATATTTTCCCGTTTCAGTAGTAATATTTCCATTGAAAATGCTAACTGCAGGAGTTGCAGGCGTTAAAACACTCAAAGGCTGTGTTCCCGGTTTCATCAAAACATAATTAATTGGCACTGGATATTGAGCGCCATAACTCATTCCGATTTGCACTCCGGTTGTAGAACTTACAGCCGAAATTTTTTCAGTTCCTGTAAAGTAATTAATTTGAAAATTAGTTCCATTTGGACCAACAGCTGTGTGAATAAATTTTACGTTAGAAGCATTTGCAATTCCTTCTTTACTCTGATAAGGAGTCTGGTCGTTTTCGTCGCCGCAGGATGTAAATGCAAGCACTCCAAGAATTGGAATAATTGACTTTTTTATGGTGTTAAATATATTTTTCATCTAATAGATTTTTAGTTTTTAAGAAATTAATTTTTAGAAAACCACATTTCTTGAGTATGGTAATCTACCTTATCTGCTCCAATCGCTTTTAAAGCATCAAAATTCCAAACATATTCTGAGTTAAATCTCGGACGAACTCTGTATGGTAATTTTCCATTATTGTCAACAAATACACCTCCGTTTGGTGTAAAATTCATTGTTCTGTAAATATTTACATCATAATGATATTTACGCAAATCTGTCCAAGTTTCTAGCATGCCGTAACCAAATAAAGCTACATATTTTTGAAGCATGATATGGCTGATTGTCAAGTTTGCAGCCGTTGGAACGATATTGACATTGGTTAAGAATGCTGTTTTTTCAGCAGCAGTAATTGTCGATGTAATAGGGAAAATTGTACTTACAACAGTATTTGAATTTACAAAATCGATATTGGCGTCAATTGCTTTTTTGTAAGCATCTAAAGCCATGGCTTTGTCTCCTTTTATAAAAGCTGCTTCAGCTTTAATAAATTGAATTTCTGAATACGTCATTAAAGGGAAATTTGCTTTATCTCTAAAAATATATCTTCCCGGAGTTGTAATAGTTCCTGCAGCATACGTTCCATAAATATTTGGAATTCTGCTTACGTTTGTTGCAACTGTAGAAGCTGTAGTATTTAACGGGTTTCCATTAAAAGTATATTTACTCGGATCTGGATTTGCAGCAGATGCCGGAGCTAATTCAGATTGACCTACAGACGGTGCTAAAACTCTAGAAATTCTAGGATCTTTTGCGCCTCCAAAAAGAGTTCCGTCCATTGTTCTCACAGCAAAATCAGTTTGACGGTAGGTATTGAAGTTATTTCTTCCAGGACCATAAAAATTGATGTCTGCAGCTACTGTTCCGTTGTATCTAATTAAAGCATTATCTGCATTAGAAGCCAATGATTTATCGCAGTACTCAATTACTTTATCTGGGTTGTACGAAGCTTTATTGATTTGATTGTTTAAGTTTCTAGCCAAAACTCCATAAGCAAACTTAACCCATTTAGAGCGGTCTCCGCCGTACATTTTATCTCCTCCAGCAGTGTAAGTCTGAGAAACACTTCCGTCTGTACGGTTTAAATCTATTAAACCTTCATTTAATAAACGAACCACTTCAGCATATACTTGTTCCTGAGGAACATAATCAAAAGAAAGACGTGAAGTAAAAACTTGATCAAAATTAATTAATTCAGAATGATAATCTGTTGCAACCTGCCAAGTCCAAGCTCTAATTACTTTTGCAATACCAGTAATATCATGGCGTTGTTCCGAAACTGCTTTTTCTTGTAATTTGGTTAAGTTTAAACCAATAGAAAAATAAGCCATTTTCCAGATTTCGCCACCTGTATCACTATTTGATTGATATCCAAAACGATCCCATTCACTTCCTACAGCACCAGCCGTAGCAGTACTGAAATTTTGAGTGTATCGTCCTAAACATCTGTTGTCAAATTGTAATCCCACAGCCATTTGCTGCTCGATTGGAGGCAGTAAAGCTGGTGCCGAAACATCAACAGGAAAACTTGGATTTACGTTTATATCTTCTAAGTCGTTGCAAGAAATCATTGTGGCTACAAGACCTAATGCGGCTATATATGTTTTAATATTTTTCATGGTCAATTAATTAAAGTCCGATTTTTAATCCTAAGTTCAAACCTCTTGGTGTAGAAACTACTCCAAAGTCAAAACCTGTTCCTCCAGCACCTCCAGTTGAAGCATTAGTTCCATTAACCGAAGGATCAGCTCCAGTATAATTTGTAATGATAAAAACATCGGTCATTGTTACATAAAGAGAAAGTGCGTTAATGAATGTTTTTTTCAATATTTCAGAAGGCATTTTATAGCTTAAAGTAATATCTCTCATTCTTAGCCAGTTGATGTCTTTTTCGACAAAATCAGCGTCGATAGCACCAGTTCTGTAATATTCGTTTTGAACGCTTGGTCTTACCGGAATATTATTTTGTGTTGGAGTAGCTGAGTTTTCTAAACCATCTCTTAAAACACCTTTTACAATTCTTGTTTGTTCACGATCTAAAGTTTTAGTCGATAAACCGTTTTGGTACAAATAGAATTCAGTTCCGTTGTAAATATCGCCGCCTTTTCTTATGTCTAACAAGAATGATAAACTAAGATCTTTGTATGTAAAAGTATTTTGTAAACCAAGCATAAAATCGGGATTTCTGTCTCCAATAATTTTAAAGTTTGGATCTTTTAAAGCATAACCGCTATTTGGATCGATTAATGGCTCGCCTGCATTATTTCTCAAATAATCATTTCCTGTTAAAGTCGTTAATGGATTTCCAACAGTTACACCGCCGCGAACATTTCCGTAAAGCCAAGTGTCTGAAACATAATATTCAGAAATAACAGAAGGAAGATTTAATAATTCAGAACGTGTTTTGCTGAAGTTAGCACTTACATTCCAAGTAAAATTATCATTTTGTATTGGTGATGCGTTTAAAGTAATCTCTAAACCTTGGTTTTGTAAATCTCCAAAGTTTGCAGAAGTTACAACGAATCCTGTTCCGTAGCTTAAACGCATATTTCTTAGAATCGGATCGATTGTTTTTGTGCTGTAAACCGCAACATCTAATCCAACGCGGTTGTTAAAGAATTTTAATTCTGTACCCAATTCAAATGATTTACGGAATTCAGGTTTCAAATTCGCATTTGCTCCAGTAACACCATACGCATAACCACCGTCTGTAGTTAATTGCGGATTGAAAACGGGTTGTGCAGAATATGGAGAAGGGATATTAGCTGCTTCTGCATAAGAAGCTCTCAATTTTCCATAAGAAAGTGTTTCTTTATTTTTCAATCCGTTTAAGTTTGTGAAAACAAAACTCGTTGAAACAGAAGGATAGAAAAACGGATCTGGTAATACAGAAGTCCAGTCTTCACGCCCAGTTAATGTTAAATAAACGGTTTTGTCATAATCTAAACTCAACTCAGAAAAGAAACCAATAATTTTACTTTGAATAATTCTCTCCTGAGATCTTTGCGTTGTAGCATCAGTATTGTTGATAGAGTAGAAGTTAGGATCAAAGAATCGGCTTCCTGTTGTAGATAAAATTCTAAAATCATTATCATTAACTGAATTACCCACCATAAGTTTGGTATTGAATTTTCCGAATGATTTTTTAGCGGTAGCCAATAAAGTAGTGTTTAAATTACTGGTATTAGAATAGTACGATTCGATGTAACCTCCTGGAGTAATACCCGCAGCAGATTCTGGATGAATGGCTCTGTAACCTTGGGCAGAATTCACATCCCAGCCCACACGACCTGTAAAGTTAAGCCAAGAAGTTGGGTCGTAAATCAATCCAACATTGGTAACAAAACGATTATTAAAATCTTCAGATAAGTTTTTGTTTACATCCCAGAACGGATTATCAGTTTCGGTATCTAAAACACCAGTCGTAATTTTTCTTCTCGTTCCGTCAGCATTTAAATAATTGCTGGCGTCATCATTTGCCGGCCATGTTAAAAGCGAAAGTAAATATCCTGCATCTCTTACACCTGGAATTTGAACAGCAGATCCAGCTCCTTTTGCTGCTTTTTGATTGTCTGATTTTGTAAAACTAAAACTAGCTTCAGATTTTAACTTTGAAGATAATTTTGCAGTAGCATTTAAATTAGCAGTCAAACGGCTGTAACCTGTATTCGGAACAACACCTTCTTGCTCTAAGTTTGAAAGAGATAATCGGTACGAAGTAGTTTCTGTACCCGCTTCAAATGAAAGATTATGATTGGTCGAAACGGCAGTCTTGAAGAAATTTTCAACATTATTATAAAATTGAGTTCCCGGTTCGTAAGCCGTTCCAAATTGTCTTCTATAGTCTGGATTGTTTACACCGTCAGAACCTCTTTGATATACTTTTTGAGTTTCTGGAAAACGGTATAAATTGTCGAATCGTGTATTAGTAGAATAAGTAAGTCTTCCAACGCCTTTTTTACCTTTTTTAGTAGTAATTACGATTGCACCATTTCCAGCCTGCATTCCGTAAAGGGCTGCTGCCTCCGGTCCTTTTAAGATAACCACAGATTCAATATCTTCTGGGTTGATATCTGCACCTCTGTTGGTGTAATCCTGCGTTCTGTTTGGAGCATTAGAAATAGTCAAAGCTTGATCCATTGTTTCGTTGCTTACCGGTAAGCCGTCTACAACATACAAGGGAGAGTTGCTTCCACTAAGCGAATTTACTCCTCTTAACTGAATCGCTGCCGAAGCACCCGGAGCACCAGAAGTGCTTGTTACATTTAAACCTGCAACACGACCTTGTAATGCAGTAGCAAAGTTAGGACGCTGTGTGTCTGCAATTTCTTTACCTTTTACTTCCTGAACAGCATATCCTAAAGAAGATTTATTACGTACAATACCCATTGAACCCACAATTGTTACGTTGTTTAAGGTTTGTGCACTTTCAGAAATAACAATTTTTAAATCATTTCCGTTTACAATAACTTCTTTGTTGTTAAAACCGATGTAAGACACTTGAAGAACATCACCCTGACGGGCTTTTATCGTAAAAGTTCCATCAGCTCCTGTAGAAGTTTGATCTTTAGATCCCTGCACTAAAATGTTTGCTCCCGGCAATGAGTTTCCACTACCATCTGTGACTTTACCTTTTACGGTTGAATTTTGGGAATAACCTGCGAGTATTCCGAAAAAGAAAAGTAAAAGAACTAAATACTTTTTTTTCATATTGGCTTAATTGTTTTGGTTAGAATGGCGAAATTTAGAAAATATTTTCAAATAAATGCGGGATTGTGTATTTTTTTTCAAAAAATTATTCAAATACTGCAAAATAACGCACTATTTGAATGTTTATTTTTTCTGATTTTACTTTTTAAGCTTTAAAATGCAAACTATTGCGGTTTTTTGTGGAACATCTTCCTGCAATTGAAATATTTGATATATTTGTGTTGAATTTTAACATTTTCAAAATATGCTGAAAGCCGAGAGACATAAATATATAATGACTAAGCTCATTGAAGAACAGAAAGTTGTCACCACAGATTTGGCTTTGGCTCTGGATTTGTCAGAAGATACAATTAGAAGAGATTTGAATGAATTGGATAGTAAAAAACAGCTGGAGAAGGTGTATGGCGGGGCTATTCAGGTAACAGAGAAATCTGTTGATCTTTTTAATATTGCAATCTCTGCCGAAGACGAAAAGAAAAAAATTGTTACTAAGGCATTGTCATTATTGCATGATGACCAGGTTATTATAATGAGCGGCGGAAGTACCAATTTGGTTTTTGCAAAATTAATTCCCTCAGATTTAAAAGCAACTATTTATACATACAGTTTACCAATCGCAATGCAATTGTCACAACATCCAAATATTGATTTAATATTTATTGGAGGTAAAATGCAAAAAAACGCAATGGTTACAATTGGTATGGACGTAATTCAAGTTGTGTCTAAAATTAAAGCCGACATTTGCTTTATTGGAGCCAGCAGTATTAATATCAAACAAGGTCTTACGGAAGTTGGGTATGAGATTTCAATTGTTAAGAAAGCTATGATAGAAGCTTCTGATAGAGTTGTTTCAATGTTTTCTTCAAATAAATTAAATACTAAAATGCCTCATGTTGTTTGTGATCTTAATCAATTAGACACCATCGTTACAGAATTGGATCCTGAAGATGCAAGGTTGGAAGAATATAAAAAATCAGGCGTTTTTATATTGTAACTAACTTTTTGATTAGGATTTACTGCATTATGTTGCGTTATTTTGATTTTATTTTGTTAAATCACGCAAAATAATGAAATTGGTTTGTTTTTTGTATATATTTGTTAAATTAAAGTTTGTCATTTGTATCAAAAAACAAAACTCATTCAATGCCCGATTCTCTCCAATTACAACAATTATCCGATTCTCTAGAAGGTACTCTTTTATATGATGATCTTCATAAGAAACTGTATGCAACAGATGCTTCTGCTTATAGAATTATGCCAGAAGCCGTTGCGATTCCTAAAACAGAAGAAGATATTGTAAAAATCATTCGCTTTGCTTCAGAAAACAATATTTCAATAACACCTAGAACCGCAGGAACTTCTTTGGCGGGTCAAACCATTGGAAACGGAATTATTGTAGACGTTTCTAAACATTTTACTAAAATTGTTGCTTTTGATGCCGAAAAGAAAACCATAACAGTTCAGCCCGGAGTAATTCGCGATGAATTGAATTTATATTTAAAACCTCACGGATTATTTTTTAGTCCAACCACTTCAACCACAAATCGATGTATGATTGGTGGAATGGTTGGAAATAATTCATCAGGAACTACCTCAATACGTTACGGCGTTACCCGCGATAAAATTGTAGAGTTAAAAACAGTTTTAAGTGACGGAAGTCTTGCCGTTTTTAAGGATTTGACTTCAGCAGAATTTATAGAGAAAACAAAAGGCGATTCTTTAGAAAGTAAAATCTACCAAACCATTTACAAGGAACTTTCGAATAAAGAAAATCAGGAAGAAATTAAGAGAGAATTTCCAAAACCTGAAATTCATCGAAGGAATACAGGTTATGCAATTGATGCATTATTAAAATCAGAACTTTTTTCGGGCACTGAAAATACAATCAATTTAGGGAAATTACTTTGCGGAAGCGAAGGAACTTTGGCATTTACAACCGAAATTACTTTGAAAGTTGATGATTTGCCGCCCGTAAACAATATTATGGTGGTAGCACACTTTCATACCATTCATGAAAGTTTGGAAGCTGTGGTTACAGCAATGAAACATCATTTGTACACTTGCGAAATGATGGATGACACTATTTTAGATTGTACCAAAACGAATAGAGAGCAATCTAAAAACAGATTTTTTATTGTGGGAGAACCAAAAGCAGTTATTATGCTTGAAGTAGGATCGCATATTAGTATGGAAGATGCCGAATTACAGGCGGATGCTTTGATTAAGGATCTTCAAGATAACAATTTTGGATATGCGCTGCCTAAAATTTACGGAGCCGATATTGATAAAGTAAATGAGGTTCGAAAAGCAGGTTTAGGGCTTTTAGGAAGTATTGTAGGCGATGATAAAGCAGCCGATTCTATCGAAGATACTGCAGTTGAACTCAGCGATCTTCCAAATTACATTGCTGATTTTGCAGCCATGATGGAAAGGCACGGACAAAGTGCAATTTATTACGCTCATGCGGGAGCGGGAGAATTGCATTTACGCCCGAAGATAAATTTAAAAACAAAAGAAGGGTTACATCAGTTTAGAAATATATCTACTGAAGTGGCTCATTTGGTAAAAAAATATAAAGGTTCATTAAGCGGTGAACATGGCGATGGAATTTTAAGAGGAGAGTTTCTGCCTTTTATGATTGGTGACAAAAATTATGAACTGCTGAAACGAATAAAAAAAGCATTTGATCCCAATACCATTTTGAATGTTGGAAAAATTGTAAATGCTTCTAAAATGGATGAAAATCTTCGTTTCGAGGCTGGCAGAGTAGAACCAGAAATTAAAACGATTCAGGATTTCTCTGATAGTTTAGGAATTTTGCGTGCTGCCGAAAAATGCAACGGTTCTGGAGACTGTCGAAAATTACCTTCGGCGGGAGGAACTTTGTGTCCAAGTTATCGTGCCACACGAAATGAAAAAGATACCACTCGTGCGAGAGCAAATGCGTTGAGAGAATATTTAACCAATTCTGAAAAAGAAAATAAATTCGACCACGAAGAATTATATAAAGTATTTGAGTTGTGTGTAAGCTGTAAAGCCTGCGCCAGCGAATGTCCGAGTAATGTAGATGTAGCAACTTTAAAAGCCGAATTTTTATACCAATATCAAAAAGCAAATGGATTTTCTGTTCGCAGTAAAATTTTTGCGTTCAACTCGAAATTGAATAAGTTTGGAAGTATTACGCCATCAATGACCAATTTTGTTGCCAATTTATCTTTGGTTAAAAAGAGCATGGGAATTGCTCCTGAAAGACAAGTACCGCTTTTGGCATCCAAAACTTTTAAAAAATGGTACGGAAAAAATAAAAAAACAGCAGAAAATAATTCTTTTAAAAACGGAAAAGTATATCTTTTTTGTGATGAGTTTACCAATTATTACGATGTTTCTGTTGGTATCGATGCATATGAATTACTGACAGCTTTAGGTTACGAAGTAATAATTACAGATCACGAAGAAAGCGGAAGAGCCTTTTTGTCAAAAGGTTTCTTGGAAGAAGCGCAGGAGATAGCCAATAAAAATGTGACTATTTTTAAAGATTTAATATCTGAAGAAATTCCCTTAATAGGAATCGAACCATCGGCGATATTGACGTTTAGAGATGAATATCTCCGATTAGCAAAAGATAAAGAAAGTGCCGAAAAGCTGTCAAAAAATGTTTTTACAGTCGAAGAGTTTTTCAAAAGAGAAATTACAAAAGGAAAAATTCATTCAGGGCAATTTTCTGATACAGCAAAAACGATAAAGATTCACGGACATTGTCATCAAAAATCATTAAGTACTGTTGAAGCTTCATTTACAATGCTTAATGTGCCCAAAAATAGTTCGGTTACAATTTATAATTCGGGCTGTTGCGGAATGGCAGGTTCATTTGGTTATGAAAAAGAGCATTACGAAATTAGTATGCAAATGGGAGAGGATACTTTGTTTCCAAAAATTCGTGCAACCGATTCAAGAACGGCAATCGCGGCTGCAGGAACCAGCTGTCGTCATCAGATTTTTGACGGGACAAATAGAAAAGCAATGCATCCCGTAACAATTTTAAGAGATTGTTTGAAATAAGTTTTTCAAATTTGATCTTCTAACAGTTTAAAACAAGATTTTATGAAAAAAGCAATCTGCACTTTACTTCTGACACTCGTATTTTTTTCTGCAAAAGCGGCTAAAATTGATACTATTCAGGTTTTTAGTGCTTCGATGAATAAGAACATAAAAACCTGTGTAATTGTTCCTGATGGATATAAAAAAAGCAAAAAGAAATTTCCGGTCGTGTATCTGCTTCATGGATACAGCGGGAATTATGCCACTTGGGTAAAAAGTTTTAAAGATGTTGGTAAACAAGTTGATCAATACGGCTTTATTGCCATTGGTGTTGATGGGAATTATTCAAGTTGGTATTTTGACAGTCCGATAGATCCTGCTTTCAAATACGAAACTTATGTTATCAATGAATTAGTTCCTTTTATAGATAAAAAGTACAAAACAGTTGCAACTCGCGAAGCTAGAGCCATAACAGGTTTAAGCATGGGCGGACATGGAGCTTTGTATTTATCTTTTAAACATCAGGATGTATTTGGTGCAGCAGGAAGTATGAGCGGCGGTGTAGATTTTCGTCCGTTTCCTGAAAAGTGGGATATCAAAAAGCGACTTGGTGCTATAACAGAATTTCCTGAAAATTGGGATAAGAATACGGTAACCAATATGCTTGATTTGGTAAAAAACAGCCATTTAAAATTGATTATAGATTGTGGTGTAGATGATTTTTTTATTGATGTAAATAGAGAGCTGAATAAAAAAATGCTGGCGTTAAAAATAAATCACGATTATATCGAACGCCCCGGACAGCATAATACAGAATATTGGGAAAACTCTTTAAAGTTTCAATTGTTGTTCTTTAATAATTTTTTCAATCAGAAAAATTAAAGTTAAGTAAGAGATTGTGTGTTGTGATGTTGTAAAATGAAAAAGAGCGCATATATTTTGGTTGGTTATCCTAACAGGTTTCAAAACCTGTTAGGTTTTTTAGTTACGAATTAATCTAGCTAAATCTGTGTAAAAAAACAGCCACTGATTAAAAGGATTTTTGTTTGCCACTAATTACACGAATTTCCACAAATTAAATCTGCTTGATCTGCCATCCCGATAGCTATCGGGAGCGTAAAAAAAAAATGCACAAAGATTAAAAGACAAATTAAAGATAACTTAGCGAACTTTATGTGAATTTTTACTCCCTATAGCTATCGGGATTGCGGTTAAATTTTTCAACGATAAATACAAACTATACTAAATAACCAAAAATAGTACTTATGAAAAGTCTAAAATTTTTACTACTGATACTACTGTTTCAAACGAAACTTTTCAGTCAGGAATCACCAAAAAGAGAGATGCGTGCAGCTTGGATATCGACCGTAGATAATATTGATTGGCCATCCAAACCGGGATTGTCAGACAAGCAGATGAAATCTGAAATGATTACCATTTTGGATAATTTACGATCTAATAATTTGAACACTGTAATTTTTCAAATTCGTCCAACTGCCGATGCGTATTACAAGTCGACAAAAGAGCCGGCATCGCATTGGATAACAGGAACTCAAGGCGTTGCTCCTGGATTTGATCCGCTGCAAATGATGATTGATGAAGCGGGAAAAAGAGGAATGAATGTTCATGTTTGGCTAAATCCGTATCGTGTACAAAAGGATACAGTTAAAGAAGTATTGGCTAAAACTCATTTGTATTTTAAGAAACCAGAATTATTTTTGACATATGGAAAATCGAGATATTTTAATCCAGGGTATAAAGAAACCAGAGATTTTGTTGCTTCTGTAGTAGGTGAAATAGTTCGAAATTATGATATTCAAGCGATACATATGGACGATTATTTTTATCCATACAAAATCGAGGGACAAGAGTTTCCAGATGAAAAAGCTTTTGCAAAAGAACCGCGACAATTTAGAGACAAAGACGACTGGCGAAGAGACAACGTCGATTTAATAATCAAACAAATTCGAGATACCATAATTGCTAATAAACCCGAAGTGGAATTCGGAATTTCACCTTTTGGCATTTGGCGAAATATTGCAAAAGATTCAGACGGTTCTGATACCAGAGCGGGAGCTACTAATTATGACGATTTGTATGCTGATATCTTGAAATGGCAGAAAGAAAACTGGATCGATTATATTACACCGCAATTGTATTGGCACATTGGTTTTGACAGAGCTAATTTTGAAGTTTTGGCAAAATGGTGGGCAGCGCACAAATACGGAACTAATGTGTATATCGGTCACGGCGATTATAAAATTTCAAAAACGGCAAAAGAACCAGAATGGAGAAGTCCAGATCAAATTGTAAAACAGATTGAAATGATTCGCACGATGCCTCAAATAGACGGTTCGATGCATTTTACGGCAAACTCATTTCTTAAAAAAGGAGATACATTAAGAAATGCTCTTATCGAAAAACAATACAAGTATATTGCTTTAACGCCCGAAGCAAACAGAATTACAAGAATAAAACCACAACCGCCTACAAGCGCTTCGATTGCTCATAAAGGCGATAAAGCAACGCTTACATGGAAGGCAGGAATCAATGACAAGAAATACGTAATTTATAAATTCCCAAAAGGAAAGATAACTGATTTTTCTAATCCAGCGAATATTTACTACGTAACAACAGCCGTAAAATTAGAAGTTCCAAATGCTGATTTAGAAAATTATATTTATGCTGTTTCCGCGTTAAGCCAGACGCAAACGGAGAGTGCTCCAGTCGAATTTATAAAGAAATAAAACAATGAGAAAAAGTGTATTACTGGTTGCTGTTTTTCTTATTTCGTTAAATACGATACAAGCACAGAAATTTGAGTCGGCAAAAGTAGAACAAAACGACGTTTATATTGATTCGATGATGACTCATGCGCTCGAAAAAGGTTTTTTTCCAGGAGCTCAGATTATTGTAGGTACAGGAGATTTTAATCTGATATCCAAAAATTATGGTTACCATGATTATACTAAAAAACAATTAGTAAAAACAGACGATGTTTTCGATTTGGCTTCGATGTCTAAAGTTTTAGGAGCAACGCTTGTTACCATGCGTTTGGTTGGAGAAAGCAAAATAAAGCTTACTGATCAAGTTGGCAAAATTGTTCCGTTTTATAAAAATACTGCCATTGCCGATTTAACACTTTTTGAATTATTAACGCATACTTCAGGATTAAAAGCAAGTATTACTTTTTATCAAAGTTTGCTTTCAACACCTGATGGTTCTCCTTTATTGAGTGATAAAAAATCAGAGAATTATCCCGAATTGTTTGATACAATGTATGTAAACAAGAATATTGTTTATGATTCGAATTATCTTTCTTTTGTTCCTAAAGAAAATTGGATTCAGATTTATAAAAATATGTGGTTAAATCCTGAATTTTATAAAACGGTTTACGAGCAAATTTCGGTTGCAAACACTAACACACGAGGGAAATATGTTTACAGCGATCTGAATCTGCTTTTGGTAAAACAAATGATCGAAGCAAAAACGGGAAAGAAACTAGATCAATTGACAAATGAAATTTATACTGAATTAGGCATTTCGAAAATTGGATATAATCCGCTAAAATGGACTTCGATAGAAAATGTAATGCCAACTGAACTGGATAATTTTTTTAGAAAGGACACCATTAAAGGATATGTTCATGATGAAGCGGCTGCTATTTTTGGCGGTGTTTCTGGAAATGCAGGTTTGTTTGCAAATGCAGAATCGATTGCTGTCATCTGCAAAATGTTAATGAACAATGGAAACTACAAAGGAAAGCAAATCCTAAAAGCAAAAGTGGTAAAAGAATTTACAGATTCGCCTCTTGCTAAAGAGGGAATTTACCGCGGACTTGGTTTTGATAAACGAAAACCAGACGAATTTTTTAAAGCGAATGATTTTGGACATACTGGTTTTACAGGAACTTTTTTCTTTATGAATCGTGATACTAATCGATTTTTGATTATTCTGACCAATCGCGTGAATCCTACACGAACAAACAGGTTAATGTATAAAGATGATTTTAGTACCAAAATTTGGAGACAAATCAATAAGTAAAAGGTTAGCCGTCGATAAAATAGATTAAAATGGATTTTTGTTTGCCACGAATTACACAAATTTCCACAAATCAAATCTGCTAAATCTGCCAAATCTGCGTGAGAAAATACAGCCACAGATTGAAAGGATTAAAATGATTTTTTTTGCCACGAATTTACTTCGTCTATTCGCTGTCGCTCGAGTCACGAATTATCACAAATTAAATCTGCATAATCTGCGTGAAATAAAAATAATTCGTGAAAATTAGTGTAATTGCTTCGCCTGTTCGCTATCGCTCGAGTCGTGGCAGATAAAGTGGCAAATTAAAGTAGTTTACAATGGACAAGAATGTTTTTTGTATCTTTATTCATAGGATGAAATGGAAGTTTGGGTGTCAAACTTTTTTCTGAAAGAATAAACAAAAGAGCTCAATTCTAAAAGTAACTATGATGACAGTAACTACAGAGCAGAATAATGAAGCGATTAAAAAGGTTCTCCCCATTATTTTAGCGACTTCTATTTTTATGCAGATGCTGGATTCGACAATTTTGAATACTTCGCTGCCTTCTATTGCTAAAGATCTGCATGAGTCTCCGCTGGATATGCAAAATGCAATTATCAGTTATGTTTTAACTTTGGCGCTTTTTATGCCGGTAAGTGGTTTTTTATCGGATAAATTTGGTACGAAGAAAGTTTTTATTTTTGCTTTGTTTTTATTCAGTCTCGGTTCTTTATTTTGCTCACTTTCTCAGAATTTGACGCATTTAGTTTTAGCTCGAATCGTTCAAGGTGTCGGCGGAAGTTTGATGACGCCCGTAGGAAAGCTGGCACTTATTAAAACATTTCCTAAAAAGGAATTGCTTAAGGCGATGAACTTTGCCATAATCCCTGCTTTAATTGGGCCGGTTTTAGGACCTTTGGTAGGAGGTTATATGGTTGATTATTTGTCGTGGCATTGGATTTTTTTGATCAATATTCCGTTTGGACTTATCGGAATTCTTTTAAGTTTGAAATATATGCCCAATTATAAATCTAAGATTATTGATTTTGATTTAAAAGGCTTTTTCATCTTTGCGGCAGCTTCACTTTTATTGTCTATTTCGTTGGAATTATTTGGTAATACGGTTCGTGTTTCGCCGGTTTTAGTGATATTAATGTCGGGATTTTTAATGCTGTATTGGTATTATCGACATGCTTCAAAAGACAATAATCCTATTTTTCCTTTAAATTTATTTCAGGTACGAACGTTTAGAGTGGGTATTGTTGGTAATTTGGCTACCCGTTTAGGGATTAGTTCAGTTCCGTTATTATTACCAATGATGATTCAGATCGCTTACGGACAATCGGCTGTGGTATCTGGATGGATTGTAGCGCCTATGGCTCTGACCGCGATGTTTGGAAAATCGGCGGTGATTGGTATTTTGAACCGATTTGGTTATCGAAAAACGCTAATGGTGAATACTTTTATTATTGGTGTTTTAATTTGTTGTATGGCTATTCCATCTATTCATACTTCTATATATTGGTACGTTCCTATTATTGCGGTATTGGGTTTCTTTAACTCGATACAATTTACTTCGATGAATTCAATTTCTATTGCCGATTTAAGGCAATATCATACAAGCAGCGGTAATTCATTAATTTCGGTAAATCAGCAATTGGCGATTGGGTTTGGTATCGCTTTTGGATTGCTGGTTCTTAAAATTTTTCAAGGTGATGTAAAACTTATTCATAACGAAATTCATAATGCTTTTAGATACACTTTTCTAGTGGTTGGTTCTTTAACTATTTTATCTGGATTGGTTTTTAGAAGACTGCATTTTAAAGATGGTGACAATTTGAAACCAGCCGATTAATACTAAATAAAAGCCTGTAAATTTTTAGTTTACAGGCTTTTTAAAATTTGAAAGCAATCTTGATTAACTGCCGGATTTAATAAAATTTAGATAATTTTCTTCTGATTCAAAATAAGCGACATTTCCTTCTTCGTTTAACGAAATAATATAAGCGGAAGCTTTATCCACTTTTTTCCCAGTATGCGGATCTACAGCTGTTCGAACACTTTCTTCGTTTGAAATTCGTTCTACACACATATTGCAGCAGCCGTAATACATTTTTCCTTCAAACGGAACTTCCATTTGTTTTTTGCCCATATGAATGTTGTTTACCATACAGACTTCTTCATTAGTTACATGAATTCCTTTTGGTGCAGCAAAAGTTTCTTTTACAGGTTGTTCAATGCTTTTTTGCGCAATAGTTTCTTGTTTTTTCTCTTGTTTTTGACATGATGCGATTACCAAAGCTATTGCTCCGATAATAAGGTATTTATTTACTCTTTTCATTTTTTTGTTTTTTAATATTTGTTCCTTCTAGTATTTCTTCAGTAGCTTTCATTAAAATTTTATCTTCTTCATTCAGTTCACCAAAAACTTCAACTTGATCGGCTAAAGCACGCCCTTTGGTTACGGGAATATTTTTAGTCAAACTGTTTTCAATTCGAATTACATAAACGCCGGTATTGCTTTCTACTAATGCTGTTTTAGGCACAAAAAAAGTAGGTTCATTTGCCTGCAGCGGAAGCATGGCTTCTGCAACCATTAATGGTTTTAGTTCTTTATGAGCCTGCATAATATCGGCTTCAATTTTCTCAGAACGAAGTTTGAAATCTAAAACTCCCGATTTACGTGAAATTTTTGCCATGTACTTTTTATTAGGAATAGAATTTATCTTAAAATGTATAGAATCTCCTAATTTTAAATACGGTGTATTGGCTTCGGGTATCGAAAGTGAAATACGCAGTTTTTTGTTGTCCTGTATAACTAATAACGGCTTGTCTGAACCTTTCCCCATTGGTCCAACATACGAACCTAAATCTACATTTCGTTCTGCAACAATTCCGTTAAACGGCGCTCTGATTATCAAATAATCGTTCATGACTTGTATTTCCTGATAGGCTGATTTTGCGGCTTCGAGTTGTGCTTGATCAGATAATTTTCGGGCTGTTATTTGATCTAATGCATCTTTTGCAATAGCACCTTTTGTTTCATTAGCCTTAAACATTCTGTCATAATTCGATTTTGTTGCTATATATATGGCTTCCTGCGCTTTCCATTTTGATTTAGCTGCAGCTAATTGTGCTTGAATTTCGGGTGCTTCCAAAACCATGATAACTTGCCCCGCAGTAACTGTTGAACCAATATCTACTGACATCTTTTTTACATAACTATTGACTTTTGCATAAATAGAAGTTTCACGATCAGAGATTAATTCGCCCGCAAGTTTTAAGGGAACTAATGGATTGCTTTTTTTTATAGAAATAGTTTCAAAACTTTGCATCATCATTGGCATTGCTGCCATTTTTTCTTCTTTCTGAGGTGTTGAATTGCATGATGCAAATACAATTCCTATTAAGATATAATATACTATTTTCATGATTTATTTTTCTAATGTTATATAATGAATGCTGTTTTCGTCTTCGGGATCTAATGAAGATGATTGTGTAGAGGTTTTGTTTTGTATCCAAACAAATACTAATGGCAATAAAAGAAGTACACTAAACGAAGAGGCAATAAGTCCTCCAATTACTGCTCTTCCTAAAGGAGCAACTTGATCACCGCCTTCGCCATGTCCAATTGCCATTGGAAGCATTCCTGCAATCATGGCTAACGTTGTCATGATAATAGGACGAATACGCAATGATGCTGCCTGAATGGCTGAACTTAGAGCATCGCCATTTTGTAAACGAAGCGATTCTGCATTACTAATTAATAATACCGCATTTGCAATTGATACTCCCACAGACATAATGATTCCCATATACGATTGCAGGTTTAATGTCGATCCAGTAATTTTCATTAAAAGCAATGAACCTAAAATTACAAATGGCACTGTTGTTAAAATCACCAATGACACTTTGAAGGATTGAAAATTGGCAGTCAGCATTAAGAAAATTACAATAACGGCGATTAGTAATCCTGTTGCTAGACTGTTCATCGTTTCATCAAGTACAGGAACCATTCCAGATACTTGAATATTTACTCCTTTTGGTAATTCTCCAAGAGATTCTATTGCAGCTTGTACATCTTTTTGAGCGCGGCCAAGATCTGCATCATGAATATTTGCTGTTACTGGAGTGTAAGCCATTGTTCCCAGATTATAACTTTCGCCTAACACTTTGGTTGGTGTAATTGTAGCAACATCACCAAGAACTGGGCGGTCTGAGTTTTTTCCTAGTGGAACGTTCATCAGTTCGTCTTTGGTGTTTAGAATGTTTTGCGGCGTTTGCACTTGCACATCATAAGCAATTCCCATCATTCCGCCAACCCACATATTTTTACTGGTATAACGAGAAGAAGCGGTGATTGGAACTAAGGAACGCGCGATGTCTTGCGCATCAATTCCTAATTGAGCAGCTCTTACACGATCAATATTAATATCAAAAGCGGGATAGTTTAGAGACTGCGGAATTTGCTGATCTCGCAAATAGTCAATTTCTTTTAGTTTAGCCAAAAGTTTATTGGCGTACATAACGTTCATCTTTTTCATCATTCCCGAAAAACGCACTTCGATAGGCGTATTGGTTCCTTGACTTAGTATTTTTTCGGTAAGTTCTATTGGTTCGAAAGAAAAATGCAATTCAGGCATTTTCTCTTTCATATGTTTACGAATGACTTCTTTTAAAGCATTGGTATTTCCATCATAATCTTTTAGTGCAATTTGCATTAATGCTTCGTGCGGACCTGCATTGTATAAGTAAATAGGACTTACCGCAAATGAAGAAGGATGCTGACCAATAAACACAGATGAAATACTAATGTGTTCTTTGCCAATAACGGTTTCAAGTTCCTTTAAAACTTGTTTTATTTTTAGTTCTGTTTTTTCAATTCGAGTGCCTTCAGGAGCTTTTATACGTACTTGAAACTGACTTGAATTTACGGTTGGCAATACATCTTTTCCGGTATTGTTGTACACTAAGAATACACTAAGCGCCGCAATAATGAAACTTGCAATTAATATTGGTTTTCGCTTTGGCATTATAGATTGTAAGAACTGTACAAAACGATTTTTAAAGCCATCAAATTTGTCTTCTTTGTGCGTGTGGTTTTCATTGTTTTTCATTAACCAGTTTGCTAATACAGGAACAAATGTCTGCGATAGAATAAAGGAGAATATCATTGAAAAACCAATTGCCAATGCTAATGGCATAAACAATGAACCTGGTATGCCGGTCATCATAAATGCTGGAGCAAATACGGCAAGAATACACAATAGAATTAATAGTTTAGGAAATGCAATTTCTTTACAAGCATCTAAAATTGCTTTGGATTTTGTTTTTCCCATTGCTAAATGCTGATGGATATTTTCGATCGTAACCGTACTCTCATCAACCAAAATACCAATGGCTAGTGCTAATCCAGATAATGACATAATATTGATGCTTTGTCCAAATAATTTTAGGAATAGTACTCCTGATATAATTGAAATTGGAATTGTAAGCACCACTATTAAAGCGGCTCTTTTGTCATTTAAAAATAATAATACCATTAATCCCGTTAGTACGGCTCCCAAAACGCCCTCGGTAATTAAACTTTTTACGGCATTAATTACATAAACAGATTGATCAAATTCATAGGAAATAGTGACATCATCTGGTAAATTGTTCTGAATGGTCGGAATCGCTTTTTTAAGATTTTTTACGACTTCCCAAGTAGAGGCATTTCCTGATTTTGCAATGTTTATATATACGGATCTTGTACCATTAATAAGGGCATATCCAGTCGTAATATCGGCACCATCTTTTACGGTTGCTACATCACGAATGTAAACATTATCAACTCCTCCTTTAAAAATTGGAATATTACCAAAATCTGCCACCTCCTTTATAGTATTGTTAGTAGGCGTTAAGTAATTAATATCGTTCACATAAATATTTCCTGATGGCGATGTGATATTATTTCTGCTGATAGATTCAACAATCTGCTCAGGAGTTAATTGATGTGTACGCAGTTTATTAGGATCAATGTTAATTTCGATAGTTCTAGGACTTCCGCCAAAAGGAGGTGCCGTTGTTAATCCTGGAATTTTAATTAAAAATGGTCGTGCTGTAAAATTGGCAATATCCTGCAGTTCATTATTTGTTTTCGAATTACTTTTAAAAACCAATTGTTCAACTGGCTGCGACGACGCATCAAATCGAATGATAAATGGAGGCGGAGCGCCCGGGGGTAAAAATACCTGCGAACGATTAGAAAGTGCATTGATTTCGGCAATTGCCTGTCCCATATCAGTACCTTCATAAAAGTTAATTTTCATTAAAGTAAGTCCTTGAGTATTTTTAGTTTCAATACTTTCTATTCCGCTTGTAAACAGCATCATGTTTACATACATTTTTGTAAAATAACCTTCCATTTGTTGTGGTGTGTAACCATTAAATGAATGGGCGATGTATACGACAGGAAGATTCATGTCAGGTAAAATATCGACTTTAATTTCTTTAGCAGCTTTGATCCCGAAGAATAAAAGCCCCAGCACTATCACCATAATAGAGATAGGCTTGCGCAAGGCAAAACGTATTAAGTTCATAATTTCGGGTTTATTGAATTTCGTTGAGTAAAATGTTTAAGTCGCCAGCTGCTGCTGCTTTAATCCATAAGGCCTGCCAAATATTGTTTTGAGCAATTTCGTATTCGATTTCGGCTCTATTCAATGTGTAGAAAGATTGTGTTAAGTCTACAATAGTGGTAAGCCCATTTTGATACAAAGCTGAATGTTGACGATAGGCATCTGCAGCAGCAGTAACTTGTGTTTTACTTTGCTCAAAAGTGGCGTAAGCATTTTTAAGTTTATCTTCAGCCAATTTTTGCTGCGCTGTTAACTCTTGACTCATATATTCATATTCATTCTGTAAAGACTGCGTTATGAATTTTTGTTCCCGTTTTTTAGAAGACTGACGGTATAGATTTGTCAGGTTCCAGCTTAGGTTTATTCCAACAAGATAATTACTGCGGTCTATTCCCACGCCATCAAGATAAGATCGATTAAAAGCCGAATTGTCTTGTACATAATTCCAATCAAAACCGGAACCACGTCCTTGCATTACTCCAAATGCAGAGATGCTCGGCAGACCAAGAGATGTTTGCAATTTCTCTTGATTTTCACTTTTTAAAACAGCACTTTTCTGCCATTCTAATAGGGGATGTTTGCTAAGTTCTACAGTCGATTCTAAAAGCGAGACAGGTGTTGTAGTTGTAAAAAGACTGTCGAGTTTATAAGTTTGATAGTTTTCGCCCAACATTACAGCCAGCGATTTAGAATGGTCGAGTTCCATATCGTAAGCCTTTATAACTGCTGCTTTTGTATTGGCAACTTCAGCTTTGGCTAATGAATAATCGACCTCTGGAAGTAAACCGCTTTCAGTACGGCTTTGTGTAGTAGTTTCTACAACTAGAGCGCGATCAAGATTTTTTTCCTGTACGTATTTAATACGCTGTGCAGCGAGCAGGTTTAAGTATGCTGCGCCTACTTTTACTTGATGCTGGAATTTTACCTGATCCAGATCTTTTTGTGCCTTGTTTTCATCAGCTTTGGCAATTCCTATTTGGTTTTTAATTTTTCCAAAAGTGAATAAATTCCAATTGATATTAGCCAGGTAAAGAGAACCAAAAGCAGCATTCCAGTTTTGATCCTGTAATGGCATAGACGTTGCAGCACTGCCCAATCCGCCAAAACTGTACATTGGTCCGTTTATGGCATTAATAGTACCATAACTTTGCTGTGCCATTAGGGTAAAGTCTGGTAAATAAGTGCTTTTTTGGTAAGTGATATTTTCTTTGGCAGCTTTTACAACTGCTTCTTTAGCTTTTATTTTTTCAAAATTCTGAATCGAACGTTCAAGAGCATTAGATAATGTTACCGTTTGTGCAAGCAGATTTTCTGAGACAAAACTGAACACTATCAATGCAAAGCATTGCATTTTCATGATGTGTATTTAAAAATTAGACAATAGAAATCTGACAACATTTCTTTGAAAAATGCTGCAGTTTATTCAATTGCTAAAAATCAAATTCGGTAAACGCAGTAAAAAATATAAAGCGGATTGCTTTTTAGAGGAATAAATGCACTAAAAAAATAGTTTGGTTTATTTACTTTAGGTAATAGAAGACCAAGTATTGTCTCATGAATCGAAACAGGTACTGGCAGATCTAAAGTTTTAAAAGCAACATCTTTAACAACTTTTTGGTGTGCTTTTTCAGTAATTTGGTTCAGCTGTGTTTTATGTTTACAGCAGTTTTTGCTTTTTGGTAAATTTTTTGCCGCACATTTTGGACATATTTTTCCTGTATGTGCGCCCGAAAAAAGACTTGTTTCCTGCTTTACTCCTTTGCAAAAATGGGTGATCGTGGTAAACCCTGACGACATTACCAGATAAAAAACAGAAAGAAGTATGAGAAGTGCTTTTTTCATAATTAACTGCAAAGTTGAAGATATTAAGGGATAAACAATTGTATAATTTTGGAAGAATTTTGTAAAATTTATGAGGTGAATTTTAACGGCAAAAAGGGGAATAATCGTTAGATTATTCCCCTTTTTAATACTTGTATTTAGAAAATTATTTTACTCTAAAAGTAACTCTTCTTACTAGTTTTCTAGCTCCATCAGAATCTTTGTTTACTGAAGTGTCTTCACCAGCTCCAATAACATTTAATCTTGACGGATTGATATTAGCTTTTATCAATGTGTTTTTTACATTGTTTGCTCTTGCAGTCGATAATTTATCATTGTGAGCAGATTTACCAATTTCGTCAGCGTGCCCAATAATGTCAACTGAAGCAGTAGGATTGTTTCTTAAATAAGTTAAGATGAAATCGATACCTTCTGTAGAAACATTTGTTGGAGTAGATTTTCCAAAATCAAAATAAGTACAAACGTAGTTACTGTTGATTAAGTTTTTAACCAATTCATTGTTGTTTAAAATTGGCGATTTATCAGTGTTACTTCCGTAAGTTTTTAATAAATAGCTTTCTAATTCGTCAGGAACATTGTTGTTGTTTACATCAATAGATTTTCCTTTTGTGTTAACCATTACACCAGAAATTGTGTTTGGTTCCTCATCTAAATAATCAGGCACACCATCTTTATCAGTATCCAGCATAGAAGTCTCGATATCGGTAATTCTTTGCTTCAATTCGTCAATTTCAGATTCGTTATCGATTACCCAGTCAGCATGTTTTTCATTTTTACCTAAATAAACTGTTACACCAACAGTTCCGTTAAAAATGATTCCTGAAAAACCTCTAGAATTAGAAGGCGTTGCAGCATCAAAAGTTACGTTTTGAGATGCGTTAAGAATAGTTGTAAAATCTCCAGTCAAAGCAACTCTGTTTGATAATTTAATTTGACCTGTAATACCAGCCATGAAGTTACCCATTCTATCTTTTACAGCTGAATTCTCGTCTTCTAATTGTGCCAATCCAAAACCAGCATGACCAAGTAAACCAATTGTATTAGTCCATGATTCAAAATTCATGATGCGGCCTAAGTTAGCTACAGCCTGAATATCTGCTCTGTAGTATTTAGTATCAAAATCTACAGAGTTATTTTTTCCTGTAAAACTGTTGTAACCAAAATCAGCTTTAAGACCAAATTTGTTATTAAACATATATCTAACTCCTAAATCTACTACATAAGGACTTGGTGTAGAAGTGAAATAGTTTGCAGACATAGGTCTTTGTGGTTTATTAAATCCTCCTCCTAATTCAATAGACCATTTATTGAAGTCATTTTTCGTTGTTTTCTCAGTTTTAGTCTGAGCACTTACAGTTGTTATTGCAGAAGCAAACAAGAAAGTAATTATGAATCTTTTCATTTTCATTAATTTTTTAAAATTTTCGGCAAAACTAAAAGACAATGTTGGTTCCAAAAAATGGGCAGTAAAAATTGAAGAGGATTTAAGAGCAAAACAAGCTGGAAGATGAAAATAATTTGAAAAATAAAAATCAGTTATTCAGATTGTTAGGGTTGATGTTTGAGAAATGTTATTTTTTTTCATTTTTTTTGCTGAGACAAGTTTTTTGGAATAACAGAATTATTGGTTCTCTGCTTTCGATAGTAGATCTATAATCGTTTGTTGGGGCTTAACATTTTTTTATCGATTTTTATGAAAAAGCTATTCATAAAAAAGAGTAGTTTTGTAGAACAAATTCTACAATAACTGTAATAATGTTCTACGTAGAATTTTATTAAATCAAACTACTTTCGCAGTTGATTTAAAATAAAAATTAAATATTTTAAAAAAAGTGAATTAAAATATGTAACTTGTTAAGGACATATTTTTTCAATTAAAAGACTCCCCAAATCTTTTAAATATTTATTGGCGATAATAGTTTATGTTGGTTTTACAAGGCTGTACTTTATTTTTTGTATAAAGCGGTTTTGATTTAACAGGTAAGTATTGTCGTCTCAGAATTAAAATAGGCAGTCCTGATTTAAGATCTAAAAAAAATAATTATTTAAGTTGTAGTACATCATTCATGATGGTATTGTAGTAACCTAGTATTAAAACAATTTTATGAGTTAATGATTTTATAACTCATTAATTTTTTTATCATTTTAAAATCTAAAATTTTGGTTAGAAAGCATTCCTTGAATAATACATTTAGTTTATTAAAACTAAAATTCAAACATAGAAAAATAATTCACTATACTTTATTGGTATGTATTATTTTGCTGCAGATAATTGCCATTGTCATTTGGAACAATGAAACTTCAAATGAAACTGAAATGTCAAAAGCATTGAGTTCTATGAATTCTATGAATAAGATTTCGAGTTTCACAAGCAAAATAAATAATTCGTTTTTAAATTCTCAAAAAGACTTTACTAATTACAGGGCTAATAAGAATAAAGCTTCTTTAGAGCAGTATACTGCGTCGTTGAATGAAATAAGCCGTTTGCTTGACAGTTTGAGTTTATTGACAAAAAACAATAAAGAGTTTGAAAAAATTCTGTTGGAGAAAAAACATTCAGAATCTAACATTCAAACGTTAAAATCTGAGATCGATTCTATTATTAGTTTACAGCATAATCCTGATAAAAATAGTGTTTCGAACGTGTTCAAATTAAATAAGTTTGAATACAAGAAAATTTTAGACAGCATTAAAACCGATACTTATACAAAAGTTGACAGTGTTTCTAAAAAAGGATTGTTTTCAAGACTAGGAGCGGCATTGGCAGGAAAAACTGATGTGCAGAAAGAGCAGTTAAATGTTACTGTTACAATGAAGTACAAAGATAAAGTAGTAACTGGAAGTATTGAAGATCAGATTGCTAATTTGTTTACTACAACAAATAACTACTACGAAGGGCAGTTTAAAAATTTGAAAAAACATTTTGAGAGCTTAAAAAATCAAGATTCGAAATTAACGGAGCTTAATAATAAACTATTAGCTTTAGAGAGCGAAATAATGCCAGTTTATAATAAGTCATTAAACGCTCTTCAGGAGAGCACTCAAAAACAGCTGCAAAATCAGTACGATTCTAATAAAATTGCCAGAAGTTATACACTCGCAGTCTTAATTGTTTTAATGCTTATAATATCGATTACCATTTTCTACTTTACTAGAATGGCATTTCAATATGAAAAACGATTGACAATTGCTCAAGCTCAAATTAAAGAAAGTTTAAACTTTAAAAATAGAATTATGGGAATGATCAGTCATGAAATTAGATCTCCGTTGAGTTTAATTTCTATTTACAGTAAAATGATCAGTTCTTCGATAAAAGATGCCGAAATAAAAGAAACTTTTCAATCCATTCAATTTACAACAAATTCGCTGCTTTTGTTAGCGAACCAAATTTTAGAGTATTCTAAAGATGAAAATCGTTTGCTGAAATTAAACAATAATAATTTTCAGTTAAAAACAGAGATAAATCAGATTGTTTCGTCAATGGGTTCATTAGTTGAAAGCAAAGGAAACAAAATTGCGGTTACATCAAATTTAGCTGATTATGAAGTTTTTTCGGATGCTGTAAAAATTCATCAGCTTTTTTATAATATAATTGGTAATGCCAATAAATTTACAAAAGAAGGACTCATAGCGATTGCAATAGATGCTGAAAAAGCTGGAGACAAAAAGCTTAACTTAAAAGTAGCGATTCAGGATAATGGAAGCGGAATTTCTGAAAATGATTTGAAGAATATTTTTGAACTTTATTATCAAGGAACAGTTTCTGGAAAAGTAAATGATTTAGGAGTTGGTTTAGGTTTGAATCTTTGTAAAGAAATTGTTGAATTATTTGGCGGAGCAATAAATGTTGAAAGTAAGCAAGGAAATGGGACGAAAGTTAGTTTCAATTTGATTTTAAATTTAGTTTAAAATGCAAATAAAAAAATCGTCGATAGGTGTTTTACATACCGATGGTTGATAAGTAAAGAACCAAATCTACTAAAAAAATAATTTATTCAAATACAAATGAAATCATCAAATAGCTATAGTTTTTTAATTGCCGATGATCATAGTGTGGTTAGACAAGGAGTTTCCCTAATTATAAAAGAGCTGTTTTTAAATGCAGCAATTTATATGGCAGGGAATTTTAAAGATATATTTACTAAACTAAATGAAGTTAAGATCGATTTATTGATTTTAGATGTAAACTTTCCAGATGGTAACAGTATAAATGTATTGTCTGAAATAAAAGCAATTCAGCCCGATATTAAAATCTTAATATTTTCGGCCTACGATGAAAATATTTATGCAATATTTAAATGCCGGAGCATCTGGTTATTTAAATAAAGAAACTTCTGAAGAGGAAATGAAAAATGCCATCAATTCGATGATGCTTTCTGGAAAATATCTTACGCAGAATGTTAAAGACAGGATTCTGGATTCGTATATCACTAAAAAGCCGACAAATCCGCTGGATCTTTTGTCGAATAGAGAAATTGAGGTGGCACAATTACTAATAAAAGGATACGGAAATCTGGAAATTTTAGAATTGTTGAACATAAAAAAAACGACAGTAAGTACTTTTAAAAACAGAATTTTTGAAAAGCTGGAGATTGATAATCTGGCTGATTTAATTCGGTTTTTTCAGTTGTATTACGACGAATAGCTAATATTCAATTATTTAGACATTATAAAGTATTAAGAAAAACAGGGATTTTTAAATCCCTGTTTTTTTTTGCAGAAAAGTTTCGATTTAAATCTCGTTTTCCTTGTAGAAATAATTCTACAAGAGGATGGTCAATATTCTATAAGCTATTGATTTTATTGGGAGTATTTTTGTATTGTCAGGAAGAGACAAGAGAATTGGAGAATAAAAAAAGACAATATTGAAAAATGTTTTTTAAAATTATTTACGCCCAATTTTCTGTTTTTAGGAATGATTTTTTTTGATGCTGGCAGTATTGTTTATGTTTTTTGGAATTTAACATTTAAGTCAATTTTGTTTTTGGAGAACAGCCGTTTGATCAACATTGAGTTGTTCATTTAATTAAAGAAAATTAGAATTGACGATGTAAGAATTTAGGGGAGAGAGAATGTGTGTGTGATATGAATTGAATGAATTTCGTTGTGGTAATTGAATTCAAGAAATCTCTCCTTTCAATTTTTTTATGCTGTGAAGTTTTTTATGATGTTATAGGATGCGGTTTTTAACTTGATTGAATTTTTTAAGAAAAATTTGATTGTAAAAATGTAATGATGATGATAAAGAAAAGAGCACTTATATATGGCAATCAAAAATGTTTTTCAAAATTTTTAAAATGCAAATTTCAAGACGTTTTGATGCTTGATATCTGTAGAGATTTCAGGAGCCTAAATGACGAATTAGATGTTTATGCAGCAATTGTATTTGTTGTTTACACAGAAGAAGATTTCCTTGATTTTTTAAGAGTATACGGAAAAGGAATTCCACTGGTTGTTTGTTCTTTTAATAAACGAATATCAAATGTATTGATTGATTTGGATGATGTTTTTTTACTTGATACTTCAAATGTACGATCACAAATATTAAATCAGTTAAATCTTCATTTTGAAGAAACCATACTTAATACCCAAATGCCTTACTGTTGACTAAAAAGAAACTGTAATCAGGTTTTTATTAGTCATAAACTACTAAATACTAGATCATGGAATTCGACTTTTATAAAGCAAGAAAAAATAAAACAATTAATGAATTGAAATCTAAATTGTTTGATGAAATGGAAGATGCGCTTTTTGTTTTGACGATTTCGCCGCAAAACGATTGTGCTTTGCCTTTTGTTACTGATTCTGCATATAGAATGTTTGAAATTTTATCTGATGAATTGGTTACCAATACCATGTTTTCTGTTTATGACAGAGTTCATAAAGAGGACAGGAACTCGGTAAGGAAGTCTTTAATTGATTCTTTAAAAAAGGGGAAAAAATGGAATTCGGTTTTCAGAGTGCAATTGCCTATGAAAGGTTTATGCTGGTTTAAGGTTTCATCAAAAAAAGAAACAAACAGCGATGGAACATTGGTTTTATATGGAAGAATTGCTGATGTAACAGAGTTGAAAACATTAGAAACGAAACTTAAAATTTCTGAGGAACGTTTCAAATTTGCTCTTGAAACATCGACTTCTGGGGTTTGGAATTGGGATATTAAAGAGAATACCGTTTTTTATTCGCCGCAGTCTATAAAAATATTGGAACTAGAATCTGTAAAAAATATTGATTCTCCAGAACGATGGAATGAAATTATACATCCAGAAGATCTTGATAAATATTTCACAGCTTTACATAATCACTTCGAAAATAATACCCCTTTTTATGAAAACTTTCATCGGGTATTAACATTAAATGGAAATTATAAATGGATTTTAAACAGAGGTAAAGTGATTCAGCGTGATGAAAATGGTAAACCGTTGAAAGTAATTGGAACGCATACTGATATTTCATCGCAAAAAAGAAAAGAATTAGAGCTGCAAGAAAGAATGGAGCTGTTTAGTGAAAAGAATGACAGACTGCTGAATTTTTCGCACATAGCATCTCATAATCTGAATTCGCATGCAGGAAATTTTAAACTGCTTCTGGATATGATTGATTTAGAAGAAAATTTTGCCGAGAAGCGAGAAACAATAAAGTATCTGCGAATGGTTTCAAATGATTTAAATCGAACAATTGAAGATCTATCGCAAATAGTCAACATTCAAAATAATACAGAAATTGCTGTAGAACCCTTGAATTTGAATGTTTATTTAAACAGGGTGCTTAACATTGTCAGCGCTTACAGCCATCGAAATAATGCAACAATTATAAACAACATCCCAGAGGATGCTGTGATTAATTTTAATCCTGCTTATCTCGAAAGCGTATTGCAAAATTTATGTACGAACGCAATAAAATATGCGAATCCAGACAAATTTTTGGTAATCGAATTTAACTTTTTCATAGAAAATGAGAAAAAGGTATTGACGATAAAGGATAATGGTTTGGGAATCGATCTTAAAAAATATGGTCATTTATTATTTGGAATGTATAAAACATTTCATAAGCACGAAAAGGCAAATGGAATAGGCTTATACATTACAAAAAACCAGATTGAATCAATGAACGGAAGGGTTACAGTTGAAAGTCAGGTAGGAAAAGGAACAACTTTTAAAATCATTTTTAACGATTAATTAAAAATGATTTACAATTTAAATTTATTAGCAACAAAGAGAAAAGATTAGTTTTTAAAATGGAAAAATTTGTAATTAATAAAAAAACAAATGGAGAATTTCAGTTTGATTTTATAGACAATAAAGGAAAGGTTATTTTAAGCAGCGGAGTTTATACAAGAAAATTAATGTGCTTTAAAGGAATTGAATCTGTAAGGCGCAATTCGCAAGATAATGTGAAGTTTTTTAGAAAGACATCTCGAAACAATGAAACTTACTTTAATCTGAAAGCATTCAACGGAAAAATTATTGGAGTAAGTAAAATGTTTAAAGATAGATTTTCTCGAGATAAAGGAATTGAAGCATTAAAAAAGAAAGCACCAAATGCTTCTATCGAAGATCGATCAAAACAATCTTTCAAATTAATCTGTACCGCATCTTACAATATGGCAGGCTAGAAAGCAATGCTGTAAAGCCAAACAAACAAATATTTATTTGTTCTAATATCTATCCTTCAATTTACGAAGGTCTTCACTAAAAAATACGGTTTTTTAATTCTGCTTTTAACAATTAAACAGCAGTGTATGGTAATGGGCTTTTTTTAAGAAATCTAGTTTCTTAAGAGTGTTTGTTTATAACATTGTAATTATCAATTGCTACTTGTTTTTTGTGTTTTTTGCATGTTTTTTCTGTAGAAAAAGTTCTACAAGGCAAGGTTAAGGGTTCTACAATTTTTTGATTTTTAGTCTTTTACATTTGCCCCCAGATAGATGTAAGATCAGTTTATTTTTTAGAGGTTCCCCAAATCTTAAAAAACAACCTATTTATGATCAGTGAAATGAGAATTAGCAGTGTTCAATTTTTTCATTTGAATTAGTTCTTATTAAGGTTAATCGTTTTTAAAAGATTTTTTATGAAAAATTATTACTTTTTATTCCTTTTAGGATTGAGTTTTTGGAGTCATGCACAAGTAGGTATTGGAACTTCACTTCCTAACGCTTCAACACAGCTTGATGTTGCAGCAACAAATAAAGGTATACTTATACCTAGAGTTTCATTAACCAGTACATTAGACAAAACGACTATTGCAGGTGGTAATGTAAACAGTCTTTTGGTTTTTAATACGCAGACAATCAGTGATATTGTTCCAGGCTACTATTACTGGTATACAGATAAATGGTACCGTATGGGAAGTGCTGATACGGAGACTATTACAACTTTGGTAGACAATAAAAACGGTACGATCACTTATACAAATGAAAAAGGCCTGCCAGTTACAATAAATTTAGCATCAGGTCCGCAAGGAATTCCTGGAACCAATGGTGTTGATGGAAAATCTGCCTATGAAATTTGGAAAGAAATAACTAAAAATAATACAGCAACAATTACAGACTATTTAGCAGCTGTAAAAGGTGATACTGGTGTAGCAGGAACTAACGGAAAAGGAATTACAACTACAGTTGATAATGGAAACGGAACGTTTACATTTACGTATACTGACGGATCAACTTTTACCACTTCTAACTTAACAGGAGCACAGGGAATTGCAGGAACAAATGGTATTGATGGAAAATCAGCTTTTGAAATTTGGAAAGAAACGACCAATAATACAACAGCAACTATTACTGATTATTTAGCAGCTATAAAAGGAGATACAGGAGCGCAAGGTCTTCAAGGAACAGCTGGAAAAGGAATTACAACTACAGTTGATAATGGAAACGGAACGTTTACAATTACGTATACTGATGGATCAACTTTTACCACTTCTAACTTAACAGGAGCACAGGGAATTGCAGGAACAAATGGTATTGATGGAAAATCAGCTTTCGAAATTTGGAAAGAAACGACCAATAATACAACAGCAACTATTACGGATTATTTAGCAGCTATAAAAGGAGATACAGGAGCGCAAGGTCTTCAAGGAACAGCTGGAAAAGGAATCACAACTACAGTTGATAATGGAAACGGAACGTTTACAATTACATATACTGATGGATCAACTTTCACGACTTCTGATTTAACAGGAGCGCAAGGAATTGCTGGAAAATCAGCTTTTGAAATTTGGAAGGAAACGACCAATAATACAACGGCAACTATTACGGATTATTTAGCAGCTATAAAAGGAGATACAGGAGCACAAGGTCCTCAAGGAACTGCTGGAAAAGGAATTACAACTACAGTTGATAACGGAAATGGAACATTTACAATTACGTATACTGATGGATCAAGTTTTACTACTTCTAACTTAACAGGACCAAAAGGAACTGACGGAGCAAAAGGAGAAATTGGAGCGCAAGGTCCTCAAGGAACAGCTGGAAAAGGAATCACAACTACAGTTGATAATGGAAACGGAACATTTACAATTACGTATACTGATGGATCAAGTTTTACTACTTCTAACTTAACAGGACCAAAAGGAACTGACGGAGCAAAAGGAGAAATTGGAGCGCAAGGTCCTCAAGGAACAGCTGGAAAAG